>PCXA01000020.1:1352-1806 GCA_002796325.1 Deltaproteobacteria bacterium CG11_big_fil_rev_8_21_14_0_20_47_16 | reverse complement strand
GTTTGAGGTTTAAGCCCCCAGCTTTAGCTGGGTAGCTTTCAGCTAGCAGATGTATTAACCTTGAGGAATGGAATATCGAACAGGGTCACATACGAAATATAAGGTTGAGTATCACTTTGTATGGGTGACGAAGTATCGTTATCATGTGTTAAAAGGTGATGTTGGTTATAGAGTCAGAGATCTCATTCGTCAGGTATGTGAACGATTTGAGATCAATATACTTCGCGGGGTAGTGAGCAAGGACCATATACATTTATTGGTTTCAGCGCCGCCAGATATAGCACCGTCGGAAATTATGCGAAGGATAAAAGGCTGGACGGCGAGGAAGTTGTTTGAAGAGTATCCGTTGTTAAAAAAGCGTTATTGGGGTCGACACGTTTGGGCCAGAGGGTATTTTTGTGTAACGGCAGGTGAACTCACGAAGAAAATGATTGAAGAATATTTGGAGCATCAC
>PCXA01000020.1:0-1310 GCA_002796325.1 Deltaproteobacteria bacterium CG11_big_fil_rev_8_21_14_0_20_47_16 | reverse complement strand
ACCGGCTTTAGCCGGTGTTTAGGACTTTCAGTCCGTTTCCGTAACCCACCAGCTTTAGCTGGTGGTCGTTAAGTATGCTGGGCATGGTACATGGGTGGTCCATCTTAAGATGCGGCTAACCGAGATGATGAACAGTAACGCCAAGGTGGTGAAAGATGTACAGATGATCTACACGCTGAAAATCGTGCGTTATAACGTCGATGCCAAGAAAAACCCTTGGGGATTAGCGGTTGCTGGTTTTGCAGGTAGTCCTGCTCGAATTAAACCCATCGTCTAACTTTGTCTTTTGCCTTATTTCGGCATTGCAGGCTTTTTTTCGCATACTCATTTACTCATTCGTAAACTCCGTTGCTCAAAAAAGTCTGCGCCTTGATCTAAAACAAAATACTTGTTAGTGCTTAATCGCTTTCTTATTCCTTTTTTAATAATAAATAAAACAGTGAGGTGAAGGATGAATCGCATGATCATAACCTTTTGTATGGGTTTTATGGCGCTCAATAGTCTTTGGTTGGCAAACCAATCGTATGCAGCACCATTAAATGCAGCAGCTTTGACGCAACGTTTTTCAAATAATTCAGATGAACATATTGTGTGGCAACGAGCGCCTATTCAAATTACATTGCCCGTTGGGAAAGAACGCTTTGTCTCTTTCCCCGGTGGGGTGCAATTTGGTTATAACACCAATCTATTACCACCATCGACGTTGCGTGTTGAAAATGATAATCGGACGTTATATCTCTATGCTAAGAAATCTTTTTCGACACAGCGAACTGAGGCGAAATTAGCCAATGGGGAAATTGTGTTGTTAGATATTAATGCCAAACCAGAGGCGAATAATAACCCGATTGATATTGTGCTACCCAAAGCAGCTAAAACTGGTAGTGCTAGTATTAGCCTGGATGTCAGTCAATCGAGTGTGAACACTGTCACGTTGACCCGTTATGCGGCGCAACAACTGTATGCGCCACAACGATTGCTTAAACAGTCGATGAGTATTACACGCTTTCCAATGGAAACGGCGCATGTTGTACCTTTATTTTATGATGGGAGTAGCACAGCAATGCCATTGGCAAGTTGGCATGGGGGCAATTATTACGTGACGGCGTTACTCATTAAGAATTTACTCAATCAACCATTAAGGCTTGACCCAAGGTTGTTGTGTGGTCAATGGAAAACCGCGAGTTTTTATCCGCAAACTACCTTAGCACCTCGCGGTACACCGATTAATCAAGATACGTCAACGCTGTTTCTCGTATCGAGCGAGCCGTTTTCGGAAGCAGTTCAGTCTTGCTCAAACTAGCCATGAGGAA
>PCXA01000004.1 GCA_002796325.1 Deltaproteobacteria bacterium CG11_big_fil_rev_8_21_14_0_20_47_16 | reverse complement strand
GAAAGGTGCTCACCCAGGGATGACAAAAGAGGGGGGCATTCCTGTACTCTAATCGTCATCCCGTACCCCTATTGTCCCGCGCCCGATCGTCATCAACTATGTTGAGGGGTTGAATTACAAGGTTTTTTCAGGCAAGGGTGGGAAGGCTTCTTTAATTCTGGCATTAGCGATCACGATGATTTTGCGCATCACCGCAACAAGGGCCACCATTTTGGGTTTGCCTGCAGCCACAAGTCGTTGATAAAATTGCCCCAACCTTGCCTTTGAGCGCGCTGCTGTAAAGGCTGCAATAAACAGTGTTGGGCGCATCTGTCGCCGTCCACCACGGGTGCGCGTGTATCCCTTCTTTGTCCCACTTTGGTTCGGATGCGGCGCCACACCAGCTAACGAAGCCACTTGTTTTTTATTCAATGTGCCGAGCTCGGGTATTTGCGCTAACAGATTTTGCGCTGTCAGTACGCCAACCCCATCAATTGTCATGAGAAGCGTAACCTTTTCTTTCAACACAGGATCGCCTTGGATCATCGTTTGCATCTCTTTCTCAAGGGCTGTTATTTCTGCCTCCAATACCTGCAATACCTTTTCAAAGGATCCCCGCATCCATGTATTCCCAGGTGCTTGCAAACGGTTCTTTTCTTGGGTCCGCATGCACACGAGCTCTTGACGTCTCTCTTGTAACAACCGTAATTGCTCATAGGGATTTTCTTCATAAAGGGACAGCTTCGGGTATCGCTCCGCCCCATAAAGCGCCAAGGCTGCCGCATCAAGGGCGTCTGTCTTAGCAAAGGTCCCATAGGAACGGATGAAGTTCTTCACCTTTCGGGTATTCGCCCGATGTACACGCACGCCGTGATGGATCAAATATAAGAGCAGCTGTTTTTCATACCCGCCGGTCGTTTCCAATACCACAAGGGATTTGGACAAAATATCCCTGTGCGCTTGCACATAAGACGCAATCGCTTCAGGCGTATTGGCGAAGGTGTGCGTTTCTTTTGAGCCATGGAGGGTGGCAACGCACTCAAATTTTCCAATATCAATGCCGATGAAAGTGGTGTATTCTTGAGACATAATATCCTCACAATCGTTGATTGTTAAACAATTTCGGATTGTAAACGGACGTGTTTTAAAACAGTCCTAGCAACTATCCAAATGTTGTGAGGAACAGGGACAAGGACCTTGATGACGACGGCTGTGATGGCCTATTCCCGCACGGTCGCTTGCTCCCGCTGTGAGAGGGAAGCTATGCCTCTCTCTCACATTCCTCTTCTCCTGTATACCATACTTTTGACTTACAATTCCCGCGCAGGC
>PCXA01000003.1 GCA_002796325.1 Deltaproteobacteria bacterium CG11_big_fil_rev_8_21_14_0_20_47_16 | reverse complement strand
GGCACCTCATATGGATGACCCCTTAGTCAAGAGCAAAGTGATCGTCCTTGATTGAGTTTCAACAGATGAGCTTGCAGGGCTTTCAACCTCATATCCGCGTGCTGGTTAACGCATTAAGTTGAATGCGAACAAGGCCTATCCACAATCTCTAATCAGGGGCTACACTAGGGTGCCCGCGTGGGCTGCCTTATTCCCGCTTATCCTGTTTTTCCCTCAATCGCAGTCTTTACTCTTAACCTCTTGCCACTTGTAAGCTTTCCCACACAAAACACAACATCTCTCGCGCACACGCAACCTTTACCTTATTTGCCATCTTGCCTTTTCGTAATAGCCGCTGTGATTTTTGATACAATCGCTTCATGCATCGATCCGCAATTTCCACGCATTTTGCGCTCGCGCCATTTCGCCTGACCTTCAACGCTTTGCCAACTTTCGGCATCAACGACGCTAACTGGCACGCTTCAACAACGCTCGTTCTCACATGCCGATTCCCCATCTTGCTCATTCGATAACGCCGCTCGTGTCCGCCGGAACTGTATTCCACCAATTCCATCCCGGCATAACTGCACAACTGCCGCGGATGCCCAAACCTCCTGATGTCGCCCAGTTCTGTCACCAATGTCATCGCGGTCAGGGTCTCTATCCCGCGATAACAACGCAGGGCTTTTACCCTCTCACGATATGCTTCGTTCTGGGCAAACTCCCCTATTTCAGCATCGTACATCTCAACACGCTCCTCCACTTGACCCAGTTGTTGCATCAGCAGGGTGAGGTTGATCACTTGTGCCCGATTCTTTTGCTCCCCGATCTTTTGCTCCAGCCAATTCCGATGTTGTTTCGTCCAGTAATGCCTGTCGATATTTTCTCCCTCGTGATAATGGATCCCCGTCCGTCGGCACGTTGATAAAATAAAAATCTTCAACGCCGTCATCTGTTGAGACAGAAACTTCCTCGCCCGCACCAAATCACGAACCATCTCGTCCTCCAAGCTTGGAACATGCACGGCTGTCAGTTGACCATTGGCAAAATATTCCGCCATCTTTCGACAATCCAAACGATCTGTTTTTACCCGCTTGCCGACTCGGTCCGGTATCATGGAGGGTGCTATGACAGCACAATCATAACCCGCTTTCGCCAACGCTCGTTGCAACGAATATCCCAAATAGGTAGCCTCATAACAAACGCGCACGGTAAAACCTCCCTGCCTAAACACCTCCAGCTTCTTTACCAAATGCCCTGCGCTCGGACGACAAACAAATTCACGCACTTCCCCCGTCACACGGTTAAAACCACAACCGTGAAAAGAATTATCATCGACATCTACTGCAATAAAAACTAGACTCGCTTCCATGGAGACCCCCCTTGCCTTGGATTTTGTTGTGACAACCATTTGTCACTCAATCTAATTGGACTATTCAGCGTCCGGTGGCAAGTTGGGGGTCATCCATAATTTCTCTAAAAACTGCCCAGATGATAGGCGGATTCACAAAATCAGGAGGGAGGCGTACTACACGGTACGTTGACCGAGTGATTTTTGAATCCAACGACGCAGATGGGGGGTTTTTAGAGGTG
>PCXA01000017.1 GCA_002796325.1 Deltaproteobacteria bacterium CG11_big_fil_rev_8_21_14_0_20_47_16 | reverse complement strand
CGAAAAGGGTGGGCATTTATATCTGGGCTTGGATGTTCCAGTGAGTGCGTCGGCCTACGGTGTATTTGAGGCAACCCTTGAGATTCCAGGCGGACCATCACGCCGTTTGTTTGAGTATGCTTATGCATCGCCAGACAATGCGACTGTGCGACAATTAACTGAAAGATTACCAAAACCGTAAGGAGAATATATGGCGGGGCTCCCAAAGGCTAAACCAGATATAACTATAAAGCCACTAACGCGATTAGAGCTTGAGAAACTCCCTCGTGTAGATGCAAATGGGATTTTTCAGTCGCCTGCACCCACAGAGTTGCCTGGTGTAACCGGAATATTGGATGGTCGTTTGGTGTCTTGTGCTGTAGCACCTGTTAATGCGGAATGTATTTATGTGGATCCCAATGCGGCAAGGCGATACGGCTTAGCGGATTTATTAAGTAAGGGCCCATTTCCTGTTGATGCAGCATTTTTAACCCGACTCAGTCAACGGTTCGCGCTGCGTCGTGTTCCCGATGGTGAGGTGAGACCTGATGCTGTAGATCTTATGTGTTCGCTCTATGCCCAAAGCGAGCGCAATTTGGGTGACGGACGTGGTGGATATTACCTGAGCACGACGCCGGAAGGTAACCCCAACTCACTTTTCGTGAAAGGCATTGGCCCGACACCGCTCCGCAATCCTGATGCAGAGGCAGGTCATACCAATGGCTATGTGGGGAGTCACAGCGCATTAGCAGAATCTGTTTGGCCCCAATTATTCCAACATCTCTTTACCCACACAACCCCCGGTACAATTGCATTTTTTGGAATGGACCATTTTGGTGTACTAGATCATCGCTTGCCGATTGAGCAGGCGGTTATTTTATTGCGTGGCGGACAGATGCTCCGCCCTGCTCAATATATTGAACAGGTTGTATACTCGCAATTTGGTCGATTGTTTGCAGATATGAAAGCAGCATACCCACAAGATCTTGCCCAAGTCCCAAATCGTGTACTGTCTACACCGGTGTCATTTGATGGTGTGCAGGGAACGATGCAAATGGATCATTTCTTTAGAGCTGCCCACGCAACAGGCGTATTGCGTTATCACACAGTTGATGGACATGGTGAGGTCCCAGATCTGCGCGCCACATTTGTTGAAATTATGGATCGCTTTGCATTGACTGCGGCTGAGTCTTTTGTATGGCGTTGGATGCAAGCAGCTCCCAGTGCGGGGAATGCGGAGTTAAGCGGTGGTCTCATTGACGTTGAAACAGCTTCGTCAAATCCACGTACAGCAGGCATGTATGTTCTAAGCTACACACATCCTTTTGGTAATGCAGAATTTGCATGGCGTGCTGTTGCCGTGAGGATGATGTGGGAGTCGCTTCGGTTGAATCTGTCCGCTGATCAGCAAGCACTCTATAATATGGGTAGCCTTGATTTTGCACAGTTACATGAAACTCTCTATTCTGCACATCTGGCTGAGCAATATCTTAAAGCAACGGGTCTCAAAGATGGTGTTGTGAATGAATTGCTAACACACGCCGCTGACGATGCTGCCCAGTTTAGGGATACGATCCATACTTTGGCAACTATGGAAAATCCGGGATCGGTTCCCCATCTAATGACAGGTGATGGAAAGTTATTAGAAGATGCTGAAGCAGTTGTTACCAGTCGTTCAGTTGTTGATGTGTTTGGTTTCCTTGGGAGATGGCCACAGATTTATTTTGATGCAGCTGCACATGGTGAGAAGCCAACGTTAGAGCAAGCTGTTGCTGCCTTGGAGCCAATCTATTCAAGTAGTCCAGAAGTACATGCTGGCCAAGAGAGGAATGTTCGTCAGCATGCGCATGATCTGATGGTGACATACGATCGCTTGATGCGCGCTGCTGAAACGCACGGCGCTAGCCACTATGATGATGCATCATC
>PCXA01000019.1:59028-59174 GCA_002796325.1 Deltaproteobacteria bacterium CG11_big_fil_rev_8_21_14_0_20_47_16 | reverse complement strand
CACGGCGAGAGTGAGACGCGGTTTTTCGCCGTAACGAAAAACCGACGTCGTGCCCGACGAGCGAGACGGCGAGGTAAATTTGGGTGTGGTTAGGAACGAAATCCACTGGCGCCACCCAGTACAACGTGGGGTCGGAGGATGAAATG
>PCXA01000019.1:52953-59006 GCA_002796325.1 Deltaproteobacteria bacterium CG11_big_fil_rev_8_21_14_0_20_47_16 | reverse complement strand
GAGCGCGTGCCTTTGGGGTTGCGGCGGATGGATTTGAGAGAGACGGTGTCTTTGGTATCAGCGCCCTTCTTCTCTTTGGTTTGCGTAATCCCTTTGAGCGCTTCTTTCTTGGTTTGGGCAACAGAGCCCGGGCGCATACTGAATACACTGACTTGCATGGCTGCCACTGGATCGGCGCCCTTCGGCGTGAATTTGATGAGTTCGGGGTTGACTTGTTTACCGGTTTTACCTGCATCCATAATGAGTTCGAGGCGACGTAACGGTGATGGATGTTCATCCATCCATTGGCCAATGCGTTCTTTGCAGGCCTTATCCACGCGAATCATCTTGTTTTCGCGGAAGTCCTTTTTGAGTGTTGCTACAAATTGCTTCAATTCATCTGTAGTGGCTTCAACGGATGGGGCAACACCCAATTCAAAGAGTTCGTCTAATCCCTGATCAGTATAAAACCCTTCATTGATTCTTTTGAAATCAAATGGCTCTTTGATGGGGCCTTTGTAGCGCAGATCTTCAATCAACATGAAGTTGGTGCGATCAAGTAGGTACGCCCCAGTGTCGGAGTCTTTATAAGGCACAAAAAACGCGGCCCATTGGGCAAATGGCACATTGAGTGTATCGATAAATCCACAGTGCCATAGAAATTCAATATCGTTGTCGTTAAAAAAGACGCTCTCCCCTGAAACATCCTTGTTAACGTGGTCCCATAGATATTCCATTAACGATTCAGTCATAACGGTGGTACCTCGGATGATTTCTTTTCCTCAATGACTTGACGCACAAGCTGAAGCTCGCGCTCCAGTTGGCGGATCTTTTTGTTTTTGGAATAGAGCTCGAGAGATTTATAAAAACTCGGAAGCGCTTCAAGCAGCGAAACAACAATCATTCCTGCACAAAATGCCAAGAGCAGAACAAACCCCATGGGGAGTGGTGCGGACACGAGATCAACAATATGGGGAATGCTGAATTTGAAGCTGACCTGGTAGCCAAATGTTGAGGCATCCAAATTGAAATAAACAAAATCTAAGAGGACAAAAAAGAATAAGGCCAAAAATACGGAAAAAAGAATGCGTTTCATAGGATCCCCCAATCCAAAAGTCACCTTACTATAGCAAGTTACGTCACTTCTTTAAAGTCTGAAATGCAGGATGGAGCCTGTCATAGGTTGTGGCCAGATATTCGGGCATACACTTGGTTTCGGCAATCATGGGCATAAAGTTACAATCCCCCCGCCATCGCGGAACAATATGCATATGGAGGTGGCCGAGAACGCCGGCACCTGCATCGTGACCCAAATTCATTCCACAATTAGCGGCATGTGCCCCTAATGTTTCTTTTACAATACGAACACACTCACCCGTGGCCCAAATAAATTCGCTTTGAACTGCGGCGTTCAAGCTTGAGAGATCATCTGTGTGGTGATTCGGAATGACCATGACATGACCATTGTTATACGGGAACTTATTCATGATTATGAAGCAGTGCTGTCCCCGCCACAAAATAAGATTTTCTTTGTCAGTTTTTTCTGTCTCGAGCGTGCAGAAGATACACCCTTTTGGTTTTTCACCCAGAATAAATTCCAGGCGCCATGGGGCCCATAGGATTTCCATGTGATTATTTGCCGTTGTTGACGCGTTCGCGCAGTTCTTTGCCAACTTTAAAAAATGGGACTTTCCGAAGCCCGACGTCTACAGATTCGCCAGTCTTGGGATTACGACCTTGCCGGGGTTGGCGGACTCGGACTTCAAAGCTACCAAAACCACGAATTTCGATCCGGTCTCCCTGCGATAGTGCCGTGGTCATACTATCAAAAATTGTATTCACAATAATTTCAATGTCCTTGGCTGGCAGGTTGGACAGACGTTGGGTCAACGCCTCGATTAGATCGCTTTTGTTCACAGATAACCTCCTCTGTTGATACTTACTGCATAGTTAATAGTACTCAAAAACCGATTTGAAAGTGATGCTAATGATTCATCAAACAGTAATTCTTGCCACCATGGCGGCCCTGCCCTCATGCGACGTACTGTGGGTTCGCCCTGAATTTTTGCCAACTTACCGGCAATTTCTATGGCATCTTGTTCGCCACCGAGTATGTCAATCAGCTTACTGGCCAATGCCGCCGAACCTGACATCGGGCGTCCATCTGCAATCTTACGCACATCAGATTCTGGCAAATGGCGATTTCTGGCCACATCCTGAATAAATTGCGTGTGCATTTCCGCCAGCAAAGCATCCAACAACTGTCGTTCTGGCACTGTCATGGGGCGATCATAGGTACCAATGTCTTTAAAGGCACCACTCTTCAGATTCTGCATTTTAATGCCCCAACGATTCAACAACTGCTCAATTTCAGCGTGCTCCATACGAACACCGATACTGGCTGTGATCGTACCCGGGTTGGCCACAATTTGATTGGCCGCTGATGCAATGTAGTAACCCGCAGAGGCGGCTACATTGCCCATACTGACAACAACGGGCTTTTCAGCAGCAACGCGGGAGACTTCGCGTGTCATTTCCTGACCCGCCGCAACCGCCCCACCTGGAGATTCAATACGGAGAACAATGGCTTTAACCGTCTTGTCCTTACGCAGGTCTTCCATCTGCTGCACAAAGTGGTCGGGATTGACAATCATGCCCTCGACGGGCACGATTGCCACTTCCCCTTTGGCGCTACGGCCAGCAATGCTGGCAACAACGCCCACAGTAATGACCACAATCAGCACAATTCCAATGATCAATAAAACACGTCGTGCCATTCATCCCCCGATAAATGTTTTATTGCTTGGGTGTCAGAATAAACTTACGCGCAGTTGGGTCCATTTCTTTGACGATGACGGTTACTGCATCGTCAACTTTCAGACCTTCTGCTTCATCTTCTGTAATCAAACCTTCCACACCAGGTTCCAATTCAACAGCAAGACCCAGTTTGGTACGATTCACCACTTTACCAGCGGCTTCTTTACCTAAGGTGTATTTCTTATTGATGATATCCCATGGATCATCCAACAACTGCTTCACACCTGCAGAGAAGCGTTCATTTTCAGGATCCACATGAAGGATAATGACTTCAATCTTGTCACCCTTCTTGAATGTCTCAGCTGGGGATTCAAAATTTTGAACCCAGCAAAGATCAGAGATATGAACCAGGGCATCGATTTCAGCACCCACATCAACAAATAAACCAAAATCAGCAATATTTTTGATTTCACCCATGAATTTGGCGCCCAGCGAATAGCGCTGAGACAATGTGTTCCATGGATTTTCTTCGATTTGCTTGAGGCCTAACGAAATGCGGCGGTTGGTCATGTCAATATCCAACACGACAGCTTCAACAGCATCACCTACGTTCAACACCTTGGACGGATGCTTGATTTTTTTAGTCCAGCTCATTTCAGAAATATGAATCAGACCTTCAACGCCATCTGATAACGCAACAAATGCACCGTAGTCGGCCAAACTGCTAATTTTACCATGAACGCGTGAACCTACAGCAAAGCTGTTTTCGACATCCTGCCATGGATCAGACTGTAGCTGCTTATAACCCAATGAAATGCGACCGGTCTTATCATCATATTTAAGAACCTTGACGCGGATATCATCACCCACTTCAAAGAGTTCGGACGGATGACCTAAACGGCCCCAGCTCATGTCTGTGACGTGGAGCAAACCGTCGAGGCCGCCCAAATCCACAAACACACCGTATTCCGTAATGTTTTTGATAACACCTTCGAGGATTTGTCCTTCATGCAAGTTCTGCAACACTTCTGAACGCATGGATTCGCGTTCCTTTTCAAGAACAGCCTTACGAGAGACAACAACGTTACCACGTTTTTTATTCAATTTAATGATTTTGAAATTGAATGTCTTGCCCATGTACTTGTCCAAATTACGTACAGGACGTACATCGACTTGTGAACCTGGTAAGAAGGCCTTGACGCCGATATCGACAGAAAGACCACCCTTTACTTTGCCCACAACCGTACCTTCAATAGCTTCATCACGATCGCTGGCTTCCACCAAACGATCCCAGGTGCGCATGGCATCCGCGCGTTCCTTGGACAAAATCATCAAACCTTCAGAATCTTCTACCGCCTCGAGAAAGACATCGATTTGATCCCCCACCTTGACGGTGAGTTCACCTTGGTAGTTTTTGAATTCTTGGATTGGCACTTGCCCTTCTGATTTGTAACCAATGTCCACGACGACAAAGTCGCGCATAATGTGGACAACTGTTCCTTTTGCGATTTCACCTTCCTTGATGGGGGTGAGTTTCTGGCTTTCCTCAAAGAGTTTTGCAAACTCGGAGGGTTTCTTGCTGGTACCACTAGTGACTGCTGAATTCATTGCGTGTTGCTCCTTTACTTGGATTTCCTGAGATGCAACGTTGGCTCTCAAGATGTAAGTGGGCGGCATATAGATGTTTTTTAAAATCGTGTCAAACAGAATTGCTGATATTTCGCCTAGTTAGGTGATTACAGTTTCGGCGTATAGGGATGGTCTTTGGAGAGCTGTTCTAGCGTGGTTTTGACCTGATCATCTAGATGGGTGGGTGGCGCAATTTGGACGATGGCATATTGATCACCACTACCCTTTTTACCTAAAACAGGCGCACCCTTTCCAGGCAGTCGGAATCGTTGGCCTGAATGGGTCCCTGCAGGGATTTTCATTTTGGCACTGCCGGATATCGTGGGGACCTCGATGCTTCCCCCAAGGCTGGCTGTATATATAGTAACTGGGACATCTACGTAAATGTCTGCCCCTTCGCGCCAAAATTGATGATGGGGTTTGACCTGGATTAATAAATACAGATCCCCGTCTTTCCCCCCATTTTGGCCAGGGTTACCCTTTCCGGCGATACGCACACGTGAACCATTGTCTACGCCGGCAGGAATCTTGACTTGCAAGGTCTCCATTTTGCCAGATCGCTGCATACTGATCGTCTTTTGCAGCCCTTGAATAGCGTCCATGAAATCCACTTCGACGGTAGCCGTGGCATCACTACCGTCCATAGGCATGGCTGCGCCATAGCCCATGTCTTCAGCTGTCCACTGTGGGCGCGGACGACCTTGACCTCGTCCAGCACCAGCACGTCCGCCGCGTTTAAAACCACCCATGCCAAAAAGATCACCAAAGATGTCGCCTAAATCATTAAAGTCACCCGAATTTGTACTATACGTATAATGGACGCCGTCGGGACCTGCACCTGACCAGCCCGCTTGTGATGGATCAAACCCGGGCCCAGCTTGGCCAAACATGTCATATTGTTTGCGCTGCTTGGGATCAGATAAGACATTGTAGGATTCAGAAATATCCTTGAAACGATCTTCCGCCTCTTTGGAGCCTTTGTTCACATCAGGATGGTATTGCTTGGCCAAACGACGATATGCCTTTTTGATTTCAGCATCGGATGCAGTTCGGGGCACGCCCAGAATTTGATAGTAGTCTTTCATGCTCAATAAATGGCGATGCTATAGGGTGATACACCTTCTGGGTGATTTGTGGTTAGCTTTTCAATATCATAGATAAAATCTTCGCGAGTGTACGCTGAGTTTTCATATTTACCAGTATCCATGCGGATGGCATCGCACGGGCAAGCCTCCACACATAAACCACAGAAGACACATCGCAAAATATTGATATTGAAAACAGCAGGCCGTTTTTCAATGGCTTTGTCCGGACTTTCTTCAGCCACAATCTCAATACAATCGGCTGGGCAAATAGTGGAGCAACACATGCAAGCTGTACAGCGGATTTGGTTATCGGGACGCATCATGAGGCGATGCTCAGCGCGATATCCGACGGGCAACTTATGCTTCTGCTCGGGATATTCCACCGTCATGCGACGATTCATGTGAATCAAATTTTTGAAAAAGTGGCGCGCAGTAATGGAAAGGCCACGAATAATTTCTGGCAGATAAATGCGTTCCCACCAAGTGAGCTTTTGTCCACGATCAATAACGTACATTATGATCCCCCCAAACCTAGTGAAAGGCAGGCCCTTCCTGAGGTGCCTCAGTTGTCAGTTGTTTCAGCGGGCGGCGATGACAAAAATC
>PCXA01000019.1:15152-52947 GCA_002796325.1 Deltaproteobacteria bacterium CG11_big_fil_rev_8_21_14_0_20_47_16 | reverse complement strand
ATCAACCACTTCAATACCTTCATCGACAATTTTATCCAGCTGGTCCTCGATTTCAGATTGAATTTTGGCAGCTACTTCAACTGTGCAGTTTGTCATGCGTGATCGAAGTTTGGCGATGTCCGAGAAAACGTGATTCAGCCATGGAATCGTCTCGTTGGCCTCCTCAATTTCAAAATAGCGCTTTTCGTCAGATGTAACGTCGTTATCCTGATTTGGCATGTGTAATGTCCTTTTGGGCCTGATACTTGCCCTTCTTGTCTGCATATGATGTTGCACACACTTCAGATGCTTCCAAAAAAATCAATTGGCCAATACCCTCGTTGGCATAAATACGTACAGGGCAATTATTAGAATTAACAACTGTGATTGTGGCATGCCCTTCCCATTCAGGTTCAAATGGCGTGATATACAACGTGACACCACAACGCGAGTAAGTGGATTTCCCAGTGGCAATTGTCAAAATGTCACGCGGAATCCTAAAATACTCAACTGTGCGCGCCATACAAAAGCTGCGTGCAGGCAGATCATAATGCGGACCAATAAATTCAGTAAACATATCCTCGCGAACGGCTTTGGGGTCCAAGACACCGTCTTGGGTAGGCTTGGGAATCAAAAACCGTTCGGTGACACGAAAATCATAGCCATATGAGGATGTGCCATAGGAGATTCCACCGTCACGTACTTGCTCGGGTGCAAATGGCTCAATCATCTTGTGTTCGATCGCCATTCGGCATATCCAGTGGTCAGGTTTTGGCATAGTGTGGAATGGATAACCGTGGGGATGATTCTTTGCAATGAAAATGAGCAATCGCAAAATCGGTTTTTTGGTGATTTTGGGTGTGATCTGGGTGGCATTGCTTTACGACACCTTTAACATTCCTAACGTTTCCGAACTTCGAACGGTTAATCCAATCACCACGGCCTTCATGGATCGCCAGCTCCTGACCAGTACAGCACCATTTAGTTATGAGTGGGTGCCTCTTAATAAAATCAGCCCCACTCTTCAACGCGCCGTCATTGCTGCTGAGGATGATGAATTCTACGAACATGAAGGATTTAACTGGGAAGCAATCAAAAGAGCAGCAATTTATGATTGGAAGAAGAAAAAGCTTGCGCGTGGCGCCAGCACGATAACCCAACAATTGGCCCGTAATTTATATCTCTCCAAATCAAAAAATCCATTTCGCAAATTAAAAGAATTTTTGATCGCACTCAAGTTGGAGCGCGAACTAAGCAAACAGCGCATCTTGGAATTGTATTTGAACGTCGTGGAATGGGGACCTGGGGTATACGGTGCCGAAGCAGCTTCACAATATTACTTCAAACACTCCGCAGCCAAGCTCAGTGCCAGTGAATCAGCATTTTTGGCATCAATCTTACCCAACCCCAAAAGACTTGGGCGCCGGGGATACCGCATGAGTCGACGTGCTGGCTCCATATTGCGGCGGATGTAGGGCTGCTACAGAGCAGCAGGATATGGGATTGAAGCCTCGGTAATAACACCCTTAGGGAACGTCAAATTGTGTGAGTACGATGTCCGTTGAGGTGTGACCAAACTTGAGCATTCAGGTTGATCTGGGGTGCCAGTCGATTCTAAGTGACTACATGTCAAAATCTGACCATTATGGGAGTGATTGACAAGGGGACGAGTTGAAGTTGAATTAACTGGGCAATTCTTGCCAACGCACATGAACAAATTTGCACCATAAAAGGCATCAATTTTGGACATTCTATTCAGCAAAGCAGTAAATTCTTGTCTCATGCCGGCAGGCAATGGCGCCGGATCAACAATATACTTTCTATCTACAGCTATTCCCTTGATGCTAACAATCTCGTTAGAAAACAATCCTGCGGACTTTGTAAATGACCACAGGGTTGTGTATGCATCTTGCATTTGAGAGACGAGTAACTCCGCATTAGCGCCGTAAACTCGTGTGAGGGTCTGCCAGTCATTCGCATTGAATTGGTGTTCTGAATTCCAAAAACCTTCATCGACATGATGGGACTGTAGAGAATCAACGTCTTGAACACTGTTGTATGCTGCATGAACGGCCATATCAAAACGCGCCCAATCAATGACTACCTTTTCGCTTTTGAATAGTGAGGCACTGCCCACTGCATTTTGAGCGCTAATCCATTGTGCAGAAAGCTGGTGAATAGCTCCATTTGCTGAATAGCTCTTTTCAAGATCCCGCCAGTCCAAAACGTTATCTCCATTTAGGTCATAACTCCATAGTTGGGTTTGAACCTGTGGATCCTGGATCGGAATGGCTACACTTTGGCACTGACTCAGTGGCTTGGTACAAGCTGGGTCTGGAATGCGCACATGCCAGACTTGAGGGTAAGTCGTACTCAGTGTTGGGGCAGCCATTGAAGTTCCTCCAGAATGTTGGGATCAGCTTGCGTTGCCATCTGTCATATTTAAAATGGGTGTGCAAGTGAGAAAGCGGCTGGAGGTGTGTGAACTCTTTGTGACAAATTTATTTATGAGTGATCGAAATCCAAACCAAACGTCCTACATACAATGCAATTAGGACTGCAAATACGGCATAGCCTGCAAAGCAATACGTGCTGGTGTCCACTTATCCCCTCCTTTTGGCTTCTATCGACTTGCGAATGATCACCAATGTCCACGCCAAGAATTGAATTGTTAGTATGCAAAGGATAAATACCTGGCGCATCTCGCTTGGCAGATACTCCCGCGCACTCAAGACCGATGGGTGGGCTCCGCGCCAGAGTTTGACGGCAAACATGATAATCGGCACATCGAGTAGGCCAATCAATGCCAGAATCGCGGAGTAGCGTTTGGCCTCTGTACCAGTAAACGCCTTGCGCAGCAAAAAGTAGGCAATCAAAATGAGCCACAAAAAGAATGTGGATGTGAGACGCGCATCCCACGTCCACCAGGCACCCCAAATCGGTTTGGCCCAGATGGGCCCCGTGGTAAGCACAATCGTACAAAAAAGTAGCGCCACTTCCATACAGCTCACTGCCCACTGATCAAGTGCATCGTCACGGCGAATTAAATACCCAAGTCCGAGCGCAGCACCCGTGATGAGTGTGGCGTACATGGCAAAAGCAGATGGCACATGAATGTAGAAAATCTTTTGAACAATGCCCTGGGTGACTTCTTCTGGCGCATAAAAGAAAATGGCGTAGCCGCTGGCGGCAAGTGCGATTAGTAGAAATAAGTAAATTATTTTTTTCATTAGTCCTTCACCACACTTGGGAATAGCAGCCAGGCACTCGCAAAGAATAAAATGTCTGTTGCCACGACCAAGTGGCCCCAAGCGACGTCCCACATTCCCTCACCAATTGAAATTGCCGCATACCATCGCGATACCATCAGGGCAAGTGGCAGAATGATGGGAATGAGAAGCACAGGCAATACCATGTCACGCGCGCGATGCATGCGTACCATTCCGGAAAAAAGTGTACCGATTGCTGTCAGACCCACAAGGCCAAGAGCAGCTGGAATAAAAAATGCGGCGTTAAGTTGATCTGCAGCAAGATTGAAAAATATCATGATCATAACACTGAGTAGCCCCAGTAAAATCCAAAGTGTGACAAGGTTTGCCACCCACTTGGCGATATATAATGCTGAGATTGCGCCAGGGATCATGCGCAAGCCGTCTAGTACATTGCCGTTCCGTTCAGAATCAAAGCTGCGGTTGCACTGCAAGATGCCACCCATGACTAAGATGATCCACACCACTTGTGTGGCATAACGCGCGGCCTCGCCCATGCCTTGCGCGAGTGCAATGTAAAACAAAATTGTAAGTAGCAATGCAAAGAAGCCCAACTTCATGAGTACTGCAAGTGAGCCACGACTTAAGCGCCATTCTAATTTGAGCAGCTGAAAAATCATCGCAGCTCCAATCGATGATCGTCATGCAATCGCAAATGAGTGTTGGCGAGTGGTTCAAAACTGCCTGGATCGTGTGTGGCAATCAGTGCCAGACCATCAAAAGACTGAAGATAGGCCTCTAGCAATCCCAGGCCTTCCGCATCAAGCGCATTACTTGGTTCATCGAGGCACAAGAAATTGGGACTGGAAAATGTGGCGCGTGCGAGTGACGCACGTTGCGTCTGCCCCAACGAAAGCGTGGCGACAGACTGCTGCATAAATGATTTTAATCCCCAGGTGTGAATTGCCCAATCCACGACATCGGATTTTTGATTTTGAAGAGTGGCATAGAGTTTGAGATTTTCAAGAACGGTGAGTTCAGCATATAAAAAGGAAGATGCGAGAACGCATGACACTTTTGTATCGCGATCGATGATGCGCTTGCCCTGCGTAGACGTAAGAAGACCGGCACAAATTTTGAGTAGTGTGGTTTTGCCCGACCCATTAGCACCTGTAAGAATACACCGTTGCCCCACACGCAACTTCATCGACACGTCTTTCAACACCCAGTGCTGATAGTGATGGCCAATGTTTTGCAAGCTGAGCATTATTTTCTCCGTCGATTGACGATCACAGTGCCCAATGCACCCAAGACTGCGCCCAACATTAGAAGTGCAACCACTTGATACCAAACCCACTCCCCCTTTTCTGGGACAGGTTCAGAAGCAGCAGCTTTGGGCTGAGACGGCATTTCACCAATTTCGGTCTTTGCGCTAATGGCGAAGCTAATTTTAAGTTTGGCATCCTTCATAGCAAAGGGGCCATAGCGGTACACTTTTCCGGCGTCTTCGGAAAATACGGAATAAGAAAATTCTGGTGCGCGGAATATATTTTTAAATTCAAACGTGCCGTTGGCGTCTGTGTTTTTGGGTAGCGTCAACACCGTTTGACCAGATTGCTGTACCTGAATGACGAGTGGATAGTTTGCAAGCGGCTTGCCCTCTTTCGTTAGCACGCCCGTCAAAACACCCACGGGAATTTTGCCCAGCGGCGAATTTTTAAGCTGATCCGCCATAGATTGCGCATGTGCAACGTGCGATGCAAAAATTAAGGTGAGTAATACAAATAGTTTACGCATATTTCCTCCGTGGCCACCACATCCAGCCAATGCCGAGCCCCATGATGGCACCGCCGAGCCAAATTAAATTCACCAGCGGGTTAATCATAATTTTAAACTCTGCTGATTTTTTGTCGTAATCAAAACCACCCATAATCAAATAGACGTCCTCACCAAACCGCCGATGAATATCGACTTCACTTGTGGGTTGCTCGGAGCCGACATATAAAAAGTGTGAAGGCCGCAGTTCATCAATTTCCTTACCCGCATAAGTCACATTAACGACAGCTTCGATCGTTTCTTTATGGCGATCGCGCCAGTAGTTAATCCCCTTCATTTCAAATTCATAGCCACGGAAGCTGGCTGTTTCACCGGCATGCAATTCAACAGAACGCTCTCCTTGATAAGCAGCTCCTGCAAAGCCAAGGAACATGATGACAAAACCAAGGTGCACAATATACGCACCTTCGCGTCTGGGATTGCGCCGCTTACCAGTAAAAAGCTTATGGACAGTCGTGGTAAACGCAAACGCCACCATTATTGCGGCGCTATACATGTAGGGATTCAATAGACCCTTATACCATGCAATCAATGCAACGCATCCCGCTACAAAAGTCGGCAACCAAATCCGCTTGAGTAGTGGCAACAACTCATCATGCGTCCACTTGGCAACGGGACCAACACCCATCAGGAGTAAGACGAATAAGCCGATGGGCGCCATCATCCGATTAAAGTACGGTGGACCAACGGTCACACGGTCACCAGAGATTGCTTCTGTGATTGTTGGCATCATGGTGCCCCAGATGATGGCAACCGTTGCTGCAACCATTAAAATTGTACACAAAAGATACGCGCCCTCTTTTGACACCACAGATTCGAAAAGTGCCCTAGGCTGGAGTGATTTGCGATGGGCAACGATACTGCCGAATCCCACAAGCGCTGTCACAATCATGAGTGAAATAAAATAAGGCCCCAATGTTGAATTGGAAAACGCGTGTACCGATTGCACGATACCACTACGTGTTAGATACGTTCCAAACAGTGTGAGCATGAATGCGAGCACAACCAGCACCATGTTCCACATACGGAATTGACCACGGCGCTCTTGCACAATCATACTGTGGAGTAGTCCGGTCAGGACAAACCACGGCATGACCGCGGCATTTTCCACGGGGTCCCAGGCCCAAAAGCCGCCCCAACCCAGCTCCACATAGGCCCAGTGCATGCCCAACAAGTTGCCCAATGTTAAGAATGTCCAGCACAGATACAACCATGGGCGCAGGATTTGCGAATCAATATCCGTCGCCTTGCGGCGCCACATCATGGCCATTGCAATCGCAAATGGAATCGCCGCGCTCACATAGCCCATGTAAAGACTGGGTGGATGAATAACCATATATTCATTTTGTAAAAGTGGATTGAGCCCTGTGCCGTCGGCGGGTGTTGTCACAAGTCGCGTAAACGGATTGGCTGGGAACAAAAGCATGAGTGCGAAAAAGAAGATTACACCCATAACGCTCGCATTGGCAACGGCTACTAACTCAGGTGCCTGCTTTTGCAAGCGGTGCATCATGACAAACCCCAACACTGACAAAATCGTCACCCAAAAAAGCAATGATCCATCGAGACCTGCCCACAACCCGGTAATTTTATAAAAGAACGGTAGTGATCGGTTGGAATAATGGGCAACGTAAGCAATGGAATAATCGTTTGCGATGAAGGCCAGAATTAAGAGTATGGAAGCACCCACAAGCATCATCATGATGAGGCGTGTGGTTTGCCATGCGGCATTGGCCATGCGTCCACCCAAAAGCCCAGCGACCAGGCTAAAGATGCTGGCGGGAATAACAAGTGTGATCATGGCACTGCCAATTTCAGGAATCATGATTGGACCTTGGCCTCATATTTAGATGCGCATTTGGCAAGAATGTGATTCGCTTCAAAGTGATCCCCCTGCATGTGGCCTGTGGCCACCACATCGGAGCCTGCTTTAAAGGTATCCGGCACCAAGCCGCGATAAACCACCTGCAACTCTTGGCCCGCATCGACGACCGTGAACGTATAAACAGGCATGCCCGCATCAACTGTCTTTTGGACACTACCCTCTTTTACTTTGCCTGCAACCTTAAGTGTCTTACCATCGTATTTGGATTCATTACTGCGAAACTCGCTTACCGTAACATAGTACTGCATCGACGAGCGAAAGACGGTGACGCCCATGTAGACGAGCCCAGCTACTATCAAAATTGTGCCAACAATGTATCGATTCATAAAAGAAAACCCTCGGCAGCTATCGGCTACCGAGGGTCTTAATTCAAGACAAAAACAATTTTATAAATCTTGTGGCTTAATGGTCTGACGGCCGTTGGCTTTTGTGCGTTCAATGGCCTTGTCGATCAAGCAGTAGATCTTGTCGGACAATGTTGGGATTGCTTCGGCGGATGTCATGCAACCCTTGCTCTTCACGTAATCTTTTACCTTTGAAACAACGACTGCGATTTCCTTCTTACTTGCCTTGGCCATAACTTCCTCCTTTGGAATTGGCATTTCAGTTGATTTAAACCTAACGTGGAGGCGCCGGCTAATCTCTCCCCTAGACCTTGTCAATGGATATTATCGCTACAGGACTGCGTTTCCGAGGATTTTGGTGTTACTCCCAATCATTAATTTGGTCGCGGATTTGGCGGATGGGGGTTTCTTCCACGGGTTTGGGTAGCTTAAGTTTGGGGAGGTATTGCTCATAATATGGCCGAAGCTTTGGATCGAGTAGCGTGTTTTGGTCATGAGCAACCTTGGCCATCGCCGCCAGCAGGAAGAGACAGATGCGTTGATCTTGGCGAGTGATCGTCTCAAAATCTCTGAATTTATCGGTAATCATTTTGAGTTGTTCGGGATTGAGCTTAAACTTAGCATCACGCATATCTTCATATAAATCATCAAAATCCACATCCAACTCATTGCCATTTAAATAGGTCATCTTCATCATGGCTCCTTCAAAAAATTTAGTCCACTCCGGCCATGAGGGAGTTGTTGCCAATAACGCACCAAAATCAGAAACCCATCGGCGTTGGTGACTGAAAATCTTGTGATGCTTATTGAGAATTGTATCTTCAATACCAAACCATACTGCAGCAAGGATACGCGCACCCACAGTATCAAAGTCTAGTGCCATAATTGCTGCTGTTCGGAACGGACTCCAGCCCAACATTTGTTCGGCTGTGCGCTTGCGCCAAGGTCCCATGATTGAGCCATATTTATCATCCATTGAAGCACCAATTGATTGGCCTAAGACCTCTAGTGCCGAGGTAATGCAAACAAAGTTGGAGAGCCAGAAAAAGCGCTGATAGCCCAACAGATTAATACGATGTAATGGAAACCCAACGCGTCGAAACACATCAAAAATAGGTCCTGTTATAACATCGCCACGCGCCATATCCGAGAAAGCGCGCAAGAATGGCGTACGCTCAAAAAATGGCTTAATGAGCTTAAAGTCCAAGGCAAACGAAGCCTTATGAACAAAAACAAACGCGTGCCCAATGAGGATAGGCAACATCACCCCTTCACCCTTTGCATTACCAGCTTCAATTGCAGAGGTCATCCAAGGATAAGTTGAGATTAGCGTGCCCATAACTGTGCCAAGTCCATCCAATCTGATGTTTTCACTCAACGGATTTTTAACTAAAAATGTACAAATTGCACCACCTACTGCAATTTTACTGGCAGCCTCAAATGGTGCAGCCTCATTTCCACCGCGATAATCCACCCAGCGCCATAATCCATAGTAGGCCAAGCCAAAACCTTGGACTAATAAATGCGGGGCCCTGAGTAGACGGGCAACAACAAGGTTTGACGCAACCAAGCCGATGGGTGCCAGAACTTCACTAACAGGGTCTGACCACGGTGAAACCCCTTTGCTGGCATTGGGATTGGCCTGCGCAGCTGTGGGTATCGTAATAATTCCTGTCATTGCATAAAAAGCTGCATAGCCAAGCGCTTTGGCAATACGCGCAGCGCTCACATCACCGCTCATGCTAAGCCACGGGGATGCGACAGTTTCAGTAGCAGGTTTTATGAGATGGGATAACTTGGGTAAGGCAATACGCGGCGCCAAATCGGCTACTTTCAATGCGGCCATACGCGCAGGTAAATTGAGTAATGCGCGTCCGACGATCGGCAAGTCTTCAACAAAAACTCTCGCAATTTGTTTGCCACCTTGCGCTACACCTGTTGCGCCCCAGGCGGACAACGCCCCTTCAGCAGTCAATGCAGCGGTGTTGAATGCAGCGCTTTGCCAATCTTCAGCGGTGTACCCCGTTTGGTAAGCATCCCAGACTTGTGGAGCCGATAACGCTGCAGCACTGCGCAGTAACAAAAATCCACCCACGGCACCTGTGGCACAACCACCAACCGCGCCAACAGTACCTCCTGCTGCTCCTCCCGCACCGGTACCCGCTACTGGCACAATGGATCCAACGCCTGCACCTGCGGCTGCGCCTGTAGTGGCCGCAATCTTGGTTCCAATAAAACAGCCTGCTAGTGATGCACTAAATGACGCCCAGCCACCAAAGCGGTCCGACTGTGCTGCGGCTTCCATGGCAGCGGATTGGACTCTGGATAAAAAGCCAGCATCATCATTTTCATTGAGCGATGGATTCAGGCGCATTGCCTCGGCGTATTCATGTGAAATCAATAACGTGCGGGCATGAAGTTGTGTGAGTTCGGCCATTCGACTTGCACGGTCCCCTTCAGGTAACTCAGAAATCAATGAACGTGCCGCACAAATTTCGGTGTCACGTGTAGCCATCCAGGAATCATGTACATCCATGTCATGAATACGCTCCAACTGCGCCAAGCTTTGGCGCAACATGAGTGCATCCACCCATAAACGGGCCTGTGAATCCTCCACTACCTTTGAACTGGTCTCAGCAGCAGTAATAGCATTCAAAACGGGTGTGATGGCGGCAATACCATGGCGCACATGGTCTTGTGCAGAGCTCGTATCACGGCTTTGGCTCGCCAATCTGACATAGTAGCGGGCTTCTGCCACGTTGGCTTGTTGCAATAATAATTGTTGGGAACTGCCTACAGGTAATTGTAAAAGCCCGCTCTTGGCGTGGTTCAAAAGACCTGTGACCTTGGGCATGAAACCTTCAGGATCTGACAGGTGTACCATAGCCTCATACAAATCTAGCGCGACCATGGATTGTGTATCACCAACAGCGTATTGCCGACGTGATTCAATTTGATTTAATTCGTTTTGATAATGAGCTGCAGACGGTTGAGACTCACAAAGTAAAGGGGCCGCCGCAGGTGACAACGGGGTTGAACATTGAAATGGATGTAATGCGACGCTCACACCAGCTCCTGTCTTCCCCCTGTTGCGGGGGCCCTTTAGTGTAGGGGTTTAATAATGACAATAAATATCTCTGATTTTATTTAGTTTTTTTACTTACAGCAGAAGGCCGGCAATCGTAGCTGTCATACAGGAAACCAGCGCACCACCCAACATCGCGCGAAACGCCAATTTGGCCAGGTCTGAGCGACGATTGGGTGCCAACGCACTAATACCCCCAATTTGAATGCCGATCGATGCAAAATTGGCAAAGCCGCAAAGCATGTAGGTAGCCATAATGCCGGCCTTTGACGAAATGAGTCCACTTTTGATCATGGGTGACAGATTTGCATAGGCCACAAATTCATTAGCCGCCAACTTGATACCTAACAGTCCCCCCACCGTATTAAGGTCGGCTTGAGGCACGCCCATAAGCCAGACAATCGGTGCCAAAATGCTACCAAAGAGTGTTTTCAAACTTCCAGGGAAGTAGCCGGCAAATTCACCATTCGCCATTTGAACACCCTTTACCAGGCTACCATCAATCCAATGGTCAAAATTTAAGAGTACTTTATCGGCAAAGGCAATCAGCGCAATGAAGGCGACCAACATGGCTGCCACATTCAAGGCCAAATGCAAGCCATCAGTAGTTCCGTGAGAAATGGCGTCTAACACATTGGATCCCACGTTCAACTTCGGCATATGCACACTGCCCAAGGTCTCGGATTTTTCAGTTTCAGGTAAAATAATTTTGGCAATCATGAGGGACCCGGGTGCTGCCATACAGCTGGCAATAATGATATGCGCTGCAGGAACACCCATCTGAATGTACCCCGCCATCACACTTCCAGCAATTGTGCCAAACCCACCGACCATAATGGCGCAGAGTTCAGATTTTGTGGCACCCGGCAAGAATGGGCGTACCAAAAGAGGCGCTTCCGTTTGCCCCAAAAAGACATTTGCTGAACATGACAATGATTCTGCACCTGATGTCCCCATGATCTTTTGCATCAGCCATGCAAAGGCTTTGACAACATGTTGCATGACGCCCAGGTAATAGAGAAAGGACATGAATGATGCAAAAAAGATAATGGTAGGCAAAACTGAAAACGCAAACTGAAAACCGAATGTGCCAAAGTGTTGCGGATCCACAATGTTACCGAAGAGAAAATGACTACCTTGATATCCCAGGTTGAGAAAGGATGTCACTTTGCCTGCAACCCATTGCATGAACAAGTTGCCAGTTTCCCATTTTAACAGAACTACACCAATCAGCATCTGCAAAATCAGACCAGAAGCAACAGTGCGAATATTAATTTTCTTGGGGCTGTATGATAAGAGGACAGCAAATAAAAGAATTACGGCAATACCAACAACACCTATCCATCTATCCATACGACTCCCTTCTCGCTGTTTGAGTAACTTGTTCAGGCCGCCAACACTGGCGCGGCAGCCTATAGCGGGACTTATCCAGAAAGAAAACGATTAAATAGTGCACGCAACTTTTTTTTGCTACAGACGATACCTAATAAGATAATAGTGATCGGCCATTTATAGAGGGCATCATTATTATTATAAAACAATAAGTTACCAAGTAGAGGAGATAAAATGACCACTAAATTAGATGCGAGTGCGCCACAATATTCCTGTATCCAAATTCTAGGTGAGCCCATTCAGAAGGTCGCTCAACGCGTGGGTGGTAGTGCGGACCATACATTATCGAAGGAAGATATTCTTGCCCTTCTGAATAGTCAGCACAATTCCAAGAGCGCCAAATATACAGACCAAGTACACGATAGTTTGCTTAAAGCAATCCAAGCAAGTTCAAGTCAGGCATTTAACTTTGTAGATGTTTGGAAACATAATTCACGAGTTGCTATTCAATGCAAAAGTACATCATCCAAGATAGAAGTTTCCAAAGCGCTCTACCCACCAGAGGATCCAACCAAGGGACAAGCGCATCGTGGTGTTCGCCTTGAACCAAAACGCTTCTTCCGATTTACTGAACCAAGTTCTGAAAAGGTAAAAATCGCATTCGATAACAATTTTCCTGGTGGTCGACTTGCTAATGTTATTCAAACGGGTCCTTCAAAATTTACAATTGTTTCGTCACCTGAAAATGAGCCCCCTATCAATGATAGTCCATGGTATGCCTTCCGCATCAATAGCGCAGAGAAACATCAGATTATCACCATTGAATTTGCATACACAGCAGGCCTCCACCGCTATTTACCTAAGATCAGCTATGATGGAACTCATTGGCAATCTATTGATCCATCAATTGTTTCGCGTAATGGTTTAGTTGAGGATGGTACTTGGGGTGATGGTACAGGTAAGGGCTTTACTGCAAGTTTTCCACTGGCACTAGATGGTCATACTATCTGGATCGCAGCACAGGAGTTGATTACATCTGATCGCATCTTGGAATGGTCACAGAAAATGGTGAACGCTCACCCCTTTATTTCATTCAGCACTATCGGAAAGTCGAATGGTGGACGTGACATTCCAATGCTCACGATCAACAAGGGCAACACGCCAAAACCAACAGTTGTACTCATGGGCAGACAGCATCCACCCGAGGTCACAGGCACACTGGCACAAATGAGCTTTGTGGAAGCACTCTGCGACAATGGTTACCTATCAAAGCAATTTTTGGCTAAGTATAATGTTATTGTCATACCCAATGTAAATCCTGATGGCGTCGACCAAGGTCATTGGCGTCATAATGGCATTGGCCCATGCACAGACAACAACAATGATGGTGCCTGCGATTCTGGTAAGGGTGGCATTGACTTAAATCGTGACTGGCAATCCTCTAATGAACCTGAGACACGGGCAGTGAAACAAGCCATTGAAGTGCATTCTAAAAAGGGCATTGCATTCTTCATTGATTTTCACTCCACATATAAGGACGTGATGTATCTGATTGAAGTAAACGAAGATGCATCTGGCAAAGCCGCATTGGATAGTCGTGTCTTAGATTGGATGGAGAAACTCAGCGCACGTGAAAAGGACTACCAAATTAAACTCATTCCCCTGAGTAGAAGTAACCCCATTGTCCCAAAAACTTCTGAGGGGTGGATTGATAAGACATTTAATGCACCCGCCGTTACCTATGAGGTTGGTGATAGTACACCGCGTGAGAAACTCACAAGATTGGCCCATAATGCTGCATATGCGCTAATTGAACACCTAACCAAATAAAAAAGGCCCCTCACTTGAGGGGCCTTTTTATTGCAACTATTCAATTTAAATTACTTCAAATGCTTGGATACCAACTTGGTCATCTCAAACATATTTACCGTCTTCTTGCCATTGAAGACAGCTTTCAAGTTGGCATCGGCATTAATGTTGCGCTTGTTCTTTGAATCTTGAAGTTTGTGCTTCTTGATGTAGACCCAAAGTTTCTTGACCACTTCGGTGCGTGGCAATGGCTTATTACCAACAACTGCACCCAATGCGGCATCAGGTTGTAAGGCCTTCATGAAGGCCGAGTTTTTTTTGGGACCGGCACGCTTTTTGGCTTTCTTTACAACCTTCTTTTTTGCCGTTTTCTTCGCAGCTTTCTTTTTTGCTTTCTTCTTTGCCATGAATGGCCTCCTTGTAATGCCCGTCTTATAAATTGATTTCCAAAAAAATGATAGTGATAAATAAGCAACCTTTTCATTTTTCTGCCGATAATAAGTATGTAGAACAACATATGGAGATTTTTTCATGACAGTAGTTTGCCGAAAACAGTACACGCCACTCGGTCAAAATGGTGAAGGCCCTGGTTTCTCCATGGGGGTTAGCTCTGCATTTGGCCGTGACGTTTTGTACTACGGTGAAAATTATTCAGAGAGCGTTAGTGGCAATTCCGGCCAACTTGAGGCCAATCTGACCCTTCTATGGGGAGATCGCTGTGGCGCCCATGATTACAGAGGCGTACGTATTGGTATTGGGCGCGATGAGGCAAATTTTACAACATCTATCGACTCACAGAAGGTCTCAATTCAGAAAACTGGCACACGCATTCCAATCGTTGCCACACGAAGTATTGCCATGAACAAGCACCTTGCCTTTGAATTGAGTGGCGGTTACCTCTTCACTGTAGGAACGATGTCACTGGGAGCACAATTGCAGGTCGAAGAAATTCAGCTCAAAATTGATCGAGAATCAGCGTATCAAACACACGGTCTCATCGCCAATCTCGGTTTGGGCTATTATGCTGGCCCCATAGAGATCAAGCTGATGGTACATGGAGCAATGAGTATTCACATACTCGACGTCAGCTCTGATGCACCAGACGCTATTACATCCCTCAACTTCTTGCGCACAGTAAATGGGAACCTATCTGTCGCTTATCGATTTTAATTAGTTATTCTAGAACCGACGCGGTGGTGGCGGTCGCATACCCATTGGGCCATTCATACCGGGACCTTGTGGTCCTATGCCGCGTCTGTTACCAGTTGGTGGGCCCTTACGAAACGACGCATCTGCTGTTCCAACCCAACACCGGGGAATGAACGGAAAATCTTGAGTGATAACATAATAGTATATGCCTTGTGGGAAGTCAGCTGTAACAGCAGTACGACCATTGCACTGATCCAAATCCCCTGCCCCAGAGACAAACTCGTAGTCATTTGAATAAAGGCCATTATATGTACCACCAGGACCATTGGGCGGGCTTGGACGTTGGCCAGTCTTCAGCCGATAACTGGACCGCAGTGTTTTTTTCTGGCCATTCACATCTTGTGCATAGGGGGTATAAATTGGGAATCCATCGGCAGCATAACCAATCATAACCGGCGTACTGCGATAGTTATACTTGTCAACAAACCCTATCGGCATACCATGATAGTGGTAGGCCCCAGTGGGCTGAACATGGGCATTATTGGAGTCCAAGCCCAAATTAACATCGGGGCTCATGGCCTCTTCATTCCAGTCGCGATTACCATTCCAAAATTCAGCACTCTCAGGATCAAATGGCACGCCATTGAGCGCAACACCAAAGTCCGCATGATTTAATGGTGTTGTATGAGCTGCCTTTTGGGGATGAAGTGGCACCTTGAATTGGTAGTACTGTTCTTCAATATGATTGGGATTGTGCGCATTGGGAAATGCGCCTGTTTTGTGATTCGGTAAACCATCGCTATCAATAATCCGAAGACCTAATTTTTCGTCGATGTCCATATGCGTAATTGCTGCTTCAGTGCTTGGAATAAAAATCGACCAAAAATCAGTATCCGGTTTTTGGTACTGGCGACC
The DNA here is from genome assembly GCA_002796325.1 of Deltaproteobacteria bacterium CG11_big_fil_rev_8_21_14_0_20_47_16. Classification (GTDB taxonomy): domain Bacteria; phylum UBA10199; class UBA10199; family 1-14-0-20-47-16; genus 1-14-0-20-47-16. Next base: position 37,404 of record PCXA01000019.1, on the reverse strand, counting down.
GGCACCTGTACCATGCACACCATGCGCCCAAAGTATGGGTGATGCTAGCAGAAAGCATATGGTAAGTAAAAATTGCATAACACCTCCCTTTGCGCAATTTAGAGATATGGATAAAACACCAGAATAGCAATAGCCGCTGCACCGATGGCCGCAATTAAAACCGCACCGGCTGCAAGATCCTTCGTTTTTTCAATGAGGGAGTGGCGATCCGAAGTTGCAAAATCGCATAGAAGTTCAATGGCGGTATTGATGGCCTCGGTTGTCCAAACCATAGTAATGGCCACAACTATGAGGCTCCAGTCGGACGCTGATAATTGACAGTAGAATCCAAAGCACACAACCAAAACCGTTGCGACCAAGTGAATCCAAGCATTGTGCTGAGAAGCAACAAGGTGAGCAATCCCTTTTGCAGCGTATTGAAAACTCTTGAGACGACGTTTGATTGAAAATGAAGCTGTCATAAAATTTAAAACGTTCCTGAAATGTTAACACCTGTACTATTGCCACCCATCATGGGCATCACAAATAAATTTTTGTGGATCAATTTATGGTAGTGCGCTGTGCCCCATCCAATTGCGGAGCCCAATGCTGCCCCAAAAACCACGTCGGACAGATAATGTGCATTCATATCGATGCGCGTCAAGCCGACAAATGTCGCCACAGCATATGCAGGAACACCGGCCTTCCAACCAAATAGAGTTTGGAGTGAGGTGGCCACCGCAAAGGTCCCTGCGGCGTGGCCAGAGGGGAAACTATAGTTACCTCCATTGGGGCGAGTACGCCGAAATGCAAGCTTCAGCCCTCCCACCATGACATCTGCAAACAACAGTGACTCGACAAGAGTTTCGCCAGTGACAGTCGCCTTTTTATCATGTGCAAGTGCGGATGCCCCCCATACGACAAATGCCGCTGGGTTTAAGACGTAAGGACTACCAATATAGTTGCCGATGTCATCTAGCTTCCCAAGATGGCGACTTGTAAAATGGCTAGCTACAGAGTGGTCAACCGCTGTCAAGGCGCCCGCAGCAATAGCCCCACCAGCAATGATCAAAGCGGGCCAATAGCCAAAGGTATAGCGAATATCCCCTGCCGCATGTTTGAATGCCAGAGGTATGCGAATTTTCTGTTTGGGTTTTGGCTCAGAAATTGGGGCAGAAACATCAGTGGTATCTTGTGCATAAAGCGGTGATGCCAGCTGCAGAGCATAGACAACGACAAGTATTATAGTAATGAGCTTCCTTTTCATGAATTACTTTCAGGTTATAAAGCAACTTTTCCAAGCATGCGCTGTGCACTTTCAGCGCCACAGACGGGCAACCCTTTTGGATCTAACAAGCCAATTTGGGCAAGCACAGTGGCTTGATCCCAATAGATATGTTCGTGCGCAATTTTACCGTCCTTAACGCCAACCACAACCACCAATGCTACTTCGACACGTTTGTCTGTTGGTTTGATGCCAGGTAACATCCATTCCACTTCGGTAGTGTGCGTAAATTGAATCACCACTTCTTCAACGATTTGATGATCATCAACCGTTCGAGAAATGGTGGTCATTTTGACATCGGGCGGAAAAAATTTACCCACAAGATGATTTGTATAAAATTTGCGGACCCCAGCTTTATCTTCACCACCCATCATGTTGGCCACATTGTACAAATGAGGTTCATCCGTCATAGTGGCCATTGTGGTTTCAATGTCCCCTGCCAATTCGGCATCAACATGCTTTTGGAATAGATCTACCATCGCCTGATGTTTGGGTGATAATGGGCTCATATCATTGATTCTTTTCACGCTCTGCAAGTGCTTGTGCCGCTTGCTTTTCCGCAATCCTTCTCGCTCTGGCTTCCTTTTTAGCCTGACGTCTGTAAGCACCACGCAGCAAAAAGCTATCTTTTGCTGCAACCATATTTTCATCTAATGTCTTTGTTGCATCCTTAAGATTAATGACTGTCTGATTGATATTCTGCGCCATCTTGGGATCATTAAGGAGTTTTGCAGCGGTGCCATGCCCATTATTCACCTTGTTTACAATTTGCTCAGCTCCGGTAACAAAGGTATTGGCTTTATCTACAAACTTATTGGCTTTATCCACGGTATCCTTCAAATCTGAAATAATGGTATCCGTTTCAATGGGTTCTTTTGAGGCGATCATTTCGCCATCTTTGACGTGCGGTGCTGCACTGCTACCTTGTGTAATACTCAAAATACGATCGCCCACAATTCCGGATGAACCAATCATCGCAATACAATCAGTTTTGATATATTTCTGTACGTTCTCTTTAATAAGCATGTCCACGCGAACGGTACTAGTATCATAAATGACAATATTTTCCACGGTCCCCACATTGATTCCTGTGAAACGAACATTACTACCCACTTCCAATCCACTCACGTTTTTGAACGTGGTGCTTAACCGGAACATCTGGTCAAAATAGTTTTGCTGCTTTCCAATGATGAAGACGGCTGCAACAAAGATTGCCAAGCCACCAACAATAAAAAGCCCCAACCGCAGTTTAAATAGCATGTTCTTCCCCCTAACTAATAATGTGTGGGATTGCTCGATGGATTAAAGTACGACATAATGAGCGAATCCCGTGATGTTTCAAATGATTCAATACTGCCTTCTTTATATACCGTACCATCTTCCAGCATAATCACACGGTTTGCCGTAATGCGAGCGCATTCAATATCGTGCGTAATAATGATGGATGAGGTGTTGTATTTCTTCTGCACATCATTGATCAGCGTGCTGATTTCAGAGGATGTGACGGGATCCAGACCGGCCGTGGGTTCGTCGTAGAGCATGATCTGAGGGTTCACAATAATGGTGCGCGCCACACTGATGCGCTTGCACATGCCGCCCGATAATTGGGATGGCATTTTATTGAGCGCATCCAAAAGCCCCACTTGTTCCAACGCCTCTTTGACTTTTTGATCAATTTCTGCACGCTTCAAGCCACGATGAATGCGCTTTAGCGGGAACTCCAGGTTTTCCTTCACCGTCATGGAGTCATACAACGCGCCCCCTTGAAACAAAAATCCAATCTTCTTTCGCAATTCATTCAAGGCATCGTTATCCAAAGCATTGACATACTCACCCAAGACTTTGATGACTCCACTATCTGCCTTTAAGAGACGCACAATGCACTTGACCAAAACGGATTTGCCAATACCGGACTTGCCCACAATAACCAGGTTTTCACCCTTGGTTAGATCCAATGTTACATCTTTCAAGACATGCTGGCTCTCGAAGGATTTTTTGACGTTCCGAATTTCGATAACAATGTTCTGCATCATTTAACCAAAATGTCTGTAATTTGAACGGCCACGGCATCGACTAAAACCACCAACAGTGACGCCATTACCACCGCGGCGTTTGCCGCCTTCCCCACACTTTCCGTACCGCGTCCCGCGTGATATCCTTGATAGCAGCCGACTAAACCAATCACGCCACCAAAGAAGAAGGACTTGATGACAGCAGGAATGAGATCCCGAAATCCAACTGCTTTAAATGCCTGCGTAAAAAATAGATGGAGCGTGACATCCCCCTGCAGATTGGTGCCCACCCAGCTACCCCAAATAGCCAATGCATCGGCATATAAAATGAGGAGTGGAATCATGAGAGTTGCTGCCAGAACGCGCGTAACGACCAAAAAGCGCATGGGATTGGTGGACGAAACTTCCATGGCATCGATTTGTTCGGTGACCTTCATGGAGCCCAATTCGGCGCCCATGCTGGACCCTACTTTGCCTGCGCAAATCAGCGCAATAAACGCGGGGCCCATTTCGCGGATGATGGACACCGCCACCATACCTGGTAGCATGGTCGCTGCACCAAACTTGAGCAGCACAGGTCGTGACTGAATGGCCATGACGAGCCCCACAATGATACCCGTCACAGAAACCAGCGGCAGTGTTTTGTAACCAATTTGATAGCATTGACGGAAAAACTCTCGAAACTCAAAACGGCGCGAAAACCCCTCCTTGAGGACACGACACAGAAACAGAAAAAAATCTGCAACCGAGACAAAAAAATCCACAACCTGTGGTGGGAAAAGTGAAAGCATCATTGCGCTACTCTTACCAAAAAATCAGTAATAAGCAACAACTTGCGTACAGTTATACATTAATTCGAAACACTACCGGGAGTGCCGTAGTAATATTCATTCGTAATCCAAAAAATTGGAGAACTGGTCCCACCTTTGTTTGCGGTCTTTACATGATAGTGGTAGATTGCATCACCAAAGTCTGCGGTACAGTGTGTATGGCCATTGTAATCATCTATCGGTGTAGACACAGCGCTACCATTACAATCCGTTTCACTTGTACCAATTGGGCCGTAGACAGGAAAACCATCCATGAGAAAACCAAGTAGTAAACCGGCATTAGTCCCCGCATCGTCGATCCATGTGTATGTCTTCCCTTTTACTGTTTTTGATTCTATCACGACTGCGCCACCTAGATCACGAATCAGGCAAATTGGCCCAACGTGATAGTGATACACTCCGTCTTGCTGCGGATGTCCTGAGCATTGATCAAAAGTAAAAAGCTCGTCTGTAATGTCATCGCCCGGTCCTGCATTTTCATTGAAGAATGAAACGCCATTCAGCCCAAGACCGATAGTGTTATATGTGGTGGCTGTTTTCGTTGTCGCTGATGCGGGATTAATTGGCATGCGCATGACAATACTCTGGGCTTCGATCATGTTGTTTCCAGCTGAGCCGGGTGTTTGATCTGTGTACAAATCACTATAACGATACTCGTTGGTATTGAAATCATAATCCTCATGATGACTATCTGAATCGTCATAATACACCGACTCATGGTTCGGCTGATCGGTGGATTCGACAACAATATAATCGGCGGCACCGTCGCTATTACTATCTTCGGTACACACATTAACGACATGCTCCGCATTGGTTGTGGTGTATTTTTTCAGCGCTGCCAGAAAGGCACTCGGTATATTCGTAAAGTCATTTACCCCATTGCAGACCGATTTACTCGCACTGGCATTGGTTTGCGGGCTACTGGGTTGTACACTATTTCCCGATGAAGTACTACTTGTTGCAGCGCCGCATGCAGTCATTCCGAGAGAGAGTAATATTACAATGAACAAATTCATGCAGCCCCCTAAATCAATCAACCCCAATCACCATGATCAGTTTTATTTTAGTCATTTTTCCATCTTTGACTTTTATATTTGAAGCAGAGGCCGTTTTATAGCCGGGCATCTGTGCCTTTGCGGAGTACTTTCCGGAGGGCAAGTCTTCTGCGAAAAAAACACCCCCAGAATTGGTAGCAACTGTATGTGCATCTGAGGTGTCCGCATTTGTCACTGTGACAATGACACCAGGCAGTGGTGTACCGTACGCATCATCAACATCGCCGGCCAAGGTCCCCGTTCCAGCAAATGCAGGGATTGAAACTGCAATACTCAAAATTATCAGCAATATGTTTGATTTCATTGGCGCTCCTTTTGGTAAATATGGCTATATATAAGATGATTCCTATGATCAAGACCCACTTTCGAATGAACGAAAAGCTTTGGAAATACCAAGGCAACGCCGCTTGGAAAACCTCTATTTTCCCAGATAGTAAGCGAGGTGCTTATATCCTGCCCATCAAGTCCGACGTTCGTCGCAATGAAGACTTGGTTGCCGATCAGACCATCAAATTTGCAATTGAGATTTTGGTGTGAATTGAAGCTGTTTGGCGTCATTTTATAAAAACCGTTTACCCAACACTCCCCCATATGGTGGTCGAACCGGTGACCTTTTCAAAACCAGGGTTCAACTCCAGTATGAACAAAAAAAATCCGCTGCACCAAAAAGGTGCTGCGGATTTCTTGCGTCCCCAACGGGAGTCTGGTTTCCGCCTCACGGCTCCAACCACTTCCTCGCGCACCCACTACGTGGGTACCCGCGCTCGGTCGAAACCCTACGGGTTCTCCTTCAGTTGAAAAACAAAGCAATAAAAAAGCCCACCAAATGGTGGGCCTTTTTTATTGCTGCGTCCCCCAAGTGCAGGACGAAGTACTCATCTCTGAGCCGCTCTGCAAGCGGATAATCCCGCCACCTGCCCCTAAACGAACCAAAAAACAGATCGGCAAACCCAATGGGTAACCCTTTCACGATCCCTTCAGGGAAGGATTGCGCAAAGGCTTTCGGAAACCCTTTCGTGAATCCTTCAATCCGGGAAAGCGCTATTTCCGGATCGTATCACCGGCACAGTTATCGTCAATCCCGTATTCACGGACATGACGATCACGTTCGGTTCGCTATTCGCTGGCATCGGCGGTTTCGATCTGGGCCTGGAAAGGGCCGGCATGAAATGCCTGTGGCAGGTGGAGATCAATGACTATGCGACCGGAATTCTCGAAAAACACTGGCCCCACGTCGCCCGCCACCGGGATGTCAGGGATTGCGGCCGACATAACCTCGAACCCGTCGAGCTTGTTTGCGGCGGCTTCCCCTGTCAGCCCCACAGTTTCGCCGGAATGCGAAAAGGCTCCGACGATGCGCGAGACCTGTGGGGAGAATTCGCCCGAATTATTCGCGAGCTTGAGCCCCGATGGGTCCTGGCTGAAAACGTGCCGGGGATCCTTTCAACTGAATCTGGACGGTACTTCGGACGAATTCTCAGAGACCTGGCCGCGCTCGGGTACGATGTCGAATGGGAATGCATACCGGCGTCGGCCGTGGGCGCTCCCCATAGGCGTGAACGGATCTGGATCTTCGCGACCAAGAGAATGGTACCCGACGCCGATCGTCTCGGATGCCAAGGGGGCTTCTACCGAGAGGTTCAAAGGCTCGCCGAAATGTCGCGGCAACCTGCGGGAGGTGCTTCGCAATGGGCCGACGGATGGCCTGTATCCGCACCCAAGATTTGTGGAGTGGCTGATGGGATTCCCGACCGGATTCACCAGCTTACCTGCCTCGGAAACGCGGTCGTTCCGCAGGTTATCGAAGTGATCGGCAAGGCAATCGTAGAGGAGGCACACGATGGATGAAGCAAACGAAAGATTGAACATGGACATGGTCCTCGTAAGTAAAAAACTCTCGGAGATGAATCCCTGTCCCTATAACCCGAGACAGATTTCCGACGAGCAATTGGAACGGCTCAAAAAATCCATCCTGGAATTCTCGCTTGTTGAGCCGATCGTCTGGAATAAGCAAACCGGCAACATTGTCGGCGGACACCAGCGCTTCAAAGTACTCGAATTCATAGGCATCAAATCGACGAAGGTGGTCGTAGTCGATCTCCCTCTCACTAAAGAGAAGATGCTGAATCTCGCCCTGAACAAGATCCAGGGGGAATGGAATCTTCAGCTACTCCATGACGTGATCGTCGACGTCGACATCGGCGAGTATCCGATCGAACTGACGGGCTTCGACTATGATGAATTGAAAGATCTGATCGGCTATGAAAAAGAAAACAGTCTTACCGGTGCCGAGGAGGATGCCGTTCCGGAGCCTCCCGATAAGGCTATCACGCAGCCCGGTGACCTTTTGATTCTGGGGGATCATCGCCTCCACTGCGGCGACAGCACGGATGAAGGGTTGCTCAAAGCCTTTCTGAATGGCGAACAGGCCGGCATGATTTTCACCGACCCTCCGTACAACGTGAATTACGAGGATACCTTCGGCAGAAAGATCATGGGAGACAACCAGAAAGACTTCCGGGGCTTTCTCGAAAAGGTTTACCGAAACGCTTTCGCGAACTGTTCCGCCAACGCTCCCGCCTATGTTTGCTACGCCGAAGCGAACGTCCTTGAATTCCTCACCTGCGCCATTGAGGCTGGCTGGGATTATCGCAATACGCTGATCTGGTTGAAAGACGTGCAGGCGATGAACTTCGGCCACTATACCTGGAAGTACGAACCGATCCTCTACATCGCCAAGGGCCATCCCGAATTTTACGGTCCGAAGAATCATCCCAATGTCTTCGAATTCCCATCGTTCAATTCATTCGCGGGTCGGAAGGATGACAAGGGACAAAAACAGGATCGTGCTTTTCACCCGAATCAGAAGCCGGTCGAATTGGTGGTGCGAACCGTCGAAAACTCCTGCAAGCGCGGAGGGATCGTCCTCGACCTTTTCGGTGGTTCGGGAACCACGCTGATCGCCTGCGAGAAAACCGGCCGCAAGGCGCGGCTCGTGGAACTGGATCCGATCTATTGCGATGTCATTGTCACCCGCTGGGAAAATTATACGGGAAAGAAAGCGGAGCGTATTCATGCCGAAAAAGACTGAGCCCAAACCCGAACCGCCGAAGATCGGCACGTTGAGCGAGGATTGCCTTCGCAGACTCGAGGACGCCTTTTCGCTCGGCTGCAGCGATGCCGAGGCCTGTTGTTTTGCGGGGATCACCCTGCAGGTTTTTCAGGAACACTTGAAGACCGACCCGGTTTTCAAAGACCGCCGGGAAATCCTCAAACAACGGCCCCAGCTTTTGGCCCGGCAGACCATATTCAAAGCCCTCAAGGACGATCCTCAGATCGCCTTGGAGTATCTGGATCGGATGAGTGGAAGCAATAAGTAAAGATTTCAAATAGTTATAGAAAAACAGGCCCCTTGAATAACACATACCTCATAATAATTAAGGTATATGTGCTTGCAATATGGATTAGTTTGCACAATACTCATAATTATTATGAGGTATGTGCAATGACCCAATCTCCAGAAAAGCGACTTTTTGAAATAGCATCGGCCCAGCAGGGCTATTTTACGTCTCGTCAGGCCATCGCGGCGGGGGTTTGGATCAATAATCATCCGTATCACGTCAACCATGGACATTGGACTCGAGAGCATCGCGGGATCTATCGCTTGTCCAATTTCCCGAATCAACCGGATGACCAGTATGTTCTTTGGTCGCTCTGGTCCTGCAATCGGAAAGGCGAACCCCAAGGGGTTTATTCCTTCGATACCGCCCTCAGTATTTATGACGCCAGTGATGTCATGTCCGCCAAACTTCACATGACGGTTCCGAAAAAATTCCGTCGGAACAGCGAGATTCCCGCTGTGCTCGTGCTTCATCGGGAAGACCTCCATGAAGGGGATTGCCGGACGATGAGAGGATTTCGGGTCACGACGCCACCACGGACGGTCTTGGATATCATCGCCGCCGGACAGATTGAGGACCACTTGGTCCAGCAGGCGGTCGCTGAATTCATGCAGCGCGGTTTGCTCACCCGCAAGGATGCGTTGGCAATCGTCGACCGGGTTCCCGGAGCTGCAAAATTCTTTATCGAGAAAGACAGGAAGGAGCGGCGTTCATGAGCAGGAAATACGGGACACCGACGGCATTCAGAACAGCCTTGGAGGGACGTCTCAATAATTTTTCCAAGAAGCATGGTGTCGATTTGCACAAATTGCGCCGGCAGGTCGCGTTCGATCGTCTGCTCTGCCGCCTCTTCAAGTCCCATCCCGGCAATCTCTTCCTCAAGGGCGGGTACTCCATGGAGTTACGGATACAAAAAGCCCGGACCACGAAGGACATCGACCTGGTACTCCGAGCAAAAACGCTGGCCAAACGGGAAGCGCAGGATTTGGAAATTTTCGACCTATTGCAGAAGGCTGCCCGCGAGGATTTGAACGATTTCTTCGTTTTTCTTGTCGGAAATCCGACCTTGGACTTGGAGGCCGTGCCCTATGGCGGTTCCCGTTTCCCCATCGAAGCGCATCTCGACGGCCGACTGTTCATCCGTTTCCCGATGGATGTGGTGGTTTCCTCCCTCGTGTTGGATCCGGTCGAGGAGATCGGCAGTCAGGATTGGCTGGAGTTTGCCGGCATTGAAACACTGCCGTTCCCTGCCATTTCCAGAGAGCAGCAATTCGCGGAAAAACTCCACGCCTACACGTTGCCGAGAGAGGAATCCGAAAATTCCAGGGTGAAAGACCTGATCGACTTGGCCTTGTTGATCGGGACCAAAACATTGAAAACGGATGTATTGAGGACGGCGATCGGCAAGATATTCGAATACCGTGGAACACACGGGATTCCGAAGGCGATCAGTCCGCCTCCCGCAAACTGGGAGTCAAAATTTGGCAAGATAGCGAAGGAATGCGGACTTGATGGCGACATCGCGAAAACCTTCGCGCAGGTCGAGGCGTTTATCGGCGGGCTTCCTCGATAAACCGTTCCTTCGCCTTGTCGAATCCGATCCATGCTCCATTTTCATCAAGCCCGCGACCGGCCAGATGATTGATCGCGATCTGGTTGAGATCCATCTCGCCCCGGGCAACCGCCGTCAGTACATCGTTTCCGAGCAGCTGAATCCCGCCGAGTTTATCGACGTCGTAGGAAATGCTTTTCACTTTTTTGATCGTTGTTTTCATGACCCCAGTACACCGGCTTACGCAAAACATAGCAACTCGATAAGGGTTGCCGCCTGCCGATTTCAAGGCCGGTAACCGGCCGTCATCAAGCCGCAATTTTGGCCTCGTCTGAAAAGTTTCGTTTTCGGATCCGAAAAAGCTGAAATTCCCGCCTTTCACGTAATCACCCGCATGAACCAAACATTCGTCAAGGAACGCATGGTCGTGAACGGCAAAGTATACTTTCCCCGCAAGAGATCGGTCGAAGGGTTGGCTACCGTCTCCCCCGAAGAAATTGATCCCAAAGCTCTCCCTGTCGGACGGGTATCGGTCGATACCGTCGGCTTCGGCGATCTCCTGCGGGATCTTATCAGCGAAATGCGTTCCGTCGGTGCGGCCTATCCCCTGGAATATCTCGAAGCGATGCAGAATTTAAGCCTCGTGAATCCCGACGTGGCCCAGATGATCGACAACATCGTCCAACTCGGCAACACCGGTCACACGGTGATGGTCGAAACCGATCGGGAGCAAGTCCAGCAGGCCGCCATGGACGAGCTGAACCGTTTCAACATGACGGTCTTCGGACGGTTCGGTGGGATCGACGGCTTCGTGAATTCGGCACTCGCCCAGATCGGCCGCGGCGGAGCCATCAGCGTCGAATGGGTCATGAACGAGAATCTGACGGGCATCGACAAAGTGGTGTTCGTCCCGCTCAAAGAGATCCGCTTTCTTTATGATCCCGATTCCGGCGAATATAGCCCCCATCAGAAAACCTGTGATCTGACCCAGGGCGACCAGGGCCTCATCACTCTCAACACCGCGACGTACCAGTATTGCGCGATGCAGATGCTGGATAATTCCCCCTACGCTGTGCCCCCGATCCTGGCCGCCCTTGAGTCGATCGTGATCCAACGGGACATTGTAAAAAACCTCCGCTTCATCGCCAAAAAAATGGGGCTTCTTGGTTTCGTGAATTTTCTGGTCCGCGCTCCCAAACAATCCCCCGGTGAAAAGACCGAGGAGTACATCGCTCGTTGTCAGCAATTTCTGGACGAGCAGGCCCAGCGCCTCAAGCACAATTACCGGGACGGCATCGCGGTCGGTTTCATGGACTCCTTCACGGTGGAACATCACTCCATTACGGGAGATGCCGCCGGTGCCAAGGATCTCTTCGAGATGAATGAGCAGCAGGTATTTTCAGGACTCAAGGCGGATCCGGCATTGCATGGCAGAACCTATTCGACGACCGAGACCTACGCCGGTGTCGTGTACGAGAAAATGCTCTCCATCATCACGAATTACCAGCGGACCGTTCGCTGCGTGCTGGAATACGGTTACAAATTGCATCTCACGCTGCTGGGTATCGATTACAAAAATCTCTGGATTGAATTTGAACCTTCCAAATCTCTGTCGGCCGAGCGGGACGAAACTACCTACGCGACCAAACTGGCCAATCTGAAAAGCCTCTATGATCAGGGGATCATTGATCAGAATCAGTTCGCCCAGGAAGCCGGATACGACCGACCGGCCGAGTTAGGGCCGCGCAGCCCTTTGATATTTGTCCCTGCAGATCCGGCCACATCAGAACAATCAAAGGATCCCTTTCGGATGGCTTACGACAAAGCCTCCGGTTTCTACCGTGCCCAGGAGCCTCGTCCTATCGAGGTCATGCATCAGCGATTATCGGAACACGAACAGATTAATGTCGAATCGGAATACCGTCGTTGTCTTGAGGAATTGAACATACATTTCCCATCGTGTTGTCCTCGGCAGGAATCTTTCGAGCTCAACCCCGCCCAAGAGCAGGTCGATCGTTTTCAGAGGGAATATTTCGCGGCGGTTTATCCCGTTTTGAGAGGTTCCCGCAACAAATCGTTGAAGCAGGTCAAAGCCTTCCTGGAGGACTTCGATTTTGAGACCGGCGACAGCGACCTGTTCGCCAATGGGGTATTGGAAACCATGGGTCTGTTTTTTGCCCAATCTTTGGAAAACTCCGTTCTCGATAAAAAGACCTCCAAAAATATCAAATTGATCTACTCCTACTTCCGCTTGGAAGATGTGGAGCCCTTCGGCGGCGATCTGCCGATTAAGCCGTCGTTCAATCTCATCGACAAAAAGGCGATTAACTTTCTCAAAAGCTCGGATGACTTTTATTTCGGTCGCTATCTCACCAACCCGCAAACGAAAAAGGACCTGAAAAATTGGCTGGTGGACGAATATCTGACATCGGGCCGCAACCTTCGTGACTCAGGCGAGCTGACAAAATTTCGTAGTCGTTTCGGAGAGCGCGTCGCCCAGGAGGATTACAAGATCCTGCGAGTCGTAGAAACATCGACGAACCGTTCACGTAACTGGGGCAACATTTTTCTGGTTGAAGAAGCCAAGGCTGCGTCGATCGAAATCACGGGACCTCTCGATAACGTGACTTGTCCTTGGTGCCAAAGCATGACGGGCAAGATTTTCAAAGTCGGTCCCGTCGTGCAGCATGTGCGGGACGTGCTCGACCAGGACCCCGAAAACCTTCCGAACCTCAATCCTTTTCTCCCCGGGCGTATTCACCCTGTAGTGGTCGATGCAATGGATACATCACAGCTGCTTGCGCAGGGAATCGCGTTGCCACCGTACCATCCCCATTGTCGGCACGGGTACGTGGTGGATCGTTTCAAGTGACGCCTATGAAAGATTCTGAAGAAAAAATATTTTTCGGGATCACGAAAGTGACCGGGAGTTTACGCTCGAAGCATAGATATCGAGAGAAGGATATCTATGTTGACGAACCAACAGATCAGTCTGGCGAACACGAACTGGAAAAGTCGCAAGCCTCTGGGCTTGTCTATGACTTTCGTGGGATCTATCCGACCAAACTGTCTCCAGAACCAGAATTCAAATCCGAAGAAAAATCCCGATCAAGCCGAAAAGATTGCCCATGAGCATCTCGCCGAGGAATCGGGCGACGTTTCATTGCAACCCACGGATGGCGTCGATCCGGCAGAGAACGATTTCATATTCGCGACCTTCAGGGCTTTGTCAGCCACCGTGCTGGCCGATCGTCCCATCGATTTCACGGACGAGAAAATGCTCAAGGCCTCCGTCTCCAAATTAAACGGACAGACGGTTTTCAAGGATCACAACACCAGCGTGAACAATTGGGTCGGTCGCGTGGAATCATCCCACTGGGATGAAACCACAGCCGGTTTTCCTTCCGGCATCAATGCCATTCTCAAACTGGACACGGTCAAGGACCCCATGACGGTCCGCGGCGTCCTTCAGGGGGCCATCCACTCCGCCAGCGTCACCGTCAGCTTCGAATGGAAGCCGAGTCATCCCGCGCTCATGGAAACGGGCACATTCTTCGATCATCTCGGTGAGGAAATCGAGGGCGAGACGGTGCGGATCATCGTCACCAAGATCGACAAGTTCTGGGAAATTTCCCTCGTCTGGCAAGGGGCCGATGAATTCGCCAAACAGATCGGCGACGACGGTCGGCCCGTGCAGCAATCACAACATCTTCAAACGATCGCCGCCCAGGCATCCATTCCCAAAAAAATTATCAAGAACAATGAGGAGCTTGCCATGCATCCCTTAAATAAATTGTTGAAGGAAACGTTCGGCGTTGAGGTGACGGAAAAGAACTTCACCGAGATTCTGAATCAGCACTTCGAAACCAAATCCGAGGAGTGCCTGCAGAAAAGCCGGCAAGAAGTCGTTGGCCTTCAATCTCAAATCGCACAAGGCCAGCACCGCATCGAAGAGCTTGAAAGCAAAGTGCGTGACCTGGAGCCGCAGGCCACCCTCGGTCGCCAATACCTCGAGGACGAGCGCAAGGAGTCGATCCGTCTGTATCGCCTAGCCAAGGGAGATGCGGTCAGCGAGGCGATCCTCAAGACTTTGGAAAAAGCCGATCTCGATATCGCGCAGGCCTTCAAACAGGAATTCCAGAAGGAAGTCGAAACCAGGTTTCCGAACCGGTGCGCCAAATGCGGCGGCACCGATATCCGTCGTCAAAGTTCCCAGATACCGCAGGATCAGGGCCAGCCCGCTCAAGGCCCCTTGTCCCGCAAGGCATTGGAGCATGTGAAGGACATTCATGCCCTCTAACAGCAAAAGGAGAAGACCATGACCATCGTCAAAGAAGAATTATCCGGAATGCTCACCCTGTCATTCGGAGTGGATCCCTTAGTTGTGGGACCGTTAGCCCCACACACGCCGGTCAAATTGAGCGCCGTGGACCTCGTCGCCCCTTATGTCGGACCGGGGCAACCCGATTTCACGGCCTGTCTGGGTTACGTGATGATTCGTAGCAATAAATCCAATAACGACAACCGTGTCGTCATTGCCGCCAAGGGCCGCGCCGTCATCACGATGACCTCCGGTGAAGCGATTCCCGCCGGAAAACCCGTCACCATGAACAGCGCCGGAAAAGTGGTCATGTCCACTTACCGCGAACCGCAATCCATTTTCAGGGTGATGGATTTCGCATGGAACGGCGGTGAGACGATCACGGTCAACGGTGTGGTCATGACCGAGGGCATCGATTTCATCACGGGTCCCGATGTCATGACGACCGCGCAGAATATCGCCACAGCGATCAATGCGTTGGTTCCGGGCCACAATGCTTTCGCATCCCCGCCCGATCAGGTTGTCATCGAACGGCAAAATAACGGACCCAACTTCAACAATACCGTCATTCCCATTTCGACCAGTGACGACGGTGCCGACATTCTGGTGGCGCTCTTGCAGGACGGGGACATTTCCATCTTCGATCCGTACGGCATCGCCTTGACGGAAACCACAGCCCCGGATGTCCCCATCGATGTCCTGGTCCGCTGATTCGAAGACAAACTTTAAGAGGAGATCACTATGGAACTTGGACTCAAAGGCAAAATCAAACAGACCTACGAAGAGCTGCAAAAAATCCGATCCGGAAACATATCGGGTCCAGTCGCACTGGGCGGCAAACGTGACGTAAGTCTCGTCGAATACCTGAGCGCTCAGTACCCGGCTGGCTGCGACAAGGAGGGTATCTTCGATGTAAACCATCTGTACGGCGAGCTTGGGATCAACCCCAACAAGATGACGGTCAGTCAGCTGATTGATCTGGATCAAGACAGCCGCTGGTTGGTTCCTGAAATCTTCCGGGATGCAATTCGCAAAGGTATCCGCACCTCACCATTTTATAACAGCCTGGTGGCGGTCAGCGAAAGCGTCAGCCAACCGCAAGTCAACATGCCGTTTCTGGAACTCTCTGACGCCGAGCCCAAGGACACGGCCGAGGGAGAAACCATTTCCAAGGGAAGCATCTCCTACGGCAACAAGACTACCGAGATTTTCAAACAGGCGATCGGCGTCAGCATCAGCTACGAGGCCATTCAGTACACCTCGATCAATCTGCTCACGATTTTCATTCAAGACGTGGGCGTGAAACTGGGTCACAAGCTCAACAACGAAGCTGTCGACGTTCTCATCAACGGTGATCAGCCCAGTGGCAGCGAAGCCGCTGCTACGATCGGCGTGTCCACGCTTATACCCCCGGGGCTTACCTATAGAGATCTGGTCTATGCCTGGATCCGTGCGAGCCGCTTGGGTCGGCGCTATGACCACATCGTTACCAGCGAGCGAGGTGCAAACAGATTACTCAACCTGGACGAGTTCAAACAGAAACAAGCTGGAACTCCCATTTCATCGATGGTGCTCAATGAGACCCTTCCCAGCCAGAGCCAGGTATTCGTCAGCGGAAGGCTTACTCAAAACCAGTACATTCTGCTCGACCCGCGTTACGCCCTGGTTCAGCTGACGTCGGCTCCACTCAATGTCGAGGGGGACAAAATTATCAGCAAACAGATTCAGGAAGCCTACGCCTCCATCACCACGGGTTTCGGAGTCATCTTCCGGGACGCTCGGGTGATCGTTGATGATTCACTTGATGTGGCGGTCAACGACTTCCCGATCTGGA
This sequence comes from Deltaproteobacteria bacterium CG11_big_fil_rev_8_21_14_0_20_47_16, assembly GCA_002796325.1. Lineage (GTDB taxonomy): Bacteria > UBA10199 > UBA10199 > 1-14-0-20-47-16 > 1-14-0-20-47-16. Next base: position 21,135 of record PCXA01000019.1, on the reverse strand, counting down.
TGGCACCTACGATCTAAAGTGAGGAATGAACCATGCCCATGAAATATTTGAAATGCCGCAACGCCGTCATGACCTACATGGATCCGGAGAATCACTTCAAGGTTCCGCGAGGTCGTATCGTTCCGTACGACAGAGCTCCGACTCGCACCATGCAGAAATGGATCCGACGCGGTGGGCTGCTCATCGTGGATGAAGCACAATATTTGGCTCAAACGAAGGCCGATCCGACTTCCGAACCGGCACCCCAAACACCGCATCAGCCGGAAAACGCTCCTATGCCCGAACCGGAGCCTGTCAAGGAAAAGACGCGAACAATTCCTCCGGAAGAAAAGCAGACCGCGATAGCCGAGGATGAAAAACCGAAGGCGGAAGAACCCGATTCGAAAACCAAGAAAGCCAAGAAGAAATCGGGAGGAAACGTATGACTTTGGCTTTCGGCTCCATGCATCGCCTGAACCGGATCTTGCTCAAGACGAAAGACGTTCTGGGCGACGGTGACGCGACTCTGACCGATGAGAACAAGAACGCCTCCCTCCAATATGCTGCGAGCTTCTACTCCCTGTACGGCGGAGACGGATCGGAAGCCGTGTATGCGGACAAATCCGATCTGACGATTCTGCAATCGGAACTGATCGCCACCGCGGCGGCCATTGAACTCATCAATACCGCGATCTCCTACTATAAAGACGATGTGGTCGAAGCCACGGCGGGACCTGCCGATGCCAAATTCCGTCAGGATAAGCTCGCATGGCTCAAGACACTTCTCGAAGAATTGGAAAACAAACTTTCCGGACTCAAATCTCAGCTGGGCTACGCCGAATCTGAGCTTTCCGGACCGCCGGCGCTGCTCAGGAAAGTACGTGCCTGCGAGGATCCACCGGGTGACGTGTGTCCCTGCGATTAAGGATATGACGCATGAGCGATTTACTTTCAAATCAACAGGTCAGCCAGATTCGCAAGGTCTTTCATGACCTGAGTGACACCTTCGCCTGTCCGATCATCATCCGCAGGACGACGTTTGCCAACGGTGCGTTTCGAACGCCGTCAGCCGACCAGGATTTTTCATTCAACGCCATCCGTGAATTCGTTTCCGAAGGTAAAACCGACCAGTTCCGCAATGACCTCGGTCCCGACGCGGCCCACGAGAGAAAAATATATCTCAACTGGGATGATGTTGAAGCTGCCGGACTTACGGATGCCGATAACAAGGTATTGCTCGATCATAACGACGTGGTGGTCATGGAGAACGAGGTCTACGATATCGTCTCTTTTGGTGGTGTGGCCGACATGACCAAGAAACCGTCCTTCGTCTATCTCCAGATCAAGAGACGCTGGGCCGAGGGAGGCAACCCATGAGCGAGATGAACGGACCATGGAGAGATTTGGAAAAGGACCTGAACGGATTCGGGCTGAAACTGACATCGCGCTTGCAGCTGGCGACTCTTCAGAATGCCGAGTTGGTCCGCAAAGTGCTGGTGAAACATTTGCAGAACCAGGACCTGTCCTGGAAGCCTTTAAGCCCCGCATATCTCGCCTCCAAAAAGAGGCGACATCTGAGCACGGCGACCCTCATCGCCACTTCCCAACTGATGCAGTCGATCACGACTGAATTGGCGGGAGATCGGCTGTCGGCTTTCGTCGGGGTGTTACGGTCCGGCAAACGCAAGGACGGCGAGCCACCGGTCCTGATCGCCGAAATTCATGAATTCGGAAGTCATGCGCGGAATATCACGGCACGACCGCTGTTCCGACCGACTTTCAAAGAAGTCCAGCCTGACGTCGAAAGAGGCTACAAAAAAGCCATTCGCGAAACGCTGGAGAACACGGGACATTGAATATGGCTGCCACGATTCTAAACAGCATCGCCAAGTTGCATCAAGCCATCTACGGTCGCATGGCTTCTATCGCCACCGTACCCGCGCTTGAGTTTCTTGGCTTTGATGACGGCAAGAGCCGTCCAGTGCTTCCCAAGAAAGCCGTGCAGATTTCGTTTGCTGGTTACGATATCGATCGCGGCCGCGTCACTCCGGATGTAGTCACGCCATCGGGATCCACGACGACTCTCACCTATGACGGAGAACCCGTTACGGTATATCCCGAATTCACAGTCAAGAAGCCGCTCCCTCTGGATCTCCTCTATGAGGTCGATGCCTGGTGCTATGACAGCCAGACATCGTTGGAAATGGATCTGGCCTTGCTGGCCAAATTCCCAGAGCGCGGTGTCCTGACGCTCATGATCGACGGAGCGCCGGCGGATTTTCCCATTGAGCTCGTCGGTATCCAGAATCTGGACGATCTAACCAAAAATATCCGAGAGAAAATTTACCGATTCAAGATCGAAGCATGGGTGACCGGATTCCTGCCGGATCGTGATGGAAAAATAATCACCACGATCGACAGCGATATTTTGAGAACAACGAGTAGTGATCCTTCGAATCCGGACGGGATCTCAATGCAAGAAGTGACCATTCAACCGGACACTGGGCCGTAAGGAGCGAAACGTATGCCAAAGAAAAACAAGGAAGCACCCATTCGAAAAGAACCGGCCAAGGCCGCAGGTCAGGTTCGCATCATCAACCTGACCCAGAAGACTTTTCCGGTTCCTTATCGGAGCCCCGACGGCACGACAGCCTTTCTGAATCTCAGATTGCAGACGGGCCGTCACGGTCAGGATGCGCCGATACTGCCGCAGACGGCGATTGTTACGGCCACGAAGGCATTGGAACGCAAGAGACTCATCCGGATTGAAAACGTTTAAGGGAGGTTAAGGATTATGCCAACAGGAGCCGCAAAAGTTACATTCACCGAAAGGGATTTGAGTTTCTTCATCCAGGCCGTCACGCAAGGTAGGAACTGCGTGCAAATCACCGCACGTCGCGGGCCAGTCAACGAAGTCAAACTGGTCGGATCCATGAAACAGTTCCAGGAAAACTACGGACTTCCCATTGACAGTTCGGATTCCGATATCGTGGTCCAGCGTGCCTTCGATCGCGGGGCCGTGCTCTACATCAATCGCGTGGTTCACTACACGGATCCGGCCGACGCATCCACGATCGCCGCCCTCAAGGCATCGTTGACTCTGCAGGATCAGCAAAGCCGTAACACGCTGACAATCGAGGCGGCCAACCAGGGAACCTGGGGCAACACCCTCGTGGTCACGATCACAGCCAACGACGTCGACCCCGACCGATTCGATCTGCGGATTGATTATCCCGAGCAATCCGAATTGAGCGAGTCGTACCGGTATCTCACCATGAATCAAGACGACACCGAATACTACGCCGTGAAGGTCATCAATGACCAATCCAAACTCGTAAAACTCATTGATCTTGAGGCTGGTGATCCCTTCGAGAGCGACAGTGTCACCGTTGGCATCGACACATTCGATTCGGGTGACGATTTTACAATTAACATCGACGACATCCCTCTGATGGCGTCCTCGTTGAAGGATTCCATCAACGCAACCTCCGGTGACGTGACGGCGACTTCACTCAGTAACGTAATTTCTCTAACCGCCGTTGTGGCTGGCGTGGCCGGAAACGCCATCGCGCTATCCGCCGTGACGGGCGGAGGGAATATTTCCGTCTCGGGTGCGAACCTTGCCGGCGGCCTTGATGCGGTGGCGGCAGGCGGCACGATCACCTTCGGCATTCCCGCCGATGGGGACACGGTTACAGTGGACGGAAGCCTCTTTACCAAGGTCCCGGGACCTCCGGGAGCCAACGAATTTAGCAATATCGGCGAACTGACAGCTCTCATCGAGGCGCTCGCGAACGTGAACGCCACGGATGACGGGCTGATCATTACGGTGACGGCCGCAAATCCAGGAACCGCCGGGAACAGCATCACAATGGTTTCGGCGAGTGGTGCCGGATTGACTCTTTCGGGAGCGACATTATTGGGCGGCAGCGATGCCATTGCGGCTACCGGTACCGTTACGTTCAGTCCAGATCCGGTAACCGTAGACAATCCGACCCCTGTCACTGCCACTAATCTGGCAGGCGGCGCGGACGGGTTAAGCGGTCTGGATGACGACGACTGGATCGGTAATCCAGCCACGCGCACCGGACTGTATGCCTTTGACGACATTGATGACGCCTTCGGGTTGGCCTGTCCGGAAAACACATCTCCGGCCGTAGTTGCCGCTGGTGTTGCCTACTGCGAAAACCGAGAAGACATGGTGTACTACGCTGAGCCTCCGGCCTCCGTGGATTCCGCCGAAGAGGCAATTGACTTTCGTCTTGGGCAAGGCTTGTGGGTTCATGCCGCGTTTAATTCCAGTTACGGGGCCATGTATTTCGGCAGACCCAAGATCCGCTCGGCCAAGACCAACGACATTACCGATATCAGTCTCATCGGGGACGTGTTCGGCGTCCATGCCTACAATGACGCCAAAGCCGAGGTCTGGTTCGCGCCCGCGGGCCTGCAACGCGGCCGGATTCCAAATACCCTCGGCGTTCACTACAACGTGGGAACTCCCGGACGATCTAGCGAGATGGATGACCTGGTGAACAACCAGATCAGCCCCATCGTGGATTTCTCGGATGAAGGTACCGTCATCTGGGGCGAGCAAACCCTGCAACGGGCACCCAGCGCGCTCCAGTCGCTTCATATCCGCAGGCTGCTCATCTACATGAGAAAGGCTCTTCTGAAAATCAACCGCATCTATCTTTTCGAGCCGAACGACCCCATCACCTGGCGTCGGGTCTTCAACTTAATCAACCCCTGGATGGAAGATCTCCTGAAACGGCGGGCGTTCTACGAATACCTGATCCAGTGTGACCAGGATGCCAAGAGCATCAACGACGCGATCCTGAACACGCCGGAGCGCATTGATCGTGGTGAATTCGTCTGCAGACTCTTCATCAAGCCGACCCGCACGCTCAAGTATTTCGGGATCGAGGCGGTCATCACGAAGTCGAACGCGAACTTTAAAGAACTGCTGGATATCCGCCTCTAAAGAGTTTTTCAGATTGGTAGTGAGACCGAATTTTACCCCGCCTCATAATCAGGGTGAAGGAGGTTCACATGCCCACAGCAACACCTATCAACCCGCGCAAGAAATTCCCATGGACCGTCGAATTCGAGGGTCTGGAACCCGCTCTTGTCCAACAGGTCACCATTCCCGGCCTTTCCGTCGAGGTTGCCGAGCACGGCTCCAGCAACATCCTCGTCAAAACCGGTGGCATGGTGAAGGTCGGCGACATCGAGCTCAAGAAGCTCATGTTCATGGATAAGAATGAGAACTGGGCCTACGACTGGTTCAAAAAAGTCAGCGATCCGGAAAACGGCACTATGGGCGTTCCGTCCGAATATAAGCGGAACGGCTACATCATCTTCCACGATACCGATCTCGAAACCATTCTGGAGAAATGGCAAGTCATAGGCTGTTTTCCCAAACAGATCGAAAAGGACGAACTCGACAGAAAATCGAGCGACGACATCATCGAGAAGGTCGTGTTGTCCTGCGACCGGGTGATCCGCTCTTCATAACAGATAACAGGAGGCCATCGTGACGGAAGACAAACCTAAAGGGGCTTTTTCGACGAGTCCCATACGCGAACAGCGCGAGATCACCTTGCCATCCGGACGGACGGTAACGGTGTTTGAGACCACGGGCGAAGCCGAACGGCTTCTCTCCAGTCTTCAACAAACCCGGGATCTTTCGGTCATCAACCGGTTTTTGTCTCTCGTGACGGAAAATCTCGACGGCAAATCGGGGCATCCCACCACGGATGATTTCAACGGGATGCTGACTGGCGACCGGACATTCATCCTGCTTCAGGCGCGGTTGCTGACCCACGGGCGTGAGATTCATTTTCATCTGGAGTGTGCCTCATGCGGAGCCAAATCGGAGCACGAGATCAACCTGAACGATTGTCTCGATACCATGGGGCCGTATCCTCAAGGCGATCAACGAAGCTTCTCTCTCGCGTTGGGTCCCGGCACGGTTCATTTCGAGCTGTCCACAGGAGAAACGGAA
>PCXA01000019.1:0-15136 GCA_002796325.1 Deltaproteobacteria bacterium CG11_big_fil_rev_8_21_14_0_20_47_16 | reverse complement strand
ACCGATCAGGGAAAAATCCCCGTCAACCTGGATGTCTTCAAGTCGAGCTGGATCGCCGAGCTTCGGCGCGTCATCCGCAATGTTGAATGCAAGCTGGATACGACCGTGCGGATCAAGTGTCCCGAATGTGGGACGATGGTCACGGCAGACATTATGGGGAACCTCGATTTTTTGTTCCCCCATTCGACGTAGACGAGGACATCTTCTTTTTGGATTACGGCGGCTGCCACGCCTTGGCGGAAGTCGCTCTCGAAATGCCGACCCGTCTGCGTCGAAAATTCGTCGACCGTTTGACCCGCCAGCTCGAATACGAGCGGCAGGAAATCGAACGATCGGGAAGGAAAGGCAGGCGCTGATATGGCAACCGATTTAGGTCTGGGTATTACCGTTTCCCTCAAGGATCAATTCTCATCCGCTTCCAAGAACGTCTCCAACTCCATGAGCGGCATGCGGCAGAATGCCCAGAACACGGTCGCGACTATGCAACGGATGCAAGGCGCGATCACGGCCGTCGCCGGTGCAGCCATCTTCATGGCCAGCCGCAGGGCCTTCGGTTCCGTCGTGGATTCCGCCTCCAGCTTCCAGAAGGCCATGGCCGAGGTCTCCACCTTGGTCGACACTTCCGCCGTGAACATGGCGGCTTTGAGTGATGAAACGCTGAAGCTTTCCAAGAAATTCGGTTTCTCGGCTCTGGATCAAGCCAAAGGCCTCTATCAGGTCCTCTCCGCCGGCATCGGCGATACTGCCCAATCGTTGCACGTCATGGATGTCGCCAATCAGGTCGCCTTGGGCGGCGTGACCGACGTGACGACTGCCGTTGACGGACTCACGACCATTCTGAATGCCTGGAAGCTCAAGTCCAGCGACGCATCCGACGTGGCGGATACGCTCTTCACCACCATGCGGCTCGGCAAAACGACGATTCCCGAACTTTCCAATTTCATTTTTCAGGCGGCTCCGCTCGCCAGTGCTTTGGGTATTTCTCTGGAACAACTCGGGGCCTCCATCGTCACCATGACCAAGCAAGGAACCAAGACACCGATCGCTATGACCCAATTGCGCAACGTGATGGCGGCCATCATCCGTCCGTCCGATGATTTGCAGAAGGTCTGGAAGAGCCTTGGTTTTTCCTCCGGAGAAGCCGCTATTAAAAGTGTGGGCCTTCAGCAGGCTCTGGCTGGCCTGGTCGATAAAACCAAGGGGAGCAAGAGCGCCCTGATTCAGCTGTTGGGTTCTCAGGAAGCGGTGCAGGCGGCCTTGCAACTCTCGGGCGACAACACGACCTCGTTCAACCAGACCATGGAAGAAATGAAGAATAAGGCGGGAGCAGCCTCCGTTGCCGTGAGTAAGATGCAGAACACCCACGATAATAAAATCGCCCGGATGAAAGCCAGTCTTGAATCCCTTAAAATTACGATCGGCAACAGACTCCTGGTTGCCTTGGAACCCGTCATCACCAAGATCGGCGAATGGGTAAACCGGATCGATGCGTGGATGGCGAAGCACCCCAAAATGGCAAGTCTCATCGCCGGTAGCCTGGGCGTCATCGCGCTCTTGGGTATTGCCCTCGGTGCCGTGGCTGCCGTGATGGGACTGATGGCTCTGGTCAGCGTGCCCGTGCTGATCGTCTTCGCCAAGATCGTCGCGGTCGTCGGCTTGGTCATCGGGGCCTTCATGCTTCTGAAGCCCATACTCACGAAACTCTGGCAGGATAATCAGGATGTCGTGCAAGGAATTAAAGCGGCCTGGGACTGGTTCGTCGCCAACCTCTGGCCCGTTATCCGGAGTCTCATTGCCGCCTTTGTCCAATTCGAAATCACCGTCTGGAGCACGGTCTTCCGCGGTATCGGGCGGTCGATCCAATTCGCCATCAATATCGTCCGCGCGTGGTGGTCCGAAACCAAAGCCAATCTTCAGCTGATCATGGACCTCTGGACGATCTTCAAGGAAGCGGTCAGTCCCGTCACTCAATTCGTGGTGAGAATCTTCGAGAAATTCAAAACTGGTATCGGCGAAGCGATCAGCGGAGTCGTCGGATTCATTCAGGGCCTCATCGACAAAATCGTCGAATTCCTGAACAAAATGCCGTTGGTACAGAAGTCATTCGAAGTGATCGGAAAAGCCTTCCGGTTCGGAAAGAAAATCTTCGGGGATCTGACTGACAACATCACCGCCGAGTTTGACGAGATCAGTCAGTCGATCGAGAACAATCAGAGCGGCATTCACCAACTGGCGGAAAATATCCGCAACAAGAATTCCACGCCGTCCTCTCTCGAGGGCACGACCGTAGGTCTCGCGACAGGTCAACAATCGACGGACCTTCTCATGAGCCCGATCACCACGTCGCCGAATCAATCCGATATGTCGCTCGCTTCCCTACAATCGCGGAATATCACGCTGGCCGCGACCAAGAATTCGAACACAGCCAACAACGTTCCAGAAATTACAAACCAGATCAATGTGCCTCCCGCCAAGATAACGGCGGCGGACATTATCCTCGACAAACAGAAGATCGGCAAAGTGGTCTTCGAGATGCAGCAATTACAAACCGTGAGGAGTAACTGATGGGTCTCGGCGCTTTCAACATTTTCGGATCGAAAGATTACTATCTCGATTCTTTGCGGGTCTCGGCAGCCTCAACGGTGAATGAATCTCTCGGCAACGGAATCGCCTCCGATCTATTCTACGGCGTGCTCGCCCAGGGCAACGGAGGGATCGGCTTCGTCCGCAATCTCCTGCGCAATCACGGATTCCTGGTCGATACGGTCACGCGGGAACGACTCGTGTTCCAATATAACGTCCAAGGTCGTGAAAGCGGCGGTGCCAATTACGCGAACCACGAGGTGTTGGCGAGATCGGTACCGCAATACCATTACAAGGGCGGCAAGGAACGAACACTGGAATTACCGCTGACCTTCACGATGCAGGAACGGTCGCGCAATGACATACGCCGGGCCGTCCGATTCCTTCAGGCGCTGGCGTATCCTGATTACTCTCAAAATTCCGAGGCGAGTCTCGCTCCGCATCCCGTCGTGGTCATCCAAGGGCGACTCTACGCGCAGGACATCTGGCTGATTCGTGATTTCAATGTCCAATGGGGCAATGCCATGGATCCGGTCACTCAGCTTCCCAGCGAGGTACAGGTCAACCTTACACTGATCGAAATGCGCACACGCGGCAAATCCTACGATGAGGTGATCCGGTTATGAAAATACGCGTTGATTCCCTCTACAAATTTTCAACCGCATATTTCGACGAGGTTCAAAAGGAATATACATGGGGCATTGCCGATCCGCCGCCCGTCATCAAGCGGGACGACGACCAGTTTTACGTCTGGCGCGAGAGCGATCGACTGGATGTGCTCGCCTACAAGCTCTTAGGGGATCCTCGGTATTTGTTCTTCATCATGCACTACAACAACATCCCTGATGCCATGAGCATGGCCGACTTCGTCGGAGTGAGCCTACGCATCCCCAGCCGGGACACGCTGGAAAGGATTTATCTCCATGCCCGGTAATCTCCCGATCATCGCCCGCGTCGTCGCTAAAGGACAGCCGCTGTCGCTGGGACTCGGTGTGCAGGTCTTCCAATTCCAATATGAGGACAGCGAAAAAGAGGACGATCTTTTCACGGTCACTTTCAGCGATCCGTTCCACACACTCGTGGATTCTGATCAGTTTCAGGAAGGCACCGAATGGATCGTGCAATGGGGATTCGCCGGAAAACTGCATCCACCGCGCAAGGTCATCGTCAAACGTCCTCGTTTTGCTTACGGCCAGGTGGAAGTTCAAGCCCTCGACAAAGGGTCAGCTCTTAAGCTGGAAGAAAAATGGACCACCTACAAGAAAACGACGGCCAGAAGGATTCTCGAAGAGATCGCTACCGACTACGGCCTGACGCTCGACATGGATCCTTTGGAAATGGATATCCCGTTTCTTGCAACCGGCGGCCGGACGCCTTTCGACCTTCTCAAATATATCGCCTCGCGTACCGAGGATCATGTTTTCAAGGTGATCGGCGACAAGCTGCAGTTCAAGAAGCGGGATCTGAACGCGCCGCCCGTGGCACGCTTCGCTTACGCGCCAGGTCGCGACTCGCGCCTTATCTCCTTCGACATTCAGATCAAGGATCAGGACAATGCGAAGAGCTCTCTGCAGACAACGGCCGTGACCGTGGATCCATTCACTCATAAGACGAAGAGTTTTTCAGCGGATGAAGGTACTTCACCGACTTCTAATCTGGGAAACGTGCGCGTAACCCGAAACTATGTCACGTCGTTCACCGACACCATCATCAAAGCTATCGGCGCTTCGGTTCTGCATAAAAACATCGGCAACAGCACCGGTAAAACGCTGGCGCTTCCCCCCAAAGAAGACAAAGAGCTCAAAGCCATCGCGTCGGGACATCGGCACGCAGCGCTTCTCGACAACGTGGAGGCGAACTTCGAGATTTCCGCCTCGCCGGAGGATCCCTTTCTCAAAAGCGGCAGTCTGATCGAAGTACGGGGTATCGGCCGCAAGTTTTCTGGCATGTACCAGATCGTTTCCATCCGTCACGATCTGACCGACGGTTACAAATACTCCATTGTCGGAAAACGCAATGCCATGGGGGCCACCGGCAGCGATCCTGTCAGCGGCATTCTGAACGGCCCGATCAATATCAAGAACTCGTTCGAGAAGCTGATCGACTTCGCGGAAACTGCCGTCGTCGGATCGATTTCCGGATTCGTTTACGGACAGAAAGGACGGGTGTTGTAGGTCATGGGCGATACTCCCACAACCGTTCCCGCTCTGATGGATGTCGTTCGCAAGTACGGCTTCGAATATTTCGGCGTCTACTACGGAAAATATCGCGGCATCGTGACTGACAATAAAGATCCGGAAAAACTCGGACGCCTCAAAGTCAGCGTCCCGCAGGTAAGCGGCAAGAATATCATGGAGACCTGGGCATGGCCTTCGGGACTCGTGGGAGGCGATGATTTCGGAGCTTTCTTTATCCCACCCAAGGGGGCCGGAATCTGGGTGACCTTCGAGAACGGCGATCCGAACCATCCGATCTGGGAGGGAGGCCACTGGGCACGCGGCAAGACGCCGGAGGTCGCCAAACGGGCCACACCGGACAACCGCGTTTTCCAGACCAAGAACTGGATCATGGAAATGGACGACCAGGAGGGCTCCGAAAAATTCAAGATCACCGACCGGAAATCGGGCAATCATTTTCATTTCGATTCCGCCACGGGAAAACTGGATCTGAAAGTAACCGGTGATGAAAGCACGGAAACAGGCGGCAACCGCAATCGGAACGTTTCGGGAAACAGTAGCGAGACGGTTTCCGGCAATAAGAGCATTTCCTGCGTGAATTTTTCGCTCTCCGCCACGGGTAATTCGACGATGACTTTCGGAAGCAGCACCGTGACGTTAAGCCCTTCGGAAATCTCGTTCAACGTGGGCGGGCATACCTTGGTCATCAACGGCGGCGGCGTACACATCGACGGCCGTGAATTCATTTCTCATAACCATTCGGGCGTGGATCCTGGCGGCGGCAACACGGGAGGGGTCAACTGATATGGCACTTATCGCCGATTACGGGCTGACATTCCCCCAACGAAGAAACGCCAAGGGGTTCATCGAATTCACGGGCGATATCCGGACTCTCGTCCGCGAGTCCGTCTATCAGATTCTCGGCACGCGGGTCGGCGAACGGATCATGGTGCCGGAATTCGGCTCACGTCTGCCGGAGCTTCTTTTCGAACCCATCGACGAGATCACGGTCGCGCTCGCCCGTGTGTACGTTATTGAGGCGATCGAGAAATGGGAGCCGAGGGTGGAACTGAACGAAGTTGCGGTGACCGTCAATCCTGACTCAGGCTGGGTGGAGATTTTCGCGGACTACGTAATCATCAACCGAGGGATCGTCGACAGCCTGGCGGTCGCGTTCCCCAGATTCGTCGGGTAACTTATGCCAACGTTCGACAACATCGAATTCCGCGCTTTTGATTATGATGGTTTCAAAGACTCTCTCTTTGACATCGCCAGAACCCATTTCCCTGAGTGGACCGACGTGCTGGAATCCAACCACGGCGTCATGTTCATCGAATGGCTGTCCTTCATCTCGGCCAATCTCGCCTGGATGCAAAACTACCATGCGCGGCAACATTTCGTGCCCACGGTCAACGAAGCGAAGAACCTCACGAAGCTGGCCAAACAGTTTGATTATCATATCCCCAATAACGTCGCGGCCCTGGTGGATCTCACTTTCAGTACCGAGGACGGCGATCCGCTCACGCATGATCTCATCATACCCAAGGGAACACAGACCCGCACCACTGGTGAAACCAGTCTTATTTTCGAGACCACGGCAAATCTGATCATCCCAACGGGTGCGGCATCTGGTCTTGTCGCAGGCCGCCATCAGGTGACCCGCACGGAAAGTGAAACCAGTGACGGAAGCTCCGACTACCGTTCTCCACTTCACTACAATCCTTACATCGAAGACACTATGGAAGTGACGGTCGCTGGGGTGCCTTGGGTGGAGGTCGACAATTTTCTCGACTCCAACGGCAACAGCGAACATTTCCGTCTTGAAGTGGATTCCGAAGGCATCCCCACGGTCATCTTCGGAGACAATACCAACGGCAAGATTCCACAGGCGGGTGACACGATTGTTTACATTTACAAGGTGGGCGGAGGCGCTCAAGGCAACGTTTCTCCCGGGACGATCACGATCTTGGATACGACCTTCACCGATACCGGAGGCAATCCGGTTTCATTGATCGTCAACAATGCTTCCGCATCCCAAGGTGGCGTCGACCGCGAGGATATCGAGACTTCCAAAATCCGGATCCCAAAATCGATCGGGGCCAAAGAAGTCACGATCGATTATCAGGATTTCGAGGCTGTGATCACCAGCGTCGCTGGTGTGAGCCGGGTCCGGATCCTTACCGTCAATGACAATCCCTACATCGAAGAAAATACCGTACTCGCAGTGGTGCTACCGGAAACCACGGATACCTTGACCCAGGCGCTCGAGAACCAGATCGAAACGGCTCTGTCAAACAATCCGCCGCCGCTGACCCAACGACTCATCCTGACGGGTCCGCAACTGGTGACGATTCCCATCGAAGTCCGTGACTTGATTCCCAGCAGCGAATTCTCGACTGACGTAGGGGTTTCCGCGAACGCGAGCATCACGCTTCTGGATAACACCTTCGACGTCGGAGATACGATCACCGTCAACGGCCATGATTTCGTGGTCGGCATCGATTGGCTGGCCGGTGGTGATCTCAATTCGTCGGCCAGTAATCTGGCTACCGCGATCGAAGTGGCCCTCCCGGAAATTTCGGCGCAGGTAAACGCGGCGACTATCGATCTGACCGTACGAACCCAGGGAGCGCACGGAAACGATTACACGTTGTCGATGGCCGACTTCGTCACGGCCAATTTTTCTCTGTCAGGTGGCAATTTCGTCGATGGCGAGGATTCCGTCGTCCAGGCGGGCATCCGGACCGCGCTCGAAAAGTATTTCGGGCGCGAAAATACCGACGAGGACGGTCAATACACGATCGATTTTGGCACCACGGTTTATCGGAATCGGATCATCTGGCTGATTCAGGATGTGGAAGGCGTGGAGAGTTTTAATCTCGTGCAGCCGTCGGCGGATACCATCCTCGGTATCAACCAGTTTCCGAAACACAGTCTGATTTTCACAACATCTTGAGGCGATTTCATGTCCGATAACGAAAAAAATCTGCCTCCGAAAATATATCACCAGAACGATCCGGACAACATTCTCGACCTCTGGAAAACGCTCGCGAGCCAGATCTCCGATGATTTCCGCTCCTTCATCGCCGCCTACGATGAGCTGGTCGATCCCGATACCTCTCCCATGATCTTTGTGGAACTGATGTTGCGGCAACTGGGTAATCCCTTCCGAAGCTATCCCCTGACCGATACGCAGAAACGTAAACTCGTGAAGCTTCTGATCCCCATGTACAACCAGAAAGGTCTCGGGAAGGAAAAAGGTATCGTCACCGCAGCCCGCTTCCTGCTCGGCATGGAAGTGGAAATTATCGACCCCCATGCCTACCCCGAGGACGGCTGGCATGTGGGCGTGAGCGAGATCGGTCTTTCCACCTATTCGGGCGGCCGTCGCGTTTATTGCAATCTGCTCGAATGGACCGAAGTTTTTTCGGAGACCGAGTGGATCAGATCCCTGGTCATCGTCACTCCACAGGTCATCACCGGACCCACGCCTTGGGGTCGTGATGCCGATCAGCTGGATATGAGCACCCCGGGGGCCTTAATTTATCAGGATGCAACGCCGTTTCTGGCCGCCAATCAACCATTCACTGGTTCCATCTGGCTCAAGGCCGACATGCCGGGAACGCTTACTTTCACCATCCAGTCGGTCGACAACCCATTGGATCAAACTGAAGGGATCCTTGCCGTCACATCGGAATGGCAGCGCTTTGTCGTCCAGCACCAATGTCTTCCCAATGCCGCAGGCGATATTCGCTTTCTCCTGAAATCCGATGCCGGTTTTGCGGGAGACCTGTACGCCTGGGGTGCCCAAATGGTGCGGAGCGACGACCCGGACACCCCGTATGCGCCGAGAACGGACGATGCCGACGACTGCGATCGCCCCGGAGCGTGGGCCTTTCATTTCTTCATTCAGACTCCGCGAATTCTCACCGATGACGAGCGGGATCTTCTCCACGAAATCGCCGATTTCATGAAGCCGGCCCACACCCATTACGGGATTCTGGAGCCCGATGCCCCGGGTTTTGTGGATCATTGGGAGGTTGGAGTTTCGGAGGTCGGCGTAAATACCTACGTACACTGACAGGTGCGCACGTATGGATAAACATAACTGGTACTACCGATTCCTCGCCGATACCGACTGGCTGAACAGCCATCACGGCGATATCAATAACGCCCTCTGGAATTTCATGCTCGAAATTACGGAGAACACGGGCGCTGTTTATGGCCTTGATGTGTCCGAACGCGGAGCCGGGGCCAATTTCTCCGTCGATGTCGGTTCGGGTGTCGCTTACGATACCTACGGTCGACGCATCCTCAACAACGCGACCACCAACGTCCCGTTCGCCCAGGATGTGAACGGAAACAATATCGAGGTCTTGAATCCGGGAAACGAGCGGATTGTTTCCATCTACGCCTATTACCACATCACGGATTCAAGTCCTGCTATCGACGGTTTCGGCGATACCGTATTTGAAATTACCGCCGAGGATGTCGAATTCAAACTTTATCAGGGGGCCGAGGCATTGGCCGGAGCTGCGGTGCCTGCGCCGAATCCCGGCGACGGCGGCGTTCTGCTCGCGCATGCGACCATCAGCTTCGGTGACATTACTGTCAATAATCCTCAAATCGATACCTCCGTAAAAGAGGAACTGACGATTTTGGGCTTCAGCGGCTTTGTCCATGACACCGGGAATGAGACCATCGACGGCGATTGGAGTTTCAACAACGGATCCACGATCACGTTTTATTCCGATAACGGCGTCACGCAGACCATTCACATCGACGGATCGAATGGCAATATCACCACCATCGGCACCGTGGATGGGGTCGACATCAGCAATCACGATCACAGTGGCCCCGGCCAAGGCGGCACAGTCGATCATGGGGATCTTACGAGCATTGGCGTCTATACCCACGCCACCATTGATGCGCACATCAACGATGCTTCGATTCATTTTACCGTTCCCTCGATTGACCACGGTTCCATTTCCGGTCTTGGTGACGATGACCATCCTCAGTACACCCACAAGGACCAGAACGAGATTATTTCCCAGGTCTGGTTGCACAACGCCAACATTGATATGGCGGGCGGTGCCCTTGTCGACGGGGTCGATGTTGGATCTCATAATCATACCGGAGGCGCGAACGGGCCGGTATTGGATCACGGCACCTTCGCCGGTTTGGGCGACGACGACCATCCTCAATACGCGGCTATCGCTCAGAACGAGACGATCAACGGCTCTTGGACTTTCAACAATCCGGTAAGCGGTCAGAATCCGACCATCGCTTCGCATCTGGCTACGAAATCTTATGTCGATGCCAACGCGGGTGTTTCGGACCACGGCGCGCTCTCGGGTCTCGGGGATGATGACCACACACAATATCTCCATCTCAACAAGGGCGGACAGACGCTCCAGCAAAGCCTTGCCGTCGCCGGCGGAGCGACCATCGACGGAATCAATATCAGCATCCACACGCATTCATTCTCTTTGGGCAGAAGTTTTGGCGTGTATGGCAAGCAAACGCAAAACATTGAGACAGACGACATTCTCACCATCGGAGGCTTTACCGCTTCGGACATGCCCGTATGGGGAATCTGCCAGATCGATATGACCCAAGGCGGAGGCGGATTCGATAGCGACAACAAGGCATGGATTGGCGGACCGGGACAGCAGACATTCAACGGGAACGTGAGCCCGACATCGCCTTCCTACAATGGCGGAACAAGCAACTGGGAGTTCCGGGTCCGGCAACGGGCCGGAAACGAAAGTATCGTGTGCGCCTATAACCGCAGCGTCATCGAGTGCAGCGACAATACCGGAGGGCCGAGCTAATGGCGAAATGTACCTATTTTTTCGACAAGGTAACGAATCAAATTATCGGTTCCCATTCACACGCCGAAAGAGATCAGGACGGGTCGATCATCCCCGCCGATTCCGACATCGCAAACGTATGGGAAAATATCCGTCAGGGCACCATGTGGCCGCATCTGCTGGAAAAAGTGACGGGGCAGGATCCGGCAAACATGGACTATCTGGTTACGGAGGATATGCCCCACGGCTACAACGAATACAAACCCTCGAAACTGGAATCTGAAAATCGACTCGAGCGACGACCTTACTTCGAACTCACCATCGCCGATAACCATTCGGCCGTCATGAAATCCGAAGAGCGGAAGACACATCGCTTCTACGAAATAGACACGACCGGCGGAGTCACGCTCGACATGGAGGTGCGGGTGAAAACCACGCAGGATACCGTCGAAAAGCATGATGTGGATCGTACAGTCAAAGGTATCAGCGGCGAGTTTCTTGTTGAATGTTCGGCGGGTCGCCTCGTTCCGAGAAACGGCAAGATCACGATGACGAAAAGTTTCGCGACTTTTCAATGGCACCTACCGGACACGACGGCAAAAGAACTGGCGCGATGTTTCGTCAAGGATCCGAAAGGTGAAATTCTCATTTCAAAAAGTTTACGGGTGAACTGTTACTGACATGAAAAACGGAAATTGGAAATTCTGGTTTGCCATTATCGGCGCACTGCTCACGGCTTCCGGCATGTTCTGGAGTCTGAAGGTCGATGTGGCCAAAACGCAAATCGAATTGGAGCACGTCAAGCAGGACGTCGCCTTTATCAAACAAAGGATCGAAAGCCACCATGCAAGTGACGTCGCATTTCAACCTTGAAGAATTCCGTTGCGGGGATGGCACGCCATATCCCGCCGCTTGGGTCACGTCACGGCTCAGGCCCTTATGTGAGCAACTGGAACTGATCCGTATTCTGTGTGGTAACCGGAGCGTCACGATCACGTCAGGTTACCGAACGCCAGAATACAACCGCAAAGTCGGAGGCGTGAAAAATTCTCAACACATTGAAGGCCGCGCGGCGGATATCAAGATTGAAGGAATGCCCGCTCGCACTGTCGCACAGAAGATTCTCGAAGCCGTTTCCGCGAAGAACCTCGGAGTGAAGGGAATTGGATCCTACGCATCATTCACGCATGTGGACATACGACCGACGCAAAGACTGGCTTACTGGTTTGTAAAATCAAAAACCTGAAGGAGGACCCTGTATGGAACAAGACATTCTCGAAAGATGCGTGACTTACTTCACGCATGGCGGACCGATCGAATGGATCGGTGGTGGCATCACCATCGGCACACTGCTTCTCACCACGTTCACTAAAATAAGCGTGCCGGGAATCATTAAGGCGATCGCCAGACACATCATGGAGCTGCGCTCGGGTGACAAAATGCGTCTCAAGTAGGTCCGTTTTTGCTCATCGGTGACGCAAACACGTCATAGGTGCTAAACATTTGAATTTATTAAGTTTTTAGTCTTTTCAAATGATTCATTTCAGGTAAGATGTTTTTCGGATGAATCATGAAATCGACTGTTTCGGCTACCTCTTTGACGAAAACCTCGCTCCCTGTCGCGAACACTGCCAAGCGCGCCGCGAATGCCGCGAGGCCCTCTCTAAAAACCTGCGCCAGTCCGGAGCCGAAATCTTCGAGAGCCGCAAACGTCGGCTCATTTCCCAAAGTGCCCGTCTCGCCAAGACGATCACAAATCCTCAAAGCCTGACTCCAGAAATTTCAGAAACTGTCAGCCGTGTCGTGGAAACTCTCGGCACACTTCAACTCAAAGCCGTTTTCAAACGCTACTACATCGCATTCAAAGATGCCGAAGGGCGGAGCCAATTGCATGTTTCGCGCTTCCATTCGGAGACCCTGCATAAATTGGTACGTTTCGTGAGGCCCGTCACGCCTTCGCTGTTTCCCGAATCCTTCCGTCACGTCGTCAGTCACGAAACCATTTGCGGACAACGTTATTTCACAGGTGAGTCTTTGAGCGATCTGAGTGGGGTCGTAAAGGTCTACCTTGAGGGAGGTGCGTGATGGAACCGATCCAAGTCTGGTTCGTGGGCATCCTGTCATTTTTGGCAGGCTGGGGCTTGTCGCTTTTTTTGCTGAAAGAAGTCTTTCGGCGGAAGGAACTGAAAATCAAAACACTGGAGGAGAAACTCTATGGACGCAAAGGAATTGAAAACGCTGCTCGACCACACCGGAAGCCGCATCGTGGGAAAATTCATACGGGATCAACAAAGCCTCATCGACACTTTCAGGGCTGAAGTGTCGCGCTCGCTGGATACGCTCTATCCGACATTGGTAAAATCACTCGGGGTCAAGGATGCCCCCGCGGAGGCTAAAGAGGCGGCAGCGGCCGCTTCGGGCACGGAGGTCTGACATGGCAAAGCCGCAGGTCGTCTCGACCGACATGATTATTCGTATCGCCGAACTGACGGGGCTTCATCAGTATGAGGTCCGGCTGGTTCTGGTGTCGATGATCCAATGCATGATGAACGATCTGGCGTTGGGAAAGACGGTGCATTTCCTGTCGCTGGGAAAGTTCTGGTTAAAACATGTCCCGGCGCGGAAAGGCTTCAATCCGTACCGTCGGATACCGGCCAATTATCCGGAAGGATTTGTTCCTAAATTTACCTGGGGAAGGCGAGCTTATGAATTCATCCGCAGTGAAACGAGAAAACATCTCCTGGGACAACCAGCGCCAACGGCGCGTTGAGGGGGAGGCTCCGACGGCTTTGCCGACGGAGGCGGCGACGCGAGCCCCTACGATAGATCACCTGCATGAATCCGTGCAGCGTTTTCTTTCCGGAGAAAGTGAAGCTTTCGAAGCCATACGACTTCATCTGGAGCCCATTGTTCACTCGGTGGTCAATGCCAGTCGTCATCGAATTTTTCTCGATCAGGTCGAGGACATCCGTCAGGAATGCTGGATCGAGGTTATTCAAAAACTATCGCTCTGGGATCCGCTGCGCGGAAGCCTGCGCAGTTTTATGTACCGATGCGTTTCGAATTGCGTCGCCAGCTATTTCAGGCGCTGCAAGTATTTCTCGCATTTTATTCCTTCGGAAGATGCTCACGAGCAACTTACCACGATGCCGGAAGAATCTCTTCAGGCTGCGGACCTCGATATCTGCCTGCGAATCCGTTTCAACACGCCGGTATCGCGATACGTGATCCATCGGGTGGCTATTGCGGTTTATTTGCGCGTGTTTGAGCGCTGCCGGAATGGTTTCATCAAGGATGTAGCGCGGATTGCTGTCATTCCGCCCAAGCGGGCGGAGTTTCTCATCAACTATGCCGTGGTGACGTTGCGTCGTCACGGGTTGGAACAGAAGATCACGGAGGAAGGATGGAGTCGAAATTTCCTGAGCTGGGCCTGAAAGAACTCATTTTCTATCTGTATCGCGATACCTTACTGCCGGAAATGTACGATCTCCTGGGCGAGGAGGAAACGCTCAAACTCGTGCTGGTTTTCGGCGGCATGAAAATCTCCATTCCGTCCATGAAGGAGATCAACGATCTCAAGCGCAACATTGATGTCTTCCTGTCGCTCTCGTATTCGCAGGGCCATGAGACGCTACAATTCCTGGCCGACAAATACGACGTGACCGACGTCTGGATCCGCGCCGTCTACAAAAAAATGCACCGCGAGTATCCAAAAATCCTGCAGCACCTGCAGGAACTGCGCGCAATGGATCCCGTTCACATCACAACCAGAAGGAACCCCGTTCATGGCAGCAAGGAAACGCAAAAGAACTAAACCCAAGGGAGCCGCCGAGGCTCTCGTGAGGCAATTGGGTGTGAAGTACAAGGAAGACATGATCATCTCATGGCATTGCAGCGGGGGTGTGTTGAATGGCGAACGTTTGAGCCGCGAGGACCTCGGTCGTCGCATCGGCGTCTCGGAATACATGATCCTGAAGCTTCTCGAGGGAATCGAGAAAAAATTTATAAAAATGTTCGAGAACCAAAGCATCATCCGTGACCGAGTGTTCGTCATGGCCGCGACTTTGATGCACCAGCTACGGGAAGATCGCGCACGGGCGGTTCTTCACACCGACCAATTGGACAAGCAGATCGAGAAAACATCGAAAATGTATGACACCGCCTGGGAGATGTCCGAAGGCACCTATACCGAATACAATCGCAAGCGGCACATTCTCGAGAGCCTGATGGCCCATGTCAGAGCCTTGAACGGGCTGAGGACCGATAGCATCCGGGTCATGTCCCAGACCTCCAGCGCCATGAATCAATTCTTGAGCCTTTTCTCCGGCGGTAAAGGGCATCTCCCGATTGAGGCCCTCCCCGATACTGAAACAGGGGTTCGGTATCTCGATTATACAGCCGCCATTCGGGTGATCGAAACCAAGGCCGAACCAATCCTACCCCGACAGGACTCGAACTTTTCGACCCCTGTTGGACACAATCCGAACTCGGGCTTCGAGGAACTGGAACCCTTGAGGAAATGATTATGTATGAGTCGATGTCTGACACAGGCCGAATTTCAGG
>PCXA01000010.1 GCA_002796325.1 Deltaproteobacteria bacterium CG11_big_fil_rev_8_21_14_0_20_47_16 | reverse complement strand
GACAGAGTGACAGGCATCGACGGTTGGCTTTTGAATGGTGGTTACTTTGTAGCCATTTACGGAATCACATGTATCACTAACGATATGGCAGGCATCAGTGGTTGGCTTTTGGATAGTGCTTACCTTATACCCATTTTTGGGATCACATGTATCACTGACGGTGTGACATGAGTCGACAGAGGGTTTGGCGATGGTCGTCACCTTATAACCACCGATGGAGGCGTCACATGTGTTATTCACGGTATGGCAGGCATCCACAGTCGGTTTCTGAATTTCAGTAATAACGTATTTTCCTTCTGTGCTGCATTTATCTTGAACGACATGGCAGCTATCGACTGATGGTGGGGGTAATTGCTTTTTCACTTCGTTGCCTGTGGTGGTATCGCATGTGTAGCTGAAACAGCCATCCTGATGGGCTACATAGGAGTTACATTTATTTTCGCACTGACCCGATGCCATTGAGCATGCTTCATTGGATGGACAGACAATGTTTTGGATAGGGAACTCACCATTTACGCATTCTCCGTAAGTGCGACACGCAGGCGCGCTTGAGGGCGGCTGTTTTTTAGCGCTAACGGTTTGTCCATCTTTACAGGAGTAGTCATAACATGGATCTGCATCGAATGGAGGCTGCCAATCTTTGCAGGGATCTAAATTAATGCTACCAATGGGAAGACCGCCAAGGGTGCCAGTTTTGAGTGTGCCACCCGTAACGGTATTTGTTGAAGTGTTTGTATCGGTACTTGAAGTCGTGTTGGTAGTGGTTGTGTTCGAATCTGTTGTGTTAATGGTTCCATGCTCCCACCCCGTGACAGGACGCGGCGAGGGAAGCAGACTATCAGGAATATTGTTTGAAATATAGGTTGCCGCTGTTTTGGTTGGTGCCCAACGTCCCTGAGGGTCATTATCCGGATTGGCCCATCCTCTAAAAGGACCCATCAGTTGGCCATTTTTGGCGAAGTACCAGGTACCGCTAACGGGCTGACCGCGGCTGCTTTCATAAATCCAGTTAGTACCAAATTTTCGACCGGAATAATAAACTTGGACGACAGACGTGGGGCCCCATGGGAGCGGATCGTTATCAATAGAATCTGGAATGTCAGACATACCTTGATAGAAGCCGTGAATATTCTGACCAAAATCCTTCGCGTAGAGCCAGGGAATGTCGAGAACCGTTGCGTGCGCTGGTATTGATACCAGCATCAAGACGGTGAGTAGGGCAAATACAGTTTTGATGGCATGGTTCTTCATCATGGCTTTTTAGAGCAAGAGACATGCCAATGGGATTGTATGTTAAGTTGTTGAAAAATATATATATAATTGATTGTTTTGCTGGGCATGGGGGTAGGTTGGGACCCCTTTGCTGTGTTATTTATCACCTTGATATTCAAGTGATTGAGTGGCATTGCCTGATCAGGGTGTAGAATATCAAGAGTAGGGGGTGCCTATGGGGTGGGGAATTCTTGTCGTTTTAATGCTCGCTGGTCTGCTCGCAGGGCTGGTATACATTTATCGCAAAGACCGATCTTATCTTAATCAGCGCACGCGCGATGTGTTGGGACCCAAAGTACGACAAGAAATTGAAGCCGAAATTGAAGAGAGCAAACGGCGTCAGGAAAAGTTCAAGAATGCCCTTGAAAGTGCAGCTAAGTCGTCAAAATCACAGGATAATTCCTTGACTTCAAAGTAGGGGCCTGTTAGCGCCCTTGTCCATGGCGCGAATTAAGATTTGTAAGGAAACTGGCTGTCACAATGCCCAAACGACATCGGGTTATTGCCGACTACATTATCTTAAACATTGGAAGGAATTAAAGGCTGCAGCGGCAGAGAAAGCAGCCAAGCGCTTGAATAACTACGTTACCTACATGTCCAAGAAAAATCCGGACCGTTATATCGATGATATTCGCCGCGATTTAAGACAGAAGCATTTTAATGCCAATGCCGGCCAAGACGACGAAACCGTTGCTGGTGAACCCGATATTGTCGATCGGCTCTTTGGTACAGATGAAAAGGAAGAGCTGGACGAAATCCTCAGAGACCTGAAAATCGAAAAAGACTTTTAAGGAAACCGCATGCAGTACTTTATCAAAACATTTGGATGCCAGATGAATGAGCACGATTCTGTCAAAATCGGGGCCATGCTGCGTCAAATGGGATACCAGCCTGCGGATCGTCCCGAGACTGCTGACTTTATTTTATTCAATACCTGTACCATTCGCGACAAAGCACAAATGAAGGCCATGAGTGAAATTGGCAAAACAGCGGTGCTCAAAGAGCAGCATCCGGGTCTAGTTGTTGGTGTTTGTGGCTGTGTGGCGCAACAGCAAAAGGAAGCGGTCGCATCGCGATTCCCGCATGTCGATTTATTATTTGGTCCGGATCAAATTTCAAAACTACCAGAACTTTTGGAAAAGGCACCCCAACGTAAACGTGCGGTATCCGCATTGGATTTGGTGAATACGCAAGCGGATTATGAATTTGTGTCACTCATTCCGCCCAAAGATCAGTCGGGTGCAACGGCATATGTCACCATCATGAAGGGATGTGACAACGCCTGTACATTTTGCATTGTGCCATCGGTTCGTGGTGCAGAGGTCTCTCGTCCAGCAGATGATATTTTAAATGAAGTCAAAGGTCTAGCCCGTCATGGTGTGAAAGAAGTGACGCTCTTGGGGCAAACCGTCAACTCATACGGGCGTGGCGGACGCGCAGACGGTGTATCATTTCCACAATTACTTCGCCGCATTGCAGACGAAACAGCAATTCAACGCATTCGCTTTACAAGTCCGCATCCCAAAGATTTGCGCGAGGATTTGATTCAGGAGTACGTCGAAAATCAAAAACTCTGTCGCCATATGCATCTGCCATTGCAATCGGGTTCGAGCGATGTACTCAAAGCCATGAAGCGTGCGTATTCGCGTGAACATTATCTGAAGATGGTCAAAATGCTGCAAGCTGCTGTTCCAGGCATTGCGATTACAACAGACATTATTGTGGGATTCCCGGGTGAAACCGAAGCAGATTTTCAAGACACGTTGGATATGATTCGGGAAGTGGGTTTTGTGCAGATCTATGCCTTTGTCTATTCCAAACGCCCCGGCACCAAAGCCGCAGAGATGCCGGATGATACGTCGCTTGCAGTCAAAGAAGAACGTCTGCAACGCTTGTTTGATTTGGCGAACACTGTGGCGCGCGCACACAACGATTCACTCATTGGCACGGAACAGGAAATTTTGATCGAAGGGGAAGGGGAGCGGCCTGGTCAGTGGCGTGGGCGTACTGCAGGGTACACCATTGTGAATGTGGATGGGCCAGCAGCGGTAGGACAGATGATGCGCGTTAAAGTTTCTAAGGCATATAACTATTCATTAATTGGAGAGCAGGTGAGCGCATGAGTACAAAAGCGGACAAAGATATGGTGGAGATGAAAGTCACTGGTCTGACGATCGATCCCTTTACCAGTATGCCGATTATTATTTTAAAGGATTTGGATGATCGCGCAGTGTTGCCCATTTGGATTGGTTTGATAGAAGCAAGTGCAATTGCCACTGAGCTCGAGAAAATCCAACTATCACGCCCTATGACACATGATTTGGTAAAAAATATTTTAGGTGAGTTGGGAGCGGATGTGACCAAGGTGATGATTACAGATCTTGCCGATAATACATTTTTTGCCAGCATTGTGCTGAACCAAAATAATAAAGAAATTGTAATGGATGCTCGCCCCTCTGATGCGTTGGCGATTGCCCTGCGTACCAAATCACCCATTTTTGTGGCGAAACCAGTGATTGAGAAGTCGCGCAAAATTGATGTGAAGGCTGCTGAGGAGGGTACAGATGTTAAACAGAAATGGACAGAGATTCTTGAGCGACTTTCCCCAGAAGATTTTGGAAAATACAAAATGTAAGTGGTGTAAATATTGGATACCAGTGTTGATGTATGCAGCTGGCATTTTTTATTTGTCGTCAGGCCCATCGCCAGACATTCCACCACCATTCCCAAATTTTGATAAAGTGGTGCATGTTACATTGTATACAGGGTTTTCATTCTTTGTTGCACGTGCGGTATGCTTTCAATGGAAGGAAATCAGTCGCATGACATTGTGGCTGACAATTGCAATCTCGTCCCTTTATGGATTAAGTGATGAAATCCACCAATTTTTTGTACCCACACGCAGCTGTGATGTTTTGGATTGGTGCGCAGATGTGGTGGGAAGTGTATTGGGAGTTTTTGTCTTTTCGGCATATCGTTACAGTTTGTTGAAATGTCGTTTTAAAAAGTCAATCAATTGAGGAGCGTATGAGTACAACAATGATCAGTATCGCCGGGGAAAGCCCAATTATCCCAAAGTCGGCATTTATTGCATCTACCGCAACGCTTATTGGTCGTGTGACGCTAGGCGAGGACAGTAGTATTTGGTTTGGTGCAGTATTACGTGCGGATTTGAATGAAATTCGCATTGGTAACCGAAGCAATTTGCAAGATTTGGTGGCGTGTCACCACACCAAAGATTTGCCACTCATCGTAGAAGATGATGTGACAGTGGGGCACGGCGCTATTTTACACGCATGTCATATCAAGCACGCCTGCTTGATTGGGATGGGGTCCATTATTATGGATGGTGCAGTCATTGGAGAAGAATCTGTGATTGGCGCCGGGGCTTTGGTTCCACCAGGAATGATTGTGCCACCACGATCACTAGTGGTTGGAACACCTGGTCGCATTAAGCGTGCTACGACAGCCGAAGAGATTGCTTATAATTACAAATCTGCACAAAACTATGTCAACTACACGAAAAAATACAGGGCGTAAAACGCCACTTCATTTTAACTACGAAGCCCATCGATTTTATCGCAAAGTCGCAAGTCACTTAAAATCGATGCTGGGTAAGCAGTTGCCACGTCACATTGTAATTGCCTGTTCGGGTGGACCCGACTCCATTGCGCTGGTTGATATGATGCATCGCTTTGCCTGTGAACACACAGTGATTCCCGTGGTGGTCCATGTGAATCATCACTTACGCGGCAAAGAATCACAACGTGATGCCAAGTTTGTACGCGAATTTTGTCAGAAGCGGGATTTGCCAGTGGTGGTTCTGGATGCCAAGCTTTCAAAGTCAGGCAATGTTCAAAAGATGGCACGTGATCTGCGTTACGCTGCCCTCACTGCGGCCGCGCGCATTACCAAAAGCCCCGTTGTTCTGACAGCGCATCATGCCAACGATCAAGCCGAAACAGTTTTGCTCCATATGTTGCGGGGGAGTGGACCCCGAGTGCTATCTGGTATTCATGCCAAACGCCTGCTATCCCAAAAGATTCAATTGTTGCGTCCGTTACTTCCTTATACACGCCCAGAACTTGAGGCCTATATTGAGAATGCACGGTTGCCTTATGTAAAAGACCGTAGTAATCGCTCGCTTAAATATACGCGGAATTGGATACGAAAAGAGGTTATGCCGTTATTGGCTAAACAAAATCCACGAGTTGTCGAGGCCTTGTGCCAAGTGGCTCAACAGTGTCGGGAGGTAAAATGAAAAAAGTGATTACAGTTTTGGTGCTTGTTTTGATTTCGTCACGTGTCCTTGCAGAAGTACCACCTATTGACGAAAAGGATTTAAAGAAAATTGCGAAGCTGACGGTTGTGGGAGACATTATAGATGTTCAATGTGTACCCAATAGCTTTGAGCAGACTCGTTGTGCGACTTCAGACACATACAAGGCGACGCTAAAAGTGCGCGAAGTTAAAAAGGGAGACTACCCAGGAAAGACAATCACCATTTTATTCAGGGATGTTCATTTTATTAATCACTGTGTTGGTGGAACAGAGCATATTCATCGTGTGGGTGAGCGTGGCTTATATTATCTAGTACCACGTGGTGATGATGCCTGGATGCCTGTTAATTGGAGTGCTGTATTTGTCCGCCGCGCAAGCGATACACCACTCCCAGACTGCCATAAACATATATGACGACGACTCCACATAAAATTTACGATCCTCAATTGCTTGAATCCAAGTGGCAAAAGCGCTGGGAAGATGAATCTGTATTTCATGCGACCCATAATCCCAAGAAGCCCAAGTACTATTTACTAGAGATGTTGCCCTATCCATCAGGGCGCATTCATATGGGCCATGTGCGAAATTATGCCATTGGTGATGTGGTAGCCCGTTACAAATGGATGAGTGGATTTAATGTGTTGCATCCGATGGGGTGGGATGCATTTGGTATGCCGGCTGAAAATGCGGCGATTAAAAATAAAGTGCACCCTCAGCCATGGACAATGGAAAATATCGCCACCATGAAGGTCCAGCTCAAGAAGTTGGGATTGTCTTATGACTGGAGTCGTGAGATTGCGACATGTGAACCTGAGTATTATAAGTGGGAACAGTGGCTCTTTACCAAGTTGTATGAAAAGGGTCTCGCATTTCGAAAAAATTCAGTCATCAATTGGTGTCCCACCTGTCAAACAGTCTTGGCCAACGAACAAGTCGAGCAAGGCTTGTGCTGGCGTTGTGAAAGTACCGTTGAACAAAAGCCAATGACGCAGTGGTTTTTTCGCTTGCCGGAGTATGCTGAGGTTTTGCTTAAAGATATTGATACACTCGCCGGTTGGCCTGATCGGGTACGCACCATGCAACAGGATTGGATTGGTCAAAGCCCGGGTGCCGAAATTGATTTTCAAATAGAGGATAGTTCTGAATGCCTTTCGGTATTTACCACACGTGCTGACACGCTATTTGGTGTTAGCTTCTTAAGTGTGGCTCTGAACCATCCCATCCTAAATCAGGTGGTAACAGATCCCAAAGTTACTGCTGAACTTCAGGAAATGGCTGCACGTCAGTCGCGTTTGGATCATGCGTCACGTGTTTCGGGGCAGTTTGAAAAAGAGGGTGTGTTCACAGGTGCCTACGTCGTAAACCCTCTTTCGGGTGAGAAAATTCCACTCTGGGCAGCCAATTATGTGCTCATGGATTATGGAACGGGCGCAGTGATGGGTGTTCCTGCTCATGACCAGCGTGACTTTGAATTTGCAAAAAAATACAAATTGCCACTTAAGCTTGTGATTCAAAATGCCGATCAATCACTTCAAGTCAATGCACTTTCACAGGCATATGGTGATGATGGTATTATGGTCGATTCAGGTGAATTTTCTGGATTGGATAATCGTAAGGCCATCGAAAAAATTGCAGACAAATTAGGGCAGCTTAAAAAGGGCGGTCCGCGTGTGACCTATCGCTTGCGCGACTGGTGTATGTCGCGTCAACGCTATTGGGGCACACCCATTCCGATCATTTATTGTGAGAGCTGTGGCGTTGTGCCTGTTCCAGAAAAGGACCTCCCAGTTGTGTTGCCGAAGGATGTGGAACTAACGGGTGAAGGCGGCTCGCCACTCGCCAAGTGTGAGCGCTTTGTTCATACAACTTGCCCAACGTGTGGAAAGCCAGCGCGTCGCGAAACAGATACGATGGATACGTTTGTGGAGTCATCCTGGTATTTTCTGCGCTACTGTTCGCCTCATTTTGACAAGGGCATGGTGGATCCTGCGGAAGCCAAGTACTGGATGCCAATCGATCAGTATATTGGTGGTATCGAGCATGCGGTGGGGCATTTGCTGTATTGCCGTCTTTTCATGAAACTGCTTCGGGATTTGGACATTCTTAAATTTTCTGAGACAAATGAACCGGTGGTGAATCTGCTCACGCAAGGTATGGTGTATAAAGATGGCGCCAAGATGAGCAAGTCAAAGGGCAACGTTGTGGACCCCGATGACATGATTGCAACGTATGGTGCCGATACCGCGCGGCTCTTCCTGCTCTTTGCAGCGCCGCCCGAATTGGATCTGGAATGGAGCGACAAGGGCGTTGAAGGATCATTCCGATTTTTGGGTCGTGTGTGGCGATTAGTGGTCGAGTGGTTAGAATCGGCTTCTGCAGGGAGCGCACAAAAAGAATCACTTCAGCTCATGCACCGTACGATTGAACGTGTCACCAAAGATATTGAACGCATGCATTTCAATACAGCCATTGCAGCAATGATGGAGTATTTGAATCATTTGCAAAAGTTACCACTTGAACAGCATGACCCTGTCTTGATTAAGACATTTATCCAACTGCTGGCGCCCTTTGCTCCGCACATGTGCGAGGAACTCTGGCAATTTCTGGGTGAAAAGGGATTGGTTTGCCAGGCATCGTGGCCAAAATTAAATCCAGAGTATCTGGTGCGTGATACGGTGTGTGTGGTGGTACAGGTCAATGGCAAGCTGCGTGATAAAATGGACCTGGCAGCTGACTGCTCTGAAGACGATGTTAAAACCCAAGCGCGTGCATCTGAAAAAGTAGCCAGCTTTTTGTCTGGTAAACAAATTGTAAAAGAAATTTATGTTCCCGGAAGACTCCTTAACTTTGTGGTGAAATAATGGCCGAACATTCCATTCATCTTGTATTGGGTGATGACATCTATTTGCAGACAGAGGCCATGGACCGTATTGTGGCTCAGGTCAAAAAGCAGCATGGTGATGGGCTGCATGTGGAACGTCACGATGCCGAGCAATTTGATATTCCAGCCTGTCTCGAAGCCGCACAAAGTGTCTCGATGTGGGGCACCCATACACTGATCATCGTACGGAATATTAATGATTGGGACTGGGGAAAGGCAGACGCCTTGTTGGACTACACCAGGTCGCCTAACCCCGCGACAAGCATTTTGCTGCAAGCCAATAAAGTGGATGGACGTATCAAGGCTATTCAGAATTTTAAAGCCGCCTGCGACGTAATTCAATGCAAGCCACTGTATGCCAATCAAATTCCAGATTGGTTGCGTCAACTTACTAAGTCCATGGACAAGAATTTATCACTTGAAGCCGCCAACTGGTGCATCGAGTTGGTGGGCACCGATCTGTCTATGCTGAAGCGTGCGATTGAGGGGCTGTCATTATATGTGGGCACCAAGCCTACAATTGATTTGGCCGATGTAGAAGGTTTCCTCTCCAACACATCTCAACACGATATTTTTGAACTATGCAAGGCACTGGGGATGGGCCGTTTGGCCGATGCGACACAGTACTTGGATAATCTGTTGGGTAATGGCGAGCCGCCGGTGCGCATTAATTATATGATTGCACGTCACTGGCGCATTTTGTTGGGCTTGCGTGCTGCAACCACAAAACCCGAAGCAGATGCTGTGATTCGACAATTCAAATTACCGCCGTTCTTTGTGGGGGAATATCAATCGCAAGCCAAGCGCTGGGAGCCACGCCGTTTGATGCGGGGTCTCGCTACTCTTGCACGTACCGATCGTAAATTGAAATCAAGCAAGATGGATAACGCGCTCATCGAAGAATTGGCGATGTTGTCGTTATAAGTATTAATCGTTATGTTTACTTTTTCCTGCGATGAAGAAGTTGTGCTAAAATGTCATAGTCATTTCGGCTGATCAATTTAATGCTCATCATATATATCAACAGTCCAACACCAATAACAGGGAATAGAAATGCCGCGCGATTGAGTGTGCCGTGAATCGGATGCAATGCCAACCACCAGCGCGCCGCAAGTAGCCAAGCTGCCATAATCGTACACGCAATAAGTGAGGTGCGCACGGTGGCGCCCAAGTCCTTTAAACCGAGGCGCCCAAGTTTTTTTCGCAGCATATAAACAAGAATTATGAAATTCGTTGCAGAGGAAAGTGCCATGGCCAGTGCAAGCCCGCGGTGTGCCATGAACCGCATGAGGATGCCTGCAAATGCGGCATTCACAAAGAGTGCAACTGTTGCGACTTTGACAGGGGTCTTGGCATCTTTCAGCGCATAGTATGCGGGAACGGTGTTGCGAACGCCGCTAATGAATGGAATTCCTAGTGCAAAGAAAATCAACGCACCAACAGTACCTTCAACGGATTCGGGGCCAAAGCTACCGCGTTCAAAAAGCAATTGCACAATGGGCGTGGCGAGCAAGATAATGCCAACAGCTGATGGAATGGCTTCGAGCATGGCGACACGCAAGCCATGTCGAAATGTTTCTATGAACTGATCAATTTTTTTGTCAGCCGCATGATCCGAAAGTGTGGGAAGAATTGCGGTTGCAATGGCAACCGCAAACACGCCAAGTGGCAGTTCCGTAATGCGATCCGCATACCACAAGTAAGACACGCTGCCGCTCGGTAGAAACGATGCAAGTAGTGTGATGACCAAGACATTGAGTTGATACACAGCAGATCCATACACAGACGGCAACATCATGCGCCAGACTTCGCGGATTGCCGGATGTTTCCAATCGGGCTTAAACTGAGGAATGAATCCCAATTTGTGCAAAGGTGGTACTTGAACCGCCATCTGCATGGCGCCACCCAGGAGCACACCGAGTGCTAGGCCCACAGTCATTTCTGGGAAAAGGTGGGATAGCCCCAATGCGCCAGTAATAATCCCAATGTTCAAGAGCATGGGGGCTGCCGCAGGTGCCGTGAAGTGTTTCATGGAATTGAGCATGCCCATCATGAAGGCCATGATGCTCGCCATGCCGATGTAGGGGAACATGATGCGGGTTAGCTTGACCGTCAGGGCTAACTTTTCCGGGTCATCTGCAAAACCTGCAGCGACTGCTCTAACAATGAAGGGGGCGCCAATAACACCCAGGGCCACGACCCCCACCAGCAGCAGGCACAGGGCGGAAAAGACCGCATTGGCGGCCCGGCGGCCTTCTTCGGGGGATTTGCGTAAATATTGAGTAAAAACAGGTACAAAGGCGAAGGTGAGGGAGCCTTCTGCGAGCAGTCGGCGGAGCAAATTGGGGATTCGGAAGGCCACATAAAAGGCATCCGCGGCCATACGGGTACCAAAGACATAGGCGACAACCGCATCGCGAATGAGCCCCAAAACGCGGCTGCCCATGGTCAAAAGCCCTACATGGCTGGCCCGTCGGGTAATGGCCTGAGTGTCAGTCATTGTTTTTATTGACATCCCCTTTTATTACGACTAGTTGCCCGCTCTCATTTAACTGACCGAAAGGCAAGGATTTTATGGCAGCAGAAGCACCCAAAAAGAAAAAACTCATCAAAGGCCGTCACGCATCCGCAATCAAGCGTGCCAAACAGGCCGAAGTTCGTAGCATTCGTAACCGCCACGTCATGAGCACCATGCGTAATGCTGTGAAGAGTGTTCGCAATGCAATTGGTTCCAAGGACAAAGCCGCTGCTCAAAAAGCATTGAAGCAAGCAGTGCCTGTCATTGACAAAACAGTATCCAAAGGTGTGATTCCAAAAGTGCGTGCGTCACGCATGGTATCACGTCTGACTGTTGCGGTTGCATCACTGTAATTATTTTTTAGACTGATTCCACAAGGCATCCCATTCTGCGTCGGTTAACGACTGGAGTGGGGTGCCTTTTTGTTTGCACTGCGTTTCCATCCATTGAAAGCGTTTGGAAAATTTGTCGGAGGCCTTGCGGAGTGCCGCTTCAGGGTCTACTTTCAAATGGCGCGCTAAGTTGGCCAGTGTAAACAATAAATCGCCCAATTCGTCTTCGATCTCATGGGGTGTTTTGGCCTGATGTAATTCTTTGGCCTCTTCTTCAATTTTATTCAATACGCCATCGGTTGTTTTCCAATCAAAACCCACGCGCGAAACTTTTTCACCAATGCGATAGGCCTTGAGGAGGGCGGGCAAGCCCTTGGGCAAGCCTTCCAGCATGGATTCGCGCTTTGGCTTTTCATCGGCCTTGATCTTTTCCCAATTGGCCAAGACTTCGGTGCTATCGGCCACTTTGGTTTCACCAAATACGTGGGGGTGGCGAACCAGTAGCTTTTGAGTAATCGCATTAATGACGTCGGTAATCGTGAATTGCGCGGACGTATCTGCAATCATTTGCGCTTGAAAGACCGGCTGCATCAGTAAATCACCCAATTCTTCGCAAATATTTTTGGTATCACCAAACTCGATTGCTTCAACCGATTCGAAGGCTTCTTCTATTATATATTGTGCAGCAGATTGGGGTGTTTGTTCGCGGTCCCATGGGCAACCATTGGGCGCACGCAGTTGTGCAATAATATCCACTAACTTTTGAAAGGCCTCACCTGCAGTGTTTGTCGTCATGAACCGAGCTCTAAGTGAATTGAGATGGAGCGTCAAGACTACATAGAATTGCTTATACGCTGTTCCTAAGTTTCACTCACGATACCCACACAATGCCTCTCCGACCCTACGCTATGCTGAGTGGCGCAATCGCTCCGTCATGACTCGACAAAAATGTCTTGACCATAAAACGAGCTTGAATGTCCTCCTGCTTGTCGGCCTTCAAGCTCGGTGGCCAATGGCATTTTTGCCATCGTCATACGACTACGCTCATAAACGCGCCTTGATACTCAGCATAGCGTAGGTCTCCGCGGCATTGTGTAGGTATACCATTCGTTCAATGCGCCGCACATGAGTGAAGTATCAGCGCGCGCCAGCGGTAGGCGCCATACGCCTGCTGGGGTTTGGTCGCCGAACGATGGCGTGTGTTGAACTGAATGAACGACGTATAAGCAATTTTATGGTTATTGCAAAAATCTAATGAGCACGATAGGGAGTCGTCCCATGTCGCATGTTAAAAAGGTGTATGTTGTTACAACAGCCGCTATCGATTTTATTCCACTCAATCACGATATCACAGCTGCAATTCGGGATGCCGGTGTAGTGGATGGTGCTGTGCACATTGCAGTTCCAAAAAGTGGGGCAGCACTGTTGGTTTTTGAAAATCTACCCGAAGTTCGCAAAGCCATTACCAATTATTTGGCGCAATTCAGCAAAGAGGGCAAACTAAAGGATCGTCTCAATCGTGAAGTGGAATTGGCGCCACGATTACAGACTGCCCTGTTGCCGCGTGCGCTGAGCCTTCCAGTGGTTGCTGGCGAGGTAGCATTGGCCCCCTATGAAGATGTCATTTTGCTGGACTGCGATTTGCGCGAACAACGTCGCGAAGTGGTCATTGTTTCATCCGGTAGTGGTGGTGGAGAGGACAAGAAGGAATGATGCTAAAACAAGAGGATAAGCGCAGTTCGCGCTGGTATCAATCCTGGCTCAAGTTGATTGCAATGCCGTATTCTTCCGCCATTTGGCTGTGGGCATCTTTTGCCCTTGTTGCAGCACTCA
The DNA here is from genome assembly GCA_002796325.1 of Deltaproteobacteria bacterium CG11_big_fil_rev_8_21_14_0_20_47_16. Classification (GTDB taxonomy): domain Bacteria; phylum UBA10199; class UBA10199; family 1-14-0-20-47-16; genus 1-14-0-20-47-16. Next base: position 102,988 of record PCXA01000010.1, on the reverse strand, counting down.
TTACCCTGATCATGACAATGAGTTTTTCGAGCATCCCCAGTCGTATCAAAGTGGGGCAGCAGGCTACCTATGATATTCGAGCCGATCGCAATTATACTATCGTCGATGATACCGCGACGCGGCGTATGAAGGAAGCTGCGGCTGATCAGTCATTACTTGTCTATAGCTTTAATCAATCTGCTAGTAGCGAAGAGGTAGAAAAAATTCGCAAGGCCTTCAATCAAGCACGGGAAACGGGCTCAGCCTCGTCTCGTGATTTGTTCGAAGAAACAGTGGGTATTGGACTGACAGATAAACAATGGGCAGGGCTTCAAAAAGGACGCTTTAGTCGTTCGTTGGAGGATACCATTGTTTCAGTCGTGCAGGGGATTATGCATCACCCCATTGTCAGTGATAAAGCGACGTTACTTGCAGAAAAGGAGAAAGGTGTCGTGGTGGTGGATCGTCACCACGATGATCAAGACAAGCAATGGCAGTGGGATGCCCAGGCAATTTCTGTTGTTTGGTCTTTAGATGACGCCAAAAAACAGGTGATGAGCATTCGTAGTTTGGGGAAGGATGAGTGGCTGCCATCACTTGTTGCACAGCTAATTCATACGAACATGTTTGTTAATTTGGAGTTAACGCGTGGCAATCAAGTGCTTGCACGCGAATCTGTACCCAATGTGGTGCTGAGTATTCAATCAGGTGATGTGATTATTCATGCCGGAGAAAAGTTTGAACCCCGACATGAGCTTATCATTCAAGGCATTCGCAAACAGCTTGAACAAAAATCAATTTCAACAATCTTCCTGGGCTATTTTATCCTTGTTTCACTCATTTTGTGGGTAAGTTATTTCTTTGGTTCCCGATTTATTCCCAAATTCCATATGGGGCCGCGCGACATTCGATTTGTGGCGGTGATGTTGATTGTCGCACTATTTGTAGTTCGCATTTCTTTGTTTCTCACCGCAACAGTTGCAGCATCACCTTATTTGAATATTCCATCAGGGGCCTACGTTTATGCAATCCCTGTTGCAATTGGTGCCATGCTCATTCGATTGGTGCTCAATGCCGAAGTTGCACTGATTTTTTCAATCGTGGTGAGTATTTTCTGCGGATTTTTCGTCCTTCATGATCCAGAATATACGGCATACTGCCTTCTAAGTAATATTGCGGCAACCAGTTTTATTGCAAATGTTGATAAACGATCCAATGTGATGCGCGCGGGTCTTAAAATTGCACTCGTGAATGTGGTGATTGTAGGTGGTTTGCTGCTGGCCCAGAGTTACCACAATCCTGCGATGAAAGTGCAAGGTGTTGATGCCCTATGGTATCTGGCTGCTGCATTGACAGGTGGTATTATGAACTCTGTGCTGGTGTTGTTTGCAGCGCCATTTGTAGAGACAATATTTGGTTACACGACCGATATGCGATTGCTAGAGCTGGCCAACTTGAATCATCCACTCCTCAGAGAATTAATTATTCGCGCACCAGGGACATACCACCATTCCCATTTGGTGGGCATTCTCTCTGAATCTGCATCTGAGCGTATTGGTGGTAATCCTTTGTTGGCGCGTGTTGGTGCTTATTATCACGACATTGGTAAGATGCGTAAGCCACAGTACTATATTGAAAACTCAAAAGATAATGCCAATTGGCACGAAAAAATCAGTCCCCATATGGCAGCGCTTATTATTAGTTCCCATATTAAAGATGGGGTTGAAATGGCCCAACAATATGGGCTGCCACAACAAATCATCGATATGATTCCACAGCATCACGGTACCAAGAAAGTAAGCTTCTTCTATGAGCTTGCTAAAAAGAGCAACGATCCTGAACTGCAAACATTAAGTGAAGATGATTTTCGTTACCCGGGTCCCAAGCCACAGACGAAAGAAGCAGGAATTTTGTTGTTAGCGGATGGTGTGGAAGCGGCGGTGCGTGCGCTTAAGGAAAAAACCCCTACACGTATCCAGCAAATGGTTGAAAGTATTATCAATAAAAGTTTTGTGGAATCCCAACTTGATGAATGTGATTTAACGCTGCGTGATTTAACGGATATTGCGGACGCGTTTACGCATATTTTGTCAGGCATCTACCATCAACGTATTGAGTATCCCAAGCAAGCTACAGAAGTAGCCGAAAAGGATAAGGTTCTCTAATGGTTAAGGTGGAATGGTCAGGTTTTTCAAAAGCTTTGCAGTTGGCCATGAAAAAAGTGGTTCCATTTACACCCAAACAATTACGCCGCATCACGGTAGCAGCGGTTTCAGATGCCGAAATGAAAGTGCTGAATCAGCAGTATCGCAAAAAAAATAAGACAACCGATGTTTTAACCTTTGTATACGATGCACATAATGCCGATATTTATATGTCGTTGGCAGTGGCCAAACGACAAGCGAAAGAGCGCAACGTGACACTCATGCAAGAATGCCAGCGTTTGTTTGTGCACGGCATTTCACATGCAGCCGGGATGGATCATCACACACCATCCGACTTTGAAGCGATGCGAAAATTTGAATTCGAGGTGTTGATCCAATGCGTAACCGTCTAATTCTCAGTTTGCTCAGTGGCCTTTTAATGGGAATGGCCCTGCCCATGCAGTGGGGACACTGGGTGCCTCCCAATCTAGGATTTCTGGCGTGGATTGCGTTGGTACCACTCATTTTTGCAGTGGACGGGCTACGACCTGGTCGCGCCTATTGGGTTGCCTTCCCCGGCATGCTGCTTGCCCATACAATAATGGTGTACTGGTTCTTCACAGCAGTGCATGTCTTTGGACACCTGCCTACAGTTGTATCTATCTTAATCACATTTGCAGGCATTGCATTTTTGACAGCGATCACATCGCTTGCGCCTATGATTGTGGCGTGGATCAATCGGTCTCAATTTCATTGGTGGGCGTGGCCACTGGTCTGGGCAACAATTGAATTTGCGCGTAATTTTGATCCGTTTTTACAAGGCTTCACGTTTTGTAACCTGATTCATTCTCAATATCGCTATCCACTCATCATTCAAATTGTCAATTTGGTCGGGCCATATTGGTTCTTGTCACTGATTGTTTTGGTGAATGTGGGAATTGCACGCGCGCGTACGCACGTGAGATATTTGGCAATGGTAGGTGGTGTTTTTGCGCTTCTGCTGGGATATGGCGCGTATTCCAAGATCCATATCCAATCTGTGTCACTGGATATGCCAACGCTCAAGGTTGCCTTGATTCAAGGGAATATTCCACAGGATGATAAGTGGAATGCGCAATTGGCGGTGCATAACTTTAGAATCTATCAACAGGCATCTATTGATGTGGCAGCAGCCAAACCGGATTTAATTGTTTGGCCAGAAGCGAGCTATCCCTGGATTTTTGATCTGCAAACAAAGGAATTTCCAACGGATGCAGGATTACCTCAAGTGCCCATTCTATTGGGCGCACTGACGCGCGAGGGAAACTTTCATCACAACAGCGCTGTTCTCTTTGATGGCAATACCCAGTATGCAGATGTGGTACACAAGTATCACTTGGTGCCATTTGGTGAGTATGTCCCTTATAAAAAATTTCTCTTCTTTGCCAAAAAGCTAACACGCGAAGTAGGTGATTTGCGTCCAGCTACAAACATTCGTCCCATTTCACTGGATGGCATCCCTTTGGGTGTTCTGGTGTGTTACGAAGATACCTTTCCTGAAATTGCCCGAAAACTTGTTGCGGATGGAAGTACCCTGTTGGTGAACATCACGAATGATGCCTGGTATGGTTGGTCATCAGCAGCAGAGCAGCACTTGGCTGCGTCTGTATTTCGGGCTGTCGAAAATGGTCGAGCGCTGGTGCGTGCGACCAACACAGGTGTGAGCGCTATTATTGGTGCAGATGGTGAACTTGAATTTAAATCTCCACTCTATAGTCCAGCCATTATCGCAGCAGCTGTGCCGCTCGGAATTGGGCAGACGCCATATAATCGTTGGGGGTGGGGAGTGGACCTGGCGTTGCCAGTGCTGCTGACCTTTGCATTATACGTCATTAGGCGTCAAAAAACGCACCCATAGAGTTTCAATTTACCTCACGAAGCCTCCTATTATTGACTCACATTCAAAGTGATAAAATAAACATATTAAAAGTCATATAGTTATAAATCGCTTGTATTGGAGCGGCCTTTGCATACGGATTGTGTACAATTCAATTTGCCGAGGGGGTGTCATATGAGTTCATTTCAATCAAAAGTGCGGTGTCGCGTTGGAATAGTTTCCGCTCTGGGTTTGGCGTTGGGGGTTTGGATGGCTGCTGGTTGTGGTGGTAGCGGATCTGCAACCTCCGGCTCAGATTCGACCACGTCGTCAGCTTCTCTCACGACTGTGCCTACCACTGATGTCTCATCCTATGACCCGACCACCTCGACTAGTTCACCTAGTAGTAGTGAGTCACCGGTAGCATCCGTTGGCAAATCGCTTTCCAAGTCAGTTGCAAAGGGGGAATTTAATAAACCCGGTGATGATTCCGAAATACCTGGCGTATCCGATGATGGCATTAGGGCGGGTGAAGGGTTTCGTGGTGAGGACCATACCCTAGACAATAAATATGACACTTCAAGGGATGGTGGGTCTTCACGCGCAGGTTGTGAACAAAATATGCAAAAGAAGGAAATTGTACGTAACGCAGCGCAAGCACAGCTGGATCGTTGTTATATACAAGCATTTGAGTCTGCAGGTTTGATTTCGATACCCACAGATGGAAGCAGGGCGGTATATTTTTTCAAACCACCGGCAGAGAATGACGAGGATAGGTCCAAAAAGTGTGCAGGTATTCCTGTAGAACGTGAACGGGAGCGTACGGCATGTCTACAAGGTAATGAGGGACCGACGGGTGGTGCAGTTGCTGCCCGTGTTGGTTTTATTGATAATGCGTTACAAATTGATGTCTGTTCTGGGACATCTGAAAGCAATTTGAAGTTGGAAAATGAGTCAACCTATACTGGTGGTGACTCACCTACGTTTTCCGCAATTCGTATCGGTACGTGGCAGGGTGCAGCAGAAAAGAATAGTATCACTGGTTCACTGACAGGTGTGTCATCCATCAAAAATGGCGCAGTGACGTTAAGTGATACAGGTGCAGCTACTATCACAGCATTAATGGATGGTGGCTTTGGTAGCGGTCGAATGACCTTTGCCGCCAATAAACTAAACTATACCCTTATCGGTGGATTCTCGGGTTCATTTACGGATCCCTTTTCAGATTCGACAACAAGTTTTACAGGAAAAGTTGCTGCCAAGGTAGGCAAAGAATTAGCGTCAGATGCCACCAACAAAGGGACTTCGCAGTTTAGTTTTACAGGTCGGCCACCGGCAATGCCACTTAAAAACATGATTCCATTTGATATGGCCGGTGCGCAGCTTGAAAATTTCTTAAAGACGTTCGGCGCGGAAATGAACATGGTGCTAACATTGTCTAATTACGAGTCTGTGTATGTGTGTCCAAATCCAGACTTTGATTTTAGTCGTCCAGATCTTTCAAAAAAGCCAATGCTGCAGGTGAGCAAAGGCGAGTCCTGTGGATCCCAAACGCATACAGGTATAGAGTCATTTGAGGTGACAAATATTGTTGAGTCGGGCAACTATGGAAATAAGGTTGAGCAGACATTCAAAACAATTCCGGATTCTCAGTCGCCGTTTTATGCGCTCATTTCTAGGGTTGATTTGAGCAAGGTATCAGCCAGTGCTGGGGCGATTGCCTTTGTACGTAATTGGGATTGTTCAGGGATCACAGCGGCAAGAACAATTGATTTATCTAACCCAGAAAGTGTTTCTGCTGGGGTTTTAGCTAAGCTACCGGCACTCACTACGGCAATGGAGGAATGTTCACAAGAAGAAGAAAAATTGCGCGATAACGAAGGCATGGGGGGACATGACTGTGGCGGTCAGGAAATGAGTGTGATTGCCGACAATATTAAGGATGATCCTCCATCGTTTGGCAATGCGGGTGGCGATTATACTCGGTCTTCCAGCAACTGTGCGGATGGGGTTGCCCCTGAGCGGATGTTTATTAATGCGGGTATACAAGCCAATGAGTACTGCATACCTGTAGGAGTAGGTGGTTGTGAGGTTATACACGTTGAGAGTTCTGAGTTGACCAATCAAAATATACAGATACGTCAAGGGACAATAATTACAAATATTGCGTTCACAGGGGGTGCTGGTGCTGGATTTACATCCAAAGCAACAGGCGCTAATTTCACATTTAATGGAGATTGTTTTGGGGCATATACACTGAGCCAGCCAAGTTTTGATAAACCCCCAACTCCTGTTGCAGGAGAACTTCCTGAAAAATGCCGTTCTAACAGTATCACGGATCCTGAGGCTTGCCGTCAGTATTGTGGTAAACCTGAAAATCACTGCTTCTAATTGTGATTGGTAACGTCACGAGTAAACACCCCTCATCTGAGGGGTGTTTTGTTATGGAAGCATTTCTAGTTGTTGCTTGTATTGTTCAGCATCACTATCGTTACTCTTAGAAAGTCTTTCTAAGAGTGGTTTTGCTTTTTCGGTATCCCCAATTTCAAGATAGGCCTTCACCAATTTCTTTTGTGTATCAAGGCTATTCGGGGCTGCTATCAAGATCTTCTCATATGTGGTGATCATGGGGGCCAGATAGGCCTTTTTATAAGCTCTCTCAGCTCTATTTTGAATGGCTTTTATCGCATCGTCTTTCGAAGGGATCTCGTTTTTTTCCTTTCCTTGAAAGAAGAAAGCGTAATAGAGACCTACGGCTGTTAGGGTAAGGAAAAGCACACTAAGTATTTGGCTTCGTTTTGTCATGTATGAGGTTATAATATGACTATTAAAGAATTAAAAGAACAACTATCTATCCTTCACTCCAAGCTCGACGACGTCCGGAGGTCGCTTTGACCTGCCGGTCAAAGTCGATCGGCTTCGCTCTCTAGAACAAGATACCCAAGACCCTGATTTTTGGAATGATTCCCATCAAGCCAAAGCGGTTCAGCAAGAAATGTCTGTGTTGAAGGGGGAGGTCGAACGTTTCACCACGCAAGAATCTGCGCTTGCCGATGTTGCTGCGACAATTGAACTGCTTGCCGACATGGACGATCCTGATTTGATGCAAGAGGCAGAGGCCAAATTACATGGTGTGCAAGCTGCCCTTGACCAATTTGAATTTGAACGCATGCTGTCGGGTGAGCTCGATAAAAATAGCGCCATTCTTTCAATTAATGCCGGTGCAGGTGGTACCGAGGCCTGTGATTGGGCCGGCATTCTGACGCGCATGTATCAACGCTTCTGTGAACAACAGGGATTTTCTGTAGAGGTGGTCGACTTTACACCCGGTGATGGCGCTGGGTTTCGTGGGGTGACCATGACGGTCGAGGGGCTTAATGCCTATGGCTACTTGAAAGCTGAAATTGGCGTGCACCGTCTGGTGCGTATTTCCCCGTTTGATGCCAACAAGCGCCGCCATACATCGTTTGCATCGGTATTTGTGTTGCCCGAAGTTGAAGATGATATTGAAATCGAAATCAAAGATGATGATATTAAAATGGATACCTTCCGTGCAGGTGGTGCCGGTGGTCAGCACGTTAATAAAACAGAATCGGCAGTGCGTCTAACCCACATTCCGACAGGCACAATTGTGGCTTGCCAATCCCAGCGCAGCCAGCACCAAAACCGTGCCCAAGCCATGAAGTTACTTCGGGCCAAACTCTACGAAATAGAATTGATGAAGCGTCGCAAAGAAGCGGATGCCGTTGAGGCGGCCAAGATGGAAAATGCGTGGGGATCCCAGATTCGCTCTTATGTCATGCAGCCGTATCAAATGGTCAAGGACCACCGCACCGATACCGAATCGGGGAATGTGCAAAAAGTCTTGGATGGTGAGCTGATGCCCTTTATAAGGAGCTATCTGTTGTCAGGAGGAAAAAATGAGTAGTCCCGAAGAACACGATGAATATTACGCCCAGCGTCTCAAAAAAGCGGAGCAGCTGCGCGAAAAGGGTGAGAATCCCTATGCGAATACCTATCATCCCAATGCCCGTTGTGCGGATTTGGTAAAGGAATTTGGTGAGGCCACCAAAGAATCACTTGAGGCCGAGAAAAGACAATTCAAGTTGGCGGGTCGTGTAATGGCCATTCGCTCGTTTGGTAAAGCCGCGTTTGTGCAGTTGCAAGATGGTTCGCAACGGTTTCAAATATTTGTGCAGAAGAACAGTTTATCTCCAGAGGCATACGAGCGGTATCAACTTTTAGATTTGGGTGACATCGCATGGTTCGATGGATTTTTATTTCGCACCAAGACGAACGAACTGACATTGCACGCTGAAGACTGTCGTGTGGTGAGCAAAGCGCTGCGCGGTCTGCCAGAAAAGTGGCATGGCTTGACCGATGTGGAAGTGCGATATCGCCAGCGTTATTTGGATATGGCGGTGAATCCCGAAGTGCGTGAAACTTTTGTGAAGCGATCCAAAGTTCTGCAAGTGATGCGCGATGAGTTGGTTAATCGTGGATTTTTAGAAGTGGAAACGCCGATGATGCATCCCATTCCAGGCGGGGCTGCTGCGCGTCCCTTTGTAACGCATCACAATACGTTAGACATGGATCTATATCTCCGCATCGCTCCAGAACTTTATTTGAAGCGATTGCTGGTGGGTGGTTTGGAGCGGGTTTTCGAAATCAATCGCAACTTTCGCAATGAAGGAATTTCCATCCAGCACAATCCTGAATTTACAATGCTTGAATTGTATCAAACCTATGCAACATACGAAGATCTGATTGTTCTGACACAGGATCTTCTCAATAAAGCTGCTGTTGCAATTACGGGTTCAGATGACGTGATGTATCAAGAACGCAAAATTTCATTTAAAACGCCATTTGCACGTTACACCATGATGGATGCGTTGCGTGAAATTGCCAAGGTGCCCGAGGATGTGCTGTCCAATCGGGATGCGGCTGTGAAGTATGCTCTGGATACAGGCATTAAGCTCAAGCGCCACCAAGAAGGTCTGGGCGCCGTGCTTGCTGAAATATTTGATGTGTGTGTGCAGCCCGAATTGATTCAACCCACATTCATTACACAGTATCCCACAGAAATTTCACCGCTTGCGCGCAAGAATGAAACGGACCCCAAGTTCACAGATCGATTTGAACTGTTCATTTTTGGTCGTGAAATTGCAAACGCCTTTTCAGAATTAAATGATCCTGTCGATCAAGCTGATCGATTCCGATCGCAGGTTGCAGCAAAAGAGAAGGGCGATGACGAATCCATGCACTTCGATGCCGATTATGTGCGTGCCCTAGAGCATGGCATGCCGCCTGCTGCGGGATTGGGTGTGGGTATTGATCGTGTAGTCATGCTCCTCACCAATGCCGCTTCAATTCGTGACGTTATTTTATTTCCCCAACTGCGGAAAAATTCATGAGTGTGACGCGCTATCTCGCATTGAGATATTTGTTTCCTCACCGGGGGTGGCGCATTTCTTACTTCACCACAACAGCCATTTTGGCAGTTGCTATTGCCGTTATGGTTCAGGTCTTGGTCCTGTCAGTGATGCGTGGTTTCCGTGCAGATCTGATTGAAAAATTTGTCGGACTTAATCCGCATATCCGTCTTGTCTCGACAGAGGCTCCGCTGCAACTTGCCAATATGACATGGATTCCAGCTGTTGAAGGTCAGGGCATTTTAGATGCGGGATCGGGTGTTGAAACTGGCGTACACATTCGTGGTGTGACCCCCGCACTTTTGGCGCAAATGCCAACATTGGAATGGGCGCTTCCCGTAGACAAAGATCCCGTGACGGCATTCGAAATGTCCGGTGTTCCGATTGCCATTGGTGTTGAGTTGGCAAGTCAGTTTGGTGCCACGCCCAATAGTGCACGAACAGTCAATATGATTGCGCCCTTTGGACAGGTGACACCCTCGGGTGATTTGGCCCCCAACCGCATTACAGCTACAGTGCGCGCCGTCTTTCGTTCCGGTCTTTATGAGGCAGATCAATCATTGGTGCTCATGCCAGCCGTCTACGCCAAACAGTTATTGGGACCACAGGCCACTGAAGCCTGGTGGGGATATACAGACACCCCCATGCAGGTATCTCGCATCGCACAACAGCTCCGCAATGATCAGCCTGATGCCACAATTACGACATGGCAAGAAGAGAACGCTGCACTCTTTGGGGCGCTGACCCTTGAGCGTCGCGTTATGACGGCGTTACTGGCACTGGTTGTGGCCATTGCGGCAACGGGGATTATTGCGGTTTTATTTTTGTTGGTTTCATCCCGCCAGCAAGAGATGGGAATTTTATTGGCACTGGGATGTTCGCCCACGCAAATTCGCCAGGTATTCATGTGGCATGGCGCGATGGTGGGTGCAATGGGCGGTGTATTGGGGATTGGTGTTGCGTTATTGGGCTGCACTGTCATTTCCCATATGGGGATTCCATTACCTGATTCATTATATGTTCGTGTGTTACCTGTGTCTATTTCCATTCCAGGTCTTGTTGCCATTGCAGTGGGTTCTTGTTTGGTGACAACATTTGCCGCATTTTGGCCAGCACGCGGTATTGGCGAACACAGCATTATGGAGCAATTGAAGTATGAATAGCATCCTATTCAATTTTCTCAATCGCGATACACCGCGACTATTGAAGCTGACACATCGACTGGTTGCAGCCGGCATTGCCACGGCTGTTGCAATGCTGATTGTCACGATTGCCATCATGCAAGGATTTTGGGGAAGTTATGTCTCAGCGGCGCGGGGATTCCATGGGGACATGGTTATTCTTCAGGATCCCGAGGGAATTGTATCGACGGATATGCTTTCTGAATTTCGGTCTGACACCCATTCATCCGGTATCGCTGCAGAAAGTCCCTTTATTGTGCGTGAAGGACTACTTACCGGTGGCAACGGCGTGAATGGGGTTGTGGTTAAAGGAATCGATTGGGATTCCTTTTCACGTGTGCATATGGGGCTTCTCGTGCGTTGGGACGAGGGTGGCGATACAAAGTTTTTGTCGCCTGCAACAACATCAGCACTACCCGTGATTTTGGGAAGCGCTTTGGATGCCACTGAGCGACCAACACATCTTTTTATGCCAACAAAGGTACATCCTGAAGGGGAGTCTATCCCGATTAATGTGGTGGGGACATTTAGCAGTGGTCTCTACGACTATGACCATCAATTTATTTTGGTGCCACGCCATCAATTAGGAGCTCTTTATCATTTGCCAGAAAAGACAGTGGACGGCATTGCATTGCGTCTCAATAATCCAGATGAAACGTGGTCGCTTGCACGACGATGGCAAGATCAGTTCTTGAACGTTACCGTTGCGACGTGGGGTGAACTGAACTACGCCATGTTCGATGCATTACGCCTCCAGCGCACGACATTTGTGGTATTGATGTCCCTTTTTGTGCTGATCGCGTTAAGTAATGTGACCGGTGTCGTGGGATTGCAAGTGTGGTTCCGCCGGAGAGAAGCCGCTATCCTCAGGCTGCTGGGTTTGTCACGGAGTGAACTGAGACGCCTCATATGGCGTTCTGCAATTCGCACATCCATTGTAGGTGTGACGATTGGAACAAGTTTGGCTCTGGTGATCATTTCATGGTTACGTTTCAGTCACTTTATCGAATTGCCGGCATCAGTTTATTTTGTTGAGCAGCTCCCATTGCAAATGAAGACTCTGTGGGTGGGTGTTGTGGTTTCTGGGGTTCTTTTAGCAGCAGCGACGGTGACGGCCATTGCAGTTGTTCGAATGGCGAAGTTGCCCATTTTAAAAGGGTTGGTGCGTATATGACAATTGTATCAGTTTCGAATCTTCATAAAATATTTCATGATGGTGATCGTGAGCTACCTGTTCTGAATGGGGCAGACCTAAGCTTGGCTAAAGGTGAACAATTGGGTATCTGTGGCCCTTCAGGAAGCGGAAAATCAACGTTACTGCATTGTATTGCTGGACTTGAACCTGTGCAGTCTGGGTCAGTCCAAATTGATGGTCGAGATGTGCTGACGCTTTCAGAAACAGCTTCTGCGGAATTTCGCAACCGGACAATTGGATTTGTCTTCCAGCAATTTCATCTTTTGCCGGCGTTATCCGCCCTTGAAAATGTGATGGTGCCTCTTTTAATTGCCAGGTTGTCGCAGGCCGAGGCGCGGAAGCAGGCGGCGGTCATGTTGGATGCGGTTGGCCTTGCCAATCGTGCTGTCCATCGCCCCCACCAACTGTCTGGGGGAGAACAACAACGGGTGGCTATCGCCAGGGCCCTTATAAGGCATCCTAAGCTGCTTTTTGCGGATGAACCCACCGGAAATCTGGATTCTGAAACGGGTGAGGGGATTCTACGACTACTCTTGCAATTGTGTAGCCTGCACCGTATGAGTCTACTTTTGGTTACCCATAATACAACTGTGCTGCACGCCATGCATCGGCGCCTGGAACTGAGGAATGGGATTTTACACGCAATTTCATAAATGGATTTGTAGAGTTGTGGTTGTGACAATGGTTTTGGTGATGGGTGTAACAAGTGCCCACGCTGAAATTATTCGCGCCATTGACGTTGTGGGCAACCACAGTGTTTCTGCAGATACAATTCTGGCCACGATTCAAAGTCGTGCCGGCCAACCTTTCAATGCGGATCGTATTTCGCATGACGTGAAGGCCCTATTTGCATTAGGCCAATTCATGGATGTGCGTATTGAAGATGTCGGCGGGGTTATGCGTATCGTACTACGTGAGCGACCTGTCATTCGTAATATTAAGTTTCAAGGCAATACCCATATCAAATCACACACACTACAAGAGGATCTTAAAATTAAACCCTTCCAACCATTGGACGGTAAAGAGTTGGCTATCACAATGCAAAAAATTCGTGAGCGCTATGCTAAAAAGGGCTACTATACAGTTGAAACAGATTATCAACTTGTGGCTACACCAAATCCTGGTGAGATGGATTTAATTATTACAATCAAGGAAAATGAAAAAGCAGCTGTGCGCAAAATCAGTTTTATTGGCAATCATGTTTTTAGTGATAGTCAGTTGCGGAAAATAATTCGTACCAAAGAGAAAAGTCCAATCTCCTTCATGACTGGTTCCGGGAAGTTCAAAGAGCAGCAGTTAGAGCAGGACGTAATGCTCATCACATACAATTACTTGAATAAGGGATATCTCAAAATCAAGGTTGATAATCCACGTACCGATATTAGCAAGGATATGCGGACGATATATATCAACTATCTTATTGAGGAGGGTCATCAATATCGAATTGCCAACATCCGTGTTGAGGGTGATATTCTGACAACACCAGATCAGATTATTGATATGGTAACAATAAAGCCCAAACAGATTTACAACCAATCAGTTGTAGAAGGTGATGTAGCATCAATCACAAATCTATACAGTGATGAAGGCTATGCGTTTGTCAATATACAGCCCATTCCCGAGACGCATGATGATGATACTGCAGATATTGTTTTCAAAATTGATAAGGGTCCGCGCGTTAAAGTAGGGAAAATTAATATTTCGGGAAATACTATTACGCGTGATAAGGTCATTCGTCGTGAAATGCGTGTGAAAGAGGGTGATATATTTAATCAACGCCTTCTTGAGCTCAGTAAGCAAAAACTTCAGCAGCTTGGTTTCTTCTCAGAAATTAACATTGCAACGCCTCGTGGTAATCAAGACGATGTGCTTAATATTAACATTACGGTAAAAGAAAAACCTACTGGAAGCTTTAACTTTGGTGCAGGTTTCTCAACCGGTGAAAATTTAATCCTTCAAGGATCAATATCAAAGAATAATTTCTTTGGTTATGGTATCAGTGGAAATTTATCGGCTGAGTATAGTAGTTTGAGACAACAGTTCAGCTTGAGTGCATCTGACCCGTACTTCTTAGATACAGATTGGATGTTGGGTGTAAATGGATACAAGTCTGCATTTAAATTTGTGGACTTTAATCGTGACTCTTTGGGGGCTGGTCTTAATATTGGGCGGCGATTATTCACAAATGCATCTGTCAATATTGGGTATCAGTATGAGAAGATCAAAGTTACCGACTTTTCGTTTGCCGTACCAAGTGTCTTTACAGCCAATGCATCGGGTGTGACTTCTGAAGTTACTATGACAATTTCATATGATACACGTGACAATCGCGTCTTCCCAAACAAAGGTGTTTTTATTACATCAACAGGTGAGATATCAGGCGCCAAGCTGGGTGGTACAGTCGATTTTGCCCGTGTAAATGCAAGTGCGCGTTATTATCAGCCAATATATAAGGGTATATCCTCAAAAAACTATTTTAGAATTGGGTATATCAAGAGCCTCAATAGCCAGATCGTCCCGCTGTATGAACGATACTTCCTGGGTGGACCGAATACCTTGCGCGGATATTACCCACGTACAGTTGGTCCTACGGTGCAGATTCCATCTGGTCCAGCAGGCCCAGTAGGTGTATTCAACTATGGTGGCGATAAAATGATTCAAGCCAACTTTGAAATTGAGCTACCCATCTATAATCCTGCGGGATTCAAGGCTGTGGCCTTTTTTGATGCAGGTAATGCCTATGCGGAAGATCAGAGCATATCAATGAGGCACTTGAAGTTAGACTATGGATTTGGATTCCGCTGGTTATCACCAATGGGTCCCTTGCGATTTGAGTGGGGTATGCCAATCAATAAGCAGCCTGGTGAAGACCCTGTTGTGTTCAACTTTACAATCGGCGATCTTTTCTAATGGTTAAAGAAAGCAAATCACTAATAACACGTCCAATTGATGCGCTTGTTCCAGCTGACCCACTGAAGCGCTATTTGGCAGAAGTGGGGAAGTATCCACTCTTGACAGACGCGCAAGAAAAGAAACTCCTTGCACAATATCGAAAAGATGCTGATCCAGAGGCGGCTCGTCAACTGGTGGGCTCACATTTACGTCTTGTGGTAAAAATTGCGATGGAATATCGCAATACATTCTCAAATCTCATGGACCTCATTCAAGAAGGCAATGTGGGTCTAGTCACTGCAATTAAAAAGTATGATCCAGATAAGAATACACGCCTTGGATATTATGCGACATGGTGGATTCGTGCATTTATTCTCAAGTACATCCTCGATAACTTTAGGCTCGTCAAAATTGGAACAACGAAAACGCAGCGCAAACTGTTTTATAATCTAATGCAGGAAAAGCGCAAAATTGAGGCTCTGGGTATTAAGCCGAGCAGTCAGATGTTGGCAGAGCGTCTTGAAGTTCCAAAATATGAAGTTGAGGAAATGACCAAGCGCTTAAGCCAATCCGAAGCGCATTTAGACGCGCCAGTTGGCGGCGCTGATTCAGACGCAATATTATCTGATTTTATTGCGGACGATGATGTGCCGATTGATGAAAAGTTAGCAAACGAAGAGGTTAAGGATAAGTTTCACGAAAAGCTCATGGAATTTTCGAGTGAGCTAAAGCCAAGAGAACTTAAAATATTTCAGGAGCGTTTATTGGCCGAAGTGCCTTTGACATTGCAGCAGATTGGGGATGAGTACGGCATATCCAAGGAAAGGGCCCGACAAATCGAGGAGCGCATCATTGAAAAGCTACGGGATCACTTTAAGGATAGCGGCATGGATATCAGTTTACTGCGGTAGTTGCCTTTCTATATTTCCCAAATAATGTCGCATAATATATATTATGTAACATTCAAGAAACCTGGCACTGGCAAACGACTCGCTATGGCTTTATGCCGCGTAATGACCGTACTTTTAAGCGATCGCTTGGGCCATCTCCAGGTGAGGCCTTATTCCCCCACCCGCAAAGCCAAGTGGGGCCTACATTCCGCAGTAATCATATAAAATCTAGGGAGTTACATAAAAGGGTGTCTATAACTATCTGAATTATAAGGGTAAATATTTTAAAGCCACTCCCCCTCTTGGCACAGGCCTTGTAATTATACTGTGCAGAGGAGGTTTGTATGAAACGTATTCAGTCCCTATTTCTGCTGTTAGCGATCTTAGCGGTTGGTCTTGGTATTGGTAAACGATTCCATGAGGAAAGCTCTTCAGATGATACAGATGATGGTGAGTCTGTTTTTGTCAGCCTGGATCACCCACAGATGTTCTTGGGCTAATCTTTTTCCTAACCTTGATTTTTCTGAGAAGTCCGCGGTAAAAGCAGTGTCCTATGACGACACGCCGCTCACAACCTGCACTTCGTGCGCTTGACTCAGGCCTTCAGACTGCGATTACTCGTGGCCAATCTGCCTTACTACAATACCAGACTAAGGAATCCTATTGGTGGTTTACCCTAGAGGCCAATGAATCCATTAGTGCGGAATACATTTTCCTGATGCATTTTATGGGCAATGTAGACGCTGAGGTTGAGGCAGGCATTGCAAAGCGTATTTTGAATGAACAGCGTGAAGATGGCACCTGGGGACTTTATTGGGAGTCACCAGCTGAACTTAGCACCACTATTGAGTGCTACTTTGCCTTGCGACTCGCAGGCTATCCCAAGGATCATCCGGCACTTTCCAAAGCGCGTTCATTTATTCTTCATCGTGGTGGTATCACTGAGTCCCGTGTTTTTACACGCATTCACTTGGCGATGTTTGGTGTGGTGCCATGGTCGGCCGTTCCAGCCATGCCGGTCGAAGTGATTTTGTTGCCACACTGGGCACCAATTAGTGTCTATGAATTTTCCAGTTGGGCACGGGCTTGTATCATCCCCCTGCTCATGATTTCTGAAAAGAAGCCTGTATGTGAGTTGCCAGAGGACTTGCGATTGGATGAGCTATTTGTCGAGGCACCAGCAGAGCGGAAGTATCATGATGATGTAAAGCTGAGTGGTTACGTGTCCTGGGAAAATTTCTTTCAACAAATTGATAAGGCACTGCGTCTTATTCAACCACTTGCACCCAAACAAGTGAAAAGCATTGCTATGAAGCGTTGCGAAGAATGGATCAGTACCCATATCATGCGTACGGAAGACATTTATCCAGCTATGGCTTATGCGGCATTGGCGCTTCACACTATTGGTGAGCCGCTTACCAATCCTGTTATTGAAAAGGCACTTGAAGGGCTAGCGCGTTTTCGGCAGCGCAATGATGGCGTTCTCGATGCCAGCGTGCCGCACGAAGCACATCCTAAGGGGGCGATGGTTCACCAGCAGTGCTGCATCTCGCCAATTTGGGATACGCCTTGGTCGGCAACTGCCCTTTTGGATTCAGGTTTTGATCCAAAGTCCCCAGCACTGATTAAGACAGGTCGTTGGTTAATTGATAAACAAATCACAGATTGCTATGGTGATTGGCATTTCAAAAATCCAGATGGTGAGCCAGGTGGTTGGGCATTTGAATTTCAAAACGATTATTTTCCAGATGTGGATGACACGATTCAAGTGCTTACTGTTTTGCATCGCTTGGGACTTCCAGAAAAAGAAAAGGCTCACTCAATTCGTCGTGGTTTGGATTGGCTAATTTCAATGCAGAATGACGATGGTGGTTGGGCTGCTTTTGACAAAAATAATAGCTTAGAACTTGTAAACAAAATCCCCTTCTCTGATCACGGTGCTTGTTTGGACCCAAGCTCACCAGATATTACGGGTCGTGTATTGGAGTTGTTAAGCCATTTTGGATATCAAAAGGATGATCGTATTGTTCGTCGAGCGATACGCTATTTGAAAAAGAATCAAGAAACCAATGGGTCATGGTTTGGTCGCTGGGGTGTCAATTATATTTATGGCACATGGGCAGTGTTAACGGGATTAGCTGCCATCGGTGAAAATTTATCATCCGATTATATTCGTCATGCTGTGCAGTGGCTGAAGAGTGTTCAACGTACCGATGGTGGTTTTAGTGAATCCCCTGAGAGCTATAACTTCCGGCGCTATGTACCTTATGGCGATAGTGCTGTCCCCTCTCAAACAGGTTGGGCGCTCATGGGTCTTGTCGCCGCTGGTGAGGCCCGCTCAGACGAAGCTCGTTGTGCCGCTGATTGGCTTATTGGGGCTCAACTAGAGGACGGTACTTGGGATGAACCACAGTTCACCGGCACCGGCTTCCCTGGCCACTTCTACATTCGCTACCATGGCTATCGCCACTACTTCCCTCTCCTCGCCTTGGGCCGTTACCAAACTGCTTTAAAGTAAATTATATAGAATCGTGAACTAAGCCAAAGATTCGATGCGTGTTTTGAAGGCCTTAAGTGTTGCAGGAAGTGATTGAGAAATGAGCATTTTACTGATCATGCTTGGAACGAAAAGACCAAAATCAACTTCGAGTGTGTAGGTCAATTCTGTGGTGTTGGCATCTAACTTTTTGAGCTTCCAGCTGCCGGTGTTCTTTTTGAACATACTACCTTCCACCAGTTTCCATGTAACAGATGTCGGCGACTTGAGTTTGAAGCTCAATGTGTATTCAACATCTCTAATAAGATCCAATCTAAAAAAAACATCAGCAGATGTCTTGGTGGCTTTAATCACCTTGACTGCCTTCATGTCTTTTAAGAATTTTGGATATTGGGCAAAATTGGTGATGACATCGAATGCGATTGCAATGGGGGCCTCAACGACAATTTCGCGAGAGACATCACTCATTTTGTGGCCGCCGTTCGTCCTGGTTTTTTGAGAGCTCGGTGAATCGCGTCGATATACCGGACGGTTCCAGTGGCAGACCGCATAATGATGGAGTGGGTGCTGGCACCGCCACCTTGGAATGTGACACCCTTCAGATAGTCACCATCGGTGACACCCGTTGCCGCAAACATGACATCCCCCTTGGCTAGCTCATCACGTTGATAAATGCGGTCAAAGTCTGTGATTCCCATTTTTTGGGCACGCGATTTTTCGCTTTCGGTGCGGAAGACCAATTGGCCTTGGAAGTCTCCGCCCAAGCACTTGAGCGCAGCAGCAGCAATCACACCCTCAGGGGCACCGCCTGTACCCATCAGAACGTCTGCAGTATGACGCAAGCTGCAGGTGGCAATAGCACCTGATACGTCACCATCTGTGAGCAACTTGATGCGTGCACCGGACTTGCGTACTTCGGCAATAATGTCTTCATGTCGTGGACGATCTAGGATCATGACTGTTAGTTCTTCAACCTTGCACTTTTTGGCTCTTGCAATGCTCACAAGATTTTCGGTTGGGCTTTTGGTGATATCGATAGCACCCTTGGCTTCAGGCCCTACTGCCAATTTTTTCATGTAAGTGTCAGGTGCATTCAGAAAGTTTCCGCGCTCAGCAATAGCGATAACAGCCAACGCGTTTGCGGCACCTGTAGCGGTAAGCGTTGTTCCTTCGAGTGGATCGAGTGCGATGTCAATTTGAGGGCCATTGCCACGTCCAACTTCTTCACCAATATAGAGCATGGGGGCTTCATCGCGTTCCCCTTCCCCGATAACAACACGTCCTGCGATATCCATGTCATTGAGTGCTGTGCGCATTGCATCAACCGCAGCTTGATCAGCTGCATGCTCATTACCCAAACCCATCCACTGAGCTGATGCAATTGCTGCTGCTTCAGTAACACGCACCATCTCTAACGCTAGATTACGATCCATGTTTCCCCCTAGAGCTCGACTTGGTGGTCGGCCATATATGAACTACGTACAAATGGTCCTGCAAAAATATGTTTGAGCCCAATTGAGTGACCATACTGAACATATTCCTGAAACTCATCCGGGTGAATAAAGCTGGCAACCGGCATATGTTTTTGTGTGGGTTGCAAGTATTGTCCAATAGTAATGTACTTGCAGCCCGCATCTTTGAGATCGCGTAATGCTTCAAAGACTTCATTTTTTGTTTCACCCAAGCCCACCATGATACCAGATTTGGCTGGAATATGGGGGTACTGTGTGGCGACAAATTTTAAAACTGACAATGAACGATCATATTTTGCGCGGCTACGCACCTGTGGTGTGAGGCGACGAACCGTTTCCATATTGTGATTGAAAATATGTGGGCTTGCTTTGCAAACGACATGTAAGTCAGATTCGCGTCCATCAAAGTCAGGGGTAAGCACTTCAACAACTACTTTAGGTGTGCGTTCACGCACGGCACGGATGGTTTCCGCCCAGTGTGCTGCGCCACCATCTTCCAAGTCATCGCGGTCTACAGATGTTAAAACCACATGGCGCAATGCCATGGCTTCGACCATCTGTGCGGTATTCAGTGGTTCATTGGGATCAAGCGGATTGGGGCGACCGGTTTTAACCGCGCAGAAACGACAGCTGCGTGTGCAGATGTCCCCTGCAATCATAATGGTGGAAACGCCACGCGAGAAACATTCGGTCAAATTGGGGCAGCGGGCTTCTTCGCAAACAGTATGCAATCGGTTACCGCGCAGACGCACTTTCATGTCGTGAATAGCGTCAGGTGTTCCAGTTGTCTTCTTAAGCCACTCTGGCAGGCGGCGCCGTGGGGCGACTTGAACTGTTTCAGTCATATGTGAACGAACTGCCAGCAAATGCCTGTAATGTAAAGAGTTTATTGACTGTGGGGCTAGGCTACATCGCCCAATGACAGTTTATGGGCCCAGCGACGGGCAACCGTTTCGCGGAGGCCCTGATTTTCAGGTGCGCTAAGTTTGGGATCTTGGAAAAGAATGCGAAAAGCGGCCTCTTTTGCCCGGCTCAAGATATCCCCATCGCGTGCCAGGTTGGTGACCTGTAGGTCTGGGAGCCCAGATTGTCGGGTTCCCAAAAATTCACCTGGGCCACGAATTTCTAAGTCAGCTTCTGCGATGGCAAAGCCATCCGTGGAGTTCTCTAAAATCTGCATGCGGTCTACAGACGCACTACCGGGTGCACCATGATTTAAGAGAATGCAATAGGATTGAATATCACTTCTTCCGATACGGCCACGGAGCTGGTGCAGTTGGGATAAGCCAAACCGTTCGGCATGTTCAATCACCATAACGGTAGCATTTGGCACATCAACGCCAACCTCAATCACAGATGTGGTGACTAAGACTTGGGCCTTCTTGTCCTTAAAGGATTGCATGATGGATTCTTTTTCATCGCCCTTCATCTTGCCGTGCAAAAGAGCAACTTTAAACTTTGGTTCAAAAACTTCTGCCAACTTTGCAGCCATATCTGTGGCATTTTTAAGGTCCATCTTTTCACTTTCTTCAATGAGTGGATAGACGACATAAATTTGATGACCCTTTTCCAGCTCCACGCGCATGCCATGATAGAGCTTTTCTCGGAGAGATTCGCGGTAGATTTTGGTGACAACGGGCCGCCGTCCCGGGGGCATTTCACGAATAATCGAGACATTTAAGTCACCATAAATCGTCATCGATAGTGTGCGGGGAATGGGGGTGGCGGTCATGACGAGCAAGTGTGGGTTTATCCCCTTCTGCATCATGTCCTGACGTTGGAGAACACCAAAGCGATGCTGCTCATCGATAATGACCATGCCCAATTTTTTAAAGCGGACATCCTCTTGAATCAGTGCATGCGTTCCCACAATGATCGGTAGACTGCCATCTGATAATGCCTCATAAATTGCGCGGCGTTCCTTGCCTTTCACTTGGGATGTTAGACACGCTACAGGAATTCTCAGATCATCTAAAACGCGCTTAAACGAGTGATAATGTTGTTGGGCTAGGAGTTCTGTCGGGGCCATGAGCGCCACTTGATCACCAAGTCCAACGACCTGAAGTGCTGACAATAGCGCAACAACTGTTTTTCCTGAGCCGACGTCACCCTGCAACATACGATGCATCGGGACATCACGACCAAGATCTGTTGCAATTTCAGAGAGCACAGTTTTCTGGTCCCCTGTGAGCTCGAATGGGAGTGTTCTTCTCCCCTGCTCGGCTAATGATGATGGCAATGGATAGGCAGTTGTCTTTTTGTGTTCAATCGCTTGGTTTCGGATCCCTAAACCTAAAAAGAAGAAGAAAGATTCTTCAAAAACAACCCCTTGATGCATTTCGTTCGAGTGTTGATTTAAGGAGTCAACCTCGAAGTTGGCGGGTGGAAAGTGAAGACATGAGAGGGATACCCGTAGCGGTGCGATACGATTGGATATTTTAAGTGGCGCTGGAAGGCTGTCGCCAATGTCGCTTCCAAACTTTTCCCACGCATTTTTCATGATCTTGCGGATCATGCGCTGGCTGAGTCCTTCAGTGGAGGGGTATATGGGCAAGATGCGACCACCAATGAGTGAATCCTCTGGGTCTGACATGCTTTCAATTTCAGGGTGGATCATCTGCTTACCACGGCCAAAGAAACTCACATCCCCTGCAAGCAAGTAGTCCGTATCCAGTAAAAAACGTTTACCCATAATCTTGCCATTAAAGCGGAACCAACGGGCGATGAGCTGGCCAGTGCCGTCCGTGAAAACAACTTCATAGACACGCCGCCCACGCCCAATAATACGTGCTCCCTGTGATTGAACACGGGCAACCGTGGTGCGGTCTTTACCAATGGTGAGTTGTGAAATTTTACTGACATTACGTCGATCAATGTAGCGCGTGGGTAGATGGAAAAAGAGATGTTCAACGGTCGTAATGCCCCGCTTCTCCAGTAGTGCGGCGATACGTGGCCCAACGCCTTTCACATATTGAACAGGGGTTGCTAGTGGGTTGTTAGGCTGTGTGCTTGTCATGACACTATCAGAATTGCCATGGCCGGCGGATGTCTACAATGACAATTATTGAATAACGGTGAATTCAGTGCGGCGGTTTTTGGCACGGCCTTCTGCAGTGCTATTATCTGCGATTGGCCGTGATTTGCCATACCCGACTGCAACCAAGCGATCTGACGCAATCCCCTTGGAGACCAAGTATGCAACCACCGCTTTGGCACGGCTTTCAGATAGTCTTAAGTTATAGGCATCGCCACCTACAGAGTCGGTATGCCCTTCTACTTGAACCTTATGGATCTGTGGATTCAGCTTCAAGAGTTGCACCACGTCATCCAGGATTGGGTACGAAATGGGACGAATGATCGCACGGTTAAATTCGAAGTGAATTTTTTGGGTAATAAGAATCTTTTCATCAGCCCGTGCATCCACATTAGTGGGTGTTAGCTCTGGCACATTGGCGACGTTGGGTTTGCGATATGCGATGCTCAGAACAGCCTCACCCTGAGGGGCACCTACGCCTTTGGTGATACCACTACCACCCACTGCCGTAATTTCAAATCCTTGAATGGGTCCATGCTCGATGGTGTATCGAAAACCACCAAGTAAAGAGATGGGCGTTTGATTGGTTGTTTTAAAGGCATTGCTGAGTACTGTTTCTCCCATACCTTCACCGATGAATGAGAAGCCTTTTGCAATTTTAACGTGAGCACCAACGCCGAAGAGCAACAAACTGCCAATGCTGGCATTGGGATCGCCCGAAAAATACTGATTCTTTTGAAGATACTGGTAACCAATGTTACCCGAGATCCACGCACGATCTTTGATTTTACCTTCGACAATACCGCGAACACCGCCACTGTATTGTTCATTTGAAATGAAAATATCTTTTTTACCTGTAGGGAATTGCGCGAATGGCGCTACAGCGACACCAATATTGTAGCGATTAATATCCAGGATTTGGAACTGCGCTTCTGCCCGGAGGTCCCCCATCTTGCCTGCATACTTTTGCGTTGGGCCGCCGGCTACAGCGCCGGCGTTAGGGCTGGAGTATGTTTCGTAGAGCTCCATTGGAATGTCCAAACCAAGTTGGAACCAATTAGTAAAACCAACAGATCCCGTGGCATGACCCATGACCAAATTGCCAACAATGCGTTGTGTAGCGCCTGTGGTGAGATCGACAACCTTAATTGGGTTGCGCCCATAATCAAAAAAGAGACCGGCACCAAAATGCCACTGCCGCAAGTTTTCGGCCTGACGGGTATTGAGGTAGCGGGTAATATCGGGTGATGGGTTAAAAATGTAGGCTTGGGGCCGTGACGTCGCGCCAGCACTTTGTGAGAGTGCCAACAGGATGCCAAGGGTAAGCCACGCAACGTGCCGTTTAATCAACATATCCGGGCGTTTACATTGAACATGGCTTTAAAGTCAATGCTTTTTGACCGTTCGGCGACGGAGAATCACCATTCCTGCGAGGCTTGTAAGAGCCATTAGCAGTGGTTCAAGTGTGTTATGCAAATCAGGCCGTGTGCTAATGCTACAACCACAGCCGCCTGTCACATTGGAACCCATCATGGATAGTTGCTGTGGAATGACTACAGGAGCTAAATTATTGTTTGCATCCTTTTGAGCGTTTGGAATGATAAATTGTTGGTGCATGAATTCGGGACCCACATTCATGGTCTTCATAGCATCGACCAACACATCTTGTGTGATGGGTTTTCCTTCAGCCTCATACTGGGCTACCATTTTGCGAATGGCATCTACAAACTCCTGTGGTGGAGGTGGAAGTGGCATCATTTCGGGACATGTGGAATCTTCCCATAGACAACCTGGAGGACTTGTAAAACCTTTCAGATCAATTAATGGTACCTTCGCACCATTCCCCTTCTGTCCATTTCCGGAATTTTGAGATGCGGATAATCCGGCATTGTTGTCCGCCATGAAGGTCTCGATCTGTAAGACGTCATTGATTTGCGTGATGCCGGGTGCCTGATTAACGACCGCGTCGGGCATGATTGCGTCTAAATTATTGAAATCAAAATTAGGTACAGGTAGCTTTGTCACATCAAATGCAGCGTTATTGCCAGTCACTTCTGTTGTCACCGGATTGAGCAGTACAGGCGACTTGAGAACATTTTGGCTGGCAATAGGTCGTAGCCCTTTAAAGTAGTTTTTGGGAATTTGGCCGGTTTTGAAAACCTGCATGTAGGCATGCCCATCATTCAAGTCCATCGCTGTCGCATCAGGTAGTGTGCAAGAGATGTGATACTGAGCTCCTTCAGGAGGGGCGAGTACATCAATGCAAAGACCGGTAATTTTGCGAATTTCATCGTTATATGGACGTACAAAATCACAGGCTTGTGGAAATGGTGCTGTTAAATCTCCGCGGCAAACATCTACACAGCAAGTGGATTGCTGATTGAGTGCTGCCTTGCAGCCCGGCGCATTTGGATCAGCGATGCATTTGCAGAACTGTAAGTCGGGATTTTGTTTACAAATACACTCTAGATCGCCATTCGGGCAAGCTACGGGTGGCGGTGGTGTGTGACCAACCACTACTTTATTGAGTAAGACCGTTACCTCTGGAATATTCTGGCCCAAATTGATGGGCGTAAATACCGATTTGAGTTCGCTTGAGTAAGCAATTGTACCGCTATTTAAATCAACAACGCGATCTTCATGATGAATGGGACGATTATCCGCAATAGGTTGCTGCTTCAATGGAGCTGCGCTCGAATTACAGGGCATTGCTAGACAAGCACCAGTGTGAGGTTTTACAAGAGGAGGATACGTGACAGGTGTTGCAATGACAGCTGCCAAATTGCCAAACTTATCCGCCTTGATGTCAACAATACCATTGTTATTATTGTCCTGCGAAATGGTGTTAACCCGATATTTGGGTAAGGATTGAGGATTAAGAGTGGTCACAAGTCCTGTTGGTGTGCCTTTGATAAAATAGACATAGTTTTCACGGGCTTTTGTCTTTGGGCTCAAGTAAGTGTTAAGGTCGCCCACCATGATGTCATCAACCCCATCTTTATCAAAATCGGCAATTGCCAAACTGGAGACTTGGGGGGGCTGCGCAGGGTCGAGTGCCGGAATATTAATCCTGTTAGGAACGACTTGAAATCCAGTGCATTCACCTTGGCCATCCTTGATCCGAAAATACTGTTCAAAATAAGGTGCCATAGTGATGAGCATAGTACCTGGTTTTGCAGCATCTTCGACAATTTTGGCACGAGTGAGTAAAATGTCTGCACAGCCATCCTTATTAAAATCTTTGGAGTAAACGCGATATGGTCCAAATCCCCCCGTAACTACCTGATTGGGCGTTTGGGGATTTGGTTTTGTGACAAAGCCAGCAAGACTCGCGGCAACATTCGGTACACCATTGGCGAGCATCCCGGATTTATAGTAATAAATGGAATAGGCAAGTGAGTTGCCGGCAGGTGGTGCTTGTTGCGCATTGGAGGTAATGACAACGCCATCGTGTGGGTTTACACCCGCTGTGTCGTGCAGCACAGCAATGTCATATGGCTCAGGAATACCAGTCGCTATGTTTGTTATGGATCTATTAAACGACCAGATGTCGGAAAATATGCTTGTGTCGGTTGGGACTTTATCTGTGCGGTTATAGGTTGTGATAAAACCTCTTACGCTTCCCATCCAGTCGCGATTAATGACGACCAAGTCTTTGGACTTATTTTGGCTCTCAAGCGTAACATTGGCATTTTGAAACAAATGGGGAGCGACAATACCGACACTTAAGCTCTCACCCACACATCCATTGACAAGGAGATTTGGGTCGTTCTTGGGGCCATATGTATCATTGCCCTGTGCATCTTTTCCAGTAACCATGAGGCAATCATTTACCTGATTGGTTTTTGGTGATTTGTCCAAAAATGAAGGTGAAAATCCCACCAATTGTAAAATCTTCTTCTGGTTGGCTTTGCTCGGCAAAAGGCGCGATAGCACTAATGTCGTTCTGGCATAGTTTGAAGTGGCTGAGAAATTAATGGGTGTTGCGGACAAAGTTACAATACCATCATTCCATGTATCATCCCCCTCCCCCCCCCCAATGACAGTGCCAAACGTTCCTCCAGGGACCGACGGAAATTCAATATAAGGATCTACTTCTTGTGCTGAAAAAACAACTTCAGATGAACCTGAGCCTACGTTACGAATATCCGCAATAGGTTGTCGGTTAATTTTCGCTTTTTGGAATAGTGCGTTTTGTGTATTCGGATCCAATGCTTTGCAGGTAGCCAACATATCTTGATAAAATTTGTTAAGGTCGGGTGCTTCAAAATTTTCGCCAACAGGTATACCCATGACCTTGGGGACGAGTAAATCTGTGATTAGTGTGAATAGGGGTGTAGTCATAGCTGTTGTATACTTTGCATATTCTTCACATGTTGTTGGAGTTTGGTTGGCACCAATATAGGGGACAAGGTCCTGCACTGAAATAATTTGATCGCCAGGAAGATTGACTTCGTTGCCAGTCGGGGTGAAGTTGGTATTACCCACCAAGGGATGATTCAGAAAGTCCACGCGTTTGGTTTGATCAAGCATGTCTCCATCCAGTTGCATTTGCAGCGGATCTGTTAATGCAGGGTCAGCCGCCCATAATGCGGTCTGCATGAGCAGTAACGCCAAGCTGCCAAGGATGATAATGTGCGATTTTTTCATAAATAGTCTCTCTCCTACTGGGCCCATTTTAATTTGAACTCTAGTTTAATCAATGGCCGTGCATAATTTTCCGGATCGGTGAGTCCAATTGCAAGCGTGCACTGCTCTTCCCCACTACCGGCTGCTGTATAATGAATATTCATTTGATATGTGGGTGTTACCCCATTCAGTAGTAGTGGTTGGGAATTGATTTCGTCAAACCCATTACCCGTGCAGGTC
The DNA here is from genome assembly GCA_002796325.1 of Deltaproteobacteria bacterium CG11_big_fil_rev_8_21_14_0_20_47_16. Taxonomy (GTDB): domain Bacteria; phylum UBA10199; class UBA10199; family 1-14-0-20-47-16; genus 1-14-0-20-47-16. The sequence continues at coordinate 75,548 of PCXA01000010.1, read as the reverse complement.
ACATGGAACACATTAAAGTCTTTAAAGTAATTGCCGTCGGTTGTTCTTATGACGTATTGGGGTAGGTCTGTAAGTTTTGCATCAACATATGCGTGTAATCCATTGAATGTGCCATCTTTGCTGAGTATCAGTGGCGCATCTAGTTTAAAGTTGATTGGTCGAATAAATGGTAATGGATAGATACTACCCATAACAATGTCATAAGTGGTGCTATGCCCACTTAAATCCTGAACGATAATGGTGCAGATATCGACAAGCAGAGGATCAAGTTCATTTCGGATATACAAAATGTACTTGCCGGCATCGCCCTTCTTGATAGCCGCTTTGTTTATGTTGCAAACGACGATTGGTTCCGCTGCAACAGCTGACATGCCTGTGATCTCAATTGGCCCACTCACAAAATCTGTATGTGTAACAACTTTCACGGTTGCTGGAATATCCAAGAAACCAATTTTTTCGAGAGCGGATGGGGGCTGAGATTTGATAACCACCGGAGCGCTGATTGTCCCCTCTGGGCCAGTTGCTGTAATGGTACAATTCAAGTCTTTTGCGGGCATCTTGCCGACAAAGAAAGTGTAGAGACCCTCTGCACCTTGGAATGGTGTCATTGTGACATCTGGAGATGAACATTCAGCAGAAATACTTGTGGCGTGCTTCGTATATACCAACAAGTTGTAGGCATTACCAGCAGTGGCCAGAAGTGTCTCTGGATTTGGAAGTGTGATGGTTGGTTTTGTATCTGGTGGAGTGGCGGTATCGATACTGGGTGGTGCTTCTGGGATAGTGGCACAATTGCCAGAAGCAGAAGTGCAATCCGTTATTGTGGACGGCGACTCAGAAATTTCTGGCGTGTTGCTACTGGCTCCCTGCTGACCCTGGCAGGCAATGAGCAGTATTGTGGCAAGTGCCAAGAATGTCATCTGCGTTGTTTTGATTGAGCGCTCTGCCATAGGTTTTAATCTCCCCACCCCTTCTCCATAGATATAGAGCAATATCGATGCCAAAGGGGTGAGTTGTAAAATCTTAAGTGCGACATGAGGTTCTGTTTATAACTAATTGATATTTATGTATAATAATTCAATTATGCTTTTTAGGATTTTAACGCAATTTGGGAGGGTGGGTATTGGAATGTGAGAAACAGAGAGAAAGGAGTCAGTATTTTGGCGCTGTGGAGATGAAAGTTGTAATTTGGGAGAGTTTGGATTTTCCAATGCCTGGAACCCGTTCGAGGTCTGCAACTGTCAAAAATGGACCATGTTTGTCACGATCACTGATAATACGTCCGGCAAGGGTGGTTCCGATACCTGGTAAGGCCTCTAAATCCGCTGCAGTTGCAGTGTTAATGTTAATCGTTTGCCCAAGTAAAAGGTGTTGTGGTCCGTTCACTGCTTTTGGGATTGATACGACGTATGAGGTTGGCTTGGATTGTGAGCAGGATATTGATATTACACACAGGAATCCAATTGTTGCGAATCGTAACGCCCAATTCATGTCTGGGGTTTATCCAGTCCAAAAGCAGTATGCAGTGCTTTGACAGCTTCTGCAGCGCGTGCCATCTCGATAATGACCGAAATTTTAATTTCAGATGTGGTGATGGATTGGATATTGATGTTGAGCGCTGCCAAGGTCTTAAACATACGGACTGCAACGCCTGCGTGGGAGCGCATGCCCAAGCCAACCGCTGAAACTTTGGAGACATCCCCTGCAACTTCCACACGCCCTGCCCCAATTTCCTTAGCGCCATTTTCTGTAAGCTGCATGGCTTTTTTCAGGTCTTCTTTGCCTACGGTGAATGCAACGCTCGAGAGCCCTTCGGTATTGACCGTCTGAACAATCATATCCACGTTGATATTGGAATTGGCCATGGGCTCAAAAAGCTGGGCCACCAAACCGCAGCGATCGGGAATGTCACGCACTGCAATGCGGGATTCATGCATGGTAGAAGTGATGCTGGAAACCATGACGGATTCCATTTCAGGTGTTTCGTCAGTGACCCATGTACCTTCCACATTATGAAACGACGAACGGATATGGAGTGGCACATTATATTTTGCAGCCAGCTCAACTGAGCGCATTTGCATGACTTTGGCGCCAGCAGATGCCATTTCCATGAGCTCTTCATAGGAGATGCGGTGAATTTTTTGGGCGTTTGGGACCATGCGTGGATCTGCGGAGTAAACACCGTCCACATCGGTATAAATTTCGCAATCGGCTTTAAGTGCTGCTGCAATAGCCACTGCTGATGTATCAGAACCACCTCGACCCAATGTTGTGATTTCACCTTGGGGAGTGATGCCTTGGAATCCTGGCAAAACAACGATGTTACCTTTATTAAGAGCGGCTGTAATAGCGTCTGTGCTAACAGCGGTCATGCGACTCTTCATAAAGACGCCATCTGTGAGTATGGGGATTTGAAATCCAAGTAGAGAGATTGCCTTCCCTCCCATGTCATGAATTGCAGCTGCAATAAGTCCAACGCTGACTTGTTCGCCTGTGGAAACAACAACATCAGTTTCGCGAGTAGTGGGATCTTTTGCAACGGCGTGCGCTAAACCCAAGAGGCGATCTGTCTCACCGGACATTGCGGAAGTGACAATGACGACTTGGTGGCCCTTTGCTTGGGTAATTAACGCATGCTCTGCCACATGCCGAATACGCTCAGGGGTTGCGACCGAGGTCCCCCCGAATTTTTGGACAATGATTGTCATTGCGGGTCCTTTTTGCCTAAATTGGGAGGCATTTCTGTAACGAAGAGTTTGTCAACGACTTGAAAAGTGTCTGGGTCAATATACTTATCTGCAGCACTGACACCTGTTCCCTCAACGACGACTTGATTGATAATCACCTTGTCGAGTGCTTCGACATTGACTTTGCCCGCAAGTTCGGGATGCTCCTGGAGCAATGGTCGAACCAACACAGAGGCTGGAACCGACATGCGGCTGACTGCTTGCCCCTTTGCTTCATAAAACCCTGTAAATTCATCAAGAGACTGACCCGAAACATAGATCTTGGGAGGATTTTTATCACTGAAGGCAATGTTGGCTTCCTTGAGCTTATCGTGCAGCTTCTTAGTCAAAGATTCCTCTTCAGTTGTCCCAGGTGGAACTCGACTTGCCCCTTCTGCTACAGCTGGAGCGACAGGCGCGGCTTGTGGTGCTGGTGTAATAGCAGGTGCTGATGTAGGGGCTGCTCCTTCCCCGTGATAGGGCTTGCCGACGATGGTGATGATGCGGGGCCCCGCTGGCTGAGAATCCTCGTCTGCTTGTGATGGCGGAGGTGTTGCCAATTGCAGGGAGCGGCCATCAACTTGCACTGATGTGGCCTCTTTTTGGCAACCAGAACAGGCGCTGAGACCGAACATGACAAGTACGATCAAAAGATTTAAAAAATAATTAACGTTTCGCATAGACCTTATGAATAGCACGTCCCTCAGCATCTTCAACTGCTTCCTTATCAATTTCACTGAGTGTGGGATGTGAGAAAATGGTTTCGGTAAATTGTGCAGCGGTTTGCTTTTGCTGAACCGCGGCAACAAGTGGTTGAAGCAAGTCTGTTGCGTGGGCCCCAATCATATGCGCGGCGATTAAGCGATTGTCGGTATCGGTATAGACAATGAGCTGACCTTCGGTGTCACCATCACATAGTGCCTTGGGAATCGCTGCAAATGCGTATTTACCGGTATGGAACGTTGTGCCCTGGGCGTTGAGTTGCTCTGCCGTGGGCCCCACAGCGCAGATTTCAGGGTGTGTAAAGATTGGGCGTGGCACCGCATGGTAATCCATTTCGCGGCTTGTCCCACCAAATAGATTTTCTGCCACGATAACCCCTTCTGCGGAAGCAACGTGGGCCAACATCATTTTGGCACAGCAATCGCCGATGGCGTAGAGGCCAGGCTTCTTGGTTTGCATTTTGGCATCGACTTCAACTGCACCGCGGTCATTGAGTACACCGAGCTCGGCGAGACCTAAATTGGCGGTATTGGGAGCGCGGCCAATTGCGACAACAACGTACGCCGCACTGAGAGTTTGTCCGTTGCTGAGTGTGCACGTAACGCCAGCATCAGTGACAGAGGTGGATTCAACGGTGGTGCCAAGTTGGGCATCCACGCCGCGCTTGGAAAGTGAGCGTTGCAGTGCACGTCCAATTTGCTGGTCTTCGTTCGGAAGCAGTGTTGCGCCAGCTTCAACAATGGTGACCTTCACACCAAAGCTCGAAAAAATGGATGCGAATTCGCAACCGATTACCCCACCACCGACAAAGATAATGCTTTCAGGGAGCTTGTCCCAGGCGAGAACTTCATCACTTGAAATAACGCGCGTGCCGTCCATGGGGATGCTGGGTAATGTGCGCCATGTGGAACCCGTGGCAACAATCACAGATTTTCCTTCAACAGTGGTGCCGTTGACATCAACCGTTGTTGGGGATGTAAACTTGCCCTCGCCTGAAATGACTTCGATGCCATTGCCTTTTAAAAGTTGTTGAACGTTGCCGCGAATGGCGCCAACCAACTTGGTTTTACGTTGATGAACTTGTGGATAATCAATCTGGGGTGTTCCCACGCCAACGACACCCATTTGAGCGGATGTTTTAACTGCTTCGAGTCGTGCTGCCGCTGAGGCCATGGCCTTAGTTGGAATGCAGCCGGTATTGAGACAGGTACCGCCGACAAACTGCTTTTCAATAAGGGCGACTTTGGCACCCAATTGGGCGGCGCGAATCGCGGCAACGTACCCACCTGGTCCACCACCCACAACAACGAGATCATATGACATGTGCTTACTCCTTATAATGTAGAGGGCTCTCCATATATAGCGAGGCGTCTAGATTCCAGAAAAATGTCGCGTTCCATCGGTATTCAGAGAAATTCGGATATGGCGGGTTTTAGCGGGCAACTCCTGTGGAAACTTCTCGCCCCACTCAACAATCGCAATGCCTGTTCCTTCTAGATATTCTTCCATTCCAAGGGTTTGTAAGGATGCCAGGCTGTCGATGCGGTACCAGTCGAAGTGATAGATGGGTGGTGTGCCCTCGTAGATATTCATGAGTGTGAACGTGGGTGAGGTGACATCCTTGGCGTGCCCATGAAGGGCCATAGTAATACCACGAACAAAGGTGGTTTTGCCGGCGCCCAGGTCACCACTCAGTGCGACTGTGTCCCCTGGTTTCAATGTGGCGGCCAATTCAGCGGCGATGCGGTATGTGTCTTCAAGTGTTGTGGCAGTCTGTTTCATAATGGGGGAACGATGGTTGGAATAGTCTGGATTTCTTGAGTTTGTACAGCATGGATTGCATTTGGTACGGCATCCGCCACATCAGATGCGAGTAGACCCTGCTCGCCCTTTTCCTTACTGGTATAGTCGCCTGCTAGGCCATGGAGAAACACTGCTGCACGTGCGGCATCACATGGAGAAAGCCCTTGGGCTAAAAATCCACCAATAATGCCCGCGAGTACATCACCCATTCCCGCTGTTGCCATGCCAGGGTTTCCGGTGCTGTTAACCCAAAGAGTATTTTGACATGCTGTGATCGTGTTGTGGCCCTTTAAAACCAAAGTTGCTGTGTGGGCAGATATAAAATCACGGGCAGTTGCTATGCGATCCAACTGTACGCCAACAGCGCTTTTTTGAATAAGCCGCGCCATTTCACCTGGGTGAGGCGTGAGTACTGCGTGTGCGGGTAACTTGGTCAGCCAGTCAGGATGTGACGCGATACAATTTAAGGCATCAGCATCGATTACAACGGGTATGTTTGTTTTCAGGATGTGATGCACCACTTCTGCGGTTTCTTCTGATGTGCCAATGCCGGGCCCCAAAATGATGGCAGCTTTCCCCTTTGCCAACATATCAATTTTTTGAATTGCATCGCGATGAAGTGCGCCAGTTTCGGCATCGGGCAATGATTCAATCATGATTTCGGGCAGAGTGGTGTCAAAGTGTTCAAAGGCACGTTCGGGCAATGCATAGGTGACAAGGCCTGCCCCGCTTCTAAGTGCACCCCGTGCAGCAAGTACGCCTGCACCCATTTTTCCAGATGACCCAGCTATGACCAATACATGCCCAAAGCTTCCTTTGTGAGACTCTCGTTTGCGTGATGGCAGTAGTGGCTTAATATCTGCTTCTGTTGTAACGTGAGTTGTGAGACCCGCTTCTTGAATACGCCTCTTTTGAATGCCAATGTCGATACAGAAAATTTTTCCGCAGTGCTCGGGCCCATCACTTAAAAATAGCCCAATCTTGGGAAGACCCATTGTGGCGGTATATTTTGCACGCACCACTGCCCCACATGAAGCGCCTGTGGTGGCATTCAGACCACTGGGAATATCGATAGCAACAATAGGTTTTCCCAGCTGATTGACGTCCTGAATAAATGTAGCGAGTTGTGGTGATAATGGAGAGCGGGTACCTGTGCCAAGAAGGCCATCAATAATGACCTCTGCTTTACTAAATACGTCCCGGTCAAATGAAGTACATATCTCGCAGCTATACCCCCACTGCGATAAGTATCCAGCAGCAATGCGGGCGTCACCGCCATTATTGCCCTTACCCACCATGCATGCGACGTGAACTGGATTTGGAAAGTGTCTTTTGACAAGCTCGGCAACACCATAGCCTGCACGATCCATCAACACATCAGACGCAACGCCATCGCTTTCAATGGTTGCTGTGTCCAATGACCGCATTTCGTCAGCGGTGACGAGGTTCATTAGGCTTCCAATACGACGTTTGCAATTCCGTAATTACCGTCGTGAGAAATCATCAAAAATGTGTTGTTGACTTTCAAGGCCTCAGCATCTGTTTTGACACGGCCATACAGATTGATTGTTGGTTTCTTACCCTTTTCATCCAATACCTCAATGTCGAGGAAGCTAATGCCCTCAACGCCTTTTGGATATAATGCTTTGAAGTAGGCTTCTTTTGCGGCGTAGCGAGTTGCAAAGCGCTGAGCTGGGTTTTTCTTGTTGTTGCAATACCGAATTTCAACATCTGTGAAAATACGGCGCAGAAAGCGTTCTTGCCAGCGAAAGATAATACCTTCCATGCGGCGCACATCAACCAAGTCAATGCCAATTCCCAGTATCATAAGCTCACTCCTGTTGGTAATGGTTCAAGTAACTGTTTCATTTCACGCACTGCTTGCGCGAGTCCTACAAAGCTTGCCCGGGCAATAATACTATGTCCGATATTGTACTCTTCAATCTCTGGGACTTCCCTTACCAGAGTACGCAAATTTTCATAGTTTAATCCGTGTCCTGCAACGACGCGCATTCCAAGTGACTTAATATGCGCTGCGGCTGCTTTGATACGTGTAATTTCATCAGTACGTTCGGTTGGCGCCAATTCAGCGTATCGTCCTGTGTGAATTTCAATTGTTTGTGCACCAAGTTCTTTTGCACGGCTTATAGCCAGCGTGTCGGGTTCCAAAAAAAGCGACACAACAATTGAGTTCTCTTTAAATTTTGGAATTATAGCACTCAGTTGCTTGGCAGCTTTTACAATATTAAGACCACCTTCGGTTGTTACTTCTTCTCGGCGTTCTGGTACAAATGTAACCACGTCAGGCCGGGTCTCTAATGCAATTTCAATAATTTCATCTGCTAATGCCATTTCTAAATTGAGCTGTGTCATGACCGTTTTACGAAGTAGGCGAACATCAGCGTCTTGAATGTGGCGGCGATCTTCACGTAGGTGAATTGTGATTTGATCAGCACCTGCTTCTTCTGCCATGGCTGCAGCAGCAACTGGATCGGGGTAACGTGTGCCACGTGCTTGCCTGAGCGTTGCGATATGATCAATGTTGACACCGAGTAGTGGATTCATATGCCTATCACTGACTGTATTTCCGATACGATAGTGTTCGCCAATTTTTGTATTTGATCTTGTTTCTCGCCTTCAACCATGACCCGGGCAATCATCTCTGTACCAGAGTAACGAACCAAGATCCGTCCAGATTGTCCCAGCTCCTTTTCAGCAGCAGAAATTGCTTTTGCAACCGTGGGCATCTTTTCAATAGGTTCCTTGTTGCGTACTTTTGTATTAACCAATACTTGTGGGAATGCTGTGTAAACCTTCTTCAATTCACTTAAAGGCTTTCCTTCCTGAACAATAATAGAGAGGATCTGTAATGCAGACATGACACCATCTCCGGTTGTGCCATCATCTAGGAAGATCATGTGGCCGGACTGTTCGCCACCCAGATTGAAGCCGCCTTCACGCATTGCCTGCACAACGTAGCGATCACCTACATGGGTGCGTAATACTCTGATGCCATTGTCATGCATGGCTTTGTCAAAGCCCATATTACTCATGACCGTCGATACAACTGTATCATGCGCGAGTGTTCCCTGTTTTTTCATCCATGTAGCCGCAATTGCTAAAATAGCATCTCCGTCGACAACTTCACCGGTTTCATCGCACATGATCAATCGGTCTGCATCACCATCTAAGGCGATACCTACCGTTGCATTTTGCTCGCGCACCAGCTTGCACATTTCCTCAGGATGTAACGACCCACAGTCCTTGTTAATGTTGGTGCCATTGGGTTTGACACCAATAGCAGCTACTTCAGCCCCAAGTTCAGTTAAAATCATGGGTGCTACTTTATAGGCGGCACCATTGGCGGCGTCACAGACAAGCTTTAGTCCATCAAATGTGACTTTGCGTGGAATGCTACGCTTTAAGAATTCAACAAATCTCCCAGTGGCGTCTTCTATACGTTTAGCACGACCAATTTTTTCCCCAATTACATCTTCTGGATGGAGTGCACCGCTATCAATAAGCTCTTGGAGCTCATCCTCGGTACTGTCGGGGAGTTTGAATCCTTGGGGGTCAAAAAATTTGATGCCATTGTCCTGAAACATGTTGTGGGAGGCTGAGATCATAGCCCCGGCATCGGCGCGCATGGCTTGGGTGATATAGGCAATCCCAGCCGTTGGAAGTGGTCCGACTAGAATGACATTGCCCCCCATGGAGCAGATGCCTGCAGTGAGGGCGTGTTCCAATAAATAGCCTGATCGGCGGGTATCTTTCCCGATAACAATGGTCTGATTCTTACCTTGTCGATTAAAATAATACGAAATGGCGCGTCCAAGGTTGAGCGCTACTTCTGCGGTCATTGGAAAGCGATTGGCGGTGCCGCGCACCCCATCGGTGCCAAAGAGTCTTTTTGTGGTTTTCATGGCGCCGCCAATAGATAAATTTCGATAAAAATGCAAGACTTAGAGTGCATTGAAGACAGTCAAAAATTGCTTTGTGGCGGCCACGTCGTGGACACGCACAATAGCGACCTTGGAGCGCTGTATGACCGGTAATGTTGCCAGGGTTCCTGGAAGCCGATCATTAGGGTCATCTGTGGCTGTTAATTGGCCAATAAATGACTTGCGTGAGGTGCCCACAATCAATGGACAGCTGAGCTGAGACAGACGACCCAGCTGTTGCAGTAAAGAGACGTTGTGCGACACAGTTTTTCCAAATCCGATGCCTGGGTCAAGGAAGATGCGATCCTTGGCGACCCCAGCGGATAGAGCTACAGAGATACGCTCTTGGAAAAAGTGAATGACTTCGGATGTGACATCTTCGTACTGAGGCCTTGCTTGCATGTTTTGAGGAGTCCCTTGCATATGCATTAAAATGATATTGAGTTTAAGCTGTGCAACTGTCGAAGCCATTTCGGGATCCCCGCGAAGTGCAGTAATATCATTTACATGTTGAACACCCAACTGGCTTGCTTCGCGCACAAGCAATGCCTTAGTCGTATCAAGAGAAATGGGAATTTTGGGGTGATGCTTACGGATACCTTCAATCACAGGTAGCACGCGAGAGCGCTCTTCATTCAAATTGACGGGTTGGGCACCGGGTCGTGATGATTCACCGCCAATATCCAGGATATCAGCACCTTCTTCAACGCACCGCATGGCATGTGCAATGGCGGCAGCAGGTGCGTTGTGATTCCCCCCATCAAAGAATGAATCAGGGGTGACATTAACAACGGCCATTATTTTCATAGCTAGGCGTGGCCGGGATGAGTTGCAGGTGCATCGGCAGAAGCAACATCAGCTTCTTTCGCTGCTGACTTGGATTTGGGTTCCGTGACAGCTGGCAATGGTGGCAATGTACCACCCTGCATGAGCGTTTCAATTTCACCTGTATCGAGAGATTCGCGATCCAATAGTGCCTTGGCAATCGCATGCAATGTATCCAAACGGCTCGCAAGCAGATCTTTTGCACGTTTATAGTTATCCATGACAATGCGTTTGACTTCTTCATCAATCATATTGGCTGTGCTTTCAGAGTAATCTTTATGCTGCGCTAGTTCTTTGCCCAGAAAGAGCATTTCCTCTTTCTTACCGTATGTCAGGGGGCCCATCTTTTCACTCATCCCCCACTCGCACACCATCTTGCGTGCCAATTCGGTGGCGCGTTCAATGTCATTACCAGCACCTGTTGTGGGCTGATCGAAAATGAGTTCCTCAGCACAACGTCCACCCATCAGCATGGCAATTGTGTTTTCACAATATCCTCTGTTTTGTGTAAAGCGGTCGTCGGTGGGCAATTGCTGTGTCACTCCCAAGGCCTGTCCACGTGGGATAATCGTGACTTTGTGAATAGGGTCTGTTCCAGGAATGAGTTTAGCCACCATTGCATGGCCCGCTTCATGATAGGCGGTATTCTTCTTTTCATCGTCGGTAATCATGAGACTACGACGTTCACTACCCATGAGTACTTTATCTTTGGCCAGCTCCATATCGTGCATGCCCACTTGTGTTTTACCAATACGCGCAGCCAATAGTGCGGCTTCATTCACTACATTGGCCAAGTCAGCGCCGCTAAAACCGGGAGTGCCACGTGCGATTACCTTGAAATCAACATTGGGAGCCAAAGCCAGCTTGCGGGCATGAATTTTCAAAATACCCTCACGGCCGCGTACATCCGGGCGTGGCACAATAATGCGACGATCAAAGCGACCAGGACGTAACAATGCCGGATCTAGAACGTCGGGGCGATTTGTAGCGGCAATGATAATGACACCTTCATTGGATTCAAAACCATCCATTTCGACCAATAGTTGATTCAAAGTCTGCTCGCGTTCGTCATGTCCACCACCGAGTCCAGCACCACGGTGACGACCGACCGCATCAATTTCGTCAATGAAGATAATACATGGGGCGTTACGTTTCCCCTGCTCAAAAAGATCGCGTACGCGAGCGGCACCTACACCCACAAACATTTCAACAAAGTCGGAACCACTAATGCTGAAAAATGGGGCGTTGGCTTCTCCAGCAATGGCACGCGCCAACAGTGTTTTCCCGGTCCCTGGTGAGCCCATCAATAATACGCCTTTGGGAATGCGCCCTCCCAGTCGGGTAAATCTCTTGGGATCCTTCAGAAAGGCGATAATTTCTTCCAATTCGTCGCGTGCTTCATCAATACCGGCGACATCTTCGAAGGTTACTTTTTTCTCATTTTGAACCAAAAGACGCGCTTTGCTGCGGCCAAAACTCATGGCTTTTCCACCACCCGCTTGAATTTGGCGCATGGAGAAGAAGAAAAGCCCAAATAAGAGAATAAGAGGTAACCAAGAGATCAGTAAGTGCTGCCAGAACGATTGGTCCTCAGCAGGTTTGAATTCGGTTTTAACCTTGTGGTCGGCTAAAGCGGTTAACACCTTTTCACTACTGGCAGGTCCCATGGTTTGGAAGGCGGCACCCTCTTGATAAGTCTTTTTGAAAACACCATGATACTCGTCATTTTGAATGGTAACTTCATCGACATTATCGGCGTTCACAGCATCCATAAATTCACTAAAACTGACCTGGCGAATCGTATCGGGTTTTTGTTGAACGAAGTGGAGCACAACCATTCCCAGGAGGATGATCATTAACCAAAGCGCGAGCGTTTTTTGAGTTTGCTTCATGAGGGTTCCCTTCATTTGTACTTTATTTACTTCTTACAATTGTATATGGACATCGACCATGAAAAAAGGAAAATTCATCGTAATTATTGTTTTAGCCCTTATTATTACCCGTATTTCTCTACTTTTCTCGCCATTTATTGACGTTGATGAGACTCTGTTTGCGATATTCGCACGTGTTTGGCAGCATGGGGGTATCCCCTACGCAGACGCGGTTGAAACGAAAGCGATGGGGATCTATTATTTCTATGTTTTGGCCTCATGGCTTTCTGGCAGTCTTCCTAACATCAACATGACCGCAGTTCACCTGTTATCAATCGTTTGGACGGGCCTGACAGCCTGGGTGGTCGGTCGCATTGCGACGCGCATTGCCAACGAACGCGCTGGTCTCTGGGCAGCGCTCCTTTTTGTATTATTTTCGTCATTTTTTATCCCCAAAATTATTGGCGCCAGTATGGATTTAACGTTGCTGCTGCCATGTGCATTGGCCATGGATTTTCTATTACATGATCGGGATGATGGTACATTGTGGCGTAGCTTTTTAGCAGGTATTTTGGTTTCGGCTGGTATCATTATCAAATATCAAGCCGGCATCATGTTGCCGGTGGTGTTAACCTATTTTTGGTTACTCCGATTTCCACCGCGTAAGGCATTCACGCATAGTTTCATTTTTGCTCTGGGTTGTATTCCACTAACGGCGCTCATGTTTTGGCAATTGTATACGCTTGGTGCGCTTCAAGACTTCATCTATTGGAGCTTTGGAGGTTCCTTCCGGTACCTGGCAAGTGGCAAGGGAACAATTAGCATTTGGCGCAAATTGCTATCGCATGTGTTGCCATTTATTGTGAGCACATTCCTGATTTGGGCTTTGGCTACAAAGCGATTTAAAGAATGGTGGCAATTAGGACGCGTGCGTTGGCAGAAAAATCCTGCAGAGTCTGGTGTCTGGCTTTGGTTTTTTCTAAGTATCATTGCAGTGTGTGCTGGTGGCCGCTTTTACGCACACTACTTTCTCCTCCTCATGCCGCAGCTTTCTATTTTAGCGGCTTTAAGACTGGTATCATGGGATGAAACGTCCTGGAACCGGTATCGCAAGTGGGTCTTTCTGGCTATTGCAGCGCCCTTTCTTGTGACCATGACGCTTCGTTGGTATCCTCGGCCTTTTTACGCACAACTGCATGAAGAATACATTGATGATTATAAACCTTACGGAGAAATGCTGAAGTCGCGTACACAGCCGAACGACCGCATTTTGGTGTGGGGTTATTCGCCGGCGGTTTACTGGTTTGCAGAAAGGCTTCCTGCCACACGCTATTTATGGAGCGACGTCTTGGTAGGTCGTGTGGTCGGCATTCAGCGGGACCTGGAAGAAAAAATTGACTATAGCCAATTTATCCATCCAGAGATGTGGAAGATGTTTTTTTCAGATATGGACGAGCATCGTCCAGCCTATATCATAGATATGGCGCCAACAGGGATGCATAACTATCAGCATTTTCCGATGCAGAATTATCCGGATTTAATGGCATATATTTTTCAGAATTATGTGCAGGAACCCGATTTTATGGGTGCAAAATTATTTAGACGGAAGGATTTGCCTGCAATTCCTTAAGGCATTCCTTGAAAGAAATGGGCTCAACGCGCATCTCTTCCAGCATTTGGCGCCACTCACTTGAAAGAATCATATCCAATTCAGCTTGGCGACTTCCCGGGAATGTATCACCATACATGTCATCGCCTGGGTGTTCGATACCCGGATGGACCATAACCATGGAAATGGGATCTGCAATGCGTGCTAACAGATGTCGCCATTCGTCATGATTATCGACACGCCCCACAAGGCTAATGCCATAGAACGGCATTGTCATGCAGCCGGTCTCTTTCCAAAACTTGGGCCGACTTCCCTGCAAGTGCCCTAAGATCAAACGTGTAAGGTAGCGCGGTACAAAAGGTCCGCCCTTTTCACCCGGTAGCCGAACCAACGGAATTTGATGCTCGATAACTAAATTGCGAACCACAGTACATATTACGGGAAATACGTGGCAATGCTCGTGACCATCAATGTGTTCTGGGTGCAATCCTGCATTCTCAAAAACTTTCCATTGGGCTTCCAGTTCACGGGTGACATCGTCGGCCCGTACTTGTCTTAAGAAACATCGTCGTAAAAGTTGGTTACGCGGATAAAATGTGCTGTTTGAACGGACAAGGCTTGGGATGGTGTGAGGATCTGAAACGGGCTTCCCTAAAGTAAGATTAAAATGCCATCCGATGCTTAGGTTATTCTTCTTTGCAACCTCTAATGCGGCAGCGCTGTCAGCAAAATTCACCATGAGGCTGGTTGAGCCCACAATGCCACGTTCCATTGCTGTGGCAATACCCTCGTTGATGCCGTGGCTTAATCCAAAATCGTCTGCGTTTAATACAATACGACGTGGAGGATGAAATGGTGGATTAAAGTTGTATTCCCCTTTTGTTCCACTTGAATAAACGCGCCAGATATCTCGTAGCATACGCATGGCATCGCGAATAAAATCCATTGTGGAAGGTTCCCGTGCGTATCGGAAGTAAATAGGGATTTCAGTGACCTTTAGTTGTGAACGGTCAGCCAGATACAGAACTTCAATATCAAAACTGAAGCCAGTCAGACGTGTTTGTGAAAAGATGAATTCAGCAGCCTGGGCAGAGAATCCTTTGAGCCCAGCCTGTGTGTCGCTCCAGCCGCGCAACAATGTACGGCTAATCACCATGTTATAGATTCGGCTCGAAAGATGTCGTGTATAGAGGTAATGGAAATCTTTGGGATGAATCGCATAAATGGAATCAGGGTGTGCACGATTTGCGACAGCCATGTCACTTCCGTTTTGGAGTGCGTGGAGAATTTTATCAACATCTGTCATGGGATAGGCCATGTCGCAATCAATGAATATGCGGTATTTGCCCTTAGCTTCAAGCATGCCCCGCTTCACAGTACCCCCCTTACCTAGATTTTGGTCGTTGACCAAAACGCGCACTTCGTATGGGTGGCTTTGTGCTGCAAATTGTTGGCATATCTCAGTCGAACCGTCGCGACTGGCATCAACCACCAATAATAACTCCCAAGTACCCGGCGCTTGCTGAATATGGGCATCAATTTCATCGAGGCTCTCTTGAAGGAATGCCTCTGCTGAATATATGGGAACAATGAGTGAGACATCTGTCATAACGAGGCCCCTATCAGTGCAGCATCTTCTTTTAGATATGCGCGTTGTACGCGTATCTGTGCTGCTGTTTCAGGATACGTAAATTGTGGAATTGCATTTTTCATTGAAGGTTCAAACTTTTCCCAGGCATTGGACAAGCCACCACCCACAATAACATCTGTGATGCCAAGAACGTTTGCGAGAGAGGCAATGCCTAAGCCTAAATGGTAACCAAACTGATGCCATTCTTTTGAGTCAGTAACAGTATGGGGCGGCTGTTGAAATGCTTGCGCAGATGCATACAGTTCCCAACATCCGCGACTACCGCAGGCACACTTTGGGCCATTACGATCAATGACCATGTGTCCCATTTCTCCAGCGAATCCGTGATTCCCATGAACAATTTTACGGTCGAGCATAATGGCGCCCCCAATGCCGGTACCTAGGGTAATCATGATGGCATGATTCAGATCTTTTGCTGCCCCCAATGTTGCCTCGCCACGTAACGCCATATTGGCATCGTTGTCGATCACCATTGGACATGTAAATGCTTCCTGGAGAATTTGGCCAAATGGCACATCCACCCACTCAGGAAAATGCGGAGAGCGCAGGACCCTTTGAGCATTAATATCAATGATTCCAGGTAATCCAATTCCGACATGGTCGGGCTTATCTGTATTAAGAAGTTCTTCTGAAATGTGCTGCAGGCGCGAGGCGATATCGCTGGGGTGGCGATGACGACCCACAGGCTCTTGGTGTCGCTGGACGACCTGCCCGTTACGCACGACGCCGAGGCGAATATGAGTGCCGCCAATATCGATACCGATACGATTTGATTCTGTCATAGTGTTTTTTTTATGGCGTTTGCCGTGTTAGCATATTAAAAACCTTCCACCAGAAAAATCTCATGTTGCCATCATCTTGTCGTTACATACTTGTTTCTGCACCCGCTTTTTGCGAAGAGGCCCTTATTCCGATTTGGGTCAATGCTGGGACGACGGGTTTTATTGAAGAGGATAGCCGTGACCGAAAGGTCTGGAAGGTTTTTTTTAATGAAGACATCAATGACGCTGCGCTACAGGACTGTGTCGAAGCCTCCGAATTGGTAGGTACGGATGTGCGAGCGGCCCTAGCAACCTTGCCTTTGGAAGACTGGGGCACAAGGTGGATGCAATACTTCAAACCAGTTGAAATTGCCCCGCAATTGGTTGTGACAACCGATGGGGTTCCCTACCATCCCAAATCCAGTGAAAATGTGATTACGATTGTTGCAGGTATGGCCTTTGGTACAGGGCAGCATGCGACAACGCAGTTGATTGCCCGTGCTATTGTAGCGGATTTCCCTAGTCGCAAATGGCACCGGATGCTGGATATGGGAACGGGATCCGGTATCCTGGGCTTGGTTGGCTTGATGATGGGGGTGGCACAGGTAGATGGTGTGGATAATGATGGTGATGCTCTCGAAGTTGCCAAGGAAAATGCATTCAAAAATGGAAAGTTAGATCGGTTTTTCTTAACGACTACCTTAAGTGATATTCAAGGCCCCTATCCCGTTATCGTGGCAAATATTCTCCTTAATCCACTTGTAGAGATGGTGGATGTGTTGGTCACCTTATTGTCCTCAAATGGCGACATTTACCTGTCGGGGATTGTTTTGGATCAAGTGGCTCCCTTAAGGCAGGCCTATGAATCAAAAGGTCTCACTTGGGTCGCCACACAGACCCAGGGTGAATGGGCCATGTTGCATTTGAGGAAAAACTAAGATGCCCCAGTTTTTTGTATCTCCTGATAGTTTGTCGGATCCAATCATTCATATACGCGGCAAAGAAGCGCGCCATATGCGGGATGTCTTGCGACTTGATGTTGGCGACTGGGTGGTGCTTTGTGATGGCCGGGGGCAGCGTTATCGCGCAAACATAACAGATAGTCGCCCACTTCATGTCACCCTGCAACGCGGGGAGTCTCTTCCAGAATTGAAACTTGCCCATCAAGTGACATTGGCGGCTGCAATCATTCGTCCCCAACGCTTTGATTGGTTGGTTGAGAAGGCCTTTGAATTGGGGTGCCATCGTTTGGTCCCCCTCCTGACAGAACGTACTGTGGATCATTATGTAAAAGATACCACCAAGCAGCAGGCACGGTGGTCAGAGATTGCATTGTCCGCTGCGAAACAATCGGGGCTGCCATGGTTGCCGCAAGTGATTCCACCCGTTGAATTAGCACACATTTTAAAGGCGCATGACGGTGATCTGGTGTATTGTTGGGAAGGTTTGGCATTGGATGACACCGCGAATGTCGCACCACAAAAAAAAATGAGCCATAATCTGACAATTCTGATCGGGCCAGAAGGCGGGTTCTCTCAATCCGAGCATGCGGCAATTTTAGCGCAGTCCCCACAGCTTTTGTCGCTGGGGTCGCTTATTCTACGGAGTGAAACAGCCGCACTGGCAGCACTCGTTAAGGTAATGATATGAAGATTCCTTTAGTTATTGCCCATCGTGGTGCAAATCGTGAGGCACCTGAGAATACGTTGCCTGCGTTTGAACGCGCCTTGGAGATGGGCGTAGATGGCATTGAGTGTGATGTCATGTTGACATCCGATAAAGTGCCGGTGATCACTCACGATGATTCGTTATCCAAACACTCCACGACGTATGGCCACATTCATAAGACGACTTATAAATCATTAAAGACGGTGGATGTTGGGAGTCATTTTTCATCTGAATTTGCAGGTGTTCGTATCCCCACATTATCTGAAATGCTGGCCTTGTTCAGACCAACATCCATGCTTCTGAACATTGAAATCAAAGTTCAACCGCAAATTGCCAATGGTGTTGAAAAAATTGTGGCAGATACCATTCATGAATTTGGCATGGATGACCAAGTCATCATTTCTTCCTTTTCTCCAATGATTCTTTGGCGCATTAAACAATGCGCGCCGCATCTACGTCGCGCGTTACTGACGCAACCGCGGGCTTTTTTCTTTCTTCATATGCGCTTTTTTGCTAAGGTTTTGGACGTTTGGGGGGTTAATCCATCACTTTCGGCAGCTGACCAGAAGTTGGAGCAATTGGCACGTGATAATGGGTGGTCTGTTATGGTCTGGACACTCAATACCACAGATGCTTTTGCGAAGGCAGCGTCGTTCGGTGTGGATGGGATTATTACCGATGATCCTCCCCTCTTGCAAAACTGGTTAAGAACCAATCAATTCCCCTCTCCCTAATGGAGAGGGTCAGGGTGAGGGGGGAAACCCGATGGCCGACAATAAAAATGATGAAACTGATTTAGTAGAAGTAGGCGCGATCGACGTCGAAGACGATGTTACGGAGGCGCGTACACGTTCTGAATCATCAGGTGAAGATACCGATATTTCTGACGAACCCACCGAACATCCTGAAGAAGAGCCCGCTGCGGGTGATGAGCCCTTCGCCATTCAAATGGAGACCGCCAAGCCAGGCCAAACCACCATTGCCAGTTTGCGTGAACGATTTGCGGCGTTTGCCGTGGATGTTGGAGTGCTATGGCTTGTGTACTGGGGCTGCCTATTTGTTTTTAATAAACTAATGTCCCATACGTGGTTGGGGTCTGTTCCCACCATGGGGTACCGTGCCATGCTTTTCCACGGCATCTTTTTGCTCGTGGCATTTTTATATTTCTTCCTTTTAGAAGCCGCTTTTTTTGCCACCATTGGTAAGTTCAGTTGTTGGATGTATGTGCGCCGCAAGGATGGCCGACATGCGGGCACCCTTGCTGTCTTGGTCCGTAACTTTTTCCGCTTAATTGAAATGCTGACAGCATGGTTATTGACCTGGATTCCCATGGAGTTGACACGCCGTCACCAGCGCTTGGGTGACTTGGCTGCAGGAACAATTGTTATTAAAAAACACTCTGCGGATGCCCGTTACTACTCGTTAGATGCAGATAAATTGGCTTCAGCATTTGGTCGCTGGTTGACTTGGTTGGTGGATATTCCACTCTTTTTAATTTGGGTGGTGGGTTATGTGATGCTGATCAATTACCAATCCACTATTATAAGCCAGTGGTTGGTATTGTTGTTCCCAGTGGTGACACTGCTCTTCTGGTCCTTTGTTCAGTTAATTCTCGAAACAACGCCTGGCATGTGGCTCTTTGGTTACACCATTACGCAGGAAGATGGTGGCCAATTAACCTTTGCGTCAGCAATTCTCAGGACGTTGTTTGCTCCAATTGATCTAGTATTTGGGTTGTTTGTCATTCTACTGTCGTTGCGTAAACAAAATGTAGGCGACTTGGTTGCCGCAACTGTTGTCAGTCGGCAACGCCGACGTTGGAAAGGTATTGTTGGCAGTCTTGTTGTGGTGGCAATTTGTGTAGGCCTTGTTGCCCTGGGGTTATTCATCAATCCTCATAATAATGTCTTTAAAGCCGGTGCAGATTTTCAATTGAGCTTTATGCCGACCGTTGAGGGGTTACCACCATGGGACAGCTCAATGGCCAACCAGCCTTTGATTTTGACTGCCACCAACTTTAGATTCGGCGTTGAAGATGTGAATACCTATCGTACCCCACCCGTTTATGAAGCGGGTGAAAAGGTCTATTTGCGATTCGAGATTTCTGGTTACACCCGTGTGGATCGCATGATTTGGGTGCAGGAAGATTTGATGGTGCAATACCCAGATGGTGCGATTGGCTTGCGTCAGGAAAATGTGGTGGACTATCATCAAATTGTACAGCCTGGTGGAAAACCGATTGAGCTGACGAACAACATTGCATTGCCCCCTTCTGCGCCGCCAGGGACTTATGTGGTGACAGTTACATTGCGCGATATGTTGGCCAATCGGTTCAGCATTACAAATACGCAAAGTTTCACAGTGAAGGCGCCCCCGTCTGCTGTGGCACCCATGCCACCATCCGCAGCGGAAACAGTGCCATCACCTGAAGGTGCACCTGTCTCAGCACCGCCACAACAAGTGCCGACAGGACCTGTAACCGTGCCTTCAAGCCCAATTCCAGTAACAGCGCCCACGGCACCAGCAGCGCCAAGTCCGGAAACCCCTGTGGCACCTGTGCCTGCTACACCACCATCACCGACGGTGCCAGCAGCGCCAGAACCCGCTGTAAAAGCTCCCAGCAGCGGTTTTACAGTCATTCCAGGGCCCAGTTTGGCGCCTAAGGATGTGACACCACCACCAATTCCAGTTCCTGTGACGCCGCCCGTAGATAACTATGCAGCGAAACCAGCAGATGCCTATGGACAGCCGTCGATGCCCGCTCCGGTGGTGCCTGCGCCAGTTGTTCCTGTTCCTGTTCCGGCAGCAACGCCCCCTGCTTCTGTGGCGCCTGCGCCGACAGCACCTGCAGCCAAGTCGCCGATTACTGAAAAAACACTGACACCCACAACAACGCCTGCTCCTGCAAAGAAGGCGACGATTGTTAAGCCGTCACCCAAGGCGCCTGCACCACTTGATGTGCAGAAGGCCGCAGGCGAAGAATTAAACCGTGCTGAAGCGGCAGCTAAAAAGGCAGCAGCAGAAAAAGCCAAGGCAGCGCCCGCTACGGAACCAGCCAAACCTGCCGCAGATATTCCATCAGCGGATAGTGTGAAACACCAAGCACCCAAGAAGAAATCATCGAGCGGTGTACCATCGGGCGGATATATGCCGTAACGTTTAGGCGAGCTTCATGAAGCGTGGTAATGGTGATTGATTGGAAACAGCTTCTGGCTTGTCGATGCGGATTCCCCCTACCAACAAGTCTTGGATGGTACGTGCAAACCCAATGACACTGGGAACATAATTTTGAGTCTCCGTAAATGGCGGGATTTTATTGCCATACTTGGCGACGTTTCCTTCCCCAGCATTATAGGCCGCCACCATCAGTGGAATATTGCCGTGAAACTTGTCTTTCAAAAAGGACAAGTAACGGACACCACCTTCAATATTTTGCCGAGGATCCATAATGCTGGTGACGCCAAATCGCTTGGCTGTTCCCGGCATGAGCTGCATGAGTCCACGCGCACCACAGTGAGAGACAGCATTGGGGTTGCCACCTGATTCTTGGAGCATGATGCCGCAGATGAGTGAAACGGGAATGCGATATTTACGGGCACAATGATTGATGACAGGTGCATAGCGGGCAAGGCGCTTGGCGTGATCCATAGTGATGCTACGGTGGCCT
This sequence comes from Deltaproteobacteria bacterium CG11_big_fil_rev_8_21_14_0_20_47_16, assembly GCA_002796325.1. Classification (GTDB taxonomy): domain Bacteria; phylum UBA10199; class UBA10199; family 1-14-0-20-47-16; genus 1-14-0-20-47-16. The sequence continues at coordinate 54,303 of PCXA01000010.1, read as the reverse complement.
GCACTGCGCGGATTATACGTGGTACCACCCTGCCGCGCGCGTGTGCTGCGACTGCCCCCACTATCACGCCCTGATTTCAAAACTGATGAAAACGCGGTTTTTTGGGATGAGGTCGGAAACTTGTCCCTCATGCTTTTGGGAAGCATCCAAGAAGAGACATTATCTTTTATTTTCAATGGCTTACCTGCCATTTTCTCAACCCCTTTTGTAAAAGTATAGCAAAGAAAGGCAAAGCCCTCCACAGGTTATTATCGGCGGGTTGTGGGGCTAAAGTTGCCCCAAAAAGTAAGCGCCGGGGGAATCTTTCGATTCACACCCGGCGCCCTGGGGGAGTCCAGTATACTCTTCTATTACTTCTTGCGGCGTGTGCGCATCCGCAAGGCCATACCAATCGGTGCGAGAAGCATGGCTAAGGTCATCATATCTCCAGGTGTGGCAGGAATCGTCATACCTGGCATCATTGTGTTGGCGCAACCGTTACCTGGTGACCGCGCGTAGGCATAGCCGAGGTTTTGTTGGCCGAATGAGCCGTTACGGTATAGGGCATCCTTATCGCTGACGCCGTCGCCGTTGGAGTCCGCCATGCGGGGGTTGACTTCTGTAAAGTTGCCACTGGCATCTTTATCGATAATACCGTTACAGTTAACGTCTTCACCCTTGGAGAAGTTATTCAAGCTGGTCAGGTTATTACCGTCAACCAAGCCGTCACCGTCAGTATCTGCATTCAAGGCGTCGGTCTGTGATCCCTTTTGTTGGAAAGGAGTTGCCTTGTAGTTAGGATCCAACTTGCCATCCTGAACAGCTTTCACACCATTCAAGTGACAGCAGAATCCATCGTCGCAAGTGTCGTTGATGAAGCGGGCACCTGCTTCGATACCGTCGAGGATACCGTCGTAGTCTGTATCTGGGTTATTGGGGTTCAAATTTACACCTGCCTTATAGAGGCCCAAGTATACCTTTTTACCCTCGCCGTCGATTTCATAGAGCGCACCCTTATACTTACCATCTGGGTAGCGGATTTCATCACCATCCAACATACCGTCGGAGTCTGTATCTGCGACTTGTGGGTCTGTTTCGTTACGACCCGCTTTAAAGTCCGCTCCTGGGCCGAATCCGAGGTCATTGAATCCATTACCTTTGTGGACGTGGTCACAGAGTTCACCCTGCTCACTATCGGTACCGATGTTGATACAACCGTCCACGAGTCCGTCCTTATCGGTATCTGGATCTTGGGGATTGGTGCCCAATTGATTGATTTCAACTGTGTCTGGAATACCGTCACCGTCGAAGTCCATGATGTCACCTTGTGAAGCAATGGTGGCATTGGGGTTGGTCTTGGCCATATCCTTGGCATCTTTGCGGGTGTCACCGTCGGTATCCGTTGAACATGGATTGCTGGGATAAATGGTATGTTTGGTACCACTCTCATCCGTGATATCGATTGGCTTAAACCCGATTTGCATGCCAGCCAAGATTTCGTTGGTCTTGTCTTTATGGGTTTCCAGTGGCAGCAGTGCAATGTCCACGTGTGGGAACTGACCACTACCCGTCATTGTGACTTCACCGGCATCACAAAGAGGTGTTTCAGTACCGTCGCTGCTCATAACGGTCTTGTCACCATCACACAATCCGTCACCATCACTATCAGGGTTCATGGGATTGGAGTGAACTGTGTTTTCTTCAATACCGTCCTTGATACCGTCACCGTCTGTGTCAGCATCCGTGGGGTCTGTGTCAAGCAACGCATTCATTGCAGGCAGGTCTTTTTCGACATAGACCTGTGTTTGATCACAACCACCGGTTTGTAAGCCAGGCGCAACAGCTGAGTAGGTATTGGTAATACCTGCTATTTTAGCTTGGCTGTTATCACGGTTTACTTCATATTTATCACTAAGTCCGTCACCGTCTGTGTCTTTCACCATTGGATTGGTGAAGCCCCACTTGGTGTTGCTCATGTTGACCAGTTCTTCAAAGTCGGTCAATCCGTCCTCGTCAGAGTCCTTACGCATTGGATCTGTTTCAGTAACGTGGCGTGTTACACCATCTTTACCCACGAAGGTATGGCGGCCCATCATGTCCTTGCCATCTTGTAGGTAGAGATCCTTATCGTAAATACCATCGAGATTGATGTCTTCTTCGCAATCGAAGAGTCCGTCGTTATCACGGTCGATGTAACAACCCATGATGGCAGGACCTTTATTGTAGGGGGTTTTGGCGCAGTTTTTATTGGGTTGACCTGTTGTCGCATCAAACTTATCGGAATTTCCGGGACAAGGATCTGTTTTATCGCTGCCTGCGGTTAAGCCGTTAGCCAATGCCTTCTTGGCACCTTCACTGCTATAGTCAGATGCATCGGTTTGATATTTGAATGGATCTGTGCCGTAACTACCTGCTGGGATACACGTATCATTTAGGTCCGCCCAAAAGTTCTCTTTTACAGCGGACACTGGTGAGGATGCGGCATTTGTTGAGCTCACTTCACCTTCAACCAAGTCTGGAATACCGTCACCGTCGACGTCATGGCCACTTAGCAATTTATCCAACTCTAAGCGTGCTTCATAGGTCTTTTCTTGCATCAGATCAGAGATCTCCTTTTGAACTACTGAGAATGATTTTCCAGATTTTGCGGCAATGGCAATCAATTCGCTGGCACGCCATCCCGTATAACACTGGCTTTGAATCCCTGCGGGGCAGCCGCTGTTTGTTGTGGCTTTCAAATTGGGACAACTGTCTGATCCGTCTGCAAGACCATCACCGTCTGTATCTGGGTTGAGAGGATCTGTCATACCATACTTGCTGTTGTATGTTGATGGATCAATGTTAATTTCGTTGTTAACGTTTACATCAGCAGCTGCACAGTAGACGCGGGTAAAGACTTCGGTCTTGTTTTTCTCTGTGCCTGTATCTTTAATGGGTAATGGATCAGTGATTGCATAATACTTAATACCAATATCCCGAACACCATTTTTAAGTTCAAGGTCACACTCAACCGAGTTGCCATGGACGTCTAGGGCCAACTGTCCCGCAAAGCCTGCACCATTGGAATTGTTGTTGGTCATGCGATACAACAATCCCTTTGCAGCCTCGCCTTTGGGTTTGTGGCGTAGTTCCAAACCGTCTAGCATACCGTCATGGTCTGTGTTTGGCGTACGAGGATCTGTTTCTATACAGAAGTTAGTGCCGCTATCCAAAAAGCCTTTTGGAATACCAGCGACAAACTCCTTCTTATAGATCGCACCTAAAGAATTAGGATTTGGGATCTTTTTGTCACCTGCCATGAGGAACTTTGAGGAATCGAGAGGATCTTTAAGATAGTCAGGTTCAACCAGTTTATAAGTCTTTCCATTGGCGGTAATACATGTGCTGTCATTATTAGATTTGCAATTTACATCTTCATTATAGCAATCCACAAATCCGTTATGGTTTTTATCTTCTGCACCATCTAAAATACCGTCGTTATCACTATCTGGTTGGAACATATTGGTTCGATTACCGCTAGCTTGATTAAAGCCGTTGGCACAGGAACCCATTTGAACTTCGATAGCATTGCTAAGACCGTCACCATCGGCGTCATGCACATCCACGGCAACTGCAATATTGTTACCCTTCACACACTGTGACATGACCGAAGCCATACTTTCAGGGACGCCGTTCACGATCTTTTCATCGCTGTAACTGGCCTTACCTGAGCTATTGTCATTGCTAGCACCATTACCAGCAGTACCGTTGTTGTTTTGATCATTACCTGCTGTTGCTCCTGCACATGCTGTCATTTTGGAGTTCGCTGCCTGCTTACAGTCAATGACTGAGGCAACGCCGTCTACAACAGAGATGGTTAAGTCGCTATCAACAGAGAGTGTACCATCCAATTGAGAGACATATACGGAACTTACAACCATATTGACGCTTGGTGAAACCAACATGGTAATACCTGACACTTGCTGACCCGCAAATTCTTTTGGGATCGTCATGTTCAGGGAACCGGTGTCCCAACCTAATACGCTATTAAATTGATTACCAAGGTTGTTCTTCCCAATGTTTGAGAAGTCGCGACCCACATAACCCAGAACGTAGTCAGAGGCCTTGAGTGAATCGGGATCTATTGTTGTTCCATCCGTCCCTTGATAAGAGCGTTGGAACACAATACCACCGGCGTTAGCACTCATCGGTGTTGGTGCAGTGTTGATAGACGCGCCATTGAAATAGTAATCATGCTGGCTGCTAATTGGTGTCATCTTATAGTAAGATTTGTCGTTCTTGACCAAAACCTGCTGGTTGTGGTGATCAGAACCAATGCTGGAGTCATTGTTAGCAAAAACAGTATCACCCGTGAATGCGTTATGGCTCAGTTGTTCACCAAATGAATTGATGACAAGACCAGGTCCTTTGTTAAATGCGAGTGCAGAGTTAAATCCCTCTTCACTCGAAGAGATCATGTTGTTATCGCTTGCCATTACAACGCCAGCTTTACCAAAGTTGAATGCAACAACGCCCTTTAGATTTGTGTTTTGATCAACAATACAAACACCATTTTCTGTACCATCACGAATAACAAAATTGCTGAGCGTAACATTGGGTGTGGCCACGATAATCGCGCATTTTTCGCCATTGGTAAGTTTGGTGTCGGCATCCGTATAGACAATTCCTTTGGTTTGAATAACAACACGCTTGCTGTTTGGGTTTGAAGGTGAAATCCCCTTGATTACCAGTCCCTGTGTTGGTCCAGTGATAATCAGTGGTTTTGTCAAATTCAAGGATTCGGTCTTGATTGTAATGGTATTGCTACACCCTTGATAGAATTTGAGTGGTGAATTGAATGACATAATAGCCTGACGAATACCCTGAACGTTGTTAACGTCGTCAGTCTGGGATGTCACTACGCAATCCTGGGAAGGCCCATTGATTTTGGCCTCAGCAGGAACGCCCAAGAGCACGATTAAACAAAATGCTCCGATCAGGCTTGCGATGATTGTTTTGATTGCTGTTTTCATATTCACCTCTGTCGTTTATTCCTTAAAGTTAGAAGCGTACTCCCCCAAAAATGCCAAACTCCCATACATCTCTTAATCCGTTAGTATTGTATCTTGGATTCTTATTGTTCTCTGTGCCAGCAGCAGCTGTTGTCTCAACCGTATCATAGTTGAGATTTTGATCTTTGATGAATAAGTGAGAATATGCGACGGATACACCAACCAAGAAGTGATTCCAAAATGTCCAGGACGTTGTTCCTGTGAGGCCTGCTGTTAGGAACGTGCCTGCAAATGTATTGTCACTGGGGTCAATCGTAAACCCACCATCACCACCTGGCGCCACAATGGCATTGTTGAAACGTTCTTTAGAATAATTGAATCCAAGGTTTCCCTTGAGGGCTACCGACCAGATACCATATTCAGTAATACTGGCATCAAAGTTGTATTCAGCAGAGAGCATTCCGGTAAGGACATCAAATGCATTGCCGTTACGACCATTGGCGTCGTTGCGTACAGCTCTGTTGTCATAGTCTAAGCTCAAGCCCAGCCATAATTGTTGATTAGGTGTAGGTGACAGAAGTTGGTGAGCCCCTGTAATACCAAAGTGGAGGCCATTTGCTAACTTACCATCGCCAATGCTGCCGTAATCTGGTGCCTTCCATCCAGCATCACCAAACCCAGAAGCATCAATGATATCTTGTGAATAGACATTTTGGTGACCCGAGAAAGAAAAGTTAGCATACACTTTATTCTTTCCAAGCGTTTCAACCACACGGCTGACAATGCGCTTTAACTCGGTAATACGATCATTCAAGGCTTCAATTTCTTTTGAGTGATTGGTGGCGGTGTCAGCTGTGAGTCGTTCAACTTCAGAGCTGGCACGATCCATTTCTTTATTAAGACCCGCAACCAAATCAGCACGGGCATGGCGTGGTGCATAATCTTCGCCATCGTCTTGGCGAATCTTCTTGCTGTTCACAACGGTATCAATAAAATCGCTGACGTCTTTGATTGTACGAACTGATTTCAAAGCCTCTAGGCTCACTGATTCAGCAGACAACCCTGCATAGGCACCCTGCTTTGCAGAGCGATTTTCAAGGAATGGCGCTAAAATCTCAGATGCGCTACCTGATACTATGGGAGTTGCCGGTGGTGTGACAGCGCCGGCAGCTGGAGCTGTCGCCGGAGCAGGAGCTGCGGCTGTACCAAAGAATCCAGCAACAGCGGTACCAGTGGCCTTGCTTTGAACCGCAGCCTTATGGGCAGGTGACAAGGCGTCCACGTGCGCTTTTTCTACCTTGGCCAGTTCAGCAGGGATATTGGCTTCACCCAATGCCAGGCGTGCCATGGCTGCTTGTGCAAATACGCGCTTGGCTTGCTCGCCTGTGGCACCCGCAATTGAAGGATGCGAAGTCATGGCCATGCGATTGATTGCTGTTGTTGAAAAGATAAAGTCTTCGGTTAAAAGTGCCAATTCAGATTCGGAGATGGAGAGATTACTTACAAGTTTACCAGAAACAGCCGCTGCTGAAGATGTTGGTGCCGCCGGAGCAGGAGCAGCTGCAGGTGCTGGCGCTGCGCCAGAACCCGATGCAATCAAACCACGTAATTGAGCAGCTGCCGCTTGAGCATTTCTGGAAAGCGACATAATACCCAAGTATTGTGCATTATTGTTAAGAGCGGCTGCGCAGTCTGCATCAGACGGTGTTGCTGCACCCAAAGCAGTTCTTTCTGCCGGTGCCAGCTCTTTACAGGTTTTAATTGCAGTAGTTGCCATAACGTCCTCCAGTTTTCCGGGATTTAGGGCCCCCTGCCCAATTACCCAGTTCTCCTGCATAGGTTATCGGTTGGATTTTGGATTTGTTGCGTACTTTTGGGCGAGTTTTTTGTAACTAATTGAAATTCAAAGAAAAAAATGCGTCAAAAATGGGCAAAATCAGCTTAAAGTGCCGGATTTTGGGGATGTTTTTGGGGTAGATATAAGGCACCCTTTTATAAAACACTCTTATAGATAGAGTATTTGGTTTCTAGGCAGACTGAACATCTTGCAAAGCCAACTAATTTCTTCAGCTAGTTGCCTATTGACGCGGCTTGGAGCTTGTTAGTAATGGCCTTCAATCACTAAGGAGCGTTTATGACAATTACCCCCACTCGGCTTGCAAAGGCAATTTGCACACTTGAAAATCACAATATCCCTTGTACCAATACAGAAGCTACCGCACTTCAGCCATCTCTTCCTGAAACAAAACTCTCTACTCGTGAATCTAGTTGAAATTTACCAGAGTCGGTTCAGGGGAGAAATGGTCGCTCTTTGTTCCGTTGCCAAGCTCACCATTATAATTTGACCCCCAACACCAGACTGCTCCACTTTGATCCAGTGAACACATATGTAATTGCCCAGCAGAAATTTGAGTACCTTTCAGGTCGTTAATGGTTATAGGTAACATTTGAGTAACTGGTTGTTCAGACCATATTGGTTGCCCCCAGCATTTTATTGTTAAATCCTTAAGTAATGCACAACTATAGTTAGAGCCCGCCACAACTTGGATAGCTGGGTTTCCTGGTTCGATACCCTTCACATATACAGCACTATAAGCAGAATTGCTTACACCGTCACCTAATGAGGAGTTGTATACACCACCCCAACATTGCACAGCACCACCTTCTAATAATGCACAAGCAAGTGCGCCCCCACTCGCAAGCTGAATGGGCTTTTTTGTCGTACTGATGCCGTTTACAGGAACTGGAGTAGGAATGGACTCGCTTAGGGCAGAGCCTTGAAGGAGAATATCATTACCACCCCAACACATTATATGTCCTATTTCAACTATGGCACACGTGTACATGGGGCCTGCGGCGATATGGAGCACTGGGTTATTGGTGTTCTCCCCAAGGTCTTTCACGTATTGCGGTAAATAAATCCCGGTGGGGTCGACTTTACCAATTCCGAGTTGTCCTCGAAAGTTGTCCCCCCAGCATTGGACTTTTCCTTGTGTAGTGAGTGCACAGGCATGCATATCACCTGTTGTAATTTCTTTAATTTGTGCCGCATCCAAACCTTTTACAAATATTGGCAACTTGTATTGCTTATCGTCACCACTTCCAAGCTGCCCTTGAAAGTTGTTCCCCCAGCATTGCACAGAGCTCCCACTTGATAGGGCACATGCAAATCGGCCACCGGTAGAGATCTGTATGATGGGGTCCCCTGTATAAGCCAAGTCAACCGACTTAGGTTTTGTGAGGTCAGATGATTCATTGTACCAATCACCCCAACACATAACAGCGCCACTTTCTAATAGTGCACAGGTCTTATTATTGCCTGCTGACAATTGCTGGATAGTAATGCTTGTATTGATATGTGTGTCTTGGCCACTGGTTTGGCCAATATCAGTATTATTGGAGTTGGTTGTATGGCTATCACTATCCGGGAACTCTGTTACCGTATCCGCACCCTCTTGAGGATTGTCGGAACAGCCTGCCAAAACATTGATAATGCCCAGTGACCCAATTGTGATAGCAGCGGCTGCAAGATCCCAAAGAAGTGACTGTTCTTGAAATTTAGACAAGGTGCACAGGTCGTTTCGGCAAAAAAGATTATACTGACTCCCCCGCCATTCAAAGTTAACGGAGCCTAGGGCCGCAGGCTCTGTTACTGGGGCTTGCGTGCGATAAGATGCCAGCTTTTCAGGTGGGCACGATTTTAAATCGTTATCCAATCGGCAAATGGCATTTGCAATTTTATCTGTCGCGTGAATGGTCATAAAGTTTCCTCTTTCTGTGTTTATGGCCCAACCGGAAACGCGCGTCAACAGCGTAAATGCGGAATATCTGTGTGTGTACGGGAACCTGTTCGGAAAACGGAACACGGAACACGTTAAAGCAATTGCAATGGGTATTCCTTGGGGCTGCCCTCGCGTAGATAACGGATGCCTTGGACGGCGGCGCGTGCGGATGAGAGCGCTGTAAAGCATGGGATGTTGAGTTCAAGGGCCTTGCGGCGAATGACAAATGAATCGGATGTAGAGAGCCGATCATTGGGCGTGTTGATAACCATGCAAAACTTTTTGGATTTCATTTCATCAATAATGTTGGGATTACCTTCGCGCACCTTGTTGGCCAAAAATGCGGGCACGCCATTGTCTTGCAAGTACTGACGGGTGCCGCGAGTGGAATGCAGGCGAAATCCTTTTTCAACCAATTTGCGCGCCAGTGGCAAAATGGCCATCTTGTCTGCATCGCAAACAGTGATCAATACATCCCCTTCTATTGGCAGGCGTGTACCTGCAGCCAATTGCGCCTTGGCAAACGCCTCACCAAAATCGGCACCGATACCCATAACCTCGCCCGTGGATTTCATTTCGGGGCTTAGAAGTGTGTCGACGCCCGGGAATTTGTTGAATGGGAATACAGGTGATTTGACAGCCCAATGCTGATGAACGCCCTTTCCTTTGGGAAGCTGTAGGTCAGTAAGCTTTGAACCGAGCATAATACGTGTGGCCAGTTTTGCCAGTGGCAGACCAATGGCCTTGGATACAAAGGGCACTGTACGCGATGCCCTGGGGTTGGCCTCTATTATATAGATGATGTCATCCTGAACCGCGAATTGGATGTTGATGAGGCCAACGACGTTGAGCGCCTTTGCTAATGTGATGGATTGCTCGTGGATTTGGTCCACAATGGGCTTTGGCAGAGTAAACGTGGGCAGACAGCAGGAGCTGTCGCCTGAGTGAATGCCGGCTTCTTCCACGTGCTCCATAATACCAGCGACCCAGACATTGCTGCCATCACAGAGTGCGTCAACATCCACCTCGACCGCCTGATTCAAAAATTTGTCGATGAGGATCGTGTTGTCAGGGTCGGCATCCAGTGCTGCCTTTACGTAACGTTCCAGGCTGACAGGATCGTGGATGATTTCCATACCGCGGCCACCCAAGACATACGATGGGCGCACCATAACTGGGAAGCCAATGCGTGATGCCGCAGCAAGCGCATCTTGTGTGCTGCGCGCAATGTCGCCATCGGTTTGGCGCATTCCCAATTTTTGGATGAGCGCTGAAAACGATTCGCGCTCTTCGGCAAGGTGAATGGCGTCCGGCGACGTCCCCAAGATTGGAACGCCGGCATTGTGCAAGCGAGCGGCGAGTTTAAGCGGGGTTTGCCCACCGAATTGCAAGATCACGCCTTTGGGCTTTTCGTGCGCAATGATGTTCATGACTGAGTCAAATGTGAGTGGCTCAAAGTATAAGCGGTCTGAAATGTCATAATCAGTACTGACAGTTTCAGGATTGCAATTAACCATGATGGATTCAACGCCGGCCTCACGTAAGGCCATGCTTGCATGCACACAACAGTAGTCAAACTCAATGCCCTGACCAATGCGATTAGGACCGCTTCCCAGAACAATCACTTTGTCACGATCGGTGCGTGGGAGTTCATTTGTTTCTGCAATGCTGCTTGAATACAAGTATGGTGTCTTGGATTCAAATTCGGCCGCACAGGTGTCGACAAGTGAATAGGATGACGTGCGTTGTACTTGTGTGGGTGCCTGCGCGATCTGATCGAGAAACCACGGGTCCCAATGGGTGATGGCCTGAATTTTCTTAAGAATATCTTTTTCGTCGCGTTTAATGAGTTCCAAAATTTTCCATACACGATCATGTGTGGGAACGGCGATGGCTTCTAATAATTGTTCTGTTGGGATATCCGCAAACTGGGGTGGAGCGAGTTCCAGACTGGACAGTGCCTTATAAAATGAATCCGTAAAAGTATCCCCAATGGCCATTACCTCCCCCACTGATTTCATTTGTGTGGTCAGAGTGGCATCGGCATGTGGAAACTTTTCGAAATTGAATCGTGGGATTTTAGTAACAACATAATCGATTGTGGGTTCAAACGCAGCCATGGTCTTCTTGGTAATGTCGTTGGGTAATTCGTCGAGTGTGTATCCAAGTGCAAGCTTGGCAGCGATCTTGGCGATGGGAAACCCTGTTGCCTTGGAGGCCAATGCAGAGGAACGTGACACGCGCGGATTCATTTCAATGACCATGAGTTGTCCATTTTTGGGATTCACTGCAAATTGGATATTGGAGCCGCCGGTTTCCACGCCAATCGCACGAATAATGCGAATGGCGGCATCACGCATCTGTTGGTATTCTTTATCGGTCAGCGTTTGTGCAGGTGCGACGGTGATGGAGTCACCCGTATGAACACCCATGGCATCAATATTTTCAATCGAGCAGATAATGACCACATGGTCCTTGTTGTCGCGCATGACTTCAAGTTCGTATTCCTTCCATCCGACGACTGATTCTTCGACGAGCACTTGTGACACAGGGCTTGATGCAATCGCCTTTTCCATCATGATTGCATAGTCTTTGGGTGTGCTGGCAACACCACCACCTGTGCCTCCCAATGTAAATGCAGGGCGAATAATGAGCGGTAGTTTTAATTCGTTCAATGCCGCAATGGCTTCGGTCATACTGTGGACCAATTTGCTTTGCGGCACATAGTAGCCCAGGTCGCAGATGATCTGTTTAAAGAGTGCGCGGTCTTCGGCTTTGTGTATGGCTTCAAGATTAGCGCCAATCAGCTTGACGTTGTGCTTTTTAAGAAATCCAGATTCCGCCAACTTGACAGCCAGATTAAGGGCTGTCTGTCCCCCTACTGTTGGCAGGATAGCATCTGGTTTTTCCGTGATGATAATGCGCTCCAAAACTTCAGTGGTAAGTGGCTCAATATAAGTGCGGTCAGCCAGTTCTGGGTCCGTCATAATCGTGGCTGGATTGGAGTTAACCAAAATCGTGCGATATCCTTCTTCACGAATCGCTTTGCATGCCTGCGTACCGGAATAGTCAAATTCACAGGCCTGCCCAATCACGATGGGGCCAGCGCCAATAATCATGACGGATGATATGTCAGTGCGTTTGGGCATGAACAAGTCTCATAAATTCATCAAACCAGTAGTTGGCATCGTGTGGTCCCGGCGATGCCTCGGGATGGTACTGCACCGCAATGATGGGTAACGTTGTATGTCGAAATCCCTGGTTGGTGTTGTCATTTAAATTAATTTCCGTCTCAATACAGTCTTTGGGCAATGTTTTGGGGTCCACTGCAAATCCGTGATTCTGGGATGTGATCGTCACCTTGCCTGTGACAAGATTTTTGACAGGCTGATTGGCACCACGATGTCCAAATTTCAATTTATAGGTTGTAGCGCCCAATGATAGCGCCAGCAATTGATGACCCAGGCAAATCCCAAACATGGGGTACTTGCCCATCAGTTGTTGGATGAGTGCGGGGGCGTGAGTGACAGCCGCGGGATCGCCGGGCCCATTCGAGAGCATAATGCCGTCTGGTTTTAAATCTGCAATTTGTGCAGCAGTTGTTGTGGAGGGTACCACGGTCACTTTACAGCCGCGACTGACCAAGTGACGCAAAATGTTGTACTTGGCACCAAAGTCGATCACCACGATGTGATGTGTTGCAGGCGCTTTTGGCTGCGTGCGATTTTCATACAAGGGCTCGGCCCATTCATAGGGTTCTTTACAGCTGACCTGTGTGGCAAGGTCCTGACCGTTCATGTTGGGCACTGTTGAGAATGCCTTTTGAATTTCTGCACTGGATGCGGTGTCATGCAAGATCACTGCGCGCATGGCACCTTTGTCACGCAGGTGACGTACCAGTCGGCGTGTATCGACTCCGGTGAGTAATGGGATTTTATTTTTTGCAAGATAAGTATGGAGCGCTTCAGTGCTGCGCCAATTGCTGGGCGTGCCATGGTAGCTGCGTGTAATCAGTGCTGATACCCAAGGACGGTTTGATTCTACATCCTCTTCATTAACCCCCACATTGCCAATGTGCGGATAGGTCATCACAACCATCTGGCCTGTATATGATGGATCGGTACAGATTTCTTGATAGCCAGTCATGCTGGTATTGAAAACGATTTCACCACCTGCAGAAACAATATCCGTCACGGCCTGAGCCGCAAAAGAAGTGCCATCTTCAAGATGCAATCGAACGTTCATTCCGATAAACCACTTTCCCATTTACGAATGTGTAAACAACTGGTGCTGGTAATTTCCAACCATCAAATGGCGAGTTGCGTCCTTTTGAAAAAAATTGACTGCTGTCCACCGTCCATGTGGAACGCGGGTCAACAATGGTAATGTCAGCCGGCCGTCCCTTCTTCAGGCTGCCGGCATTGAGTCCCAAAATTGCTGCCGGCGTTGTGCTCATGCGCTGAACCAATTGGGAAACACTGAGTTGTTTTTCGGCAACCAATTTGTACGCAAGTGAAAATGCCGTTTCAAATCCCACCATGCCACATGCCGCCAAATCCATGCCGCAATTTTTATCAAGCGCAGTGTGCGGCGCATGGTCTGTGGCGATGGCATCAATGACACCCTCTTTGAGTGCCTTGATCAACGCTTTGCGATGCGCGTTGTCACGAATGGGTGGATTGACCTTGGCATTGACATTGTAATGGAGCAAGGCTTCGTCGGTGAGGCTTAGGTGATGCGGTGTCACTTCTGCTGTAATTCGCAGCCCTTCCTTTTTGGCTTGGGCAATGGCTTTGACACTTTCGGCAGAACTGACATGGGCCACATGCAGGTGTGCGCCTGTCATGCGTGCTAGTGCAATGTCACGCTTCACAATAATTTCTTCGGACTCTGCGGGTTTGCCAATCAGCCCAAGCCGAGTGGACACAGCCCCTTCATGCATGACAGCGCCATGGCACATACACTCATCTTCTGCATGAATGATCACGGGGAGCCCCAATGTGTCCGCATATTCCATGGCGCGACGCATGAGTTGTGCATTCATAACGCACATGCCATCGTCTGAAACCGCAACAATGCCCGACTGTTTCATGCCGGCCATTTCAGCCATGACTTCACCCTGCAGACCTTTGGTGATGGCGCCAATGACATGTACATTGACATGGGCATGTGAGCGGCACTCATCCAAAATATATTTGGTAATGGTGGCGGTATCGTTGACAGGAACAGTATTGGCCATACAAGCAATGCTTGTAAAACCACCTGCAGCAGCGGACATGGTACCCGTGTAAATGTCTTCTTTGCTGGTTTGCCCTGGATCACGCAGATGGCAGTGCATATCCACCAGACCTGGCATGATGAGTAGGTCGCTTGCATCAAACACGGCGTACCCATCTGGAATTTTGTTGGTAGTTGTAATACCTGCGATTTTGCCATCACGGATCACTATGTTGGCCTTGCGATCTAGCTTTTGACTGGGGTCAACAACACGTCCATTAATAATTATAAAGTTCATAGCACCGCCTTCAGCACGGCCATGCGGATAAATACGCCATTTTCAGTTTGTTGCAAAATGACAGACTGGGGTCCATTGGCAACATCATCGGCAATTTCAACGCCGCGATTCATGGGGCCTGGGTGCATAACAATCGCATTGGCTTGAGCGGTGGACATGAGGGCCGCATTTAATTGATAATTTTTGGCATAGTCCGCAACGGATGGGATGCAAGGGCTCTGCTCCCGTTCCATTTGAATACGCAGCATCATAATGACATCAAGTGTGGGCACAAGTTTGCGCAGGTCTGTAGTGACTTTAACACCATACTGCGTCACGTGGCTGGGTATCATGGTTTTAGGCGCGCAGATGCTAACAGATGCTCCCATCTTTTTAAGCAAGAGCATGTTGCTACGTGCCACACGGGATTGTGCGATGTCACCAATGATACCGACATGCAAACCTTTGAGGGCACCAGCATGTTCCATTATCGTCATTGCATCCAGTAGTGCCTGCGTGGGGTGCTCGTGACGGCCGTCACCCGCATTAATGACGGGAATTTTTCCAACCAACTCCTGAGCCATTTCGGCAGCACCCGATTGGGCGTGTCGCAAAACAATGGCATCGGGGTGCATGACAGCCAGATTGAGTATCGTATCTTGGAAGGACTCCCCTTTGGATACAGAGCTACCCTGCTCAGTAAAGCCGATTGAATGTGCGCCCAATCGTGCGGCAGCGGTCTCAAATGAAACGCGCGTGCGTGTGCTGTTTTCAAAAAAGGCATTGAGAACAATTTTTCCGGATAGTGTGTGTGGCGGCAATTTCTTTTTGAAAGCAGCTGCTGATTTAAAAATGTCAAAAATAGTATTCGATGAAAGATGATCTACTGAAAGAAGGTTTTTAAGCTTTCGTGTCATTGCGTCTCTTTAATGTAACACTCAATTTTACCATCTGTTTCTTCAAAGCAGACTTTTACATTTTGCTTCATGGTCGTTTGGATGCGTTTGCCGACATAATCCGCTTGAATGGGAAACTCGCGGAACCCACGGTCGACCATTACGGCCAGCTTGATACTGGCGGGACGGCCATGATCAATCAGTGCATCCATGGCCGCACGAATGGTGCGACCTGTAAACAGAACATCATCAAACAAAATGACGTTCATTCCGGTAATATCAAAGGGAAGCTGCACGGGTTTTACCACTGGTGCATCACCTACTTCTGATAAATCATCACGGTATAAATTGATGTCCAGTGTGCCAATGGGCATTTCACGTTTGAAGGTCTCTTTCATGGCCTTGGCAATATAGTTGGCCATGGGAATACCACGGCTTTTGATGCCGACCAGTGCACAGGGCGTATTTTGGGGGAAATCGAGACAAATACCAGCAGCAATACCGACCATCGCGGTCTTCATGTCTTCCGCCGTCATCAGCGGTATGGTGGTCACGTTTGCCATAATGGGGACTTGGATCGAGGCGACCTGATAGTGAAAAAACTTTGATATGTCAAAGGGTTTTAGGCTGAATTTGAAGCATTGGACGAAGGGCCTCGTAAAGCACGATGGAGACCGCATTGGCCAGGTTCAGGGAGCGAATGGGGCCTGTCATGGGGATAGTGATGAGCTGGCTGCGATAGCGGGCATAAAAATCAGCGGGCAGTCCACTGGTTTCGCTCCCAAAGCAGAGGTAATCATTTGGGGCATATGCGGCATCATAGTGGGCCCGCTCCCCTTTTGTGCTGGCAAACCAATAGGTGCCTGGGCATGCCGCGCAAAAGGCATCCCACCCATCATGAACATGCAGATCCACGTGAGGCCAGTAGTCAAGCCCCGCGCGCTTCATGCGCTTTTCATCCAATCGAAATCCCATGGGGCGAATGAGGTGCAACGGTGACTGAGTGCCCGCACAAAGGCGTGCAATGTTTCCCGTGTTTTCGGGAATTTCGGGGTGAAGAAGAACAACGTTCATCGCTTTTGTTTTTCCACGGCCTCGGCATCGCGCACATAATAGGGATGCAACTCTGCCGGTTGATGCGTTTTATTGTTCTGAATAGACTGCGTCGCAAATTTTAGAATCGATACTGCTGCGGCCTTGTCATAGTGAGTATTTCCAGGAATTACCGATGACGGAAACTGATCACGATACCGATCATAACCCGTCCCTGTCACGGTGATACTACCATTTAATGCAGCAATTTGCATGGCAGCCACTTTGGGTGTGAGGCTTGCAATATCATTTTGTAATACAGGGATGCCGGACTGCATTTTATAAATGCCCAAATAGATTTCGCCGCGAAAGGCATCCAGACAACATGCTGCGTAATCAGTCGTGGCCTGGCACAGTGTTGCAAAAACGGTTGGACTAGGAATTGCTACTAGTGGGATGTTGCGTGCGATTGCAAGCCCCTTGGCAGTTGCAAGTGCGACGCGTAAACCCGTGAATGATCCGGGTCCAATACCAACGGTGATATGGGTTAATTCAGAGATGCCATTTGGAAGTTCTTGCAATGCTGTATCAATATAGGGTGGCAGCAGTTGGGAATGACTGTGCTCCGCTTTCCAGTGTGAAAATGTGATGCAGCGATCTTGCTGGCCAAGTGCCAGAATGCCGTTGGGAGTTGAGGTATCAAAAAAGAGAATCATCAGAACCACTTTGCAAAAAGCCGACGCAATCCAAACAGGGTGTTGGCATCATTAACAGTCACAATCAGCATTAAGCTCAACAACATCACAAGGCCTACGATCTGGGCCATTGCACGGAATTTAATAGAGAGTGGTTTGCGTCGGATGGTCTCGATGGCCATAAAGAGAACGTGGCCTCCATCAAGTACAGGAATGGGGAGTAGATTCAAAATACCCAATTGGATGCTGAGGAATGCCATAAAGTGCAGAAGGTCGCCAAAACCTTTTTTGGCAACGGTTGCAGACGCTTTGGCAATACCCAGTGGACCTGAAAGCGCCTTGATGCCAATTTCCCCACTGAAGAGTTTACCCAGAACAGCAAATGTCATGTCCACCATACCCCAGGCTTCTTGCACACCCATTTTAACAGATTCGACAACACCGTAGCGTTCGAGTGTGGTCACGGGATCCGTACGCTGCACACCAATTAAATGACGGCGCGTACCAGAATCAAATTGCGTCAGAATAATTTTGGTGCTGCGATGGCCGTCATGGGTGATGCCAACTGCGAGCGGCAGCCAACCCTGCTTTTGCACGTCTTCCACAAAACTGTTCCAGCTCTTAACCGGCTGCCCCTGGAGTGAGACGATGGTGTCACCTTCTACGATGCCGGCAAGGTCAGCGGGACTTCCAGGAATTACCTTCCCGACGGCAGCGGGCACATCTTTGAGATCTGGCACATGCACACCAATCATAAACGCTAATGGAAGTACCAAAAAGCAAAGCAGAATATTGGTAATGGGGCCGGCCAACACAACAGACAAACGGCGTGGAACTGATTTTGCGGCAAATGAATCTGGTTCGAGTGGTTCCCCATCTTTTAATTCTTCGGGATTTTCACCCTTCATTTTGACATAGCCACCAAATGGCAGGATGCAGATTTTATAAATTGTACGCCCCACCTTTTTTGCAAAGAGCTTGGGGCCAAATCCCACTGAAAATTCTTCGACATCAATGCCATTGGCACGTGCGAGCAAAAAGTGACCCAATTCGTGCATGAAAACCAGAAAGCCGAGTGTAATTATAAAATAAATCATGCCACCAATCCTTTGGCAGTTTCGCGGGCCCATGTATCGGCTGCAACTGCGTCTTCGATGCTACCACAACGCTGGGTTGTGTGGCGCTTCATGGTTTCTTCAACAATGTCAGCAATCTTTGTGAAGTGAATCTTATTATCCAAAAATGCAGCAACCGCAATTTCGTTTGCGGCATTCATAACAGCAGGCAACGTACCACCTGCTTCTGCAGCCTGTCGTGCCAGACGCAAGCATGGGAAGCGCTTTGTATCCGGTGCTTCAAATGTTAGTTGCGACGTCTTGGTAAAATCCATCGGCGTGATGCCGGATGCCATACGATCAGGGTACGCCAGTGCATAAGAAATGGGCCCACGCATATCCGGCATGCCGAGTTGGGCCATCACAGAGCCATCACAATATTCCACCATTGAGTGAATGATACTTTGAGGGTGCACCACAATGTCGATTTGTGCAGGTTTCAAATCAAAGAGCCACATGGCCTCGATAAATTCCAATCCCTTGTTCATCATAGATGCGGAGTCGATGGTGATTTTGGCGCCCATATTCCAGTTTGGGTGTGCCAGCGCCTCTTCACGTGTGATCTTTGAAAATGTTTCCTGCGGGCGCGTACGGAATGGACCACCTGATGCAGTGAGAATGATGCGTGTGATGCGGTCGCGAGGTTGACCCTGCATGCTTTGTAAAATGGCACTATGTTCGCTATCAATGGGAAGTAACGTGCAGTGATGTTCTTTTGCAGCTGCCATCATGCACTCACCTGCCATGACTAGCGTTTCCTTATTGGCCAGCAATACCGGCTTGCCAGTACAAATTGCGGCATAGGTTGGTTTGAGACCTGCAGCGCCAACCATAGCGGATACAACTTTGTCTGCATCGGGGTGCGTTGCCACTTGAATGGCCCCCGCTTCGCCTGAAACAATGGTGCAGTGACACTCTGGAATTAGTTGCTGAAGTTTTTCAATGTCCGCTTGATTTAAAACAGAAACGAGCTTGGGCTTAAATGTGCGCACTTGTTCTGCCAGTTTGGCAATGTTACGACCTGCAGCAAGTGCAACAACAGCATAGCGTTGCGGATGGCGTTGGACAACATCCAGCGTGCTTACGCCAATGGAACCTGTGCTACCCAGAATGGAAAGTTGCGTTGTCATAAATTAAAAAACCATGTGCTAAAGTAATAAACCGTTGGTGCGGTGAAAACCAGTGCATCCGCGCGGTCCAAGACGCCACCATGACCCGGGAGCAATGAACCGGCATCCTTCACATGATTGGCGCGTTTGATCATGGATTCAATCAAATCCCCAATGGGACCCACAATGCCAATAATAAGTGCCAAGATAATAGCAGGTTTTAATGCCAGTTCGGGCCACATCAACTGGCGCACGAGTAATGCTCCAAACATACTGCCACAAAAACCAGCTGCTAAGCCCTCCCAGGTTTTATTGGGGCTTAAAAGAGGTGACATTTTATGGCGACCAATTGTTTTCCCGGCAAACATGGCAAACGTATCCCCAAATGCAGCCATGGCGATGGCCATAATGACAAGTGCCTTGCCATGTGGCAAGGCGTAGAGCCATGCAAAATAAGGCAATGTACAACCGATATATAAAATACCAAACATGGTTAATGCTACGCGTTGCGGGACATGTTCTAAAATTTCGGAGTGGAACATATGAATGCAGGCGATCACAAACACAGCCGCGATTAATATTGGAAGTGTTGGGATGCCCCACTCCTTCCAAATAAGCGTTGTGGCAACAGCCATTCCAACCAATATGGCGCACCATTCATAGAACCGGGCTGTTGGGAAAAAGAGTCGAAATAATTCCTGCAATACACGTCCAGTGGTAGCAAGTACGAGAATTTTAAATACCAAGCTTGGTGCAACCAAAATAACACCACCGACAGCGATAATTAAAAATAATGCCGTAATCAGTCGTTGCATGAATCCCCCTAGCTGACGCGTCCATAGCGTCGATCCCGCTTACGATAGTCATCAATTGCCAAATCCAGATCGGCCTCTGAAAACTCTGGCCACATGGTGTTGGTAAAATAAAGTTCCGTATAGGCCAGTTGCCAGAGCAAGTAATTGCTGATGCGGTGCTCGCCACTCGTGCGGATTAGCAAGTCGGGATCTGGATAACCTGCGGTGTCCAGGTGTGCATCAATGGCCTCTGGTGTAATTCTTTGAATGCCTGCCTTCTGACAGCGCTCAATTGCACGACAAATTTCAGCACGTGAGCCATAACTTAACGCCAAAGTTAATGTGAGCTTGTTGCCATCCGCAGTTTCAGAAATGGTTTGATTGATGGAATCCAAAACGAAATCAGGCAAGCGCGAGATGTCGCCAATGGTACGAAAGCGAATCCCCTTTTTCTTCATTTTATCGCGCTTGGAAATGACAAATTCATCGAGTAATTGCATCAGGGCAATAACTTCTTCAACGGGACGTTCCCAGTTTTCATCTGAAAATGCGTAGAGCGTCAGGTAAGAGATGCCGCGCTCATGGCACGCCTCCACCATTGCTTCGGCAGTTTGTGCACCCTGCCGGTGTCCCGCTTCACGGGGCAAGTCTCTCTGTCCCGCCCAGCGGCCGTTGCCGTCCATGATGATGGCAATGTGGGAAGGCAGTGGATTCATACTGTCATCAATTCTTTTTCCTTGTGGCTAACAGCATCATCGGCCTGCTTGGTAAAATCGTCGGTAAGCTTTTGCACATCGTTCTGGGCTTTTTTAAGCGCATCTTCTGTAAGATCGGCTGCCTTCAACGCTTCGTTGGCGTCACGACGCACATTGCGCATGGCCACTTTGCATTCTTCGCCATGCTTCTTAAGCCCCTTGACCAATTCTTTCCGGCGTTCTTCTGTGAGTGCAGGAATTGGCAAGCGAATCAGTTTTCCATCGTTGACGGGGTTGAGACCAATTCCAGCCTTGAGTATGGCTTTTTCAATCTCTGCAATGAGATTGGATTCCCAGGGCTGAACCGTAATAAGTCGTGCATCTGGTGTTGCTAGTGCGGCAACCTGATTGAGCGGTGTTGCTGTTCCGTAGTAATCAACCTTAATACCATCCAGGATGCCCAAACTGGCACGACCAGTACGTGTTTTGGTCAATTCATCACGCAAACTTTGTAACGCCTTTTGCATGCGCGCCTTTGTGTCATTGAGAATATTATCCATGAACGAGTGTCCCCACTTTCTCGCCCCGTACAACCTTTTCAAGGTTGCCAGGGGTAAACATGTTAAAGACAATAATGGGCATTTTGTGATCCATGCACATTGAGATGGCTGTGGAATCCATGACTTTAAGCCCTTGCTGCAATACATCAATATAACTGAGGGAGTCGTAGCGTTTGGCAGAGGCATCCTTGTTGGGATCGCAATTGAAAACGCCATCTACTTTTGTGCCCTTAAGCACGGCGTCGGCATTGAATTCCATAGCGCGCAATGTTGCAGCAGTATCAGTTGAAAAGTAAGGATTACCGGTGCCCGCACTTAAAATGATGATGCGGCCCTTTTCCAAATGGCGTAGCGCACGTCTGTGAATATAGGGTTCGGCAATTTGGGAAATGTTAATGGCGGACATGACGCGCGTTGGGATGCCATGCTTTTCAAGTGCGTCCTGCATGGCAAGTCCGTTAATCACTGTGCCGAGCATGCCCATGTAGTCTGCTTGGGCACGGTCCATGGCTGTCGCGCGTTCAGAGGAACCACGGAAGATATTGCCACCACCAATCACCATGATGATTTCAACGCCACTTTCTTTGACGTGAGCCACCTCTTTGGCGATTTCAGCAACGACCGGAAGGCAAATTCCCAATCCCAATTCTTTGGATTGTAGAGCCTCGCCGCTCATTTTGAGTACGATGCGTTTGTATTTGAGTGATGACACGCTTCCCCCTAATTGTGGTTACTGCATCATTTTGGCAACTTCTTCGGCAAAGTCCTCTTTCTTCTTTTCGACGCCTTCGCCGACTTGCAGGCGAAGCATCTGAGTAATGCGGATATCTTTATCAATTGCTGCAAGGACTTTGGATACGCTGCGCTTGCCTTCAAGATCCTTAACAAAAATTTGATCTTCAAGACAAATGTCTGCCAGGTATTTTTGAATCTTGCCAGCTACAATCTTTTCCATAATTTCGGCAGGCTTCTTTTGGTCAGCCATGCTGGCGAGTGAAATTTCCTTTTCCTTCGCAATGAACTCGGCAGGCACGTCTGATTGACGGACATACTGTGGGTTCATGGCCGTGATATGCATGGCAATGTCACGTGCCAATTCTGCCGGCATTTTTTTATTGGGATCATCGTATACGATGGCTGCAGCAATCTTGCTGCCAGTGTGCGTATAAATGGCGCAATCTTGTTTATCATTCCAGCTGGTGCGCAGGAATCGGCGTACACCGATGTTTTCACCAATTTTGGCAACTAATGCGACTTGAATGGCTTCCACCGTTTGATCCGCAACCTTGAGTTGGAGCAAGGCTGCAACATCCGCTGGATTTTGTGTGGCGATCAGTTGAGCGGCATCATCTGCAAGCTTTGAAAATTCGGGTGTCTTCACCACAAAGTCTGTTTCACAATTCACTTCAACCATGGCCAAAGTGCGTGCCTTGGCATCCAGTTGATGGGCAATCATACCTTCTGCTGCAACGCGCCCTGCCTTTTTGGAAGCGCTTGCCAAACCTTGCTTCCGCAGAATTTCGATTGCATCATCCACATTGCCTTGTGATTCGGTTAATGCCTTTTTGCAATCCATCATGCCGGCGCCAGTGCGCTCGCGCAAACTTTTCACATCATTCGCTGTAAATGTCATGTCGATCCTCTATTAATTAGTTAGTGGTTGTGTCTGTGCTTGGGGCAGTAGCGCTTGCAGATGCAAAGCCCTCAGCTTCTTCTTTTGAAATGGACTCTGTCTTGCCAACATAGGCCTTACCTTTGGAACCAATTTTGCGTTCGATTGGACCCTTAGGTGCCTTTTCGCCACGGGCTTTGCGTGAAGCATCTTCTTCGCGCATGATGGCGGCACGCTTTTCAAGACCAACACGTGCAGCTTCGGCAATCATGGTGGTGATAATGGAGATGGCACGGATGGCATCGTCATTGCCTGGGATTAAATAATCCACACCATCTGGATCACAGTTTGAATCTGCCAATGCAATCACTGTTAAACCGAGTGTGCGGGCTTCCTTCAATGCAATATGTTCGTTCTTGGGATCGACCAAAAAGATAACACCGGGGATCTTGGTCATGTTGCGAATACCACCGCGGGTCTCTTCCAGTTTGTCGATTTCTTTATTGATGAGGCTAGCTTCTTTCTTTGTGAACTTTTCAAACTCGCCTGCTTCACGCTTCTTGGTCATGTTGTTCAGGTAATCAATGCTCTTCTTGATGGTCTTGAAGTTGGTAAGCATACCACCCAACCAGCGGTAGTTCACAAAGTATTGGCCAATGCGTTCGGCTTGTTCGCGAACAATGTCTTGTGCTTGCTTCTTGGTACCGACAAACAAAATGTCGCTTCCATGGGAAACGGCATCGGTGACGGCCTTGCATGCTGCATCCAACATGGTGACGGTTTGATCCAGATCAATAATATGGATACCGTTACGGGCGCCGTAAATGTACGGCTTCATTTTGGGGTTCCAACGAGAGGTTTGGTGGCCAAAGTGCACGCCGGCCTCCAATAGCGTCTTGATATCTGCTGACATACAAAATCCCTTTCTGTGGTTAGTTATTCATGTAGCGCAGGACATCCCACGTTACTGAATACCGCCGCCTCTGAGGCTCGCAAGCGAGCACCACACGATAAAGAGGCGTGTGAAGTTTGCGACCGATCTGCCTGTATTTTCAGGACTTTGGTCGAAGATTAGTGCGGGCGGTGCCTAACACGCTGACCAAGAGGGCCGCAAGGAAAAAGAGGGTTTTTGATGAATTTCCGGGGATCTGGGTTTGGCGGATCAGGCTACAGTCGCCGCCCCCGTCTGTGCGCCCTGCCCAATGGCTGTTCCAGCTTCCCAAGCCGGTCCGGGGATCGACGTCCGAAATGGATGGGCTGGCGGTACCTGTGCTGGTGCCGATACTGCCCCCAGCACTACTGCCGCCGCTGGAGCTGCCTCCAGCACTGCCACCACCACTGGCGGAGCAGGCCTTGCTGGCATTGGTGTAGGCGGATGGAATGGATTGGCTTCCCTGGGTTCCCAAGCCTTCGGCACGGTCGGAACAACCGTCATTGTCAGAGTCCGTATCCTGAGCATTGGAGAGACCATCGCAGTCGAGGTCCAGGACTGTTTTGGCGGGCGAACATTTACTGCCATTGGAAATATCGCCTAGATAGAAATCGGGAATGCCATCATGATCGGTGTCTCCAGTACTTTCCACATAATCATCAATGCCGTCATTATCAGTATCTGGGGTACTGGGGTCCGATTCCATTGGGTCTAACCAACCGTTGTGATTGGCATCTTCCTCACCATCTGGCAGACCATCACCATCGGAGTCGCGGCTGTGACTGTTCATGACAGATGGATACTTATAGTTAACCCCTCCAACAGGAGCGCCTAAGCAGCCGCTACTTGGGATGGTCACGGTTTGATTATCTTCAATACCATCAGGCAAGCCATCACCATCGGAGTCGCAGTTGGTGGGATTTTCACCATTGCGGACTTCTTGATGATCGGTCACTCCATCGTGGTCGCTATCTGAAAGCAATGGTGACGCTTCATCCTTATCAACGACACCATTGTTGTTTTTGTCTTCATCACCATCCAGTAGCCCATCTGCATCAGAGTCGGAATTGTTGGGATCTGTTTCTAAGGCAATACCATCTTTATCAGTTGTGACAGTACCGTCCCAGTTCCAGTCCTCTGCACCATCAAATAATCCATCGCCGTCTGTATCAGCATTGGTTGGATCTGTGTTCTTATTGCTAGGATCGCTGTCGTAAATCCCAATCACATTATCAATGGTGGCAGGCGCATTAATGTTTCGGAACAGTAGATTGGTAATCAGTAATTGGCTCGCAGCAGGAGTGCTCAAATCCAACTTATACAGTTGATGCAGCTTGAGCAGATTAAGACACGCACCTGATATCATAGGATGCGGTGCCTGTAAGATGGAGTATGTGCTATGCGATACCTTAGGATATTCAAATGCTGCGACGCCCATTTCAAGGCCGTCCGGCAGACAGTCACCATCGCTATCGGAGTTTCCTGCTTTAAGGCGCGATTTGTCTTTAAAGTTGCGCTTGTCGTTGTCCTTGTCCGTATTGATATAGCTTTCACTTGCAAGTCGACCCAAGTGCAGTCGTTCTTCGCCGTCTGTTAAACCATCACCATCGGTGTCAGGTAGACGTGGGTCTGTTTCGCCACTCTCGATGTTGACTTGTCCGTCTTGGTTTTCATCTTCCACTTCGTTGGGTACGCCATCTTTATCCCAGTCAGTTGTCGCGGCAACATCGAGTGCATCTGAATAAGGAGAGGTATTGCCGTGTTCTGGGTCGGTAACCGTTGCGACAAAGATAGGTGATGTCACTTCATGTCCATTGACAATCAGTGGCTTGGGTACAGAAATAACGAACTGGCGATGTATTGGATCTGTAACAGATGTACGAGCAATAAATGCACTGCCTTGATGTATTGAACCAGCTTCGGCCAAAAAGAGCTCCACAACAGCGCCCTGCATGTTGAAGTGGTCGTTGGTCCATGGGTAATTGGTACGCGTGTCCAAACCAATGCTCCCTACAATACGATACTGTTGTGCGGTGGTATGACTAATATCCACCAAATCAACAGGGGGTGCCAACGGCATCGGTGTTACCAAGACACCCTCGGTATTTTGATGAAGGCTATTTTCTCTCAGTAAGCTTGTATAGAGACCTGTATTATTCACTGGGCATGTGATTGGGCCTGCTTCTCCTGCCATGCGAATGCCGGGTCCTTGGTTGCGATATATTTCATTGGCTTTCAGTTGAGCGTAAGGCGCATGAATCCGAACACCTGCGCCGCCATTGTCATAAACTTTGTTCTTTTCAAGATGTGCACGTTGTCCCGAAGCAATTGCAGTACATGTCGATGCGGTTAAGGCATCATCAATCACAATACCAATACCCCTGTTGTTGGCGACAGTGCTGTTGGCAATACTGACACGATTTCCTGTAATACGTATTGCTGGCGTATCGATGCGGCCACTTGCAGCAATCGTGCTGTTGATGATGAGACTATCGTTACCATGAATATCCAGTGCAACCCCATCTACATCTTGAATGACAACATGATCCAATATGACATGGGCACCCACCGACAGTGGCTTGCCAATCAGACGCACTGTGGCGCTACTGTCTGCTGTGATAAGTAGTGTTGTAGAGCTGGAATGCAATTCGGGAAGTGCTGAGCTTAACCGAATGTCAGCGCTTTTGGGAATGTGAATGAGTTGGATGCTTGGGGGAACAGACACAAACGTTTCGTATCGGGTTTGATAGTTATTGCCACTAGCGCTGCACCCACCATTATTCGCTGTTGCAATTGCTGCACGCAGACTCCCGGCACCACTGTCAGCATTTGTCTTAACCAGGCATTCTGCACCCTTGGCCTGCATTGAAAATGCGGCTGACAGGGCCAGTATGGCGGCACACACTATATAGATAATACGAGGTTTCATGGCTGCCTGCTATATCGGCAGATTGGCTTAAAAGTTGCGGCCTTATGCCGCACTGCGACGTGCCCGCAGGTGGCATGATATTCGCAGATATTAGAGATGAAACGGAGCTCATTATTAAGAGCCTTTATATATCAATGGGTTATACCTGTATTGTGTAGGTGGAATGTCATATTTTTGACGAAGGGGTGGGTGTGAGCGGAGTCAAACCGACCAATTTAAAGATTCATTATGGCTGCGAGGATTTGGTCCAAGATGCCAAGGACCCCTATCGCTTCCATAACGCGGATTCCAAGGTCGAAGTCATATTGGGGCATGATCAAAAGGGCAAGGTCACGGATATTACCCTGAAACAAAATGGCCAACTTGTCGAGATCCCGTATGTGGCACGCAAAGGTTATTCACTGAGTGAGATGTACATTCCAGTTCCCTATCAAAAGCCACCCGCACTGTTTGATGCGGATGCCAAGACCGCTTGGGAACGTTGTCATGTGTCAGCAACGCCGCCCCCAGCACAACCCCCTGCGGCATCGCCCGCCCCAGCATCTGCACCTCCTGCTGCGCCATCTGCAGCTGCATCTGCAACTGCTTCTCAGAGAGTATTGAGTTCCCAAGAGTTGGCGACCAAGATTGCAGAATGGGTGATTGCAGATCAGTATCCCGTGGACCAGCGTCCTAAAGTCATTGCGGCGTTGCACAAAAACATTTCGGGGACATTGCCTGCTGACAAGGTAAATGAATTTCAGGCACGCGCAATTTATGAGGCCTATCGTGCACAGAATCCACCTGTTCCTGCTGCGGCATCGCCCGCTCCAGCATCTGCACCTCCTGCAGCCAGACCGGTGGCACCCGCTGCCGCTGCAACTGGTTCTCAGAGAGTGTTGAGTTCTCAAGAATTGGCGACCAAGTTGGCGGAATGGGTGATTGCAGACAAGTATCCTGTGGACCAACGTCAAAAGGTGATTGCAAGGGTACGCAAACTGATTGCGCAAACATTGAGAAAAACAAAACCAACTGAGCTTCAGGCACGTGCCATCTACGACGCGTACCGCGGACAGAATCCACCTGTTCCTGCTGCGACATCGCCTGTTCCAGCAGCAGCCCCTACCCCTCAAAGCCAGACCGCACGTATGGGTACGTTGGAGAAAACGGATTTGGCGCTTGGGAAACACTGGGTTCGACATTATCAGCAGTTATTTACCCGATTTGAAAAAGGGCCAATCGCCAAACAATCTGAAAAGGAATTAATCAGAATCTATAAAGGCATATCTGAGGATGTGGACCTAGATTTTATCAATGAATTTGCTGAAAGATATGGAGACAGTCAATTTAAATCGTTGCGCACAATGGTAGTTCAACTGACTCAATTAAAAGATCAGGCAAAGGTTATCAGCAAGGACATATCAGTTGAGTTGGTTAAGCGGTATGATCAAGCTAAAACGGCATTTCTGGCGGCTATCCACACAGCAGAGTCTTTGGCAGCTAAGGGAGATCGCCGAGGTCTTCTTGCACAGAAGCGTATTTGCAGATCAAAATTTAAGGAATTGCTTATTCAATACGCGCCGGGAAACTTGCTGGGTCATCACACTGATGAAATGGGTGCAGTGAATAAACAGATTCTCGCTAGAATCATCGCACTGAAAGCAAATATGCCACCTGCCCAACCTAGCCCGACAGGGCCAGCAGGAGCACCTAGCGATCTTCCCAGTGCAGCAACACCTGTGAACGTTGGGGATCGGGATGTGATTGATGTCAAACTGCCGGGGCTATCTGTCATTGTCGGTCGCGATTTGAAGGCAATTCAGGAGTTCATTACCAAATGTCCAAAAGCCGAAATGTGCATTCGATCAAAAGAGCTTTACGGAATAGTTCAAAAATTGATTCAGCTAAAAGATAAGTTAGAGCGAATGTCTCAATGGAAAGATGATAGTCCAAGGGTTCAGTCCTATCTTGAGCAATACAGCAGAGCTTATACTCATCTGCAGAAGGCACAAGAACAGCTTGTTAGTGAAGTTGATGGTGCGTTTAACGCCGTTAGAGACAAACGAGTTGATGGCGACTTTTCCGTGGGCGAAGCCAGTTGGTTTAAAGAGCCAAATGGTCGCTCATGTAAAGTCATTGAAAATGATAGCCAAAAAATTATTGATGATATCGAAATGATTTTTGGAAAACTACTGCCGGCCAGTTGGAGCTCAACAAACCTCTTACTGGAATATTTGCCAGCAGTTCCTACTCAAAATAGGACCCTATTAGCATATTCTGATATGAAAGTTCTGAAGGCGCAATACCAACAGGCTAAGGCAGTCATTCGGATCATCGAAAATGCCCGCAAGGGAATATATCCAAAAATTATAGAAGGTTTGTATCATACTTCTGAGGAAGTCGATTCTCGAAAGAATGAATTGTATGCGGCATTTGAGAAACAGTTTGATACGGCGGTTTGGGCCAAACAGCGAGTAGTCGTTCCAAATGTTCCTGTTACATCTGATATTCAAAGAATAAATGAATATAAGTTACAGTTAAGTAATATGCGCACTAGCCTCCTAGAGCTTGTTTCTAAGCTTTCTGATGCAAGCAAAAAAATAGATGACGAAATCAAAAATAATCTGAAATCATATGGGGAATCCGAAAAAGTAGCGACCGAAGCCCGTTCTGCAAAGATTAAGCAGTTTCAGTTCGAGCTCTCTCCCCTTTTGACTGCAATTGATAATCGCATTGCTGAGGCAAGTCAGCTTGCTGAGAAGTCTAAGCGAACGAACATCCCTGAACTACGCCTACAGAAACTAAAATCTGGATTAGATAAACTTAAGGATAGCGTTAACATTTCCACAGATGAATCATATGTGTGGTTGAATGCACCTGATGCGAAGACATATGGGCAAGAGGGTTCAACGCTGATTCAGCAAATAGAATTGGTTTATAAGAAGCGCCCAGTCGCAGCGATTATTGTGGCACCCATGGGAGACGATAGTGCCTTGCAGCCACTGAAATTATCACTTGGTGCGAATAGAATTCCCTTGAAGATTCTAAGGGATTCACGCTCTGGTAATCCAGATATTCTCTTGTTCTTTAAAGAATCGGATCGAGATATCTATTTTAGACAGTACGACGAAAGTGCAGCGCAAAGTAGACCCACACCCGCTCCTGCAGTGGAAACACCCAAACCAGCTACAACTGTTGCGCCAGCTGTAGACCCCCCCAAAGTTGCTGCTCCCGTTGAGGAGCCGCGCATTCGAAATGCAAGGGCCCAGTTGGCCACATTGCGTGAGCAGTTGTCTCAGTTAAAGGCGCAGTATCAAAGCGCATTGCAGAATCCAGATTTGGGTAAGCGTGTTAAAATGCTCCAAGCAATTACCGAAAAACTATATATGATAGCATCTGATGCAAATGGGCTTTCCATTATAGACCACAGCCTACAGGCTGATGCGGATCTCATAAAAAGTGATGTAGAGGAATTGAAGTTAGCTGTTTATAACTCTTCTGCTCAATCTGGCGCTATAGCTAGTGCATTAGATAACCTTCGAAAAATGCCCGCACTTGCAGCAATTCGCGATAAGATCACATATCGGGATGGTGTAATTCGCCTAGAGGGACTCGAAGTGGATCGTTGCCCACAACTCTGCCCAGAGATATTAGCTGCACTCAGCGGTACCTTGGGTCAACAGAAAATTCTCTTTGCAGGCATTCACATATACGGAACCAATGCACAACCCGTGGAGCTGGTTAATGTATTGACTGAAAATCGTATTGCAAACAAGACCATCATTGAGCCTGATACCTCAAAGGACGTTCCCAAGGTAGATATTGCATTTGTCTTAGATCAAAAGCGAGTAGCCTCGGTACAAAAAGCCATGGATGAGGCCCAGGCAGTTATTGATAAGCGACTACAGGGACAACGCAAGCTGGAGGAAACTACAAGATTGGCAGAAATCACATCTAAACGTACTGAACTCAAGTCCCTGCTGGAAACAATGGGTGCACCTGCATTGATTGAGACCAAAATCGATAATGTCTCCATTTTGGCATTCCGAATTCCCGTTGAAAACCTTCCATCATTTAATATGAATCTAGATAAAATGAGAACTTTGTTATCAACACAAATGGCACAGCCGATTCTTATTCTATCAAATAATTTTACCGAGGATGAAAAGGGTGATGAGGTTGATTTGGTTGCAAAAGGCCTCAGCCATAAACCTCATGTTGCAGCCTATGCCACAGGGATGACAACAGCGAAGTATTTGTATGTCATGGTGCATGACTTTGGCACAACAATGTCCACTGGACGTATATATGAAGCATGGCAAAAGGGAAGCTTTGCAAACCTAGTGGGCTTGGTAAATCGACTTGATCAGGGCGCTGCTGCTGCAAGCCTGGTGTTCTCTAAAAAAATTCGTGGGGTTAAGGGACTGTCCTTGATTCAGAAGCCGCCAATCACACTCAAAAAGAGCGTTATCTATGAGACAAAAGTCAAATTTAGCCGTGTCACTGGACATGTCATCGATAGGAATATGAAGTCGATTGCTGAAGTGGCACGTGCTCATGGTGCAAAAGTGCTCGTAATGTATCATAATGCACCAACAAGCAGTGAAAACGCGATAGTTGCTTCACTTGCAGAAGCCCCTATGAGACTGATTCAGTCTCAATTGACTGGATTGCATGTAGACGTAACAGCGAAATATTTTCGGGCATCAAACATTACAGAGAATAATGGCCCAGATATTATTCACTACATTATGCTGATGCCAGGTGATGACGAGGCAGAAGTGATTAAGCAATACAAAGCGTATGTTGATAGTACACAGCCCCATTAAGCTGGTTTTTCATATCCACATTCTTTGTTGGGGCATTTGATTTTAGTGCCACTCTGCTTGCTGTATTTTTCAACCAAATAGGGACTCTTGCAATCGGGGCAAGCCTCGCCCACCGGACGATCCCAAAGCGCAAAATTACATTTGGGGTAATTGCTACACCCAAAGAATACCTTGCCTCGGCGGGATTGTTTTTGAACGATGTCACCATCGCATTCTGGACACTTCACACCAATTGGGATGGCTTTGGTTGTTTTACATTCCGGATATTTGGAACACGCCAAGAACTTGCCAAAGCGACCGCGCTTGACCAACATGGGACTGCCACAAGCGGTGCAAATCTCATCGGTGGTTTCAGCTTCCACCAGCTTTAATGTACCATCATCCATGCGGCGGAACTCACGCGTGCTCTTGCATTCTGGATAATTGGAGCAGGCCAAAAATTCACCATGACGCCCCCACTTGATCACCATGGTCGAGTTGCACTTTTCGCATTTAAAGTCTGTGGGCGTTTCTTGGCGCTTTACGTCGCGCATTTCAACTTTGGCAATTTCAAGTCTGGATTTAAATGGGGTATAAAAATCATTTAACACTGTGACCCACGGCCGTGCGCCCTCTTCAATATCATCCAGTTCGGATTCCATTTGGGCAGTGAAGCTGATGTCAAAGATGTTAGGAAAACTTTCAACCAACAATCCATTCACAACAGTGCCAAGCTGTGTGGGGTGAAATTTTCCCTCAGTTTTTTTAACGTAATCTTTGTCCTGAATAACGCTCATGATGCTGGCGTATGTGGATGGACGCCCAATGCCCCGCTCTTCCAATTCTTTCACCAGAGATGCTTCTGTGAAACGTGGTGGTGGTTGCGTAAAGTGTTGGTGCGGATTTAACTGTTGGCAATCTAAAGTCTCGCCATCTTGCAAATCAGGTAGTGTGTCATTCTCTTCTTCGTCTTTTTCGCCCGATTCATCGGTGCCTTCCATATACACGGCGATAAAGCCTTGGAATTTGAGCACTGAGCCTGTTGAGCGGAAGAGTGCATCCCCTGCTGTTATATTAAAGGTGGTCTGATCGAAAATGGCGGGTAACATTTGGGAGGCCACAAAACGTTTCCAGATCAGGTCATACAATCGGTACATATCCTTTTCCAAATGCGCCTTCACGGAGTCTGGCGTATATGCCATTGAAACAGGACGGATGGCTTCGTGCGCATCTTGCGCGCCCTTCTTGCCTTTGTATTGATTAGGCTTTTCTGGCAGAAAATCTTTGCCAAATTGGGCACCAATAAAACCGCGCACTTCTGCCAAGGCGTCGTCACCAACCCGCACGGAATCAGTACGCATGTAAGAAATCAGCGCAATCTGCCCTTCATCCCCCAGCTCAACACCTTCATATAGGCGCTGGGCAAGCATCATGGTCTTTTTGGCCGTGAATCCCAGCTTGCGCGCGGCTTCTTGCTGCAGCTTACTGGTAATAAATGGTGGCGTGGGATGACGGCGGCGCTCTTGTCGCAGGACTTCTTTTAGAACAAAATCGCTTTTCTTAAGCGAATTAACAATGGCCGCTGCATCTGCTTCAGTTTTGACATCGATTTTCTTTTGTTTCCACTCAATCAACTTGGCTTCAAATGCAGGGTCTTTGCTGCCGTGCAGATGCGCGACCAGTGACCAATATTCTTCAGGGACAAATTTCTTAATTTCTTCTTCACGCTCACAGACAATGCGCAAAGCAACGGACTGCACGCGTCCAGCTGACAATCCGCGCTTTACCTTGTCCCATAAAAGCGGACTGATTTGATAGCCGACCAAGCGATCCAAAATACGACGGGCCTGTTGGGCCTCGAACAAATTGGTGTCGAGTCCAGCAGGATCGGCAATGGCGGCCTTAATGGCTTTGGGCGTAATTTCATTGAACCGGACACGATAAAGTTTTGGGCCTGCTGAAGCCTCAGCTTTTGCTGACTTTTTGGTTTTGGCAGTGCTGGCTTTTTTGGGGGCTTTCTTCTGAGTGGCTGCTTCAATGGCCTTGGCAATATGCCAGGCAATGGCCTCCCCTTCACGATCCGGATCGGAAGCTAGATACACTTCATCAACCGACTTTGCTGCTTTGACGATATCCGTCAGGACCTTCTTTTTGCCCTTGCTGACTTCGTAGGTGGGTTCAAAATTATTGTCGACGTCCACACCAAGCTTGCTGGGGGGGAGATCGACCAGGTGACCGACTGACGCAAGAACCGAAAACCCTTTGCCTAAATATTTTTTGATGGTGGCGGCTTTGGCTGGTGATTCGACGATGACGAGTGAGTTGGGCATAATAATAATCCGTTGGGGAGGACTTGAATCAACCCTTCACACTCGAGCATTGTAACGCTCTGTAAGATCTGTGTGATGGGGATTTGCAGCGCCTCCGCCAGCTGGTTTGAACTGCGCGGTTCGGTTGATATCAATTTTAAAAGTCGCGTGGTGGTATCATCAAGGGCTTTCGAGTGTCCATATTTTTTATCCTCTTGGATTTCCACAGCTTTTGGATTCAAAATATCATCTGCGGACAGGCAGCGATACGCTCCCTGCTCTAACAAGTAATTAGGACCTGCGGACATTGCCGAGCTGAGCGGACCCGGAACCGCAAAAACATCACGACCTTGATCAGCGGCATGTGTGGCCGTAACCATGGTGCCACTTTTCTGGCAACATTCAACAATCAGTGTGCTGTAGCTGAAGCCACTAATAATACGATTACGCCATAGAAAGTGACTGGCATGGGCCGGCATTCCCAGAGGGACTTCGGAACAAAGTGCACCTTGATTGACAATCCAATGTCCCAGTTTGTAATGGCGATGAGGCGTGATGTCGTCCACACCAGAGGCCAAAATAGCGATGGTTGTGCCTCCCGCATCAAGGGCGGCATGATGGGCACAGGCATCGATGCCAAAAGCCAATCCACTAACAATGACATGGCCGCGCGCTGCTAAAACAGATACAATCTCCTCTGTCATCTGAAGTCCATATGGCGTTGGTTTGCGGGTTCCAACGACTGACACTGTGCTGTGGTTTAAGGAAATACGATCGTTTCCTCTCCAAAAGAGCAGGATTGGCGGGTCATTAATCTCTTCAAGTAAAATAGGATAGCCTTCATGCCCACGCAAAAGCATTTGGATATGATGCGTGGTCATATATTCCAAATCACGAGTGGCGTGTGCCCAGTTCAATTTTGAACGGAGCTGTTCAATGATTTGCCAGTCACCCTCTACGAGTGAGGGCAAATCAGCCTGGCTCGCATATAAAAGATGAGCAAGGGATCCACAGCGCAACAGCAGATTCCATGCCCGTTGGGGCTGTGTCCAGCAAACGCGATGAAAGGCCAACCATTGAAGACGTACATCCATGGGCCATTGATCTGCAATGGGTGTGCCATCAAGCTCTTGTCACGATTGAATGTTCAGGATATAACAGACATGTATTTGCCCCCGTAGCTCAACGGATAGAGCAAGGCACTCCTAAGGCCGAGATAGGTGTTCAATTCACCTCGGGGGCACAATCTTCAGTGAAAAATTAGTAATGTACCAGTGAAAAGACAGGTGTGTCTTTGAGGAGTTTACGGCCGTTCAAGAAATCTAGTTCGACCATGAATGCACATTCGTGAACACGACCGCCCTGCCGACTGACCAATTCACAAGCTGCTGCCGCTGTTCCACCAGTTGCAAGTAAATCATCCACCACCAATACAACATCCGTTGGCGTAATGGCATCAACATGCATTTCGATTGTGGCAGATCCATATTCCAGATCGTAAGATGTCTGAATGGTTTTATATGGCAACTTGCCCTTCTTGCGCACCAGGTGAAATGGTAATCCCATTTTGTGCGCGAGCGCTGAACCAAAAATAAAGCCACGTGACTCAATACCAATAATAGTCGTTAAACCCTTTCCTTGGTAACGATCCGCAAAAGCAGCGATCACATCACGAAAGAGTGGCGGATCTGCAACAACAGGTGTGATGTCTTTAAAGATAATACCAGGCTTCGGAAAATCTGGAATATCACGAATGGACTGTTTGATGCGGGTATCAAGAGTGGTCATGAGGTTTCTATCGCCTGCGTCGCCCACGTTTGTCTACTTTTTTCTTGGGAGTGTAATGTCCCTTGCGCACACGCGGCGAACTATTTGATTTTTTGGCTGATGCTGTAGCATTATTTTCAGTTGGCATAAAGAAGAGTGGATTACGTGCTGTTGCACCAACGCGTACCTCAAAGTGAAGATGGGGTCCTGTTGCGCGTCCCGTGGCGCCAACAAGTGCGATTAACTCCCCTGCTTTGACGTGTTCGCCAAGTTTGACAATATTTTTAGAGTTGTGGGCATAGGTTGTGTAATAGCGATCGGCATGGCGAATAATGATAAGGTTTCCGTATCCCCGTAGTGAACCCACGTAGACAACATCGCCATCGCCAGCGGCATAAATTGGAGAACCCGAAGATGCTTTAATGTCAACGCCGTCATGACGACTACCATCGCGCATGCCGAATCCAGAAATGACATAGCCTTTCACCGGCCACTGGAAACGTTCACGATCAAATGCAAGTGGTGCGTCGTATCTCTTTTGTTTGCGACTGCCTGCACCACGTCCCTTCGGAATGTAGATGCGCATGCCCGCACTGACTTTGTCAGGGTCTTGGATGTTATTCCATTCGGCAATTTGTTGTGCAGTAATATGATTATTGCGGGCAATTTCCCAGAGTGTTTCGCCTGGCTTGACGGTGTGGTAACCACCTTTACCAGCCTTGGCATTGTACTTGGGGATTTGCCGCCCAGTACACGCCACTAGCATCAGCATGATGAGCGGGACTAAAACCCGCAAGTGTATCACGTCTCTCTCCACCCCTGTTTGCCAATCAGTTTGACAAAGCGACACGGCAATATGACTTTACTTTCAAATGTATTACCACGTCGTATTGCCAATACCAAGTCCTGACTCTCGCTGCCACCTACTGGAATGACCAGTCGTCCACCTTCTTTGAGCTGTGATAAATAGACGGATGGAATTTCAGGGCTGCCAGCAGCAACGAGAATGGCATCAAAGGGCGCCTCCTCGGGCCAGCCCATGCTGCCATCACCAATACGTAATTTAAAATTAACATAGGCGATGTCATACAAAATTCTGCGTGCCCGATTGGAAAGCTTTGAAATGCGTTCAATTGAAAAGACTTCTTTGGCCAATTCGCAGAGCACAGCCAACTGATAACCAGACCCTGTGCCCACATCCAAAACCTTCTCGTGCCCTTTGAGTTCAAGCGCTTGCGTCATGAGCCCAACAATCGCAGGTTGTGAAATCGTTTGCCCCTCACCAATATGCAATGGGTGATCACTATAGGCTTGGCTCATCATGCCTTCGGGGACAAATAAATGGCGTGGGATTTTGGCCATGGCCGTCAAAACCCTGGGATCTGTAACACCTGCGGGAATTAACTGCTCGGCAATCATACGTTTTCGGGAAATTTGATAATCTTGCTGCTGCGGCGTCAGACCAGAGCGCTGAAATGGAGACGGACGACGAGGGACTACCATGCTACAATTTCCAATTTTTGAGGCGCGTAAGTAGGTTATGATCTGTCAAGTTCACACGAATTGGAGTAATCGAAATTTTGGCATTGTGGATGGCGTTACAATCTGAACCAGGAATGTCTTCAAAACCTACATCATCACCACCAATCCAATAGTACTTCCGGCCGCGGGGATCGACCTTCTCTTCAATGATATCCCCATAATCCCGCTTACCTTGTTTGGTAAATACATAACCACGCACTTTGTTTTGTGGCAGGTTGGGGATGTTAACATTGAGGACAATACCCGGTGGCAAGCCTTGACGTAGCACTTTCTTGCAAATGCGGACCGCAAAATTTCCGGCAGCCTGGTATTTGAAGTTGTCTCGCGCAACGCAGGAAAATGCAATTGCGGGGATGCCCATGATGGCCCCTTCAACAGCTGCCGAAACGGTTCCAGAATAATGGACGTCGTCACCCAAATTGCCGCCACGATTGATACCTGAGGCCACAAGGTCAGGCATGCGGGGTAGTATTTCATTCACCCCCAAGTTAACGCAATCGGTTGGGGTGCCATCTACTGCATAAACGTCTTTTGAAATTTTAATAATACGCAGCGGACGATGGAGTGTGAGTGAGTGAGAAGTTGCACTGCGTTCTTGGCTGGGTGCTACAACAATCACGCGGCCAATTTGGCGCAGACGCTTGGCAAGTGCTTTGATGCCATCGGCATAAACACCATCATCGTTGGTGACTAGGATGAGTGGTCGCCGGGATTCAATAGATTGTGTCAGTTCGATACGCGGTGCACGCTTCTTCATGTGATGAATCTGCCCCCATGGCGTGATTAATTATTCTTGTCGGAACGCCGGGATTCGAACCCGGGACCCCTTGCACCCCATGCAAGTGCGCTACCAGGCTGCGCCACGTTCCGTTCTATCTGGTATTAATTTTTAAAAGCGCGGCTTAATTTTGCAATTCCCTTAACATAATCTCTAAGTCCACGCGAAGTTTTTGTAGGACTTTTTTGGTTTCAGTAGTCGTTGGGGCAACGTGTACCGTAGTTTGCGAGGTCATTGGAATACTCAACTGCTCATTCTGACGTCGCGATGACCTAATAAAGTCTTCGGCTTGATCATCTTGTGCTGGTGGGCGGTGCAACATTTGCTGTGGTTGCCCCCCGCTTGCTTCGCGACCTGGAATGACATGGGTATCACGGGGTGATTCGCGCAAACGTTGCTTAGCACCATCAATTGTAAATCGCTTATCATATAACAATTCTTTTACCATGAGCAGCATTTCAACATCACGTCTCTTATAAAGTCTTTGTCCTGATTTGGATTTGGATGGTCGAATGTCAGGAAATTCTGTTTCCCAATAGCGTAAGACATAAGGTTTTACACCAACGATATCGCTAACCTCGCCGATACGAAAATAGAGCTTATTGGGGATATCAAATGAGCGTTCCATAGTTGTCGCCTCCTTGAATTATTTTCCGGTGTTGAGCGCTGCCTTCAAAACCTGGCTGGGTCTAAACGTCAATACCCGGCGCGACGAAATTTCAATCGATTCCCCTGTTTGAGGATTGCGGCCAATACGTGGGCGCTTTTGGCGTACCACAAAGTTGCCAAATCCGCTGATCTTGATTTTATCACCTTTTTCCAAGGTTTCTTTCATTAAATCAAAAACAAGTTCAACAATTTCTGCTGACTCCTTTTTTGAAAATCCAACTTTTTCATAAATCTGTTCGATGATCTCAGCCTTGGTCATAATTACCTCCTTGGTTGTTATCTAATTACCGCACCCACTTGTTGGGTGAGGGCTTTAACAACAGACTCGTGAAGCTTTGTAACCGCCTCATCTGTTAGTGTCTCATCAAAATTCTGATACTGCAGCGCATATGCCAAACTCTTTTTATCAGCTGGTATGTTTTTGCCCTGATAGTAATCGAACAACGTCACATTACTTAACAGTTTACCACCGGCCTTACGAATAATGGCCTCGAGTTCTTCTGCACTACGCGCCAGATCAACAAGAATTGCCACATCACGGCGAACACCTGGGAATCGTGGAATAGGAGCCACTTTTATTAGAGATGATGAAATAGTCTTTAAGAGCGCTTCAATATTCAATTCTGCCAAATAACAATGGACTGTGATTTCCAGTTGTTGTGCAATTTCAGGATGTAGCGCACCCACCCAGCCAATCGTTTGGTTGCCTAGCGTTAGCACTGCTGATTCGCGAGGATGGATATAGCGTGGTACTGCACCATGGTTATATTTTAATGTTGGCAGTGCGAGTCCATGAGAAAGATGCTCAATAACCCCTTTGATATCAAAAAAATCGAGCGGCTCTTTGCCCCCTGTCCAATGAAGTCCCGCGCGTGTACCAAAAAGAGCTACGCAAAGATGCATGGGGTCGTTAATCCCAGAACCTGTGGATTCAAAAACGCGTCTTAATTCAAATAGTCCACCCTGCATTGTACGATGGCGTAGATTGAATGCAATAGCGCTGACACAGCCTGGGGCCAACTCTCCGCGTAATACGGTGGGCTCTGTACCCAGCGGGTTGGTGATTTCAATTGCCTGTTCTCTCTTTGCCCATGCCATGTCGTTAGCCGGCTCAAAGCCATAGTGAATGGTCTCAGAAAGTCCTGCACCCGTCATGAGTTCACGCACGCGCTTGCAAAGAGTGCGCATCGGAGATTCCGTTGCAGGTGTGGCAGGCAGTCGGGGTGATGTTGCTGGTATTTCATCGTAGCCATGCAGGCGTACAATTTCTTCAATTAAATCGATAGCACGTGTTAGGTCAGGGCGTGATGCGGGCATAACGACTTGCCACTTCCCAGCTCCTTTTGGGCGTACTTGGCAACCCACGCTGGTCAGGTATTTAACGATTTGAGGTGACTTGATATCGATGCCCAGCGTTTTTGATACCATCTCCGCGGCAAATGTAATGCGTGCAGGAATGACTTTGCGTGGATAGAAGTCGATCCAATCCGCGCTGGGGGTGCCCCCTGCCAACTGAACAATCAATTGTGTGGCACGATGTAAGGCGCGATCGACTGTATCGGGATCTACTGAGCGTTCAAAACGTCGGGAAGATTCAGTCGAAATTCCCAAACGCCGACTTGAGCGGCGAATGGCGCTTGGTTGGAAATAAGCACTCTCTAAAACAATAACGGTTGATGTGTCGCTGACACTGGAATTGAGACCACCGATAATACCACCAATTGCAACGGGGCCACCAGAATCCATAATACAGACATCTTCGGTCGTAAGGGAGTGTTCTTCGCCATCCAGCGTGGTCATGCGCATGGGTGCGGGTGGCGTTTGAATGGTCAAGCTGTGCTCACGTAGTTTGTCATAGTCAAACGCATGCATGGGCTGACCTAGTTCCAACATGACATAGTTGGTCACATCAACAATGTTGTTGATACTGCGCATCCCTAATTTTTCGAGACGGTCAACAAGCCATGCAGGTGATGGGCCAACCTTGATGCCATGGATCATACGAGCCATGTAGCGCGGCGCCCGTACACGATCTTTGACTGTAACAGTCAATTTGGAGCGAATTTTTCCAGTACCTTTAGGTGCCGCAATTTTTTTCCGTGGAAGTGCAAATTTGAGTATTGCCGCTGCTTCATGGGCAATTCCTTCATGACCCAACAGATCCCCGCGGTTGGGTGGCACTGCAACATCCAAAATGAAATCTTTACCGGCACGTTCAATGGATTCAATTTCAACGCCTGCCATTGTCATGCGATTGGCAAGTTGCTGTGCTGAATCTTTGATGGGTGCAAGTTCTTTCAGCCAAAGGTAACTTGTCTTCATGCGCCCCTCCCTATAAATTGCTTGAGGAATCGCAGGTCAGATTCAAAGAAAAGTCGAATGTCGTTAATGTGGTATTTGAGCATGGCCATACGTTCCAGTCCCATGCCAAATGCGAAGCCACTGAATTCATTAGGGTCGTAGCGAACGGATTTGAAAACCTCTGGGTCTACCATACCCGCTCCCATAATCTCCAACCATCCGGTCTGCTTACAAATGCGACATCCTTTGCCTGTACAAAACACACATTGGATGTCCACTTCTGTTGATGGTTCAGTAAATGGGAAAAAGCTTGGACGAAAACGAACTGAGAACTGTTTTCCAAAAAGGGTTTGTAAAAAATCAGTGAGCACGCCTTTCAAGTCGGTCATGCGCACATCCTTATCAACAAGTAGTCCCTCAATTTGATGGAACATAGGCGAATGCGTGACATCTGCATCGCGCCTGTACACAGCACCAGGTGCTACAATTGCGAGCGGCGGCTTCTGCTTTTCCATGACTCGAATTTGCACGGGCGATGTGTGGGTGCGTAACAAATGTGACTCACCAACGTAGAACGTATCTTGCATATCGCGTGCTGGATGGTCGGGTAGAAAATTGAGCGCTGTGAAATTATAGTAATCAGTTTCGCACTCAGGACCTTCAGCGACAGAGAAACCCATGCCACGTAGAATATGCAGCGCTTCTTCTTGAATCCGCGTAATGGGATGCAACGCACCCTGAGGCCGTGGACGACCAGGCAATGTTACGTCGACATCCGCAGATGCAACTGCCATTTCTAAGCGTTGCGTATTTAGCTTTTCTTGCAGATTTTGCAATACGTCTTCGAGATGTGACTTGAGCCGATTCACTTCCTGTCCAATTTTTGGACGCTCCTCTGCCCCGACATCGCGCATCTGTTGAAGTACAGATGTAACGAGCCCCTTCTTGCCAAGGTACTTGACCTTGCAAGCAGACGCCTCATCCAGCGTATTGATAGCCGCAATTTCAGCTTCTGCAACCTTGCGGATTTCAGCAATGTTATTGAGCAACTGTGTTCCATTCATGGCGTGTCAAAAGACCTCGCGTTATTTAACCAGTTGAACGATCTTTGCAAAATCCTGTGGGTACTTGGCAGCAATATTCGCCAATACCTTACGATCCAAACCAATTGAGGCCTTTTTGAGACCTGCAATAAATTTGCTATATGAAGTACCGTTTTCTTTGGCGGCTGCTGAAATACGAACCTGCCACAATGTACGGAAGTTACGCTTCTTATCCTTACGGTCGCCA
The DNA here is from genome assembly GCA_002796325.1 of Deltaproteobacteria bacterium CG11_big_fil_rev_8_21_14_0_20_47_16. GTDB lineage: Bacteria > UBA10199 > UBA10199 > 1-14-0-20-47-16 > 1-14-0-20-47-16. The sequence goes on along the minus strand of PCXA01000010.1, from coordinate 12,246 downwards.
TAGGCATAGACCAACGCCTTATCGACAGCTTCTTGAGCCGTGCGATACAGCTTGCTGCGTCCGCCAATGTAACCACGGGCTTCTTTCAGTACCTTCTTGTGACGGCGTCTTCCTTTTACACCTCGTTTTGCACGTGCCATAGTCTTACCCTTCCTTTCAGTTTAATCAGTCAGTTTATCCGTACGGCAACAATTGCTGCATGTGTACGGCGTGTGTTTCTTCCACATAAGCAGCTGTACGCAGTTTACGCTTCTGGCTCTTTGTTTTTGTGGAAAGAATGTGGCGGCGTCCTGCGCGAGCGCGTTTCACCTTACCACTCTTTGTCTTTTTGAATCGCTTTGCTGTGCCACTATGTGTTTTTAGTTTTGGCATTACTTACTCCTTTGTAGTCTGTTGTTGGGGCGCAGCCTTCGTGCCCGGTTTCTTTTCGCGGTTGGGAGCCAGAATGGCGATCAAAAAGCGCCCTTCCATTTTAGGAGGCTGTTCCAAAGTAGCCAGCTCTCCGATTTCCTCAACCACGCGGCTCATGATTTTTTGACCCAATTCACGATGCGCCATTTCGCGTCCCCTAAACTGAACTGTTACTTTGGCTTTGTTGCCATCTTCAATGAATCGGCGGATGTGTTTGACCTTGGTCATGAGGTCATGCTCATCTGTTGCCGGGCGCATTTTAACTTCTTTTAAAAGCACCACGACTTGATGCTTTTTGGCCTCATGCGCCTTTTTTGCCATTTCATATTTGTATTTTCCGAAATCCATGATCTTGCAAACGGGAGGCCGCGCCGTTGGTGAAATTTCAACCAGATCATACCCACGCTCTTCTGCGAGCTTGATGGCATCCATGGTCTGAAAAAGCCCCAATTGCTTTCCATCGAAATCGATCAAACGAATTTCAGGAACGCGGATGCGACGGTTGACGCGGATTTCGTTGGTTTTCTGAGTACTGATAACGGCCTCCTTGGTTACTGTTTTACATGGATCTCGTCAGAGATCTTTTTAAGGAACTCTGAGGCAGTCATTTGCCCCAAATCCCCTGCCTGTCGGGAACGCACGGCCACTCGGCCGGCTTCACGCTCTTTGGCACCGATAATAATCATATATGGAATCTTGGCCAACTGGGCTTCACGGATCTTGAGTCCCAACTTTTCATTGCGGCCATCGACATCGACGCGCAGGCCTGCAAGTCGCCATTCAGTGGCAAGACTTTCCGCCATTGGAATTTCAGATTCGCCAATTGGGATCATTTGTACCTGCACTGGCGCTAACCATGTGGGGAATGCACCTGCGTAATGCTCGATGAGAACACCGACAAATCGCTCAATGGATCCGAGCAATGCACGGTGTACCATGATGGGACGATGCTTGGCACCATCACTACCAATGTATTCCATGTTGTAACGCACTGGCAGATTGAAATCGACCTGGATGGTAGAACACTGCCATGCACGTCCCAAAACGTCAGTGATCTTGATGTCAATTTTTGGACCGTAAAAAACACCTTCGCCAGCATCTACTTCGTAGGCCGTATGTGTGGACTCAAGCGCGTCTTTTAATGCGTTTGTTGCAGTTTCCCAGTCAGATTCACTGCCCACAAATTTTTCGGGACGCGTTGAGAGGTAGACTTGAAATTCTTTGAAACCAAAACTACCCAACATGAACTTTACAAATTCCAAAACTGTTTTGATTTCAGTTTCAAGCTGATCAGGACGGCAGAAAATGTGGGCATCATCTTGGGTAAAGCCACGTACGCGCATCAGTCCATGAAGAACACCTGAACGCTCATAACGATACACGGTGCCCAACTCTGCCAATCGTACAGGTAGTTCGCGGTAGCTAAATTGTTTGCGGTTCATGATTTGAATATGGAATGGGCAGTTCATGGGCTTGAGTTCGTATTCCAAGCCATCCACATCCATTGGGGTATACATGTTTTCGCGGTAGAAATCCCAGTGACCGCTTTGCTTCCAGAGATCCAAACGTGCGATGTGGGGTGTATAGACCAATTCGTAACCACCCTTCACGTGCTGGTCACGCCAAAAATCTTCAATGGCCTTGCGAAGGCGAGATCCCTTGGGATGCCAGAGGATAAGACCTGGGCCGTAGTCTTCCATGGTACTGAAAAGGTCGAGGTCCTTGCCCAAACGACGATGGTCCCGCTTCTCAGCTTCTTCCAATTGTTTAAGGTAGTTATCAAGATCAGATTGCTTGGCGAATGCTGTGCCATAAATACGTTGCAACATGGGATTTTTTTCGTCGCCACGCCAGTAAGCGCCCGCCACTTTTAAAAGTTTAAACGCTTTTAAATCTTTGGTGCGCTTAACGTGTGGACCTTTGCAGAGATCTACAAAATTGCCATGACGATAAAGTGAGAGGCTGACATCACCCAGGTCTTTGATGATTTGAACTTTAAATGTTTCGCCCTTGTCTGTGAACAGTTTGATGGCATCTTCTTTGCTGATATCTTCGCGCTTGAATTCATGATCTTCAGCAACAATTTCAGCCATCTTCTTTTCAATTTTTTTGAGATCTTCAGTGCTAAATCCTGCGGGATAATCAAAGTCGTAATAGAAGCCATTATCGATCGTGGGACCGATTGTGATTTTGGCGGACGGAAAAAGGCGCTGCACCGCATCGGCCATAATGTGAGCCGCTGAGTGTCGCATGATTTCGTTTGGATCATTCTCAAAGCCTGGACGACAGACCATAATATCCTCAAAAAAATATCCCCATTATGGGGAGAAACTTTGTGGGCGTAACTGGACTCGAACCAGTGACCCCTTCCATGTCAAGGAAGTACTCTAACCAACTGAGCTATACGCCCGAAAAGTGCCCGTCAACTATGGGATTTTTCGTCTAACTGCAAGTATTTTCTAGGAGAAATGAGATAACTACTTTGTTTCCAGGGCATACAAGTCACCCCGATTGGTCAAAACGTAGAGGGTAGTCCCGACGACCAGGGGCTTACTGAAGCTCCCCTTTCCAATAAAGCGGGTATGGATGATCTCGCCTGAGCTATCATTGACCCAATAGGACTTGTCATGGGTCGAAATATCAAAAATGGTCCCATTAATTCTGGCGGGGGTTGAGGCCTCGGCGGTATCCAGCCTCTGCTTCCAAATAATGCTGCCAGTTGTAGGGTTTAGGGCATAGAGCTTACCCTTTCCTTCAGCATAGAGGACTCCATCCTCGTAAATCACATCATTGGGACTATCGATAGGGGCAGACCATTGAACCTGTCCTGTTTTGGCCTGGATGGCGGCCAGTGACCCATTAATGCTGGCGGCAATAACGACATCCCCAATGAGAAGCGGTGTGCCATCCACATCTTGCATGGGCTGGGCCATATTTCCCAATGTGTATTCCCAGACTTTGCTACCCGATGCCTGATCAAAGGCGACCAAGGTTCCGTCTGAAAAGCCTGCAATAATCAGATTCTGCCATTGGACAGGGCTGGATGAGCCACGCACGCTAAATTCGCCAGTACTTGTACGGCGTAGGGTCTGATAGATCCGTCCTCCCGTCGTACGATCAATGGCGAGTAAGTGGCCTGACATGGTAGTGAAAAACACCATATTGCCTGAAACAAGCGGCGTGCACATGATGTCGCTTCCCATCTCGGCATGCCAGAGCTCTTTTCCTGCTGTGGCATCCATGGCATAAACAAAACCCTTGCCGTCTCCGAAGTAGAGAGTGTTGTCTTGATAAGCGATACCTCCGTACACCGGCCCACGCACTTCAGAGCGCCATATTTTACGACCCCGAAGGCGATCAATAGCATAGATGTGTCCACTCGCCGATCCGACATAGATGATATTATCAACAAATGTTGGCACCGCGTACTGTGTTTTGAGTCGCTTGAAGGGGCGCTCGTTTTTGAGCTTTACCACCCATTGAATACGTGTGTGCGGAGCAAAATCAGCGATTGCAGATGTACTGACAAAGAGTAGAAAAAGTATAACACTTGCAGTGGACTTTTTCATGGGAGCAAACCCACCTCCAGAGCGAGCTTGATGGTGGCAGCCTGAGGTGATTGTGAGGTCTTAAGCAGCGCTTCTGCTGCGTCTTTATGGCCTGCAAGCCATTCATTGCGAGCGGCATTCAAGATATCTTGATTTGAAAATGGATTACCATCAATACGTGCTAGCTTTGAAAAAACCTGTGCTGCAGATGCATAGTCCTTTTGCTGCTCTTGAGAGTATGCCTCTCCTTCTGCTGCGATTAAATGATAAAGGTGATGCACTGAATTGCGCTCCGCCAGGCGTTGATAGGTGGTGGCAGCTTCTGCGAAACTATTGTCATGATAATATTGGGTTGCCAGCAACCAATCCGCATATTTTCCTGCAGCAGTACGGGGATATTTTTGGGCTACTGTTTCCAAAACAGATCTTGGCGGGATGCTATCATTGGTAGCTGATTGCACAAAAAGTTGTGTGGCTGCTGATTCCCTGAAGTTGGTGTAGCCCTTCATAATGCCATACAACACAAGAAAGAGTGTTACAGCAATGCCCACCATCTTGAGATGTGGCAAGTGACTCCGGACCCATCGCCAGACATTATGAGTCCAGTGGGTAATTTCGGTTTCGACGTCATGCGACTTGGGATGCCATACTTGATGATAATGTGCCATAGGGCGGCTCACCTATAGGAAGGGTCAATTCTTGTCAAATAATCGCTGGCGTTTACTAGCGGCCGCGGAGTTCAGGACGATCCCAACGTTCTCGACTTTCAGCTACCCAGTTGCCATAGATCCGGCCGCGTAATTGGGCAAAACGCCAGGCGCCTAACTTTTCATGCAAACTGATGCTTAATGAGTGGGACATTGCAGATGTCAAAAATACATTCCGAATCGTCTGCGGTGTAACACCATGTTGCCTGGCCAATTCATTAATTGTTCTATCAGTGGGAATAGGGTCGTTGAAGAAGAATCGAACCTCGTTCTCATCCACTTGCTGGTAGTGCTGCCGCATGACTCTGGCAGCCTCATCATACTGGCGTACAAGAGAAGCCATGTCAAAGTGAATGGTATCAGCAAGCTTGGCAATACCCACTTGCTTTTGCATGTTGAGTGGTAAAAACGTTGCTTCAAGGGCAACAAGCATTTTGTGGTAACTACTCAAAAACCGCTCCATGATATTCAATTGACGTTGAATGAGATCAGGAACTTGGGGGTTTTCCACAGCTAGATTCTGATGGGCGATGCTGAGCTCTCTGAGACGGTAATGATATGCCCCAGCAAATATTTCAAAAAGATTTTCGATAACGAAGGCCTCTTTAAATTGATACATCAGTACTTTGGCTGCACGCTCAATGATCTTCTCTACTTCAGCGGTTCGCTTTTCATCCCCTATTAATTGCGCTGCCGCATCGCGTGCCTCTAGCGCAGTTGCATCTTCAATTTTGGCGGCATACAAGACCAAGAGCGCTGAGTGACTCTGCAACATTTGTTGTGCATCACCCGAGAGAACACTGATCATCATGGCATTCGTAAGGAGCGCAGTAGCAGTGATTGGGTTTCCTACGCGATAATGGCGATCAGCGAGTTGAACGTAGATTTTGGTCAAATCAGATAAGGCACTGAACAGTCCAAATTGTGGTGCGGCTGCGCTGAGAGCAAGTGCTTTAAGGGGGTAAAGATATGTAACAGGAATTGTTGGCGGCTTGTCTCGCGAGGGCTTCGTCTGTCGTTTTGGTCGAGACACTGGTTGTTGAAAGACCTTAGCAAACATGTGTTGATAGCCTTGCGCAAGGCGGTCTTCAATGCCTGCTAAAACTGGAATACCGAGCGGTGTTTGAGAAGTGCGCTCCAGGCTGTGTGCCAGTTGTAGGTGGGTAAACGCATCTGACATGTATCCCTTTGCTTGATATGCCACACCCAATGCAAAGTTAGATTGCACACGCGCCGACACCTCACCTGAGCGATCGGCCATGGAGGCGGCATCTTCTAGAAGTGAAATACGTCTATTCAAGGCAGTAGGCGCTGCTTGGGTGGCAAAGCGTGACGCGGCCGTCATGAGGGATTTGCTCGCTTGTAGAGCCAAGGCTCTATTACCAACAAATTGATCGCTAAACGCGAGGCGTAAAAGCGCCTCAGCTGTCTTAACGGGGTCACCGGCGGTTTCTGCTAAAACTAACCACACCGCCTCTTGGATTGCTGGCGGGAGTCGCGGCACGACACTGCTATGTGTTGCGTCAGAAATTGCCATAAGAGCCGACGCCAATAGAGTAATTCAAAACTGATGTAAAGTATGTTCTACGGGGATTTGCGGGCCTTTTCACCAACAGATAAGTGTTCTTTGATGATGTTGTAGATTTGCTGTTTGACCAAGTAATCCGTATGGCGATGGCCTTTGATGCGTATATTGACAATGTGCTCCATGCCTTTGTGCAGTGTAATCTCAGTTTGCTGGACAGGCACAATTTGGTCATTTTCTGACCCAATGGATACGGTATAAACTGATTTGGGAATAGGCGTATCTCGCATGCGACGAATAACTTTGGATTTGGGGCGCAATTGGCGGATTCCCTTGGAAAGGAGTCCGACTGGTGTGAACCGGAGCAGGCTTGCAGGTCGATGCCCCTTGTGCGGAGACCCTAAGGTGATGAGCGTATGAACATGTTTGTTGCCACCCAAACAAGTGACCATGTATCGCCCAATAATACCGCCCTTGGAGTGCCCAATCACAGCCACCTTACCAAACTTGAAGCGATCACGCAGCGACTCTAATTTTTTGAGTATGTCTGCGGCAACGTCGGATACACCCCGCGTATTCATGGTGCCAAACCAACCGCCAATGCGAATGGTGAAAACATCGTAGCCATCGTTACGCAGACGCTTTTCTAAAATATGGAAACAACGTCGTGTGCTGCCAAATCCTTGAATGAGCAAGACGGGATTCATATTGCTCTTTTTAAAATTAGTGACGCGGCTGATATCATTGCCGTGAAAAGTGACTTGTAGATGGAGCAGTTTGGCGCGTACGCCACGCCCAATGCGACGAAAATATCGAGTCCATGCCGGAATTGCCATGAAACTAGTGTAGCAAAAAGAAAACCAAGTTCAAAGAAGTGAAGTGACTATTTACGCTTAAACTTGAGACGTATGGGCAAACCCGGCATGCCAAGCTCTTCTTGAATACCGCGTGATAAGTAACGGCGGTAAGCAGCAGGGATTCCCGTTGGGAAATTGGTGAAAATGACAAACTCAGGTGGTTGAATACCGGTTTGCGTGATGTAGTTCAATTTCACATGATGGTCGCGGTATGCTGGAAGATGATGATGGGCCTGTAATGTCTGTAACACCTTGTTCAGCCTTGACGTTGGAATTTGGCAGCGTGCAGCACGATCAATGCGTTTGATAAGGGCCCAAATCCCACTGATCCCCTCCCCTGTTTTGGCCGAAATGTGATGGACTGGAAAGTCGCGCATTTCCTGGAATTGCTCTTCAATGTAATCGTTGTATTTTTTGGTTGTGAGTTTCTTATCAAGAATCTTGTCCCACTTGTTTACAATGACCGCAATGGGACGATCACGTTTATAGATCTGCTTGGCCAGTTGTAAATCTTGATGGGTAATACCTTCGGAGCCGTCGATGACAAGGAGTACAACGTCAGAGCGTTCAGCCGCTTGCAATGCTTTGATCGCTGAAAATTTATCAAGCTTGGTTTCAGTTTTGGATTTGCGTTTGATGCCAGGGGTATCCACAAAGACAAATTGCTCTCCTTGAGATTCAATCGCAATATCGACAGAATCACGTGTGGTTCCAGCCATGTCGTGCGTGACCATGCGCTCACTGCCCAACAATGTATTGGTCAACGTGGACTTACCAACATTGGGACGACCCACAATGGCAACACGAATGCCCTTGATGGGTTCGTCTTCAACGGCTGAACCAGATTGCTCCGCTTTAAATACCGCAAGTGTTGCATCAAGCAATGCGTCCACACCACGACCATGTTCAGATGAAATGGGGTACATCATATCAAAGCCCGCTTCATGAAATGTGGGCAGAGATAATTCTGTGACGGAATTGGTATCCATCTTATTGAGAATATAAAATGTGGGTTTACTGCTTTTGCGTGCCAGATTGAGAACGTCGACATCCAACATGACAGGACCGGCGCGACCGTCCATCACAAGCCATAAGGCATCTGCTTCAGAAATTGCTTGCTTGGTTTGACTAAAAACCGCTTTGGCCAGAGCATTCCCTGTGCCATCCACACCACCAGTATCAATAAGGAGAAACTTGACGCCATCCCAATCCCCTTGGCCATACAAGCGGTCGCGGGTTACACCAGGTTGGTCGTCCACTAAGGCGTGGCGCTTGCCAATAACTCGGTTAAACAGCGTCGATTTGCCCACGTTGGGTCGACCAATGATAACAATTGTGGGTAACTTTTTTGTCATGGAACTCCATTATATCGAAGCGACGTGCGCGAGGAGTGGCTTTGCCAGCTCCGAACGTCACAGGATTTCGGGGGTACGGGGGCAGAGCCCCTCGATCTTATGTGGCGACGGGTAGAATCGAACTACCGACCTAGGGGTTATGAATCCCTCGCTCTAACCACTGAGCTACGCCGCCTTTGGTTGTACATCTTTAGTCTTCTGGTACCAATGAGTCCAATGGCATTGATAAAAGCATTGTCTCTTTGACCCCTTCTGAGAGGGCCTGCCCCAGAGATTTGTCCTGAAGCAAAACGAAGAGCGTCATAGCCCCAGATACCGGGTTTTTGTCAATAAAATAGGCGGTAATTTCACCAATAAATGGTCCCTGACGCTGATAAAAATGCAGCGCATCTGTGAGGGGGTCCACAGCCAGGTATTCCAAGTCAGAATGTTCAACCATTGGTGTTCGCCCAAAAACATCATCAATCAGCAGATTATTGTGAACAGCGACAGCCAGATTATTCCATATAATGGGTGCCTGCGTGCGGCAATAATCATAACCAATGCCCGACATTGCCCAGGTCTGGGACATTGCACAAACGGTTGTTGTGCCGCACCCTGGAAGGCTTTGACGTTTCTTATAGCGTTTTTGACCGCTCCAGATTTCCAGTCGTTGCTGACGTAATACCGCGATATTGCCATTGGGTAACTGGTTCCAGTTGTCGAGTGTGGTGCCAATGGGAAATTTGTAACGCTTGCCCAATTTTAGCTTTTTATCATCACCTTCGACTTCAAATAGGTATCGGCTACCGTCTCCCATAGCGTACACTCGGCCACCGGAATCTTGCTGAAAGAGTGGATCAGCCAGCCACTGTCCTTTGTTTTGCCAATTGACCCAACGCAATGCAAAAGGAAGGTTATCCATGCGCACATGCCACTTGCCATCGTCTTCTGCTAAAATGGCAGAGCGCCAAATCCCATCCCGCACACGGGTCACAATAATTTGGGGGTGACCATCTTCAAACATAGGATGGCAGTCCACCGACCAAAACGTTTCGGCTGTACCTTCAGCGCGCCTCAACAGTTCATGTGTTTCCCAATTGTTTGATTTTAAAATAGCAAGGTAGACACCATCTTCACTCATGATGACAAAATTGCCATTCAACATGCAGGCATCTTTGGCCGCATGGGGGATGGCAGGATACTGTGATTTGGGTAACGAGCTCACATTGGGAATAGGGGTTTTTGGAATCGGCGTTGCTGTAATAACGCCTGCCAATAAAATTGCGAAGGCGATCATGATTTCAATCCAATGTGGGTATAGAGTTTTTCCACGGCTGTATAGGGGTTGAGTGTGCCCGCATGTAACTGGGTTGTAATGTGCGTGAGGGCAGTACTGTCTGCTTGCTCCTGCAACCAACGGCCAAAATGTTCGGTAGCCAATGCAGCAAATTCCGCGTCACGACGGTTCTGAACTTCAATCACATCTTCAGGATGCGTCACGCGCCATGCCCTATGAGCATCGACTTTGCTCCATACCTCTTCAATTCCTTTATTTTTTGTAGCAATGGTTTGGAGCACATCGATGTGCCAAATCGTATCTTCCTCTCCCCCTGTGGGAGATGTTTGAATCATACGATGCTGGCGATCATGCTCTTGCACTCGCACCCTTCCCTCACCCAATTCAATCATCTGTTGCAATGCCGTCACCATCGCAGTGGCGCCTGGCCGGTCACTTTTATTTACAATAAATAAATCTGCAATTTCAGTAAGACCCGCCTTCATGGTTTGGATGGTATCGCCCGCCTCAGGCACCATGACGACAATCGTGGTATCTGCCAGTTGCATGATATCCAGTTCCGTCTGCCCAACCCCCACTGTTTCCACAATAATTTCATCGAAGCCAAAGGCCTGATACAAGCGGACCAAATCGCGCGTGGCAACGGATAGTCCGCCATGTGCGCCGCGACTGCCTAAGGAACGGATATATACCCCCGCATCGGCGGCATGTTGCTGCATGCGAATGCGATCCCCCAAAACGGCCCCACCCGTAAATGGACTGGAGGGGTCGATGGCCAGGACGCCCACCGTTTTACCCTGGGAGCGACGATACTGAATAAGGTGATCCACTAAGGTGGATTTCCCAGCCCCAGGTGGGCCCGTAATGCCCAAACAGGAGCCCTTTGCCCCCTCTTTATATAAAGAGGCCATCAGATATAAAGATTCGGAATCTCGGGATTCCACGAGTGAAATAAGACGTGACAGGGCCCGAATATCACCGGTTTTAAAGGCCGAAATGGTCTTTTGGAGGTCTAGCATGGGGCGGCTGATACTTTAAAACCCAATATAAATCAATGAGTTATTTTTTATTTGTTAAAAAATGCCCCCTTTCGCAACTCTTGGGGGGTACCCCCCCGATAATACCTCTGTAGGGCAATGAGTACCGGCGCCCTGGGGAGGAACAAATGAGTGGATCTGGTATTGCAATGAGAGCGGTTGAAGGTGCGGGAACAGGTGCCATGATTGGTGCCGAATGTGGTGGTGGCTACGGTGCCATTATTGGTGGTGTTATAGGTCTTGGCGTTGGTATTTTTGGCGGCGTTGTTGAGAGTAACCAACAAGATGCCGTTTCTGACAAGCAAAAGAAGGCCGGTGAAAAGGCCATCCACCAGCAGCAAGTATCTGCACGCATCACTGCCCGCAACATGGCCAAGCAAAAAGCTGCAGCACAAACAGGTATGGGTGATCAGTTGCTGCGTGTGGCAAGTCTTGAACGTCAAGAATCGAATGATTGGCAGGATATACGCAGCAAAGGTGTTGTTTTCACAGCCAAAGAAGAGAGCCGGGCACAGTCGCCTGTTGCTCCACAATTTTACGGTAACGCGACCAAAGTCGCTTAATAAGGAGAATAATCATGGCAGATCCAAATCAACCAGTAAATCAAGTACCATCCGTTCCAGTATATACTGGACCCAATATGTCTATCACTGGTGCAAGCTTACCATCCACGGGTACAGGCTCTGCCGGTGATATTGCCAACCGACAGATGAATCTTGCTGAAAATGGCCAGACTTATAATGCCATTGGTGCTGGCTTGGGCTGGTTAGGCAATATGTATAACTCCTATCAAAGTACTTCCATGATGGGTCGCGTGATGGACCTAGAAACCGCAAAAGTTGAAAAGTACTATGAATTGCAAAACAGTTTGGTTGGTCTTAATTTGCAGATGATTCAATCGAATGAAAGTGTCACAAAGGCGAGTTTTAAAACCCAAGAGCGTTTGGGTGAGCTAACCAAGGAACGTGATGTTGAAGTGGCCAAAGCACGTGGTAAGGCAGCTGTCGATATTGCCAAGGTAAATGCATTGAATTCCCAATTCTACGGGCAGCCCAATCAATTGCCCAGCTGGGGTGTTGCTTAAAGAAAACAGGTATCGGGGGATATCGTTTTGGACAGCGGACTGGTGCAAACCGGTCCGCTGTTTTTTTTGCATATCCGCTGTTCGTTCAATTCAATGCACGCCATCGTCCGGCGCCCAAACTATCATTCATAGTCGTGCGGGACGGGTCCTGCCGCCCGGTGTCCCTCCCCCTCTCAGCGGATAAATATGTCCCCTGACGCAGTGGCGCTGCCACGGAGACGTTGCTGACCCGGGCGAGGGAACCTCCGGGCGTCACCCCTCCCGCACAAGCGTTACACTTACTGCGCCGCATTGAGTGAAACGAGCACACCCCAATTTAACGACGACGTCTCGCGGAGGAGGGACTCTCGGAGCCGTGCGTGTCCATGGTTCTTTGCCACGCACGGCGAGAGTGAGACGCGGTTTTTCGCCGTAACGAAAAACCGACGTCGTGCCCGACGAGC
>PCXA01000013.1 GCA_002796325.1 Deltaproteobacteria bacterium CG11_big_fil_rev_8_21_14_0_20_47_16 | reverse complement strand
GCCTTTTTGTCAAGTCATGACGGAGCTCCTGCGCCATACGCCTACTGAGCCTTGTTGCCGAGGGTAGCAGCATGCCGTTCCCTTAGAAGATCGCTGCATAAGCGACATTATGGTATTGGCGACACGGGCTAGCACAAATTATTTTTTAAGTGAGGCAAGTGTGGTCAGGTTTGGGGGAGTGGCAATACCGCGTTCGGTGATGATGGCGGTAACGAGTGCTGCAGGTGTGACATCAAAAGCGGGATTGCGAACAGCGACACCTGTGGGAACCAGTTGTGTGGGACCCACGTGCGTTACTTCTTTTGTAGGGCGTTCTTCAATCACCACATGCGATCCATCTGGAATGCTGAAGTCAATTGTCGACATAGGAGCTGCGACATAGAGTGGAATATTGTGGTGCTTGGCCAAGATGGCCACGCCATAAGTGCCAATCTTGTTGGTGACATCACCATTGGCCGCAATGCGATCGGCACCCACAATGACTTTGTCAATTTCACCTTTGGCCATCATGTGGGCGGTCATATTGTCTGTGATTACAGTTGCATGAATACCGGCCTTATTGAGTTCCCAAGCGGTCAGGCGCGCACCTTGTAGGTAAGGACGGGTTTCATCGGCAAAGACCTTGAGGGTTTTGCCATCTTCGGTTGCGGCGTATAGCACACCTAATGCTGTGCCAAATCCGGCAGTCGCCAGTGCACCGGCGTTACAATGGGTCAGCACGCGATCACCATCGTTAAAGAATGTGGCACCATTGCGTCCCATTTGTCGATTGGTCTCAATGTCTTCAAAGCACATGGCGACGGCTTCATCTTTAAGACGATTTTGTAATTCGGAAAGCGGCAAGTCTTTATGGGTTTTGCATACACGCTTCATGCGGGCAGTTGCCCAGAATAAATTGACAGCCGTGGGGCGTGTGGCCTCGATTGTTTCGCAGACACGTTCTAACTTGGTATAAAATTCGTCATATGTCTTAACTGAAATTCCCAATGCCCCCAATGCGACACCCATGGCGGCAGCCACGCCGATGGCGGGGGCGCCACGAATGGCCATGTCCTTAATGGCAACAGCAACCGCTTTGTAATCTTCGCAAGTGATATAGACTTCTTCTTGCGGCAACAAACGCTGGTCGAGCATGATGACTTTGTCATCTTTCCATTCAATTGGTTTGATCGAAATCATAGATACCTTTGATGTTAGTCCAAATGCTTGCGTAACAGTTCGTTGACGACTTTGGGGTTGGCCTTACCTTGCATGGCCTTGATGACTTGACCCACAAAGAATCCAAAGACCTGCGTCTTGCCAGATTTGTAGCTGGCGACGTTATCGGGATTTTTGGCAAGAATGTCGGCAATTGCGGCCTCAATTGCACCGGTATCGCTAACCTGTACCAATCCCTTTGCCTTCACAATGGCTTCTGGATCATTGCCTGTATCAAACATTTCTACGATGACATCTTTGGCAATTTTGCCGCTGATAACATCGTCATCAATTAATTTGACGAGCGCTGCAATTTGAGTGGGTTTGATTTTGGCGTCTTCGATGGTTGCATTATTGGCATTGAGGCGGCCCAGTAGTTCCGTAATGATCCAGTTCGCAATTTTCTTGGGCTGATTGTAGTGTTTGAGCGCCTCTTCGTAATAATGGGCCAACGCCTTTTCAGCAGTCAAAATGCGGGCATCATATTCTGGAATGCCGTAGTCTTTTACAAAGCGTGCAGCTTTTGCGGATGCGAGCTCTGGTAGCGTGGATAAAATGTCCTCAATCCATTCTTGCGTAACAGTAACAGGCATTAAATCGGGGTCTGGGAAGTAGCGATAGTCGTGGGCTTCTTCTTTGCCACGCATAGAGCGGCTTTCCTGTTTGGCATCATCCCAAAGACGGGTTTCCTGGATTACTTTCTCGCCATCTTCAATGACTTCGATCTGACGTTTAATTTCGAATTCAATGGCACGTTCCACTGAGCGGAATGAGTTTAAGTTTTTGAGTTCAGTGCGGGTGCCCAATTTGGATTCACCTTTGGGTCGCACGGATACGTTGGCATCGCAGCGCAGACTACCTTCTTGCATGTTGCCATCGCAGACTTCCAAATACATAAGGATGTTGCGCAGCGTTTTGAGATAGACAACAGCTTCTTGTGCAGAGCGAATATCGGGACCGCTGACAATTTCAATCAATGGCACACACGCACGGTTTAAATCCACATGACTGGCGTCGGGATTACCGTAGTCGTGTACGAGCTTGCCCGCGTCTTCTTCCATGTGAATGCGAATCAGTTGAATGGATTTGATTTGATCGTTCCATTCAATTTCCACCACACCTTCACGGCAGATGGGGCGATCATATTGGGAGATTTGGTAGCCTTTGGGTAAATCGGGGTAAAAATAATTTTTGCGTGCAAACACACTGTGTTCGTCAATGGTGCAATGGGTGGCGAGCCCTGCGCGAATGGCAAACTCTACAGCCTTGCGATTCAGAACGGGCAGTGCACCGGGTTGCCCGGTGCAGACCGGGCAAATGTGTGAGTTGGGTGGTGCCCCAAAAGTGGTGGGACAGTTGCAAAATAATTTTGTCTTGGTCAGAAGTTGTGCGTGAACTTCCAGCCCAATAACGCATTCAAATTCAGTGCTCATAAAGTCACCCCTGGCGGGAGCATGCCATGCCATGGCGTTGCTTGTTCATACGCATGGGCAATTTGGAGTATCGTTGCTTCTGCGAGTGGTTTGCCAATTAATTGCATGCCAACTGGTAATTTGTCTTTTGTGAATCCACATGGAACAGAGAGACCCGGCAGGCCAGCCAAGTTGCATGGGATTGTGAAAATGTCAGATAGATACATCTGAATGGGATCGTCTGTTTTTTCGCCAAACCGAAACGCGGCCGTGGGTGAAACAGGTGCGGCGATCGCATCGACGGATTCAAATGCCTTCAGAAAATCTTGCTTGATGAGTGTGCGCACTTGTTGGGCCTTCTTGTAATACGCATCATAGTAGCCAGAGTTGAGAACAAATGTGCCAATGGTAATACGCAGTGTGACTTCTGGGCCAAATCCTTCAGTGCGGCTTAATTCATATAGATCGCGCAGGTCTTTGGGGTGCGATGCGCGATGCCCAAAGCGGATACCATCAAAACGCGACAGGTTGGCACTCGCTTCTGCAGGAGCAACAATGTAATAACAGGGTAATGCATATTCGGTGTGGGGTAGGGAAATTTCCACACACTCTGCACCCAGTTTTTTAAGTTCAGCAATGCCTGCCTCAACGGCCTTTGCAACATCGCTATCCAAACCATCAATAAAATATTCTTTGGGAATACCAAGCTTCATGCCCTTGATGGATTTACCTAGGTCTGCGGAAAAATTTGTTGCTGGTAAATTAAGCGATGTGGAGTCATGCGGATCAAATCCAGCAATAACATTCAACATCTCAGCACAATCACGAACAGTGCGTGCCATGGGGCCGCATTGATCTAACGATGATGCGAATGCGGTCATGCCATAACGACTGACGCGTCCGTAAGTGGGCTTGATACCCACCACGCCACAGTGAGATGCCGGTTGGCGAATGGAACCACCTGTGTCAGTGCCCAGTGCTGCGACACATTGCAAAGCCGCGACTGCTGCTGCAGAACCACCGCTGGAGCCGCCTGGAATATGATCGCGTTCCCAGGGATTGCGGACGTTGCCAAAATAAGAGTGTTCGTTGGAAGAACCCATGGCAAATTCATCCATGTTGAGTTTGCCCACAATGACCGCACCGGCATCTTGTAAGCGTTGGACAACAGTTGCGGTGTAGGGCGCGGTATAGTTTTCCAAGATGTGTGAGCCACAGGTGGTGCGCACGCCATTGATGGTGAATAAATCCTTAATACCAACTGGAATGCCGGTCAGTGGCGTTACATTTTTTCCAGACTTGATGCGGTCATCGGCGGCACGTGCATCCGCAAGTGCGAGCTCTTCAGTAACGGTGATAAACGAGTTGAGATCGGGGTTGCTGGTCGCAATGCGCTTTAAATAATCTTGTGTGAGTTCTACAGAGGAAATCTTTTTGTCGCTTAGCTGCTGATGTAGGGTGTCGATTGTCATAGGACCTTCGGGACTTGGAAGAAATCACCATCCCGCTCCGGGGCATTGGCGAGGATGGCCTCGCGATTATCAAATGCTTGGGCTTCGTCATCGCGCATAAATCCAACGGCATCTACGGCATGGGCGGTGGGCTCAATTCCCTCGGTATTCACTGCTTTGAGGCGCTCGACATACTCCAGGATGTGCTTGGCTTTCTGGGTATATCGCTCCAAATCGGCCTCTGGAAAGCGCAGGCGCGCCAGATGGGCGATGTGGTCGATTAGTTTCTTGTTAATGTCGGTCATAGGAACCTCATTGAATGTGCAATTACGGGGCAAGCGCCTAACACGCAAAATGGCGTACTGACAAGCGTTTTACCGCTTTATTACCTTGATCTCTGGCCCAATCAATGAGATGCGTCGCGACCCAAAATGAGGATTATATGACGAAATCAGCAGTGACCCAAAACCTACGCAATATCGCCATTATCGCACACGTTGACCATGGCAAAACGACCCTTGTGGACTTTATGCTCAAGCAGTCGGGCACGTTCCGTGAAAACCAATCTGTGGATGACCGTGTGATGGACAGCATGGATCTGGAACGCGAACGCGGGATTACCATTGCATCCAAAAACTGTTCGGTGTCCTGGAAGGGACACAAGATCAATATCATCGATACCCCAGGCCACGCCGACTTTGGTGGCGAAGTGGAACGCGGTATCAAGATGGTGGACGGTGTGGTGTTGCTTGTGGATTCCTCTGAAGGTCCGTTGCCGCAAACGCGCTTTGTGCTGAAGAAGGCTCTGGAAGCCAATTTGAAGGTTATTGTGGTTGTGAATAAAATCGATCGCAAAGACGCGCGCCCGCAAGAAGTGCTGGATGAAGTGTATAGTTTGTTTATTGATCTGGATGCCAACGATCAGCAAATTGAATTCCCGGTCTTGTACGCCATTGGTCGCGATGGGATTGCGCAGCCTACGTTGGAAACACGTGGTGATTCATTAGCGCCTCTTTTTGACATGATTATCGAAGAAGTGCCGCCACCCAAATATGACCCCGCAGAACCCTTTCAGATGCTCGTCACCAATCTTTCATATTCGGATTACATGGGCCGCTTGGCCATTGGTCGTATTTTTAATGGTGCAGTGAAAAAGAACGAAGCGTTGGTGTGTATTGGCGAAGACGGCAAACCGCGCCAGCTCAAAGTCACAGGCATTCAGGGGTATGAAGGCATTCGCGTCGCTGATTTAGACCATGCGTTGCCGGGCGATGTGATCATCATTTCTGGTATTGAAGATGTGCACATTGGCGACACCATTTGTACGGCGGAATCCCCCAAGGCGTTGCCACGCATCACGGTGGATGAACCCACTGTTTCCATGAAGTTTATGTGCAACACGTCACCACTGGCTGGGCGCGAAGGTAAATTGGTTCAGTCGCGTAAAATCATTGAGCGCCTGGAAAAGGAAACCCAACACAATGTGGCGTTGCGTGTAGAGCAGGGTGAAAATGCTCAGACGTTTATTGTGAAAGGTCGCGGCGAATTCCAAATGGCCATTTTGATTGAACAAATGCGTCGCGAAGGGTTTGAGTTGGCCGTGGGTCGTCCGCAGGTCATTATGAAAGAAGTAAACGGCGTTCAGTGTGAACCCATTGAACATTTGTATGTGGATATTGATGATCAATTCACCGGTGCAGTGACCGAAAAGCTGTCACGTCGCCTGGGTCGCATGACAAATATGGTGAACCACGGCACAGGTCGCGTGCGTCTGGAGTTTTCCATTCCATCACGCGGGTTGATTGGTTACCGCAATGAATTTTTGACCGACACCAAAGGCACCGGCCTTATGAATTCTTACGTGCAAGGTTACGAACCGTATCGCGGCGATATTGTAAGCCGTGTGGCAGGGTCACTGGTCTCAGATCGCTCAGGCGAATCTGTGCCCTATGCACTCTTTCATTTGGAACCCCGCGGTGTCATGTTTATCACCAATGGTGTGCCGGTTTACGAAGGCATGATCATCGGCGAACATAATCGTGACAACGATTTGAATGTGAATCCCTGCAAAGAAAAGAAACTCACCAACATGCGCGCGGCGGGAAGTGATGAAAACATCATTCTGACGCCCGTGCTACCGTTGACGTTAGAGCGTGCGATTGAATTCATCCGCGACGACGAGCAGGTCGAAGTCACTCCCAAGAGCATCCGCCTCCGTAAAAATATCCTGGCCGCAAATCAGCGGAAATAGGTTTTTATGAATAACAGAAAACTGAAGTGGATTGTTCTGTCTCTTTTCGTTGTTGTTCTTTTGGGTTCGCTCCTCAATGCCGAAACGCAAAGAGGCACCCCAAAACCATCAATCCCCTACACGCATGTTGTTTCATATGAAACGCAGTACTATCTTCACGGCCCCCAACAAGCCATGCCACCCCAAGGAAAATTTCGTCCAGGAACAAAGGTAATCATCATTCAAGACATGGGAAGTTATGTGCGTGTCAAAAGTGATAATGGTATCGAGGCAGCGGTTTCAGCAGAGAGCCTTCGAAAGATTCAGTGACGACGAACAGGCCGAAGTCACCCCCAAAAGTATTTGCCTCTGTAAAAACATTCTAGCCGCCAATCAATGGAAGTAGTATGGGAACCCCATGACATATGTGTGGGTCGATATCTTCGTTTTCCTCATCGGACTTTGCGTTGGTAGCTTTCTGAATGTGCTGCGCGTGCGACTGCCATTGGAAGAACCCTTTGCTTGGGGGCGGTCCAAGTGCCGCAGTTGCAGCGAGACAATTGCGTGGTACGATAACATTCCACTTTTAAGTTTTATTCTTCTTCGCGGAAAGTGCCGCAAGTGCCACACACCAATCGGTTGGATGTATCCCATCATGGAGCTTATTACGGCGCTGCTGATTCTGGCGACGTGGTGTTACTTCAAGTCACCACTACCTGCCACACTCTATACCATTGGCCTTATCGCACCGCTCATCTTAATTAGCTTCATTGACTTGGAACATTTAATCATTCCCGATGTGATCAGCCTGCCCGCCATTCCGTTGGCAGTGGTCATTCAATTGATTGTATCGCCGTGGCCTTGGCAGCAGACACTGATTTCCAGCGGTATTGGGATTGCAGTGGGTGGTGGCGTCTTAGCACTGGTGGCACTCACATATGAAAAGATTCGCAAGCAAGAGGGGCTGGGCTGGGGCGATGTGAAGCTCATGGCCTGGCTGGGCGCCTATTTTGGCTGGCAGGGAGTGATTGTCATCCTGCTTTGGAGTTCGGTGGCTGGTACAATCATCGGTAGCCTGTACCTGCTTCTTTCCAAAAAATCGGCCCAACACCCCATCCCATATGGCCCCTTTATTGCCGGTGCTGGCATATTGTACTTTTTCTATGGACAATTAGTGGTGTCATGGTACCTGCGCCTCGTTCTATAAATGATGGCGGATGGGTAAGTTAAAAGCGTATTAAAATCAGTGGTTTAGGTTTTATCCTCCCTGTTTTTTCCACAGCACACGCAACTTTTTCCCCAGTATCGCGATAAGTACACTCTCGAATACAACAAGGAGATGGGTAATGGCGTACGTGAATAATAGAGATCGTTTGCAAGACATGCAGTCCCGCATTTTACCGGGTCATTATTTTGGTCGGAGCTTGGATCATGTGCTTGATAATGGTCTTATGGGTGAATGTGATAAGCTTCATGACGAGATGAAGGATGCCTTTGGTTGTTGGCGTTCAGAATTGAACCGTGGTTTTCTTGCAAAGGTAGGACGTCGGATCGGTACAGCGGTTGGTTTAGTTGATTTAGAATCTATTACCCCTGCACATGTATATCGTGATCAATATCTACGTTTGGCCCAGCAATACGCCAACAAGTGCCATCCAAAGCGCACTGAAGCGGCAGCACGTGTCTCAGTCGAAGCATTTGATGCTCCCCCGGTAGATGATACAGCCGTTGACGGCATTGAGTTGCCAGCTGATCTTGGCGAAGCCCCAGTCAATGGGGATGTCCCTGTCGCTCGCATTGCCGAAGCTGGTTCTGGATTCCAACTTGAGCATGCATTTATACTTTTATTCGCCGCCACTGGTGTAGGAGCACTTGTTGAAATCGGTGCCTCAGTCGTTGTTGGTGGCGCCCTAGCCATCGGTGCAAGCTCCTAAACAAGGGTCACCGTTTTTGCAGTAGACAATATAGTCAATATTGGTATTGATACCGCCAGCCTCAGTTTCCTCAACTGTTTCAGGAGGGTACAATATGGCCTTTCGCGGTGTGTTTTATTCCAGCGGTCTTGAGCGTGATCATTCCTATCTTGCTGGCCCCATCGTTCCGCCCCATCGTGGTCTTCGGGCCCTAGACAGAGACATGTTGAATCCCGACCAATTGGCACAGTGTGATAAATTGCATCGAGAGATAAAGTCCGCTCACTATAAGTGGCAACAGGCGATCAGGTCCAGTGACCGCAGCTTATTTTCGTTAGGTAGTCTGTTATCCCTCTTCAGCCTCATTCCACCAGTTGATTCCACGATAGCAGGCGAGCGGTATCGTGAATATTTTAATGCCCTTCTGCAGTACAACCAAACCTGCATTCCAGAGAGAGCCCAAATTGCAGCTACCGAAGTTGAAGCAACAAGAGATTCACCGAAGGCCTCCGCAAAATTCACTATTCCTACCGGTATATTGGTTTTAGGGGGTATTGCATTGGCCGCAACCGGCGTGGGGTTGGCCATTGAAGCCGGCGTTTTGACCGTTGAAGGTGCTGTTCTGGCAGTAGTTGTAGCCCTCTAATAACCCCCATTTGGGCAGTTTGGCTTGACATTAACCGGTCAATCCCTTACCAGCCCCCAACCCTGCAATTCTGCAAGGGAATCTAAATCTAACGGCGTTCGACGCCGTGTGTTGAAGGCGGGTGATTTTTTTATGCCAGGAGTACGCGTTAAAGATGGTGAATCAGTAGAAGCCGCGATTCGCCGCTTCAAGAAGCAATGTGAAAAGGCCGGTATTTTATCGGAACTGCGCAAGCGCGAATTTTTTGAGAAGCCCAGCGTGCGCGAGAAGCGCAAAGCTGCCGCCGCTCGCAAGCGTTCAACACGCAAGCCAACACGTTAATTATTAATTTTGGAGTTTAGAATGTCCCTCAAGGACAAGCTATTGTCGGATTTGACCACTGCAATGAAAGCCAAAGATGCGCTGCGTCTGGAAGTCTTGCGTGCTGTCAAAACGGCAATCAAAACCAAAGAAGTCAGTGGCACCGCCGCTTCCGAAGTGGACGAAGCGGCCGTGCTGCAACTTTTAAGCACCATGGTCAAGCAGCGTCAGGAATCCATCACTCAGTTTCGTCAGGGTGGGCGCGATGATCTAGCGAAGAAGGAAGAGGCAGAAATGGCCATCCTTCAAGAATACCTTCCCACACAGCTTTCCGAAGCAGAACTCAAAGATGTGATTTCTCAGGCCATCACCGAAAGTGGTGCTGCATCACCCAAAGATATGGGCAAGGTGATGAAGTTGATTATGCCCAAGACTACCGGTCGTGCCGACGGCAAACTGGTCAGTCAGCTCGTGCAGCAATTATTGTCAACCAAGTCGTAACTGTAATCTTAAAGAGGCGTCATGTTTCCATCCTCACTCCTTCAAGAGATCAAGGATCGCCTGTCCATCGTGGCCATTGTGGGGGAGTCTGTTCCGCTCAAGCCTGCTGGCCGTAATCATCGGGGCCTCTGCCCGTTCCATGGTGAAAAAACCCCCTCGTTTATGGTGAATGAAGAGAAGCAAATCTTCCACTGCTTTGGCTGTGGTGAAGGTGGCGATGTCTTCAAGTACACCATGAAACGCGAGGGATTAAGCTTTCCCGAGTCGGTTCGTGCGCTGGCCGAACGTGCTGGTGTGCGCCTACCCGAAGAGTTCACTAAAACAACGCATGCCGAAGAAGATGCGGCCCATAAAAAGAAGCGCTGGGGCTTGCGCGCTAACCAAGTCGTGGCCGAGTACTTTCAGGCGTGTTTATTGGATGAAAAGAAGGGGTTGGAAGCCCGTAATTATCTAAAAAATAGGGGTTTTTCGGATACTGAAGTTTTTAAGCAACATTTTTTGGGACTTGCCGATGATACTTGGGATGATCTGGTGCGTTATTTGACAAGCAAGGGTGTACCGCTGGAATTGGCGGCGGAGCTGGGATTGATTCGACCGCGCCAAAATCGCGATGGCTATTATGATTTTTTCCGGCAGCGTATTATGTTCCCAATTACCAATGCGCGTGGCGAAATTTTGGGATTTAGTGGTCGCACCTTTGGCACGCCCAAGACAGCTGAAGGGCAAGACGCCCCAGCCAAGTTTGTGAATTCACCCGACTCATTTATTTATCACAAGAGTCACTCAGTATTTGGTTTGGCACCTGCATTGTCGGCAATTCGTCAGGAAGATGCGGTGTGGTTGGTAGAAGGTAATTTGGATGTGATGGCCTTGCACCAAGCGGGCATTCAACATGTCGTTGCACCGTTAGGGACTGCTCTGACAACTGGGCATTTGCGATTGGTCACACGCTTTACGAGAAATATTTGGTTAATCTTTGATGGGGATGAGGCGGGTATTAATGCCGCCCGTCGTAGTTGGCCGCTCTTTTTAGAATTGGGATTGGTACCACGCGTGGTAGTACTGCCGCAGGGTGAAGATCCGGATACCTATGTTCAAAAGATGGGCGCAGATGCCATGCATAAGCTGGCGGCTGCATCATCAACGCTGGGTGAATGGGTGGTGGATCGGGTGATGCTAGAAGCCGGTCACGGTGCTGCAGGTTCTGTTATTGCCATGCGGGAGTTGAAACCCTTGCTGAAGCTTGTGCATGATCCTGTCGAGCAAGCGATGTACCTGCGTCGCGTGGCGCAACGGTTTTCAATTGATGAATCGGTGTTGCGTGCATCGTTAGCAGGAAGTGAAAAAAAGCAGATGATCAACGCAACTTTGCAGCGTCACTCATCCGATAGTTTAGAAGTACGCAGTATTGAACGACGTGTGTTGAAATTGATCCTGCAATATCCAGAACTGTGGTCAGCCATGCACGACAAGCTGGCTTTAAGCATGATGGAAGACGACTTTAGTACGACCATCCTGCAGACCTTGCAGGATGCGGCTGGGAAAGAGGGCCTTTCGATAGGAAGGCTTATCGAGAATTTGGTAGACAAAGACTTGTCTGGAATGATTGAGGAGATGTCCCTTTCTGAGCCAGAGTGTTCAGAGGAAGATGCATTGGCGGTAACGAATGGCTATGTTGACATTCTGACCCAAAGATTTCAGAAGAGTCAGATGCAAGAGCTGAATCAAAAAATTGCCGAGGCGCAGGCACTAAATGACGAGCCGCGACTCATTGAACTTTTGACCCAAAAACAGGAACTCGTAAGGAGACTTTCATGGCGAGCACCACAACAGACGCAAAAGACAAATTAAAGAATATCAAGAAGCTTATTGATGTGGCCCAGAAGAAGGGCTTTATCACATACAGTGAAGTGAATGATGCCCTGCCATCTGCGATGACGGAACCTGAGCAATTAGACGGTGTTCTGGCCGCATTGGATGAGATGGATATTAGCATTGTTGATAGTGAGGAAGAGGGTAAAAAGCTGCTTGAGAAAAAGTCCAAGGGTGACGATGACGAAGGTGAAGAGGAAGAAGAAGAGGTTGTTATCACAGAAGCAGAAGCGGCTGCTGCAAAGGCTGAAGCCAGTGTGCGTTCAGCTGACCCTGTTCGCTTGTATTTGCGCAAGATGGGTGCTGTTGCACTGTTAACACGTGAAGGTGAAGTTGAAATTGCCAAGAAAATTGAACAGGGCGAAAATGAAATGTTCAATATCTTGCTCTCTTCGCCACTCGGTATTCAATCCATGTTGTACTTGGGTGACCAGCTTTCTCGTAATAAGATGAGAGTTTTGGATTTCATTAAAGATCTCGACGAACAAGAAGAGCGCGATGGTGTTGATGAAAATGCCAAGCGTTTGGATATTTTGAAATTAATGTCGCGTGTGCGTCAGTTGGCCAAGCAAGGTCGCCCCTATCAAAGCAAGATGTTGAATGATCGCTTCTCGGAAGCAACACGTGAACAAGCCAAAGCCAAATTTACAGAGTTGCAAAGCCGTATGTTGGAATGTCTGAAGCAGATGAATTTGAATCAAAAGACAGTGGATGCAATTGTAAAACGCCTGCGCGAGACCGTTTTGGCCATGGACCGCTGCGAACGGACATTCAAGGATATTGGTACCAAGACCAAGATCAAAGGATTTGATGCCCAGAAGAACTTTTTCAAAAAATACAAATCCACAGCGTATCAATTACGCAAGAGCTGTCAGGAAACGGGCTGTGACAAGGAAGAACTGGAAGAGTTTGATGAAAAGTTTAAAGAAGCTGAAAAGAATTTACGCCAATTGGAAAAAGATTGTTCGCAAGATTCCAAGAGCTTGCGCGAGACCTTTGTATCATTGGAACGTGCCAAACGTTTTGCTGAAGCTGCCAAGCGCGAGTTAATCGAAGCCAACCTGCGTTTGGTGGTGTCCATTGCCAAAAAGTACACCAACCGTGGCTTGCAATTCCTGGATTTGATTCAAGAAGGTAATATTGGATTGATGAAGGCCGTGGATAAGTTTGAATACCAACGGGGCTACAAGTTCTCAACATATGCCACTTGGTGGATCCGTCAGGCCATTACCCGCGCTATTGCCGATCAGGCCCGCACCATTCGTATTCCGGTGCACATGATTGAAACCATCAATAAGTTGGTGCGTACATCTCGTTATTTGGTGCAGGACTTGGGTCGCGAGCCCACTCCAGAAGAAATTGCTGAAAAAATGGAATTGCCACTCGAAAAAGTGCGCAAAGTATTGAAGATTGCAAAGGAACCTATTTCTCTCGAGACACCCATTGGTGAAGAGGAAGATAGCCACCTGGGCGATTTTATCGAAGACAAGTCTGTGGTATCCCCCGTGGATGCGGTTACAAATTCCAGCCTGTCCGATCAGACGATGGGTGTCTTATCGACGTTGACACCTCGCGAAGAAAAGGTGCTGCGTATGCGCTTTGGTATCGGTGAAAAATCCGATCATACCCTGGAAGAAGTGGGTAAAGACTTTGCGGTAACCCGCGAGCGTATTCGTCAGATTGAAGCCAAGGCCCTTCGCAAGCTGCGCCATCCCAGCCGTTCCAAAAAGCTCAAGAGCTTTGTGGATTGGTAGACAAAGCCCGTTAAACCATTGATGTGAAAAGTGGCGTATGGTATTTGCGCACCACCATTGCAAGGGGGGTCTATGCGTAAATCGTGGCTTATTGTGATCATTTTGGTGGCGTTACTGGGGGCCATCACTGCGGGCTATTCACTTAAACTCTTCTATCAAATCCAATCAGTCGGTTTCGATAAACCGGCATTCTGTAATTTGAGTCCCACCATGAACTGTGAACTGGTGCAGGCGAGTTCCTTTGCAGAGTTTTTGGGCCTGCCGGTTTCGGGACTGGGTCTTTGCTATTATATATTTACCATCTTGCTTGCACTGACTGTGTGGGTGATGCCGACAGGGCAACAACTGGCAGCGCAATTTGGTTGGGTAGTAGGATTAGGGACATTTTTGTACTCGGCCGCGCTGGCTTGGGTGAGCGCTACGATTCTGCGTGTTTGGTGCCCGACATGCATTGTTATGTATATTATTAACCTACTCATTTGGTTTGCGTGGTGGGTGGGGTGGCGTGTGAATCCGGTGCGTGTATGGGCCCATTTGTCGTCATTTTGGAAGCCAGCGGTGGGGATGCTCATTGTGTTTTGTGTGGGGGCAGTCTTTATGTTGAGCCAGAAACAATCAATGGGGAAAATAACTGAACGTCAAATGCAAGATGCACTCTATGCTTTTGATAAGTCATCACCCCATGTATTGCCCACGGACTGGACTGACCACCCAATGTGGGGCAATCCCAATGCCAAAGTAACCATTGTGGAATTCAGTGATATGGAATGTCCATTTTGTCGATTGGCAGCACTCAATTTTTTGCCGCGCCTGACGGAATATCAAAATGACGTGAAGTTAGTGTTTGTGAATTATCCTCTGGATCAAAGCTGTAACAAGAATATGCAGATGCAGGGGCATCAGCATTCTTGTATGGCCGCAACAGCCGCCATGTGCGCCTATCAACAACACGAATTCTGGAATTACAGTGAAGATGTCTTCCGCGATCAGCGTCGCATTTCACGTGATATGTTGCTCAAGCTAGCTGAAAAACATCATCTCGACATTCCCAAATTTACACAATGTCTGGATTCTCAAGAAAGCATGCCACTGGTGCAGCGTGATATTTCAATTGGCGAAGGTGCCATGATTACTGCTACGCCCACTATCTTCATCAACGGCAAACCGTTCCCTTATTGGCGTTCGCCAGAAGTGCTGCGCGCCGCTCTGAAAGAAGAATTAGCCAAAGCAAAAAAATAATCTGTAAGTTATACGCCGAATTTGGCGACCACCCGATCATAACAATCAATCACGTGGCGGACGTATTTGCGTTTGACCAGGTAGTCATGCGGGAAGAAGCTGCGCTTGAATCCATAAATAATAATATTGCGCAAGCGGCTGGGAGAAATGTCAAAATTCTCTACGGCCAAGGCCACTTCGTTGGTAACGGTGGTGTTGGATACGGTACGGTTGTCTGTGCAAAGGGTGGTGGAAATGCGTTCCTTTTCCATACGGGCAAAGGGATGATCCTTGAGCTTTTTGATTTCCGGGGTGGTCTGCATATTGCTTGTCAAACAGACTTCCACTGTAATGCGACGATCTGAAATATATTCGATCAAATCATGCACATACTTTTTGCGTTCAGCGAGTGTTTTACCTGGTGCTAGATTTTCATGGAATAGATGCAGGCCATGGCCAATGCGGTCAGCATACAAATCAGTGATGGCTTGGAAAATGCTGGGTGGTCCAAATGCTTCGCCGGCATGCACAGTGCGACACATGAAGTTCTTTAATGCATATTGATAAGCGGGTTTGTGAATTTCAGCCGGGTAGCCATATTCTTCACCGGCAAGGTCAAATGCAACGACTGGAATGCCCCGTTTGTCGCGGATATCTACGAGGGCGCGCGCTAGTTCCAAAGAAGCCGTAGCAAAAGCCTCGTTTTGGGACATGTAGGCACAAACGTTCAAAAAGTCTCGATAGTAGGGCGAAAAGTTTTTGGCAAATTTGCGCATGGCACACCCAATGATGCCATATTCAAATGGGGGCATATCGCCGGATTTGACTTGCTTCCATTTGGCAATGTCCTTTTTGGCGCGATCAAATCCCTTATTCACACTTTCCAAAACGGTTTGCATGTCCATCTTGTCACTGACATGCAACTGGGGCGCAAACCTGGTTTCCAGGTAGCAAACGCCTTCTTCGGCATTATCAATCGCGAGTTCATACGCAATGCGTTCCAAGGCTTCTGGTGTGTGCATCACCGCGCAGGTGTATTGAAAACCACTTAGGTACTCCGCCAAGCTCTTGTATTTGTCCTTGAAAACGAGCTTCTTCATGCCCTCAACGGTATAGGAGGGGAGCTTGACCTTTTGGGCCTTGGCGAGTTCGATCAGCGTGGGAATACGCACAGAGCCATCCAAGTGGACATGCAAGTCCGTTTTGGGTAAGGCTTTGATAAGTTCTCGGGAAATTTTAGGTTTTTTAGTGGATTTCATGGGCGTTTATTGCCCCTGAAGTGCCAAAAAGTCAATAATTCACAATAGGTTCACGCAACTTTTGGTAGGGAACGTCGATAACCAAGTAGCTTCAAAGGAGTGTTTATGGTGCTTATTTATGACCCCAAATATAAGGGGATTGCCTCCCCTCAGTGGGTGAATGTCTCATTCTTTCCGGATTTTTCTGCGCTGGATGTTCATCAACCACTTCAAATCACAGCAGGCGCATCCATGATGGCGATGCCTAAGGCTCAGCCTTCGCCCATGCCGACCTTGCGTCTGCTAGAGGGTGGGGGTGGCGGTCTCGGTCCACGCATGTTGCCACCTCAGGCCCGATTTTGGGTTACCGCAGCAGCGTTGGTGGTTGCAGCAGGAGTTGCTGCCAAATCAATTTATGATCATTACCACCCACACAAAGAAACTGTCGGTGAGCCGTCGCTTGATGACCTGCGTCGCATGCTGGAAGAGGCGGAGCGGACGCAACGCGAACTCGAAAAACAATCGCCTGCATGGTATTCGGACCCATTCTCACCAGATGTAACACGTCATCAATCTCAACAGCATGAACTGGCATTATGGATTGAACGCCTCAAATTGGAAATTGATCTGAAAGAATGGGAAGATGTACGAAATGCAGACAAAGATGATTCTAGCTGGTCAGTTTTTGTTGACGCCCGTATTGAAGAGGTAAGGCAAAAAATTGCAACGCATGCCACTCAGTCTCAAAGAGAAGAAGCGGCTTTGAGTGGTATTATGGCAAGTGCCAGTGAGCCTTCTAGTGCAAATTCTGCAGCAGAAACGAATAAAACAACACAAGATGAGAAAGAAGTAGACTGGGAAACCTTGGCGGCAGCGGGTGATAACCTGGCGTTTGCGCGTGCTGAAGATCAGTTTATTCAGCAGATGCGTGCTACTGTGGTAGCGCATATTGATACCGGGGAAAGTGCAGCACAAATCCTTGAGTGGTATAACCGATCCGTAAAACCAGAAGTGATGCGAGTAGCAAAATTGGCAACGCAATTGGTTAAAACATCTGATGAACATAAAGTGTTTCACGACATCCGCAATCGCCTGCTGCATCTGGAGCATGCGCTCCCTATGCTGTTGAACGCAGGACGATTAGAAGCTGCGCGCGCCTCGTGTCAGCCACCTGACCATAATTTGAGTAGCGTGTTGAAGAGCCTGCAGTCGCGCTTTTCGACAACGGTGAGTATTACCCAAGTTGGATTTGGGGGATTGAGACTGACACCGAATGTCGATTTGGATGCGTTTATGGCGATAATGGAAAATCTTGTGGGCAATGCGGCGGACCATCCAAGGCGTGGACAGAGGTTAACATCTGTGCGTTTGGAAATTCAATCGGGTGCACTCTTTGTTCATGATAAAGGTGCTGGAATGACTGATGAGGCGTTGGAAAATTTGCGAAGTGGCGTACGCATTCACGATGGTAAAGTGATTGAGAGTAGTGATCGGGATAATGACCACGGATTTGGTTTTCAAATAGCGCGGCAGAATGCAGACAAATTGAATATTGAGTTGGATATTGATTCAGAATTGGGCGTTGGGACCACGGTTTCATTGGTATTTCCTGATGGCATGATTGAGCCTGATCCTATGGAATATGTGCTCATTGGTCATGCAGAGCTAGATGAAGCTGCAGTATTTTTGCAATCAGTAACGCCAGAGCGGCGCCTTGAACTTGTGAGAGAAATGAATATGCTAGCTAAGCGTATTATTGGTGAACATATGACACAGGTTATGGATGTGTTGCTAGAACCTCAAACAGTACGTCGATTTCAACGACAGGTACGTGCAATTGGGGAGCGTTTTTCAGCCTTGTTGACCCTTCTTATAGAAGGGTTGCCGGCTGATCATGTGAGCGTGAGAAGCGCACATTGGAATGCCGAAGTATTATTGCACTTATTTCAACCCCAATGATGTTTCTAGAAATGCTTTACATCACTCAAAAAGCAGCGATACAGTCGCCATATGCATTATAATACCCCGAATACGACCGAGATTCGACGTCGGCTGGCGACTGTTTTAAGTGCGCCCGAAATTGATCTGGCTATGCCCCAGATTGAACGTATCAATCAGCTCAAAAAAGAGAAGAATGCCGTCATTTTGGTACATTATTACCAAGTTCCCGCGATCTATCACGGTATTGCAGATGTCGTGGGGGATTCACTGGGTTTGTCGCAGGCCGCAACCCAGGTCGATGCGGATACCATTGTATTTTGTGGCGTGCATTTCATGGCGGAAACAGCCAAGTTACTTAATCCTCAGAGAACAGTTTTGATTCCGGATCCCACAGCAGGATGTTCGCTCTCCGAGTCCATTACCCCTGAAGATGTGCGTGCACTCAAGGCCAAGCATCCCGGAGTGCCTGTGGTTTGCTATGTGAATACGCAGGCAGACATCAAGGCAGAGTCCGATATTTGCTGTACATCGGGCAATGCGGCAAAAGTCGTGAACAGTTTGCCAGGAAGTGAATTCATTTTTATCCCCGATGAATTCCTGGGTCAGAATGTTGCGCGTGAAACCGGAAAGACTGTCTTCACGCATCCAGGTCGATGCATGGTGCATGAACAGTTTACGGTGGATGATATCAAGGCGTACCGCGCCCAGTTCCCGGGGATTCAAGTGATTGCCCATCCTGAGTGTAGTCCCGATGTGATTCAAGCCGCCGACTATTCAGGTAGCACGCATGGCATGGAAGAGTATTTGCGCAAGCACCCCACGGGCCAAGTCATGATGATCACTGAGTGCAGCATGGCGGCCAATGTGAAAGAGCAGTTTCCCAAGATGGAATTCAAAATGCCATGCACCATTTGTCCACATATGAAGAAGATCACTTTGGAGAACGTCATTTCGGCCCTTGAAAAAAATCAATTTGTGGTAGATATTCCCGAAGCAATTGCAGTGCCAGCGCGTCGTGCGGTGGAGCGTATGATGACAGTTGGGCGGGGTTAATGCGGTTTGCATTGGAGCGAAATCATATGGGGAAAAAATTGTTCGCAGTGCTATTGATGATGCTTGTGTTGGCGCCTGTTGCGGGAATTGCGGGTAACTCTGAAGATTTAACTCCATATCTGAACTACAAATATTTTCCGTACACACCACACCTGGGTTGCCAACCGGGTAAGCCTCAATCCAATGCCATTCTCGTTCAAGCAGAAGAGTTTTGGGGTGTGATGTGTGAATCCACAAAGGCTGGAACCAAGCGTCTTCCTCCCGCAGCACAGGCAACTGCACAACTTCTGCTCGATAGCATTTTGCAAATGCCAGAATCTGAAAAGTTGGGTGCAGACACCCAGTATTTGCTCGGAAGATTCTGGTTACTCAACGGTAGTTTGGCGGAAGCCATTACCACCTTTATGGATGCCATGCTGTCAGATCCCAATACACCTGAGTATGCCTCTGCATTGGCGGTCAGTTTTGAGCGATTTTATAATTCAACAAAGGATGCAACTGAGCGTCAAGAGATGGGTATCCCGGTAGCCAATCAAATGTCGCAACGATTGCTTAGTATGACGACACCAAAGGTAGATGACTATTTGATGGTGGCGCGTATTTACTATATGTCGAACGTGCCAGTAAGTGCCGCGGCAGTTCTGAATAGTGCAATGACCTCCTTTTCAAATTCAAGTACATTGGCGTTGGCGGCTGTATTATCAGCATTGCGTGTGAATGACATTAACTCTGCAGCAGCGTATTTGCAAAAGACAGTTGGTCTTCCAGTAGAATATGATAGCACGCAAAAATATTTGCTGGGTGTGACGGCATGGCGATTGGGTAAGTTAGATGTGGCTACAGAAGCTCTAAAGCAGGTTATTCAAAAGAATCGTCGGCAGAATGATGCACAGCGATTACTCAAATTAATTCGTTCGAGTGTGCGATGATGAATTATACAATTTTTAAAACAGATATTGGGTTGTGTAAGCTGGGTTGGATGGATAGTCATATTCAATCAGTGAAAATTGATGTTAAGGGAAAGGTTTCGAACGAAATTCCATCTTGGTTGAAGCCAACTGTTGCAAAAGTTCAGAAACACCTTTCTGGTAAACTTCAAAATTTTTCAGATTGCCCCTTGGATTTGTCAGCAGTGCCCCTGTTTCACCGATCAGTGTATCGCGTCTTGTGCAAAGTGCCTGCTGGTAAGACTGTCAGTTATGCTGAGTTGGCATTGCGAGCAGGAAGCCCAAGAGCTGCACGGGCAGTTGGGCAAGCCATGGCCAAAAATCCACTTCCCATTCTGATTCCATGTCATCGCGTGCTTACCGCCAATGGTCGCATTGGCAATTATTCTGCAGGGAAAGGTTCTGTGACAAAGGCCAAGTTGTTGGCACTCGAATCTTGCACCACACTCATGAAGAAATAATGCATTTTGGTAATGATTCTGAGATAGCATTGTGTAACCTTGTTGCAGCCTTGACTTTACCGAATGATTGGGCAAAAGTCACCAACCTATGTCACATCCTACAAGCTCTGTTCCGACAGAAGAAGCCACCCGAAAAAGTGAACGCTTTTGGTCCTCGTATGTGCGTTTAGTACGTCGCTTTGATTGGGTGGTGGTGCTTCTATCGATTGCTCTCTTTTATGGTACGTTCTCAGTTGTTAAGCACATTCAGGTACGTAGTGATTTTAAGGAGATGCTGCCAGATCAGTATCGTAGCGTCATTGAACTGAATAAGATTGAAAGTCGCGTGCGTTCCAGTGCCACGCTACAGGTTTTGGTAGGAGGAAGGAATTGGCCTGCAACACGCAAGTTCATTGATGCATTTGTAGCTGCCGTTCCTGAGCAATTGGGTGATTTGATTGCTACAGTGGATTATGAAAATACCACGGTAAAGAAATTTTTTGAGAAGAATAAGTATCTATATGTGGACTTGGGTGACTTAAAAGAAATTCACAAACGCATTAAAGATCAAATTGATTACGAAAAAATTAAAAAAAGCCCTCTTTACATTGAGTTTACAGATGAACCCCGAAAATTTGATATTTCGGATATTGAAGACAAATATAAGGCCAAGACCAATAAATATGAACATTATGAAGACGGTTATTTTACGACGCCAGATGCCACATTGGCAGTCATCATTCTAAAGCCAATCAAGGGTGCCACAGGACTTGAGTTTGCTGAGAAGTTGATGGGGCGTGTGCAGAAAACGATTGATTCATTGAACCCTAAAAGTTTTGATCCCTCTATTCAAACAGTCTTTGGTGGTCGCTTTCCCAAGTTGAAAGTAGAATATCGTGCTTTAATTGGAGACATACTCAAAACAACAATTCTTGCGGTTAGCCTTATTGGAATGGTGGTGCTTCTTTACTTCAGGCGCATGCGAATGGGCATCCTTATGACGATCACCGTTGCCCAAGGAACACTGCTTGCTCTGACGTTTGCTTATTACGCCATTGGCTATTTGACCAGTCAGACCGCATTTTTAGGATCGATCATTGTAGGTAATGGTATCAACTATAGTTTGATTCTCATGGCGCGGTATTTGGAAGAGCGACGTGACCCAAGTTCAACACTCATGCCGGCGCTGTCCACAAGTCTTGCGCATACTTGGAAGCCAACACTCATTTCATCACTAACCAATGCCAGTTCATTCTTGGCCCTGACAGTTACGAATATCAAAGGCTTCAGTCAGTTTGGTATGATTGGTGGTATTGGCATGCCATTATGTTGGTTGTGCACTTATCTGTTCTTGCCATCATATATGTCCGTTTATGAGAGAGCGTTCCCATTGAAAGCGAAAGGTTTTGCAACACGGTCGTTTGGTAACATTATGAATCCACTATCTCGCTTGCTTACTCAGAAACCTCGGCAGATATTGGTGGGATCAGGAGTTATATCGATTATCTGTCTTGCATTAGTAGCATGGTATATCCCCAATTCCTTAGAATATAATTTCGAAAATCTAAAATTTAAATCGCCGAAAGAAGAAGATTCTTGGGAAAATCGAGCGCGTGGTCGTGTCAATCAGATCTTTGGTGAGTCACAGACGCCGGCATATATTTTGGCCGACAACTTGGAGCAGGTGCCGCTTATTTGTCCGAGTGTTATGGCACGATCAAAGCAGTTTCTTGATGTTGATGGAAAAGAAATTATCGATTCATGTAAGACCATGCTTGATTATGTTCCTTCTAGTCAGAAGGAGAAAATGGCAGAATTAGCATCAATGCGTAAGACTTTGTCAGGAAAGGCACTCACATTTATGAGTGCAGATCAAAAAGTCGAAGTTGATAAATTTAGAGATACAGACGATTTACAGTCACTTCGTATGAAAGATGTCCCTGAAATGTTGAAATCTGCCTTTGATGAGGTGGATGGCCGTCGAGGATTGATGGCATTAGTCTATCCTAAACCTACGGCCAATTTATGGAATGGAAAGGACTTAATTCAATTTTCAAAAATTTTACGAGAAGTACCTTTGGCAAATGGTGAAAAGCTCTACTCTTCGGGTGAGCCCGTCATATTTGCAGATCTTCTGCAAGCTGTTGTACATGAAGGTCCGCGTGTTACTTTATTGTCATTCGGATTTGTCGTCATTATGGTCATCATTAACTTCCGTTGGAGTCGTTCTACAGTGATGTGCTTAGGAACATTGCTTTTAGGAGTGCTGTGGATGGTAGGAGGGATGGCGATCTTTGGAATCAAGTTGAACTTCCTCAACTTTGTCGCGTTGCCCATTACATTTGGTATTGGTGTGGAGTATGCGGTGAATATGACACAGCGCTATGTGCAGGATGGTGAAGGAAGTATGCCAGAGGTTGTTAAGCGTATTGGGGGTGCGGTATTCTTGTGTTCCCTCACAACGATTATTGGATATTCAGTGTTGGTGATGAGTCGCAGCTTGGCGTTGGTGTCATTTGGCTGGGCGGCACTCTTCGGTGAGATCACCTGTCTCATTGCTGCTTTAGTAAGTCTGCCCGCATATGTTATTTGGAAAGAGCAAGCTTCAGAAAAAAAATAGGGAGGCGACATGCAAAAAGCGATTTGTATGCTGGGGTTAATAGCGACTTTGGGGGTTGCGGGCCACGCCAACGCGGCGGATACCACGCCACCAATGGCAATGAAAGTGCCTGCGCCACCTACCGCTGCATCGACAGCAGATAAAATGGTACCACCCGTAGCTAGTAGCCCAACGCCAGCACCTGTAGCTAAGCCTGCAGCTCCAGTGGGGGCCTCTCCAACACCAGAAAAGGCCACACCAGAGCTGACATCGAGTGGAAATCGTGCTGTGGGTCAGTTGATTTTTGTAGATCCCTCAACTATCAAAGTAAGAGATTGGAAAGCCAAACAGGAGTGGGTTTTAACGATTGGTGCTGCGAATGTTAAATCCTTCAAAGTGGGCGATAAGGTGACATGTACCTTTGACCCATCAACCAAATCATTGAAAACTATTGATCTTATCAAGTGATATGACGCGTGCTCTTGTGTGGAAAGAGTGTCTCTGATTGAATCGCTTGAAGGACCTCTTGTTTGGTATAACGTGGTCGTAGAATAAGGGATTTCCCCACTCCACTAGAAAAAGCGTTTAGCGACAAATCGTCTGCAATAAACTCAGGATTACATTGATCTAGAATGGTATCTACGGACCGCATGGCTGAAATTGCTTGTGCCACAGTGTGGTTGTTGTCCTGGCGTTTAACAGTGTATAAAGTTCCGGCACGATCACCTACGGCCATCAGGTATTCACGATGATGAATGCCATCGTGGACCTGTTCTACTGTCTGCCAAGGGTGTTCCTCAATGATAAAACCAGCATCGCGCGAAAAGAGTTGGAATAGCTGCTTATCCGGACAAAATGGAATGTGTGTAATTGCATCCCAACCCATCAAAATAATATTGGGATCATTGTAGTCAACCTCGCAAATTGGGATTTGTTGTAGACCCAATTGTTGACATGCTGCAAATCGGTGCATGCCATCAATAATGACCCACTGATTAGGTTCGTTTGGAGATTGAATCGCAAGTAATGGAATGCGGATGCCACCACTTTTTTGAATGTCTGTAGAAACGAGTGTTACACGCTCCGACAGCACTCCCTCATGTGGGATACAGGCCGAGATGGGAACAATCTTAGGCGTTGAATTCACGGATGATTCGGGCAACCTCTGCACCGGCGCGTAATTGACCCTCTGCTGTTGATGCTCCCAAGTGCGGCACGCAGATGCATTGTGGTAAATTGAAAAGAGGGTTGTCCTTTTCTGTAGGTTCCTTTGCAAATACATCGATGGCTGCGCCACCGATTTGACCTGACTTAATGGCATCTGCAAGCGCTTGCTCATCAATCAAACCACCACGTGCGGTATTAATGATGCGTGCACCCTTTTTCATTTTACCCAAGCGGTCAGCATTAAATAAGTTGCGCGTGCTGTCGTCCAGCGGAAGATGCAACGATAAGTAATCAGCTTCATTGAGGAGTGTATCTAAATCTCCAGATTCGATTTCCAATGCCTCTACCATTTCTGGATCTAAGTGCCTGTCACAGGCAATAACACGCATGTGAAACGCTTTGGCACGCTTTGCAACTTCTTGTCCAATGCGACCAAAACCCAAGATACCAATTGTTTTCTTATAAAGTTCGGTGCCTTCTAGTGTTTTGCGTTCCCACTTGCCTTCCTTTGTAGACTGATTACCTTGTGGGATATGGCGAGCTAGCGCCAGCATGAGTCCAAATGCATGTTCAGCAACACTAATAGTTGTGGCAGTGGGCGTGTTTTGTACGGTGATACCCTTGGCTTGTGCGGCAACCGCATCCACATTGTCCAAGCCAACGCCGGCACGAACAACAAGTTTTAAGTTTTTAGCATGTTCCAAAGCGGGCGCTTTGATTTTTGTGGCACTGCGCACGACAACGCATTCGGTATCTGCGATGAGTTGGTTCAATTCATCGGGTGAGATCCCCTTTTTAAGGGTGATATCGTGACCATCATTTTCCAATTGTTTTACAGCTTCACTATCCAAACCATCGCAAATGAGAATTTTCATTATAGCTCCTTATTTATTTTTCGTTTCAAAGTCGGTCATGAACGCCACTAGAGATTTTACGCCATCGATAGGCATTGCATTGTAAATAGACGCTCGCATACCACCTACTGAGCGATGGCCCTTTAATTGTAATAATCCAGCAGCTTTGGCTTGTTTTAAAAATTCTTCATCCAAGTCGGCTTTTGCCAGTGTAAATGGCACGTTCATGCGTGAGCGATCTGGTTTGTTGACAGGGGATTGATAAAAATCTGTGCTATCAATGTAGTCATACAGTAGTTTGGATTTTGCGATATTAATTTCTTCCATTTTGGCAATGCCACCTAATTTTTTGAGCCACGCAAACACAAGGCCTGCCATATAAATGGCATATGTAGGTGGGGTGTTCATCATTGACGCGTTGTCAGCTTCGACTTTGTAGTCAAACAACATTGGTGTAAATGGCAGGGTGTTACCCAAGAGATCTTCGCGTACGATTACAATGGTGAGACCTGCAGGGCCAATGTTCTTTTGAGCGCCTGCATAAATAAGGGCGTATTTAGTGATATCGATTGGGCGCGATAGAATGTGTGATGACATATCAGCAACCAATGGAACGCCATTTGTTTCTGGGACCCAGTTAAACTCTACACCTTGGATGGTTTCGTTAGAAGTATAATGGACATATGCAGCATCTGGATTGAGCTTCCATTGAGATTGCGGTGGGGCGTACATAAAGTTCTTATCTTCAGAGCTAGCTACAATGTTAACAGTACAATAGCGCTTGGCCTCTTTAATGGCCTTTTTGGCCCATTCGCCGGTGTATACATAGTCTGCTGTGGTTTTGCCCCGGAGCAAGTTCATGGGGATGGCTGAGAACTGAGCTGTGGCGCCACCTTGCAAAAAGAGAACTTTGTAGTTTGCGGGAATATTCATTAATTCCCTCAAATCCGCTTCTGCCCGTTCAATAATTCCCATAAATTCTTTGCCGCGGTGACTCATTTCCATGACGCTCATACCAGAGCCATGCCAGTTGGGGAGCTCTTCCTGGGCTTGTTTGAGAACATCTTGGGGGAGTACAGCTGGACCTGCACTAAAGTTATAAATTGCTGTCATTTCGGAGGGCCCTTTCATTTATGTGCGAGGGGGCGCTAACATAGTGCTCG
The DNA here is from genome assembly GCA_002796325.1 of Deltaproteobacteria bacterium CG11_big_fil_rev_8_21_14_0_20_47_16. Lineage (GTDB taxonomy): Bacteria > UBA10199 > UBA10199 > 1-14-0-20-47-16 > 1-14-0-20-47-16. Next base: position 93,446 of record PCXA01000013.1, on the reverse strand, counting down.
TAGAGGTGCAAGCTTCTGGAAAAAATTGAATTACATGCTGATATTGTTGCCGTGAATTCCGAATTGTGTCATAGCGCGCCCATGGCACAATCTATTCTTATAGTGGAAGATGACCCAGATATTGCGCAACTCATTGCATTTAGCCTGCAGCAGGCCAAATATCATGTGGAAGTTGCATCAGATGGTGAAAAAGGACTGCGAGTATTGGAACGAGATCCGCCACCAGCAATGGTCATTCTGGATCTGATGCTACCTGGTAAAGATGGCCTCTCTATATGTCGAAGTATTAAAAGTAATGCGCGTACCAAAAATTTACCTGTTCTCATGGTAACGGCCAAAGGTGAAGAAGCTGATCGCATTGTAGGATTTGAAATGGGTGCGGATGATTATCTTTCCAAGCCGTTTTCACCGCGTGAGTTAGTGTTGCGCGTTCAAGCTATTTTCAAACGCATGAAAACAGGGCTGGATGTTCCCAAGGTGGATGCAACAGTCGTTACAGAAGGTCGGCTGGTAATTGATCCTATTCGTCATGAAATTTCCTTTGATGGAAAGCCAATTGTTTTGACGTTATTGGAATTTCGCCTGTTACATTACCTTATTACGCGCAAAGATAAGGTTGCCAATCGTGATACGTTACTCAATGAAGTCTGGGGATATGATCCCGCGTTGACAACACGTACTGTTGATACCCACATTAAAAGACTTCGTCAAAAATTGGGAAAAGCCGGGAATCCCCTTGAGACCGTACGTGGTGTCGGGTATTGCTGGCGTAGCGAATCGTAGGGTCACGTCATGCGCAACCGCGTTGCATTACGCTTGTTCCTCATACAATTGGTCGTTATTGGTGGGGGTGTTGCCTGCTTTTTACTTTTAATCCCCGCCAGTGTCCTTATTCCGCACATTGCCGATAAATTATGGTGGACGTGTATTCTAACCGTTGTGGGTATGATTCTTTTGGCAGTTTTGGTGTCAACGGCGGTAGCGTCCTACGTGGCATATGTCATTGAACAGGTCAAACATGTGACACGTGCAATGATGGCGGGTGATCTGGATGATCGTATCTCAGTATCTTGGTCCGGTGTGAGTGGGGAACTCGGTCTGGCGGTCAATACGATGGCAGAAGTCCTGACAGAGCGTGTGCGTCAGGAGCGACGAGAGCAGTCTCAACTCAAGACGATTATTGCCAGCATGCAAGAGGCTGTGGTGGTGGTGGACAATGATGGGTTTATTATCCTGAGTAATCCAGCATCTCAGACATTGTTGGGAATGTCTGCATCACCGGTTGGTTTGCCTATTGCAGCGGCATGTCGCTCTGTGGAGTTGGCGCAGTTGATTGAAAAGGCGCTTACATCTACTGAGGGTATGCGAGCTGAACTAAAGTTGCCGCCGATTGCACCATTGATTGTGTCTGCACAAGCGACGCCATGGCGTGTGGATAACAATGTGCAGGGAGTTGTGGTTGTGGGATATGACTTAACGCCTCAGCGTCAATTGGAAGAGGTTCAACGCGAGTTTGTGGCCAACGTATCGCATGAACTTAAAACACCGCTCACGGCCATACGTGGATATGCAGAAACCTTGCAAAATGAAGATGCTACTGAGCCTGTAATGACACGCAACTTTGTGAATATCATCGCGCGCAATGCAGAGCAGATGCAGTTTATGGTAGAGGACTTATTACGTCTCTCAAAGTTGGAAGCAGGTCGTACCCAGTTAGTTATGGAAGAAGTTGCCGTGGCTGATGTGGTATCAGAGGTGATTGCGCGCTTCCACCCTCATATTCAGGAAAAGAAAATTGATTGTCAGGTCAAACCGTTAGGTGTGGATATTATTCGTACTGATTATCGTATGTTGACTCATATCATTAACAACCTAGTAGATAATGCGGTAAAGTATAGTCGAGAAGGCGATACGTTACGCATTTCTGGCCGACAGCAAGGTGATGACTGGACTTTGGAAATTGCAGATACGGGGGTTGGTATTTCGAGTGAAGAACTTCCACGCGTGTTTGAAAGATTTTGGCGTGCAGACCGATCACGTACACGGGCAACAGGCGGCAGTGGATTGGGATTGGCGATTGTCAGGCAGATGGTCAGTCAGTTGAGGGGATCCATTACGGTTGCTAGTCAAGAAGGTAAGGGAACGATCTTTACAATTTGTCTTCCAATGGGCATGTGATTTTTGCTTCTTCTTTGCAAGAATGAGGAGGAACTATGAAGCGATTCAATGCGATCGTGCTGATGTTGATTTTGAGTAGTGTTGCATCGGTACATGCGGCCATTTTGATCAATGGTGCTGGCGCTACGTTTCCATATCCCATTTATTCCAAGTGGTTTGATCTCTATCATCGTGCTCATCCAACCTATCAATTTAACTATCAATCTATTGGTAGCGGTGGTGGAATTCGCCAATTTTTAGCTGAAACAGTTGATTTTGGAGCAACTGATGCTCCGATGAAGAATAAGCAGATTGAATCTGCGCCGGGTCGAGTGGTGCATATTCCTACAGTTATGGGAGCAGTAGCGGTTGTCTATAATTTGCCAGAACTGACCCAGCCCCTTCAATTGTCCGGAGAGCTCCTTGCTGACATTTTCATGGGAAAAGTGAAAAAGTGGAGTGACGCCCGAATTGCCGCCTTAAATACAGGTGTTGTATTGCCTGATCGCTATATATTGGTCATGCATCGCTCTGATGGCAGTGGCACTACAGCCGTTTTTACGGACTACTTGGCCAAAGTGAATGAGGCGTGGGCCAAGGATGTGGGGCATGGCAAGGCGGTGAATTGGCCTGCAGGGTTGGGTGCCAAGGGGAATGAAGGGGTCACTGGGTTAGTGCACCAAATGCCGGGAGCTATAGGGTACGTGGAAATGGCCTATGCCGAGCAAAATAAGCTGGCTGTCGTGAGCCTGCGCAACAAACAGGGTGAGTTTGTATTGCCCTCATCGCAGGCGGTGAGCCGTGCTGCAGCTGGGGCCGTGATCCCAGATGATTTTCGGGTATCGATTACCGATGCCGATGGAAGTGGTGCGTATCCGATTTCTAGTTTCACATACTTGTTGGTTTACGATCCAGCCAAAGATCAGGTAAAGGGCCAAGCATTGATTGGTTTTTTGAAATGGGCGATGAGAATGGGACAGACATTTGCAGAGCCATTGCATTATGCCCCATTGCCGAAATCATTAATAGAGCGTGTACAGTCGCGCATCTCACAAATGAAATAAATTATGGGTGATCGGATTTTTAAACAAGCGGTAACAGGTGTGGCGCTCTTGATTGTTACGATTACAATTGCGCTGGGTGTTATGCTCGTGTGGCAGTCGTGGCCTGCATTGAAAAGCATGGGCTTCAAATTTATTACGACATCACATTGGAATCCTGTTTTGGAAGAGTATGGCATCCTGCCGCTCATTTTTGGCACGATTGTTTCTTCATTTCTGGCGTTGTGCATTGCGGGTCCTATCGGTTTGGGAATTGCCATCTTTCTGTCCGAGCTGGCGCCGCGATGGCTTGGTGGCATTGTTGGATTTCTGGTGGAGCTCTTGGCTGCAATTCCATCCGTTATCTTTGGCCTTTGGGGTATCCTCTATCTGGTGCCAGTATTGAGAACCCAGGTGGAGCCGTGGTTGATTGAGCATGCGGCAGGTTTTCCACTATTTGAGGGACCACCGTATGGTGTGGGAATGTTGGCAGCATCGCTCATCTTAGCCATTATGGTGATTCCCATTCTGTCTTCAGTCTGTCGGGATGTGTTGCGTGCGGTGCCCCGTGAACAACGTGAGGCAGCCTATGCCTTGGGGGCAACGCGTTGGGAAGTCATTCGCATTTCGGTGGTCTCTTATGCCAAATCGGGTATTTTCGGCGCGCTATTTTTAGGATTGGGTCGTGCATTAGGCGAGACCATGGCCGTGACCATGGTGATTGGCAATAGCCCCATCATTTCGAAATCTATTTTAGCACCCGCACAAACAATGGCATCCATGATTGCCAACGAATTTGCTGAAGCCTCATCAGATATGTACGTTTCTGCAGTAATTGCTGTGGCATTAATGCTGTTTGTTCTGACACTGATCATCAACGGGTTTGCGCGGTTCTTGGTACATAAGACTGCGCATCCAACGGGGTAGTTTGTGAAGACTTCGCTACGTAGACGACTATCGAATCGATTGTTCTTACTCGCAACCGTAGGGTGCGCACTTGTAGCGCTTATCCCACTGTTTTTGATTTTGGGACGTCTGGTGCAAGATGGTATGCAGAGTCTCAACTGGGCGTTTTTGACACAGATGCCAGCGCCTGTGGGTGAAGTGGGAGGTGGCATGGCCAATGCCATTATGGGAACCGGTATGATTGTCGGAATGGCCATGCTCATTGGTATTCCATTGGGTATTGGTGGTGGCATTTATTTGTCTGAATATGGACGAGGTCAACTGGCGTTTTGGTTGCGGTATTTATCAGACTTGTTGGCGGGGACACCATCGATAGTCATTGGTATTTTTGTGTATGTCCTGATTGTCGTGCCTACAAAGCACTTTTCTGCGTTGGCAGGGAGTGTTGCACTGGGTATCATGATGGTTCCCACCATTACGCGTACCACAGAAGAAATGCTCAAGATGGTGCCACGTGATTTGCGCGAGGCGTCTTTGGCGCTGGGTATTTCCCAGTGGCGGACCATTTTGTCTATTGTATTGGCTGCTGGCAGCTCAGGGATTATTACAGGTATTTTGTTGTCGATTTCCCGTGTGGCAGGTGAGACAGCGCCACTGCTTTTTACCGCATTTGGAAATCGATTTTGGAATACAGATGTGTCTCAACCCACTGCTGCATTGCCCTTACAAATTTTTGCCTATGCCATTAGTCCCTATGATGACTGGCAGTCTCAAGCCTGGGCGGGCGCTCTACTCTTGATAATGCTGGTTTTGTGCTTGAATGTTACCGCACGGTTCATTAGGCGAGGTCATTAATGTCCCATATTCGCATTGAAAATTTATCGGTTCAGTTCGGAGACCATCAAGCGTTACGTGACGTGTCGATTGATGTGAAACGTCACGCAGTCACTGCCATTATTGGGCCATCGGGTTGTGGTAAGTCTACTCTCATTCGCTCGATTAATCGTATGCACGACACCATTCCCACAAGCGCAGTTTCAGGGAAAATATTTTTGGATGGCGAAGACGTTTTAAAAATGTCCGACGTAACCGCGCTACGCCGTCGTGTTGGAATGGTTTTTCAGCGACCCAATCCATTTCCAACTATGTCCATTTATGACAACGTGGCTGCAGGATTGCGATTAAATGGCAAACAGAATCGTCGTGAGATGGAAGAGCGCGTGGTCAAAAGTATCACGCAGGCAGCACTATGGAATGAAGTGAAAGATCGGTTGCATAAATCGCCAATGTCATTGTCAGGTGGGCAGCAGCAGCGCCTGTGCATTGCGCGGGCATTGGCAGTTCAGCCCGAGGTTCTTTTGTTGGATGAACCCTGTTCCGCACTAGATCCCATTGCTACAGCCCGTGTGGAAGAACTCATTGATGAGCTGAAATCGCGATTTACGATTGTGATGGTGACTCACAATATGCAGCAGGCAGCCCGCACATCACAGTACACGGCATTTATGTATATGGGACAATTAATTGAGTATGGAAACACAACAGAGTTGTTTACGAAACCAAAAGTACAGCAGACAGAAGATTATATTACAGGAAGGTTTGGATAATGAATCAGCATACCAGTCGTCAATATGAGCAAGAGTTACAGGATTTGCGCGAACGTTTAATTGCAATGGGCTCGACCGTGGAAGGCATGATTATCCAGACCAGCGACATGTTGGAGCATGGTAATTTTTCATCCATTGAAGAGGTTTTGCAAAAGGATCCCGTTGCCAATCAAATGGAGTTGGACATTGACGCACTCTGTGTGCGCCTGTTGGCATTACGGCAGCCTGCTGCGAGTGACTTGCGTCTGATTACCATGGGTTTAAAGTTAACCAAAGAACTGGAGCGCATTGGCGATATTGCCGTCAATATTGCCAAGCGGGGACGTGCTTGCAATTGGACGCCCGGTAAAGCAGTGTGGTCAGAGCTTCATCCGTTGATTCAGCAAACGCTGCGCATGATCCACGGCAGTCTTGATGCTTTAAGTAAAAATAACGTGACCGAAGCTCAGCAGATTCGTAGTGAAGATGATGTTGCCGACGATGCCGAAAAGAAAATCATTCATAAACTCATCGAACTGCTTCAAGCCCAAAGCATGCCGGTGGATCACGCCACGAGCCTGCTCACCATTGCCAAATATTATGAGCGCCTGGCCGATCACTCCACCAATATTGCGGAAATGGTGATTTATATGATGACAGGTAAGGATGTTCGGCACAAACGGGCATAATCATATCAATTGAAGCAACTTTTTCTGAAATCTGCCGATATGTCGCCATGGCTGAAATTACTAAGAAACAGGACGAAACACCTTATTATGCTGTATTGCCGTATACCTTTGCTGACACAGATCTGAATACCGATACGTGTGTAACGCTCCGAGATTTAATTTTGAAAAATAGACGGGGGCAGATGGGTGATGTCGTGAGGGGTGCAGCGGCTGCGATGATGCTTTTACTCACATCTGTATCATCATCACAAACCGTCAAAGTAATAAGCCGACGTTTTATGGGGTCGGCTGTAAGATTTGGTGCCCAACACAAGATTGATGAAGAAGCGCTTTGGTCTCTTTACAATACCCTTTGCCGCGGAGCGACAGTTCCAAATCCCTCAACTGTGAGAGCACCTGCCGCACTTGAACATGACCCTGATGCTGAGTTTTCAATTCAGAGTATCACAAGGATAGGTATCGCCATATGCATCGGCATTGTTGCATGGCGGATGAGTGCATTGCCAACCAGCGAAACCTGTACGTCAACGTCAGCAATGGGCCCTTTTTCGACAATAAATGGGCAAAGTCCAAAGGTTTATTAAGGTTTCATAAATTCAAACGACTTACTGGGGACAAATTCTGCAGTAACATCACCCAGGCGGTCGGGGTTATTCACCACATCTAATTTTAAAATCGGTGCGCCTTTCTTGAAATCAATTTTGTTTAAATCCACCCAAAAAATCGTTGGGCTCATCGACATACCGAAATAATAGACGCCATCCGTCATGTCAGACACCGTTGTCCATAATGTGGCGCTGTGGTTGGGGTGCTCGGCATCCGATGTGCCCAGGGGTTGCGAGACGTTACGCATCACGCTCCACACGCCGCCCACGGCCTCGCGTTGGGTCTTTGGCACCGGGAGCATGGATTCATAATACGCTGCCCGCACAAAGCGATCCGCGGCTTCAGTGGACCCCGGAAGCTCTTTGCTGCCGCCAAAACCCTTGTACTGCTTCATGTTGGCCAGTTGTTTGTCAAAGGTCGGGTCATTCGTCATGACCCGATATTTGCGGGCATGATAAATCTGTAGTTTGCCATCAATGAATTCCAGAATGGCAGAGTCACCACTTTTATCCGAGATCGCCAAGTGTGCTGTGGCGTCATATCCCGAATCACCAAGTGGCCCGGAAACGAGTTGGTAGGGGTTGGCCTTGGTGGAACGCAGGGCTTCATCAACGGTTGCAAATTCATCTAAATAATACTGCGTCCACAAACTGACCGACATGCCAGGAAGGCTGTCATCGCGTTTGCCGTAGTCGGCTTTGGCGAGGAAGAGGGCGTTTACCACGAGCCCTTTTTCATTCATGCCATCAACAGTTGCGATGTCATAAATGGTGGAAACAACACTGCCATAACGGCTTGTCCAGGTGAGGGGATTTTTGTCGACCAAACCGTTGCGTTCAATGCCGCGCGGAAAGACCCAAATGTTGGTGCCGGTGTCTTCCATCCAGTCCATGGTACGACCCACCACATTGGCCTTCTTGGTATCCCACAACACGCGCGAACAGGCGTGGGTGACGGGTGAAATTGTGGTGGTTATTAAGATGGCGATGAGAATAGCGACGTGTTTATGCATGAATCCCCCCTTTTGAAATTGACCTATATAGAGGCAAAGCGCAATATGCAAGGCAAGTGAGGTGTGCATGGAAGAGTTTGAGCTTGGCGAAAATGAATTTGTAGAACTGAAAAACTTACTGAAGCTCATGCAATGTTGTGAGAGCGGCGGTGATGCGATGGCCGTGATTTCAGAGGGGCGTGTTAAAGTGAATGGCAATGTGGAATTGCGCAAACGCTGCAAGATTCGCAAAGGTCAAGTGGTGGAATTCGAAGGCCATACCATTACAGTGAAGTAATCTACCACTCCGTTGGCTTATAATCCTTCAAAAATTGTCCGCACCAATGCTTGCCCGTTAAGATACCATCAAAAAATGGATCGCAGATGCGTGCGGCGCCATCCACAATATCCAGCGGTGGGTGAAAATCATGCTCTGCTTGCTTCATGAGTGAAATGTTGGCTGGGTCTTCATCAGTCACCCATCCTGTATCCACCGCATTCATGTAAATTCCCGATTGGGCCAAGTCCTTGGCAGATGTATGCGTGAGCATGTTGAGTGCGGCTTTGGCCATATTGGTGTGCGGGTGGCGGTCGGTCTTGGTGAAGCGATGAAATTTGCCTTCCATCGCGGTCACATTCACCATGTGCTTTTGCCCGGTGTTGTCACGGCGCATGAGTGGTGTGAGTTTACTGCAGAGTACAAATGGGGCGACCGAGTTGACCAACTGCACTTCAAGCATTTCAGGTGCGGGCACATCGGCAAGTTTGAGTCGCCAGCTATTGACCGTGCGCAAATCCACCTGTTGTAAATCTGCATCAAGCGCGCCGCGCGGGAAAACTTCTTCGACCGCAAGTGAGTTGTCACAGGTGTATGGAATTTGCGAGAGCTGCGCCGAGGCGCGCAGGCCAATGCCCGGACCTTGTCCGTGCCAAGCCACCATGGGTGCATTGCTCGTGCTTTGTGGCAATTGTGCACACAGGGCGTTGAGTTGTTTTTTACAAGTTTCGCTAGGCTTTAAAAGTCGTTGGACGTCGTCAGATAAGTCTTGGAAGGGAAGCGATTCTGTTTCCATCAAGTGTGCATAGAATCCTGTTGGACGGCGCACCGTTTGCGCGGCGTTGTTGATTAAAATATCCAGACGATTTGTGGTTTGCTCAATGTAGCGCGCAAAAATTTCAACGCTAGGGGTGTGACGTAAATCCAGACCGTGCACTTGCAAACGATCCCCCCATTCAGCGAAATCCGCTTCGCGTGCGTAGCGGTGCGCGGCATCGATTGGGAACCGTGTGGTGGCAATGACGCGTGCGCCGGCGCGCAGCATCATGAGGCTGGCTTGATACCCAATTTTTAAACGGGCCCCTGTGATGAGTGCGACTTGCCCAGTGAGATCGGCTGTCTGAAAACGCTTTTGATAATTAAAATCGCCACAGGGTTGGCACATGGAATCATAAAAGGGGTGGAGTTGGGTGTAATCGGCTTTGCACACATAGCAGCGCCGCGATTTTGAAAGCTCTGGTGCCGCTTCTGGGGATGGCAGCGCAATTTGCGCAGGCGCTTGAAAGACGGGTGCAGTGCGCGCTTCGCGGATTCCTGTTGCAGCGCGTGCGGTACGGTCTTGCGCGGCACGTTTCTTACGCAATACGCGTGTGATGGATCGGCTGCGAATGCGCTGTTCCAAACGATTCGGGCGCGAAAGTCGTCCTGCAGCAGTCATGAGGTCTATGCGCTGCTCATCGCTGAGGGATGACATGAGTGCATCATTCTCGAGAAGCTCTTTCAGTACAGAGATAGCGGCATTGATTTTTTCGGTTGGCATTTACAATTTCCTTAACATTTCAAATGAATAGAACCCCGTGGCATGTCCATCGTTCCACTGAATATGAATGGAAAAATCGGTGGCAGAGTTTTGTTCAATTTTATGGGTGTACTCATAGGCCTATTTCTTTGTCTCTTCTTCAATGCGCATCGCAAAAATTCTGCATCAATTTTATCACTATGACGGACAGTGTCTTTCATCCTGATTAATAGTTGTTTAGAGGCAACTGGGATTTTGAAGCCATCAAATCTACCACATATTCATCGGCAATGCGGACCACCTCATATTGAGCGACATCTCCATCCTGAAATGAAGTGAAGCGATATAGTCCACGTGGTACCAAAACTTGTCCATGCAAACGATTCAATGTTCTTTGTAAAATTCGGCTATCATTTTTGGCGTCGGGGTTATTGGGGTTACGCCCATATACTTTAATCATGTGTTTATCCTAGGGAAATCAGGACTTCCAATCAAGGGATAAGCCTAATGATGCCAGGTTAAAAATGATTAGGGCAATGTTGTGTAAATTCTTTGTGTCATTTTTTCGGCCTGAATGTTTGTAATATGTTGATATATATAGACAATCTCTCTCTCTCTCTCTCTCTCTCTCTCTCTCTCTCTATCTATCTCGGGGAAATACGTTTTCATGGTCGCAACTTTTCTGTGGGACTGTCGATAAGCTGCATATGTATAGTTGCAGTGATTCATTAATTTAATGAGGATATCCTTATGAGAACACAGGCGATCAGCGAGTCCAAACTTCCATTATCGGCACCCATTTCGGTAGATATCGCGCGGCGCGCTATGTTTGATTTACATGGCAGACTTCCAATCGAAGTAAAGATTCTTGCACAACATATGCCACTTACTGAGATGGATGATGAAACGGTACGTGACTGTTATGAACTCATCCGAGAAATGCATCGAGCCCGTAAGTTGGTAGATTCAAGTTTGACGAAAATATTGGGTGGATCAGCTTTAACGGTACTAACGTTTTCAACTGTGGTAGCTATTATGCGGCAAATTAATCATGAATATCCGGATGAACCTTTTAATATGATTATGGGTGCGTGGTTTGCTATCATGCCCCTTACATTTACGGTGATATTTTTTGATAATGCGTCAGTAAGAATGAATAATTTGAGAAACATCCAACAAAAGTATTTAAGTCAATGTACTGAGTTGGTTGAGCCTGAACATGCGGCTCAAGTGGCTGATCCAGAAAATATGCCACCAATTCAAAGGCGGGTATCTTTGCCGCAATTTAATCCCTCTTATGCTGTCAGTGCGGAGTCAGTGGTGCGCAAGGCTTCAGTCGTTGCGGGATTTAAGGCAATCGGTGCAACGATAGAAAAGGTGGCTTTACCAGTAATTGTCGTCGGTGGGCTTGCGTTTGGCGCTATGAAGGCCATTGAAACTGGTGACACCTCCACTGTTCAGCGCGCATGGGCCATGGCAGTACGGTAGTTTACAACTTCCGTAGCATTTCAAACGAATAGAACCCCGTGGCATGCCCGTCGCTCCATTGAATATGGAGGGCATAGTTCCCTGCAGGGCGGATGTTTACGGGGTGAATGTCTTCCGGCACCTTTTTGTCATCCAATTGTTTTTCACCCGTCCACTCATTGACACACGACGCACACGCACAGGCGCGTCGCAAATCGGCGCTGTGGTATTTGCTAATGTGGCCGTCTTCCCAGTGAATGGAAAAATCGGTGGCAGAGTTTTGTTCGAGTTTAACGGGCTGCATGGATGTTATTTCCAATCTAAAGATAATCCCTCAGCCGCGGTCTGGGGCTTTTGCATCGCCTGGGTGCTGAGTTTGGCGGCAATGCTGCCGGCAATCTGGAAGAAAGCGGTAGCGGCCTTGCTGCCAGGGTCTGACATCACAATCGGCACGCCTTCGTCGCCTTGAACGCTGATGGCGCCTTCCATGGGGACTTCGCCCAGGAATGGCACATTCAATTGCTCGCAGGCGCGCTCGGTGCCGCCATGACGGAAGATTTCGCTGCGCTCATGGCAATGCGGGCATGAAAAGTGACTCATGTTTTCAACCATGCCCAAGATTGGCACGTTGACCTGACCGAACATCTTAAGGCCCTTTTGGGCAATGCCAATGGCCATGGCCTGTGGGGTGGTGACAATGACAGCACCCGACAAGTTGGCAGATTGGGTGATCGTGAGTTGCGCATCACCGGTGCCTGGGGGAAGGTCGATTAACAGATAATCCAAATCACCCCAGACGACTTGCCCCAAAAATTGTTGAAGGATGCCATGCACCATGGGGCCGCGCCAAATGACGGGGCTGTTGTCATCCAACAAAAATCCCATCGACATAATTTTTAAGTTGTAGGTTTCGAGCGGCAGCACTTTTTTGTCTTCGCGAACGGTGAGCTTGGGTGCTGTGATGCCGAGTAGTGTGGGAACCGATGGGCCATAAATATCGGCGTCCAAAAGACCGACGCTAGCGCCCATTTCAGCTAGCGCACACGCCAAATTGGCGGCCACTGTGGATTTGCCGACGCCGCCTTTGCCGCTGGCAATGGCGATGACGTTCTTGATGTTACCCGTTAATCCAGTGCTGGTTGATGCACTTTGAGCGCGCACTTGCGCGGTCATCGTAATTTCAATGTCGGTGATGCCAGGAACTTTTGAAACTGCATCGTGTGCGGCGCGTTTGAATTGTTCTTTAACAGGGCAGGCGGGCGTGGTGAGTTCAATTGCAAAACTGACTTTGCCCCCATCAATGGTTAAATTTTTAATAAACCCCAGCGAGACGATGTCTTGGCCCAAGTCAGGGTCAATAATGTGGCGCATGGAATCGAGAATCTGGTTTTCGGTAATCATTAGAAAATCCCCAATAGCATTCTAGTATCTTCATCGGCCATTTCCTTGGGATTCCATGGGGGATTGAAGATCAAGTTCACATAAACATCTTTGACGCCTGGAATTTTGGCTGCAGTCGTGTGCACATTGGCGCGAATTTCGGGGCCGAATGGGCAGGCGGGGCTAGTCAATGTCATATCAATTTCAACTTTGCCCTCGGGCAAAAGACGAATGTCATAAATGAGTCCTAAGCCTACCAAGCTTGCACCAATTTCGGGATCCTGAATGGGATACAGGTGCTCTTTAATAATATCAGGTGTTAGCGGGCGTTCTTGTCCGGCTTCTACTGTGGGAACGGTTTGATTGTCGCTCATATATTTAGCTCCTTAAATGCTTCTTCTAAAGTCGTCCAGCCCAAGAGCGCACACTTAATGCGCACAGGAAATTGACGAACGCCGGCTAATGCTTCTAAATCACCCATGTCGAGTGTTTCTACTTCTACCGAGCCGTTCATGACGCCTTTGACATTGTTAATCATTTCTTTGGCTTCTATAATGGTTTTGCCCACGACATTTTCAGCAAGCACCGAAATAGACGCCTGGCTGATCGCGCAACCCTTGCCATCCCATGCGACATCTTTGATGACGCCATTTTCAACGCTGAGTTGCAGCGTGATTTCATCGCCACAAAGCGGATTTTTGCCATCCACTGCAACTGTTGGTTCCGTGAGTGCGCCATGGTGACGTGGGTTTTGGAAGTGATCCAAGATCACTTCACGATACAAACTGTCGAGATTGTCCATCATTTGGTAACGACTCCTTGAACCTGTCCCTTGGGTGTTTGGGGCAGGGTATTTGTTTTAACGGGGCGGTGAAAATAGGCGTTTGCTTTTTCCAATGCGCGTAACACCATGTCCACTTCTTCAGGGGTGTTGTAAAAATAGAAACTTACACGCGCTGTTGCAGGCACTCCCAAAACGCTCATGAGTGGTTGTGCACAATGATGGCCGGCACGAATTGCAATTCCCTCAAAATCAAGTACGGTACCAATGTCATGTGGGTGAATATGATCGAGCTCAAATGACACCACGCCACCGCGGTTTTCTGTGGTTTTGGGGCCGAACAAGATCACATTGGGATTCGCTGCCATGCCATCCAACAGACGTTGGGTAAGCGTCATTTCGTGTTCATGGATTTTATCCAAACCAATTTTATTTAAGTAATCCAGTGCAGGACCAAATGCGATGACATCTGCAATGTTGGGTGTGCCGGCTTCAAATTTAGATGGCAGTACATTCCACGTGGCTTTATCCCACTCCACATGTGAAATCATTTCACCGCCACCCAAGAAGGGGGGCATGGCGTTGAGAATCGCCTCTTTCCCGTACAAAACGCCAACGCCTGTTGGGCCGCACATTTTGTGGGCTGAGAATACCAAGAAGTCGCAATCCAGTGCCTGCACATCGGTCTTAGCGTGGGCTGCATATTGTGATGCATCACATAGTGTCACGGCGCCAACCGCTTTAGCCCGTTTAATAATTTTATCTGCTGGTGGCATGGTGCCCAAGACATTGGACATCAGTGTGAATGCAACAATTTTGGTTTTGTTGGTGATTAGCTGATCTAAATTAGACAAATCTAATTGGCCTTCTTTATCAACTGGAATGAATTTGAGGGTTGCACCTGTTTTGGTAGCCAGCATTTGCCAGGGAATCAGGTTGCTGTGGTGCTCCAACTGCGAAAGGACGATTTCATCGCCCGCCTTCACATTGGTTTCACCCCAGCTGCGTGCAACCAAGTTGATGGCTTCGGTCGCGTTGCGAGTAAAAATAATTTCGCAGGTGTTGCGGGCGTTTACAAACGCGCGGACTTTCTCACGTACTGCTTCGTATTCTTGCGTTGCGGCTTCAGATAAATAATGAATGCCGCGGTGAATGTTGGAGTTGAGTGTTTGGTAATAGTTAACCAGCGAATCAATGACGACTTGTGGTTTGTGTGTGGTGGCGGCGTTGTCGACATAAACAAGTGGCTTTCCGTGAACCTTGGTATCCAAGATTGGGAAGTCTTTGCGAATTTCATTCGTTGGCAAAAGAAAGCTCATGGTATCTCCACAAAAATTTGATCTGCTTCAACTTTCACTGGGTACGTCACAATTGGCGCAACGGCAGGCATTGCAAGTGCGGCACCTGTTTCGACATCGAACTTTGCTCCGTGCCACGGACAAGTAATGACTTTTCCGCACAATTCACCGCCATCTAGTGGCAACTCTTGGTGACTGCACATATCTTGGAAGGCATAAAATGCACCATCCACATTGCAGACCACAATAGGCTCTTCATCAACGGTGAAAGGCCGCATTTGCCCGGCGGGAATGTCGGTCACCCGTGCCACTTGCATCCATTTGCTCACAGAGCAATATCCTCTAACTCAATTGTCGTACCTAATTTATCATTTACAGCTTTGCGAACGGCATTCTTAAGTGTCTCTTCAGGTAGTTTACCGATGAGATCTTCGAAGAATCCGTGCACAATCATGTCGCGGGCTACTTCACGCGAAAGGCCACGGCTTTCCAAATAGTAAAGTTGCTCGTCTTCGACAGTGCCAACAGAGGCGCCGTGTGTGCAGCGCACATCGTTCGCTAAAATTTCTAGCTGCGGAACAGTGTTGGCGCGTGCGGTCTTGGACAAGAGTAAGTTCTTATTGGACTGATACGCGTCTGCCTTTTGTGCATCTGGCGTCATGGTGATGATGCCCGTGTACGTGGAGCGTGCGCGATCGTTCATGGCCATTTTGTACAACAAGTCACTGGTGGTGTTTGGGGCCAAATGCGTTTGCATGGTGTGGTGATCGAATTGTTGCTTGTCGTTACCATATCCCAAGCCAAACAAGTAGCTCACCGCACCGGGTGCCTTCAAAATGGCGGCAATGGTGGATTTGGAGATGTGACCACCCAATGAAATGGTGGTGGCAGACAAATACGCATCGCGTTCGAGTTCGGCGTGCTGTTCCAAAAGATGCAGCATACCGTTATGCCAATTTTGCATTTGCAAGTAGTGCAAGCGTGCTGATTGCCCCACATATAATTCCACGCGGGCATTGGTGTAACCAATCACGCCGTCTTTGGCGTTTGGTGATGTAAATTGATCAAACACAGTGGCTTCCGCACCTTCTTCCAAAACAACAATTGTGCGTGGGAAGAGGGTGGCGCCATCTTGCGTGCTTTGGGTTTCAACGTGTAATGGCGTAGTGATTTTGACACCCTTGGGCACAAAACAAAAGAACCCACGGTCGGTGAATGCCAAGTTTTCAAATGCATACTTGCCATTCACGGTATCGGTATTGCGACCCAAATATTTTTGGACCAGTTCCGGATGTTTCTTGAGTGCATCAGCGAGTGTGCAAAAAATCGCGCCCCGTGCGGCAGCGTCTTTTTCAAGTGTGCTCAATACGACATTTTCAGTGGTACCGACGGCATATTTACCCCAATTGATGCGGGAAAGGTCCGTGTACTTCCACAGTTCTTCTTTGCGTGTGGGGTAGGGGGTTGCGCTGTAGCGCTCCCAAGCGGCATCCCGATTGGCTTTGAGCCACGCAGGGTCGCCCACTGTTTGAGCAGTTTTGCTCACGTTATCTTTAGAAATATCAGCAATCGTTGTCATGTTATCCCACCGATCCTTCCATCTCGAGTTGAATGAGACGGTTTAATTCCACTGCGTATTCGAGTGGCAGTTCTTTGGTGAAGGGTTCAATAAAACCGTTCACAATCATCATGGCAGCAGCGTCTTCGCTGAGTCCACGGCTGCGCAGATAAAATAATTGTTCGTCGCCCACTTTGGAAACGGTTGCTTCGTGACCGATCTGCACATTTTCGCAGTCGATTTCCATGGTGGGGTAGGTATCAGAACGCGATCCTTCATTTAAGAGAAGGGCATCACACTTCACACTTGATTTACATCCTTCTGCATTGGGGTACACCTTGACCAAGCCACGGTACGTAGTGCGGCCATTGTCCTTGGAAATGGACTTGGATGTGATCACAGAAGTGGTGTTGGGTGCGGCGTGAATAATTTTAGAACCCGCATCTTGATGCTGGTCTTTACCTGAAAATGCGATCGACAAAACTTCACCGTGTGCACCCGGTTCCATCAAATAGATGGCGGGGTATTTCATGGTGAGTTTGGAGCCCAAGTTGCCATCGACCCATTCAACGGTCGCATCGCGATAGGCTTGGGCACGTTTGGTGACCAAGTTAAACACGTTCTTCGACCAGTTTTGAATCGTTGTGTAGCGCAGTTTTGCGCCGGGTAGGGCAATCAACTCCACAACTGCGGAGTGCAATGAGTCCGATGAATATGTCGGAGCCGTGCAGCCTTCAATATAATGCACAGAGCTGCCTTCGTCGGCGATGATTAGTGTACGTTCAAACTGACCCATGTTTTCGGCGTTGATGCGGAAGTAAGCCTGCAAGGGAATAGCCACATGCACACCTTTGGGAACATACACAAAGCTGCCACCACTCCAAACGGCGGAGTTTAATGCTGCAAATTTATTATCGTTAGGTGGAATCACCGTACCAAAATATTTTTTCACAATTTCAGGGTATTCCTGCAGGCCTTGATCCATCGAGAAAAACTTAACGCCCAATTTTTCCAAGTCTTCGCGAATGGAATGATACACCACTTCAGATTCATATTGCGCAGTCACACCGGCCAAAAATTTGCGCTCGGCTTCTGGGATGCCCAGGCGATCAAAGGTTTTGCGAATGCCTTCTGGCACATCTTCCCAGTTCTTCTTTTCGGAGTCTTGTGGACGCAGGTAGTAATAGATGTTGTCAAACTGAATTTCGTTTAACAATTCAGTGTTCGCCCACGTTGGCATGGGTTTTTCCATGTAAATTTCATATGCCTTCAGGCGGAATTCCAGCATCCACTGGGGTTCCTTCTTCATGCGCGACAAATTTTCGATCACTTCGCGTGACAGACCGCGCTGGGATTTGAAGACGAACTCTTCTTTGTCATGGAACCCGTATTTGTAGTCGGTTCCAATATCACCAATTTCATTGTTCATTGCATCGATAGCTTCTGACATGTCATCATCCCCTTAGTTGGCGGTAGCCTGGTTTTCGTGTTTGGTTTCTTTGCCCAACCAATCGTAACCTTGCTTTTCCAATTCCAATGCCAGCTCTGGGCCGCCTGATTTGACGATCTTGCCGTTCATCATAACGTGTACAAAGTTTGGTTTTACAAAATCCAAAATGCGCTGGTAGTGAGTGACGAGCAATACACCGCGATCTTTAGTCATGGTGCGGTTGATGCCTTCGGCAACAACTTTGAGTGCATCAATGTCCAAGCCAGAATCGGTTTCATCCAAAAGCACCATCTTTGGATTGAGCATTGCCATTTGTAAAATTTCTAAACGCTTCTTTTCACCGCCAGAGAAACCGTCGTTGACGTAGCGGCTTGCAAAGCTCTGTTGCATGCTGAGCAGGTTCATTTGTTCTTTGAGCAAGATGCGGAAATCTTTGATCGGCATGTCGCCACCACGGTGGGCCTTAAGGGCAGCGCGCAGGAAGTTCACAACGTTTACGCCAGGGATCGCAATCGGATACTGGAATGCCAAAAAGAGACCTGCAATGGAGCGTTCTTCAGGTTCCAGCTCGGTGATGTCTTGGCCTGCCAACCAGATTTTGCCACCCGTGATTTCATATTTGGGGTGACCCATCAACGTGTTGGCCAGCGTGGATTTACCGGTACCGTTACGACCCATGAGGGCGTGGATTTCACCAGCGTTGATGGTCAAGTTTACACCATCTAGGATTTGTTTGCCTTCAATCGAGACCTTTAGATCTTCGATTTTAAAAAGTGGCTGTGTCATTTTGCTGCTCCTTCGGTTGCTGCGGGATAGACCGGCAGTTTATTGGTTTCGAATTGCGTGTGTTGTTCGTTGAGTTTGCTGCTACAGCTGGATTCACTGGCAATGAGGTCGGCCAAACTAATGCGCTTTAGCACAGAGCTGACTTGTCCCATCACAAATGACCAGACCGAGCGGATACTACATCCGCCCAAGTGAACACATTGGGTTTGGTTGCCTGAAAATTTGCTGCAAACATGTTCGGGTGTTTCGCCGCCCATGGTCTCAAAAATGTCAGCAATTGAAATTTCTTGAGGGGCCTTGGCCAAAACAAACCCGCCGTGAATGCCGCGCAGTGAGTTGATGAGTCCAGCACGTCGGAGTTCGTGCATGATTTTGCCGACATATTGAATTGAGAGACCTTCGGCCTTGGCGATTTCACTAATCGCGACAGGGCGGTCTTCACTGTGGTGGCGGGCCAGCTGCACCAGGCAGCGTAATCCGTATTCTTCTAGGGCTGTGATTTTCATAATGGTGCCCCCCTATCGGTAAACCTGACTTTGATGTCAAGATTATTATACTCTACTTTTTGGTAGGTGTTTATCGGGTATTGGTGTCCCACACCTCAGGTGCAGGGCTTTTTCTGTTTAAAATCAATAAAATGGCTAAAAATATGAGGAATTTTTGGAAATCTTGGGCAACTTTTCGTCGTCTTGGCCGATACACATACTAAGTAACTTATGACAGGAGGCTGTGTGGCGGCTAAAAGAGTAAATTGTCCTAATCCCATGATGTCAACTCTGGTTCTCAAAGATATTCCAAAAGAGTGTCTGGTGCCCAGACCTGTTACGCGTGCAGCGCACTGGATTCAGGATCATTCGAGTCAGATAAAAAGCGGTGCCCAGTTTGCTGCTCGAATTGCATTCGGCCCTCTTGCAAATCTATACGACTATCTGAAAAAATAATTCACCTTAGCAAGGATTCTCTGGCGTGAGCGATCTCTCTTCCGATATGGAGCGGCCATGAATTTTTGGCATACCCTACGGCGACCCATTATAGGCCTATCTCCCATGGATGGGGTGACCGATGCGCCGTTTCGCTATGTGACGGCCAAGCATGGTCGACCCGATGTCATGTTCACGGAATTTGTGCCGGTGGAAGCCGTTACCCACAATGCGGTTAAGGTCATGACGGATTTTTTGTATTCTGAAATTGAGCGGCCCGTGGTTGCGCAGATTTATGGCGCCGAGCCGGAATCGTTTTACAAGGTAACCCATGTGGTGTGTGAGTTGGGGTTTGATGGGGTGGATATCAATATGGGTTGCCCCGCCAAATCGGTGGTGCATGGTGGTTGCGGGGCGGGTTTGATTCGCACACCCGATCGCGCCAAAGCCATTATTCGTGCCACTCAGCAAGCGGTCAAAGATTGGAGCGAGGGCTCCACACTTGAACGCGTGGGCATTCCAAAAGATATCATTAAGTGGGTGAGGGAACGTCCGCGTGCAAGCGCGCGTAAACAAATTCCTGTCACTGTCAAAACCCGTATTGGCTACTCTGAAAATACCATTACCGATTGGGTGAAGCATTTGCTGGAAACAGAACCTGTGGTGATTTCAATTCATGGTCGTACGCTCAAACAAATGTACAAAGGCGAAGCAGACTGGGACGCGATCGCTGCTGCTGCCGAAATTATTCACCAAACGCCGACACTTGTCTTGGGGAATGGTGATGTCAAGTCCGCTGCGGATGCCACACAAAAAATTCGTGCAAGTGGTGTGGATGGTGTGCTGATTGGTCGCGCGGCTTATGGCAATCCGTGGATATTCACTCAAAAGGACGACATCCGTCGCGCAGTGGTCGAGGGTCAGTTGCCCGAGCGCCGCTGGGTTGAGTCCCACGAAAGTTTGGATGTCATGTTGGAGCATGCGCGCCTGTTTGGGGAGATGCGGTCCAACTTGAAATACGTGGCCATGCGCAAACACTTTGCTTGGTATGCGCAATGGATTCCAGAGTTGCGCGTGCGCAAAAAAGAATTGATGCAAATCAATTCGTATGAAGAGCTTTCCAAAATGTGTGAGTCAATTTTATGAAACTCGTACTTGCATCGACATCGCCACGCCGGCGCCAAATATTGGATGAGATGGGCGTGATCTACACCGCTGTAAATCCACGATTTGAAGAAAGTTCTCGTAATGATTTATCATCCGAAGAAGAAGCGCGCCTTTTTGCATTTGAAAAAGCCAATTCTGTGGCCGCCGAATTTCCAAACGCATTGATCATTGGTAGTGACACGCTGATTTCTTGTGAAGGTCGAAAAATTGGGAAGCCGAAGGATGCCGAAGATGCGCGGGCAATGTTGGCATTCTTATGCAATCGTACACATCATATTTATACAGCGGCGAGTATTTTGAATACCGCAACAGGCGTGCATTCTGAACATCTCGAAACAATCGAGGTCACCATGCGCGCTGCCAGTGCCGATGAGATTGCGGCCTATGTGGCTACCGGCGAGCCTTTGGATAAGGCCGGTGCCTACGCTATCCAGGGTGGGGGTAAGGATTTTATTACTGAAGTGAAAGGCGATTACTGGGCTGCTGTTGGGTTGCCCGTACAATGGCTTTCGGACCAACTCCAAGTCAAAAAGCCCTAATCCCTTGCAACTATAGATAAGCTGTACTAGGGCCGCCCATGGAATGGGGATCGTCTATTCCCCACATGTCTTTTCAGATGTTTGAAAAGCAAGCTTTAGGAGAGATTCATATTATGACACCCGCACAACCCGCACGAAAGGTGGACACCATGACAGGTGATTTTAAAGTAAAAGATATTTCGTTGGCCGATTTTGGTCGCAAAGAAATTGCGATTGCCGAAAGCGAAATGCCAGGACTCATGGCTGTTCGCGAAGAATACAAAGGCAAGTTCCCACTCAAGGGCGCCAAGATTGTTGGTAGCTTGCACATGACCATCCAGACGGCCGTGTTGATTGAAACACTCACAGACTTGGGTGCCGAAGTGCGTTGGAGCTCCTGCAATATTTTCTCAACTCAAGATCACGCTGCTGCAGCGATTGCTGCTACCGGCGTTCCAGTTTTTGCCTGGAAGGGTGAAACTGAAGAAGAATATTGGTGGTGTTTGGAACAGACATTAAAATGGCCAGATGGTTCCGGCCCCAATATGGTATTGGATGATGGTGGTGATGTGACGTTGGTTCTGCACCAAAAGTATCCTGAACTTCTGAAAGGCATTTATGGCATCACCGAAGAAACCACCACCGGTGTGCACCGCTTGTATCAAATGATGAAGGAAGGCAAATTGGCCGTTCCTGCATTCAATGTGAATGATTCTGCCACCAAATCCAAGTTTGATAACTTGTACGGCTGCCGCGAATCCTTGATTGATAGCATCAAGCGTGCAACAGACGTGATGGTGGCTGGTAAAATCTGCGTCGTTTGTGGCTATGGCGATGTCGGTAAAGGATGCGCCCAATCACTTCGTGGCCAAGGTGCCCGCGTGTTGATCACCGAAGTCGACCCAATCTGTGCATTGCAAGCTGCCATGGAAGGCTACCAAGTTGTGACCATGGATGATGCTGCATCACAGGGCGACATTTTTGTAACCACAACCGGTTGTAAAGATGTGATTACCCGCAAGCACATGGATGTCATGAAGGATCAAGCGATTGTCTGTAACATTGGTCACTTTGATTCAGAAATTCAAGTAGCCTCTGTGTTCGATGATAAAAATTTGACACGCGAAAATGTGAAGCCACAAGTTGACCAAGTCATTTGGAAGGACGGCAAGCGCATCACCATTTTGGCCGAAGGCCGTTTGGTGAACTTGGGTTGTGCAACAGGGCACCCAAGTTTCGTCATGAGCTGCTCATTCACCAACCAGGTGATGGCGCAGATCGAATTGTTCAACAACTATAAGAACTATGAAAAGAAGGTCTATGTGTTGCCGAAGAAGTTGGATGAAAAGGTCGCCATGTTGCACCTGGGTAAGCTGGGTGCCAAGCTGACCAAGCTCACCAAAGACCAAGCCGATTACTTGGGTGTGCCCGTCGAAGGCCCATTCAAGCCAGAACATTATCGGTATTAATGATTAAGTGTAGTGAGGAAATTAAAAGCCCCGTCCAAATGGACGGGGCTTTTTTTATAGTACCACATTATAAATCGGGCCGAACTTTTCCTTGAGGTAGGTCACGAAGTAATTGGGGTTCAATCCTTCACCAGTTACATGCTTTACCAAATCGCGCGCGCGGAAGCAGCGGCCTTCGCGATGAATCTTTTCATTCAACCAGGTGCGAATGGGTAAGCAATCTCCTTTGCGTAGGTGATCGTCAACCGGCAAGTCTTTGCGCATGTAGTGATTCCACTGTGCGGCATACAAGTTGCCCATCAAATAGGTTTGGAAATAGCCAAAGCCTCCAAACGACCAGTGCACGTCTTGCAAAACACCATGTTTGTCATTGGGGACTGCAATGCCGAGTAGGTCTTTTACTTTCTGATTCCAGATTGCCGGCAAATCAGTCACTTTGATGCTGCCATCAAACAGTGCTTTTTCAATTTCGAAGCGAATAATAATATGAAGTCCGTATGTGACTTCGTCAGCTTCAACTCGGATGAGTGAGGGCTCGACAAAATTGATGGCGCCATAAAAATCATCCAGACCAACGTTCATTAGTGCATCTGGAAAATGCGTTTGTAGTTTTGGGAAATAAAATTCCCAAAAAGCGTGCGAACGACAAATGGTATTTTCCCAAAACCGTGATTGCGATTCATGCACCGACATCCAGGCGGCATCACCTGCGGGGGTGTAGGCGTAGTCGTGGTTTAAGCCCTGCTCATAAATGCCATGACCGGCTTCATGAATGGCACCATGTGTTGCAGAGGGGAGCCAATTTTCCATGTAACGGGTGGTGAGGCGGACGTCATGAATCCCTGTTCCTGAACAGAAGGGGTGTGTTGAAATATCCAATCGGCCTTCATCCAATTTAAATCCAATAAGCTTGACCAATTCACGGCTTACTTTTTCTTGTGATGCAATGTCGTAATGGCGTTCCAAAATAGACTTGTTGGGTTTCTTTGGCGCTGCGGCAATTTTGGCGACAATATCATGTAAGGCATCCCGAATGGGCATGAGCACCTGTGAAACGCTTTCAACGGTTGCACCTGGGTCATATTCATCGAGTAATGCATCATATGGAACCTTCGCGTACCCCACATGTTCTGCAATTTGCTTGGAGAGTTTTAAAATTTTTTCCAACCATGGTGCAAACAGTGGAAAGTCAGATTTGCCGCGCGCATCTGCCCAAACGTGAGTTGCCTGAGAGGTCAGTTTGGTCAATTCGGTGATTAATGCTTGTGGAATTTTGAGTGCTTTTTCGTGGGATCGTAGGGTTTCACGAATGTTGGCTTGTTCATACGGATTAAGATCTGTTTCCTCTTTGGCAGCTTTAAGCATTTCTCCCAGTTTGGGATCGGTCATTTTTTCATGCACGACGCCTGCTTGTGCGGCCATAATGTCACCGCGGTCAGCAGCTGCGGCCTTGGGCATCATGACTTCTTGATCCCATCCCAAAAGCGCTTGGGAGGCATTTAAGAGCGATAGCTCGCGAATTTTGGGTAGAACGGCTTGATAGTGTTTGCCCATTGAAACCCCCTGGAATGAGGTGGTTTTATAGGGCAGATGTGGCGACAGGCAATAGTTAATTATTCCTCATTCAAAAATCCAATTTTACGTTTGGGTTTTGGTGGTGGTGACATCAATTGGCGAATGGCATTGAAAAGCGAGCGGATGTGGGTGTCGTGGGTAGATATGCGCTGCTCTAAATCGGTCAACTTCTTAAGGAGTGTTTTGTGATGAGTGAGCATCTCTCTGATTTGGATGAAGGCCCTTACCACATAAATGCTGATACTGACGGCCTGAGGGGTGTTAAGGATCGTGGCCGCCATAACAGCGCCATGTTCTGTAAATGCGTATGGTAAGCCCTTGTAAAATTTAACCTTTTTGAGGTGGTCACAATTTGTGACCACCTCTTCCTTTTCGCTTTCACTCAGTTGGAACATAAAATCACTAGGGAATCGTTGGTAGTTACGTTTAACCGCTTGATTTAATGCCTTTGTTGGTACGCCATAAAGGGTTGCCAAATCTGTATCCAAAATAACACGCTCTCCTCGGATCACCAGGATACGATTAACAATGTTGGTGGTAACGTTACTCTCACTCATGCCAGCGCTGAGGAGCGATTTAATATTGGGTGATGGATTGAGATGATCGAAAATCAGACAATGACTCTCAAAAATTGAACAGTTGAAGGCTAAGAAGAAAAGCTGGCGTTGAGGCCAAAGCAACGCTACATGCCCCTTCATGACAACTGCAAGCCCCGACATTATTCAAGAAATTGACCGTCGCCGTACCTTTGCGATTATTTCGCATCCCGATGCGGGTAAGACGACGATTACCGAAAAGCTGCTGCTCTTTGGGAATGCCATCCATATGGCAGGTACCGTAAAAGCCAAGCGGGCCGGGCAGTTTGCAACAAGTGACTGGATGGAGATGGAAAAGCAGCGTGGTATTTCGATCACGTCATCGGTCATGCAGTTTGATTATAAAGACCGTGCAATCAATCTGCTGGATACTCCGGGTCACCAAGATTTTAGCGAAGATACCTATCGGGTGCTGACAGCCGTTGACAGCGCGCTCATGGTGATTGATTCGTCCAAGGGTATTGAGGCCCAGACCAAAAAACTCTTTCAGGTCTGTCGCGATCGTAACATTCCCATCTTTACATTCATGAACAAAATGGATTTGGAGGGCCGCGATCCATTTGAATTGATTGATGAAGTGGAAAAGGTTCTGCAACTCCCGTGCTTCACGATGACTTGGCCGGTGGGGCAAGGAAAACGGTTTAAGGGGGTATATGATTTGCGCGCCAAGCAATTGCGGCTCTTTGACCCCAATCAAAAAACACGCAACTTCCATCAGGAAATTTTTACCAATCTGGATGATCCTGCCTTGCGTGAAAAAGTAGATGCCGAATGGATTGATAAATTGAAGGACGATTTGGAATTACTCACCGGTGCGGGCTATGACTTTGACATGGAGCGCTTTCGTAGTGGCCATCTAAGCCCCGTGTTCTTTGGTTCTGCGGGGAATAACTTTGGTGTGCAGGAGTTGCTGGATACCTTTATTGAATTTGCACCCAAGCCGTGTCCGCGACCTGCCGCCACGCGCACAGTCGATGCGCATGAGCCCAACTTTACCGGGCTTATTTTTAAAATTCAGGCGAATATGGATCCCAAACACCGCGATCGCTGCGCATTCATGCGCATTTGCTCCGGTGAATTTGTGCAAGGTATGACGGTTTACAATGCACGCCAGCAGCGCGAATTTAAAATTAATAATGCACTACAATTCATGTCGAAGGAGCGCAAAAACGTGGATCGTGCATACGCGGGTGATATTATTGGTATTCACGACCGTGGTAATATCATGATTGGTGATACCATTACGGTGGGTGAGGATTTGAAATTTACGGGTATTCCACAATTCTCACCCGATATTTTTAGTCGTGTGGATCTGCGCAACCCCATCAAGAATAAGCAATTGCAAAAGGGGTTGGAACAATTGGCAGAAGAGGGCACTTCGCAAATTTTTCGTCGCAAACATAATTCTGAAACGATCATTGGTGTGGTGGGACAGTTGCAATTGGAAGTGGTGAAATTTCGTCTTATGCATGAATATGGCGCCGATGCGGCATTTACGGGCATGCCCTACACTGCATCAGCGTGGTTTCATTCCGGTAGCAAGACAGAGATGGACAAATTTATTGAATATTACCATTCGCACATTGTCTGGGATGTGCGCGATTATCCGCTGATTCTTTTCAAGAGTGATTGGGAAAAGAGTTATGTGGCCGAGAAAAATCCTGAGGTTACATTTTATACCAGTTTAATCAATTACGAGCAGGACTGCGTGTAATTGATACATTCATACGACATTTCATACATGGTTCAGATAGTGGCCATTTGGCAGCAGATCGGGAAATAGTAATTTGTGAATTGCACTTTGGGCATGCACATGTTCCACCCAATACAATTTCTTCGGTCGACATACCTTTTGAAAATCCCACCAGGCCTGCAATAAAAAATCCGGGTACCAATACAAAGTGAGCAACGGGAATAAGAATTGCAGCAGCTGCTGCCAGCCAAAAGAGACCTAATGATTTGAGTGCACGTCCCCACCGTTGTGAGGAATTGAATTGCTGAACTGTAACATCACCATGGGCCTCTGACTGGTCAATTTTAATAACAACTGGACACGTTACCAATTATTCATATCCTCAATGTTCATCCCAACGTTGAATGAGTCGATGGGGGAAAGGGGAACCGGTGTAAAGTTAATAAATCCATATTGACGCATCTTGCTGGGTGCTGCTGGTTGCTCAATTTTTTGCCCGTTAACAAAATCAACGTCAACAGTTTGCCCTGGCTTACCTTTTCCTGCTGATGTTGTAACCTTTTTCCCAACCAGGAACCATGTGCCTTCACGATATTGGAAGCGATGGACAACATCCCATTGACGATCCTTTCCACCATGATGATGGATTTTAACCATACCATCTTCGATCATGACATCATCAACGGCATCACCTGTAGTGCTACAGTTCTTACAAAGGATGGCCTTGGCAGTAGCGACTGACAGTTTGTAGCCTCCCCGTTTTGTTCGGGTTAAAATAACAAGCAGGCGTGGTAGTTTTTCGGTGTCGTCATTGATGCCATCTGTTTCGGCCTTGCTTACCAGGACCATGGCCACGTCTGTCTTGCCGTCGTCATCTAAGTTGCCTTTGCTGACCGATTTGACAACCCATCCATTGGGAACAAAGTCCTGCATTGAATAGCCAGTATCAGGAAGTTTTGGCAGTGCTATTTCCTTTGCAATAACTGCGAGTGGGATGAGTAGCGCTGCTGCTAGTAGTACAATTGATCGTTTCATGACGACCCCCTTTAGTGGGGACAGATAAACATGGTTGGTTTTAAAAATCAATGTGATAAGGATGGAATATGTATGTCATTTTAGCAGCACTGTGTTGGGGGTTACATGGTGCCTTGGCCAAATTTCTCTTTTCGGATGATTTAACGCCCGCCACCCTTGTGCAGTTTCGTTTGGTCATTGCGACAGTGCTATTTTTTCTGGGAATACTTCTCTTCAAGCGGAGATTGTTTGTTATTCAGCTTCGTGATTTGCCTTACTTTATGGTGTGTGGGGTCGTGGGAATTTCGATTAACTTTTTCCTATATTATTATGCAATTCGTGCGGTGTCAGTTGCGATGGGCATTTTTCTTCAATATTTGGCGCCATCAGTGATCGCCATCTATTGGATGTGTAGAGGCAAGAAGCCCACGGGTGCGGTGATTTCCGCCATAATTGTATCATTGTTGGGCTGTTTCTTAGTTGTTAAAGCATATGACGTAAACTTTATTGATCTTAATATTTTAGGGATAGCGGCAGGTGTTGCCGCTGCAGTGGCCTGGGCATCTCAGTCGCTCATCGCAGAAGAACTCACACAACGCTACAATCCTCTAACAGTCATTCTATATAGTTTTCTATGTGCTACTTTATTTTGGAATATAATTTATTCCCCCCGACATATGCTATCTGTTCAGCTAACTATGAAAAATTGTGCAGGGATTTTATATGTAGCTATTTTTGGCACGATCGTCCCGTATATGCTATTTTATAAGGGAATTCAGATGATGCGCGCAACGCGTGCAAGTGTTATCGCAACAATTGAGCCTGTTGCAGCAGCGGTGTTTGCTTATTTTTTATTGGGAGAATCGCTTCAAGTTCCCCAGATTCTTGGTGGATGTTTGGTGGTAGGATCCATTATGTTATTACAAATGCGATCAAAAGTAGGAGAGGTATGCGAATACTTACCATAATCCTTTTTCTAACAGTGTGTATGTCTGTAGCCTTGGCGCGCTCACCGCGTTATGCTGAGAAATATTGTGATATGCAAGGCTTCCACTGTATCAAAGTGCAAAAAGGTGAAAAGTGGAAGACGTTGTGGCCAGACGATGAGGAGCGACATGTAGTTATGAAGCTCAATCGTATGAATACGGGGCTACATACAGGTATGACCATTGCAGTACCTGACAAATTTAAATCATCTACATTTATGAAGAATGCTCCCTTTCCAAAATCTGGCGAATCTACGGGTGAAAAATGGATTCAAGTGAGTCTGACTGATTTGGCCTGGGGAGCGTATGACGCCGATGGTAAATTGGTCAATTGGGGACCAGCTTCGGGTGGTAAGGGGTGGTGTCCAGATATCCAAGAAAAATGCCGCACTGTGAAAGGCACATTCAAGATCCAGCGTAAGGGAACATCGCAATGCAAGTCTAAGACTTTTCCTGTGCCAGATGGTGGGGCGCCCATGCCGTATTGCATGTTCTTTCATGGGGGGTATGCCATTCATGGATCAAACGAAGTTCCTGGGTTTAACGCCAGCCACGGTTGTGTGCGCATTTGGGTGGACGATGCCAAGTGGCTGAGTGAAAATTTTGTAGAAATTGGAACAAATGTTATTGTTGAGTAATCGGTTAAGGGGCCACTCCACATAACGTGCCGTTCACGTCACATTGAGGCGTTTCACCGTTTGTACGCTGAGCTGCGTTAAGAGTAAAAATCTTATTTTCAGTGGCGGTAGTAGCGGAACAGTTACACAGTTGACTGGCACAACAACTGCAGCCTGCTGCTGTTTCTGCTTTGAAAATTTCGCTGAGGTCGCAATCCTGTAATCCATTGCAAGCTGTAATGAGTAATGGTGCATCGGTAGATGTGCAAATGGTTGCATCACAGGTATATCCCACTTGAATATTGGTTGTTGTTGCTCCTGTGCCAAAGCACGTGTTGTATTCTTGGCAAACGGTTGTGCAATTGACACCGCTACCTGCTGGAATTGTTGTGGTGCCAGGTGTTTCCAATGGGCAACCACAGCTATCTTCAGGTGCATCCGGGATGCATCCGTCAATTTTGTCGCAGGGATTGCCTGATGGTGGTGGTGCGGCATCATAGGCTGCTGAATAAATCATTGGAGAATCATCACAAGATAAGTTGTCCAATCCTACCTGAAATGGACCGTTGTAAGTCGGACATTGGCACTCAATGAGTGTAGTATTATCAGTACCAGATGTGGTTGGGTTATAACAAGGTGCGGTCATACACCCTGCGTAAAGTGCGGGTTGGCTGGTGCAATCTGTGGATCCAATAGGTTCTTGCGCGGCTCGATAAAAACTGAATGTTGAGAAACGATCAGCGCCAGACATAAAATCCCCTGAGCTCAATGATGCGCATACTGGGGCCTGATTGGGTTTATGGCACTCGCCAGGGTTTGCATCACAAAATGTCTTGGTTTCATTGTATACATCGTTGTTGAGGATGGCGTTGATGTCTACATAGTTAGTGCCAAAGGTTTCGTAGCAGGAGCAATTTGCAATCATACCATAGGAATTTGGCTTTTCTGTACAATTTGCGTAATAGCAAAGAGCATAGGGGCCGAAGCAAGTAATCCAGTCGGAGGTGCTTGTTGTAACATCAGCCCATGCAGGGCCATAAGCTGTTGTCATTTGAGTATTAAGCGGAAATGAACCACCTGTGAACGGGGGTGGTAGGGCTGGACTCGGACCTGAATCACAACTTGTAGCCGATAACAAAAGAAATGAAGTTAGAAAAATAGCTTTGATATATGTCATAATCCCCCCGTGTCGCGCCTTTCTACACGAGGTCATATGACTTAGTCTAATGGAATTCCAATTAATTCGTGAGTTCAGCCCATCGCGCATAGAGGCGATCAATTTCAGATTGGAGTGCGCTCATTTCGGCAGTGATTTCGGTCAAGCGATGGGCATTGCTGGCGACCTCTGACAACATGCTTTCAGCGGTCAACTTTTCAAGTGTTTCTTCGGCCTTGTGAATGGTTTCTTCCATGTGATCGAGTTCAAATTGTTCTTTAAAACTCAGTTTGCGCTTGGGTGCAGGGGCTGATGGTTCTGATGATGCGGTGTCATTCTTGGTGCCGGACTTGCGTTTGCTGGCTTGTTCCTCTGTAAACCAGTTTTCCCACTGCGACATGCTGGCAAATGGAATGATTTTACCGGCGCTATCAGTTCCCGGTTCACCAAAGGCGAGCAGGCGATTGGCCACTTGGTCTAAAAAGTAACGATCGTGAGTGACGAGCAAAATAGCACCCGGGAAATCCATCAAGCAATTTTCCAAAACAGAAAGCGTGGCCATGTCCAAGTCGTTGGTGGGCTCGTCGAGCACCAACACATTTGCTTCTTGCAGCATTAGGCGTGCGATCAAGAGGCGGCTTTGCTCGCCACCGGATAGTTTACGGACTTCCATATCCATTTGTGTTGGGCTGAAAAGGAATCGATCCAAGTAGCCGCGGACGTGGATATAGCTGCCGCGATATTTGACTTGGTCGCCCATGGGGCAGAGTGTTTTCAAAACGGTGGTGTTCGGGTCTAGCGTTTCACGGTTTTGTTCAAAGTAGGCAATTTGCAATTGATCGGCGCGTTCAATCTCACCGGTGTCAGATGTTTCTTGTCCCAGCAAAATGCGAATGAGTGTTGATTTACCACAGCCGTTGGGCCCAAGAAGACCCAGTCGCAAGCCTGGTGAAAGCAACAAATTCACATCTTTGAAAAGAACGCGGTCGCCATAGGTCTTTGAAATGTTTGTGGCCTCAACGAGTCGCTTGGGATTTTTTTCACTCGCGTGGAAATCAAATTTCGCAGTGCGCACGGTGTTTCGATATTCCAATTCTTCGACGTCCCTTTTGAGCTCACCAGCCGCCTTGATGCGGGAGTATGATTTTGTGCCGCGCGCCTTAACGCCCTGGCGAAGCCACTCGGTTTCGCGACGCAACGTGTTTTTCAAAACCGTTTCGCGGCGTTCCTGCGCGGCCATGAGCAAGTCTTTGCTTTCCAAGTAATGGGCATAGTCCCCTTGAATGCTTAACAATCCACCAGGGTTGCGGCGGTCTAATTCCCAAATGCGATTGGAGATGCGTTGTAGAAAAAGACGATCGTGGGTGATGGTAACCGTTGCAAATTGGGCATCATTTAAAAAATCTTCGAGCCATAAAATACTTTCAACATCCAAGTGGTTGGTGGGTTCATCCAAAAATAAAATGTCTGGGGTGCGCATGAGTTCTCTGGCGAGTGCCACGCGCTTTTTCCATCCACCCGACAGTTTGGAAACAAGTGTTTCGCCATCGATGCCTTCGCTGCCATCGAGGGAGAGACGCGACATAAATTCTTGTGCAGCGGCGATGCATTCCCATTCGTGGGGATCGTGAGCACCTTCCATAATGGTGGATTCCACGGTGGCGCCTTCGGTAAATAAAGGGACTTGATCGAGTAAGCCCACGCGCAGTCCACGCTGACGTGAAATTGTGCCGTCATCTGCGGTGTCGCGTCCTGCCAGGATTTTAAGCAATGTGGATTTCCCCGCACCATTGGGGCCAATCAATCCAATGCGGTCGTTGTCTTCAATCGCAAAGTTGATGCCATCAAAAAGAGGGCGCGCGCCGAATGCCTTGCGAACGTTGGTGCCACTTAAAAGTACGGTCATATAAACTTTCTGATCCACGCGAGTGCGGCGTTAATGCCATCAACTGCTGCGCTGGTAATGCCGCCTGCATAGCCCGGACCTTCCCCACATGGGAAGAGTCCATTTGTGTTGATACTTTCAAACGTATCGGCGTTGCGGGTCATGCGAATGGGGGACGAGGTGCGTGATTCTACCGCATGCAAAATTGCATCGGGGTGCGAAAAGCCGCGGCGGCGTTTGTTAATGGCCTGAATGCCCTCAGATAAATGGGTGTAGATCCAGTCCGGAAGCAATTCAGCGACGTTTGCTGCCACAACGCCCGAAGGACAACTGGAGGTGGCATTCAGCACACCTTGTTTACGCGCAAAAAAATCATCCAGACGTTGTGCGGGGATTTGTTTGCCATCCCCCAATGCGCGGCTGGCTTCATACACTTGTGTTTCAATGGCTTCTTGAAACTGCATGAGCTTGAAGCTGTCAGTCCCAGGGATGCGATCGGTGGGAACTGTGCACACAATCGCGGCATTTGCCCACTTTGAGTTGCGTTGGTAGTTGCTCATGCCATTGACCACAATGGCATTGGCTTCGGTGCTGCTTGAAATCACATAGCCACCGGGACACATGCAAAAGGAATAGACGCCCATGTTTTCAGAATCCCAATGATGCGCCACTTTATATTGCGCCGCCCCAAGGTCATCGATGTCAGCGTCGCTGCCATACTGCCAGTGATTGATATAGTCTTGTGGATGTTCAATGCGCAGCCCCAGCGCGAAGGGTTTGGGTTCGATATTCACCCCTTGATCGCGCAGCGTGTGAAAGAAGTCGCGCGCGCTGTGCCCGCAGGCCAGCACCACACCGGTGCTAGAAATGGTGGTGCCATCTTGCAACGTAACACCTTGTACGTCGCGATTGGCCAAATCCAGTGCGGCGACACGCGTGTTGAATCGCAGGTCGCCCCCACGTGCAATCAAGTCATCACTCATGCGTCGGATCACTTCGCGAATCAAATTGCTGCCGACGTGTGGATTATTGACGTATGTAATTTCTGAAGGCGCACCGTATTCCACAAAGGCCTGCATGACGCGTTCGATGAGCGGACTTTTGATGCGTGTGATGAGTTTGCCATCACTAAACGTGCCGGCACCGCCTTCGCCATTGCAGACGTTGCTATCGGGGTCGAGTTCGCCATAGCGCCAGTAGCGGCTGATCTTTTGCATACGTTTTGCGGCGCGTTCGCCGCGTTCAATGAGAATGGGACGAATGCCGTGTTGTAAAAATGTCCATGCCGCAAAGAGACCCGCAGGTCCCGCGCCAATCACGAGTGGCGGCGGGCCATCCCATTTGTGTTGCGGAAACGGCGCGAACGATTTTTCGGCGCTCTCGCCGCGCATGAAAACATCAATGGCATAGACCCAGAGTTTTTTGTGTTTGGAACGTGCATCGAGGCTGCGCTTGATGATACGAATATCGCCGATGTCGTCTGCAGGTATGCCCAAGTGCTGTGACACAATTTGCAAGAGATCGGGGTCTTTTTGATAGGGGATTCGTAAGTCTTGAATACGTTTCATTTGTAACTCCTGGCCGCGGTCTATGCGGCAATGGGGTAATATTTTGCGCTCCCAACGGGATTAACCACCACCCAGCTTCGCTAGGCGGTGCCGGTTTCCGCTAGGGTACGGCTTCGCCATTATTCTAACGGCCTCCGCATTTGCTTCGGCTTGCGGTCGTTCCTCATCCCGTTGAACATGAAACAAATTGCCAACCAACTTCGTTGGTTAGTAATTTGTTGGCGCTCCCAACGGGATTCGAACCCGTGATCTTCGCCTTGAGAGGGCGACGTCCTAACCGCTAGACGATGGGAGCAGTTAAACTATTTCAATGCAGCGAGTGCCTTGTCATAATTCGGCTCTTGTGCAATCTCTGGCACTTGTTCGGCATACACAACAACGCCATTCAGATCTAATACCACAACCGCACGGCTGCACAGTCCGGCCAATCCAGAATCAATAATTTGTACACCCCAATCATTCGCAAAAGTGCTGCGAAAGCAAGAAAGTGTGATTGCATTTTCAATACCTTCAGCCACACAGAAGCGTTTTTGGGCAAATGGCAAGTCAGCAGAAATATTAAGAACAACGGTGTTGTCTTTGCCCGCAGCCTTACTGACAAATGCCTTTTGAGACAGGGCACAAACCGGTGTGTCAATACTGGGGAAAATGTTTAAAACCTTCCACTTGCCGCTGAAATTTTCGAGGGACACATCTTTCAAATCTTGTCCGGTTAATTTAAATGCTGGGGCCACGCTGCCTACTTTAGGCAAATCGCCAGAAGTTTGGATTGGATTTCCTTTTAGTGTAATGCTTGCCATAATAGTTCTCCTTTTTATTGGTTATAACGAACGATATCTTTGGTGCTCTGAATGCCTTTTTCACCGTCAGAATAGGTGACGTTGGCTGTATCCTTTTGGACGGAGTCAATTGTGGCGACCCACCAATTATTATTCTTCCATTTGGCAACTACTTTGTCGCCTGCTTTAAAGCAGCAGGGTTTGCCACTGGTGTATTGAACTTCGGGATGTGGAATGACGAGAGATTTATTTTTTACTCCCTTTTCGCCGTCGGCATAGGTGAGGCTGACATCATCGCCAGAGATACTGTCGATAGTAGCTACCCACCATGAGTTGCCTTGCCATGAAGCAACTACTTTCATTCCAGGTGCTAAATCCATCTTTGCAGGTTCTTGACAGTTAGAACATGCCGAAACAGTAATAAGTAAAATTGCGACTGCAAATAACTTACGAATCATGAACGCTCCTTTGGTTGGTGAAGTGGCGGCAGGGATAGTCGCGATGGCCAAGGATTACAAGTGGATTTCAATACCCACGGGACAGTGGTCGGAACCCAAAACATCGGGCAGATGCCAGCTACGTTTGAGGTTGGGGGCGAGCTCTGGTGAGATGACAAAATAATCAATTCTCCACCCCACATTGCGTTTGCGGGCTGCTGTGCGAAATGACCACCAAGTATAGTGGTCAGGTTCATCAGGGTGCATGTGGCGGAAGGCGTCAATGTAGCCCAAGCTTAAAAATTCAGTCATCCAGGCCCGTTCTTCAGCAGTAAAGCCCGATTTGCCTTCGTTGGCCTTGGCGTTTTTAATGTCGATGGGCTGATGTGCGACGTTAAAATCTCCACAGACAATGACGTTGCGACCTTGTGCTTTGAATGCTTCGCAGCGGTTGAGAATTTCCTGATCATACGCCAACTTGAGTGGCAATCGATTCAGATCATCTTGTGAGTTAGGAAAATAACAGTTAAATAGAATAAAATCGCCAAAGTCATGAATAAGGGTTCTGCCATGACCATCGAGATCAGCAACCCCCAATCCCACTTCGGTGGACTTGGGTGCGCGTCGTGCAAATGTTGCAACACCGCTGTATCCCTTTTTTTCAGCGCTGGCCCAATAGGTGGTATAACCATCAGGCGCAGTCAATTCTTCTGACAATTGCTCTGGCCAGGCCTTTGTTTCTTGCACGCATAAAATGTCGGGTTGTTCCTGACGAAACCACTCCAAAAATCCCTTTTCGGTGCAGGATCGGATTCCATTGACGTTCCAGCTAATCAGTTTCACAACGATTAATGATGGTTGGGGTGAGGGAAATCATCGGCTTCAGCAGTTGCCGTTTCGATGGATGAAGTGTTGGATTCCAAAACCAGTTGGTTGGCTGGTGCTGGTCCTTCAGCCTCTTGGGATATACCGTGCCCAGATCCTGTTGTGACCATCGGCATGATTTGTTGTGGGAACGTATGTAGGCGTGTGGCATGTGCAATCATCTGGCGTGTGGCATGAACAGTAAGACCCAAATGATGCGCCAGCTTAGATGGCTCCGCCATACGCAGCTTGGCTAGTGATAAAATTCCACGCTGACGAAGTGCTTCGAGTGTCTCACGTCCATTGCCATAAATTTGCGCAAGCAAGATGACTTCTTCAGAGCATTCAACTGGCTCTTCACCGCGATGGGCCACTTTGACTAAAAACTCTTCGGCAAGATCACAGTAATCCTGACAGCCGCGTGACGTGTTGGCGTAAACTGTGATGGGTTCACCGTGGCTTGACGCTTCACGCAAATGAATGGAAAGTCGAATGACGGTTTCCATCATGTTATTGCGGAAGAATCGACGTAGTTCTTCCAAAATATCGCGAGAGAGTGCGGTGCGTTTATCAAATAGTGTGGCAACGGCCCAGTATTCGACTTTGTGGTGATGGAAGCGCGCGAGTTCTTCGAATGTATCGAGCACACGACTCACACCGTTCATGGCAT
The DNA here is from genome assembly GCA_002796325.1 of Deltaproteobacteria bacterium CG11_big_fil_rev_8_21_14_0_20_47_16. GTDB lineage: Bacteria > UBA10199 > UBA10199 > 1-14-0-20-47-16 > 1-14-0-20-47-16. Next base: position 57,041 of record PCXA01000013.1, on the reverse strand, counting down.
AAAAGCTGGTTTCAACTGGCAAGACCACCGACTGGCTGGCCATGAAGGCGTTCTGTGTCAAAATACCCAATGCCGGTGGGCAGTCGATGATGACAAAATCAAATTTGGTGGCGACTTGGCCAATTAATTCACGCAAGCGCGTCAGGCGATTATCGCGCGATAACAATGACTCTTCGTGACTTAGTGGCAGACGTGCCGATGGAATGAGAGACAAGTTTTTAGCTACAGGGCGTGCCAGCTCTGCAAGATAAGCACGTTCGCTGGCGGGTTGCTGCATAGCCCAAAAAATAGATGGTTCATCGTCGGCCAGTTCAATTCCAAATGACAATGTGGCGTGAGATTGTGGATCCAAGTCAATGAGCAAAACTTGGTATTTCATTTCAGCCAGACATGCTGACAGGTTTACAGCGGTTGTGGTTTTTCCAGATCCACCTTTATGATTGGCAATCGCGATTGTGCGCATGAATTTTCTCCCCTTGGATTATTGCGAGGTAGCAAAGCACATGTGCAACGTCTACAAGATTTTCACCCAAATCTTATTATTTCTGATTTCGATCGGAAAAGTACGAATATCTGTTGCAGGTTCTCCACGTTCTCCACAGCCGGTTCGTAAATTGAATTTCCATCCGTGCGATGAGCAGGTGACGGATTCGCCACACACAATACTTTTTGAAAGTGGATACTCTGCATGGGGGCACGCATCCTTGATCGCAAAAAACTCCTCAGCAATGTGGAAAACGGCTACACGAAAGCGGGGAAGGTGAAGCGTGATAGCCTTGCCCTGTGGAATACTATCGGGCGCACCTGCGCAGACCCATTCACCATCAGCTGAATATTCCAGCTTCTGGTGTTTGACGTGTTCGACGCCGAATGGTTTAGGATTATCGTTACTCACTTGTGCTACCCCCTCTCCCACAAGGGGAGAGGGAACGTCAAAAAAAATCCCCCGATGGTTGCCCATCGGGGGATAATGTCTGGCTTCAATGTCTTATATTAGACTTTTGAGACGTTGGAAGCTTGCTTGCCTTTTGGGCCTTCCACAACGTCGAACTGAACCGACTGATTTTCTGCAAGGCTCTTGTAGCCGTCACCGGTGATAGCACTGTAGTGAACGAATACATCTTCGCCACCATCGTCAGGGGCAATAAATCCGAAGCCCTTGCTATCATTGAACCACTTTACCTTGCCTGTTTTTGCTGCCATGTTGCTCTTCCTTTTCTTCGACTGAGCTAAATGCGCCTTGCGTTGCGTAACTATTACGACCGCTCGAACTGCTACTTGCCCAACCGATACATCAGGTCACGCCTTATATACTAACCCAATCCACATACAATAGAAAAGTGACATATTCGCTTGGGCATTAAGTATTTGGTATTTAATGGAAATAAGGCGTAGCAAAGAGTCGAAAACCTATGGTATGGCGGGAATATGGGAGATGCAACTAAGCGAATAATAAGCGGAATCTTGGTGGGCGTTCTGGTAAGCGCTTTGGTGGCCGGCTTGGCCTGGCGCGGCATTTTAAGCGATTGGGAGGCCTCCACCTATGATTGGCGGTTGTCCACGGTTGCTCATTTGGACCCCCAAGACTCCAAAATTCTGATGATGTACGTCGATCAGGCCAGTCTGGATATGATGGAAAAGAGTGATTTGGGGTGGCCTTGGCCACGGGCATTGTATGCAGACGTGCTGCAGTTTTGTAAAACCGGTGGGGCGCGTGCGGTGATCTTCGATATCATCTATTCCGAAGATTCAATCTTTGGCGTGGCTGATGATGATGCCTTTGCAAATGGCTTAGCGGAGACGGGTAATGGATTTTTGTCGGTTTTCTTAAGTCAAAAAATTGAAACGCCGTTGAATGAAGTCGCACCTCTATTAGAAAAGAGCGCGATTTCAATTACAGACACACAATCACCCGAGCCCGTATATCCCGGGTTTTTGGCCTTACCCATTTCGCCCCTCATGCAGGCAGCGCGCGGTTTTGGAAATGTGCAATTGGCGCCAGACCCCGATGGTATCTATCGTCGCATGCCGCTACTCTTTAATTACAACGGTACGATCATTCCTTCATTATATATGGCGGTATTCCATGCTGAAAATCCGGGTGATGTGGTGTCGCTCATGCCGGGGCGAATGCAGGTCAAGGATTTGGATGTGCCACTCGATGCGCAAGGCAACATGATTTTGAAATATTACGGTGGTGTGGATACGTTTCCAACGGTGGGGTTGGCGCAGGTGGTGATGGCGGCGCGTGCAATGAAAGATGGTGAGACGCCCAGCGTGGATCCGTCGATTGTAAAAGATAAGATTGTGATTATCGGGGTGTCCGCTCCCGGTTTGTACGACTTGCGTCCGCAACCGCTGGCGTCTCGCTACCCTGGTGCCGAAATTCATGCGACCGCTTTTCAAAATATTTTAACGAATGATCATATTCGATTGGTGCCAATGGCGATGGGGCTTGCCGGCATGTTGGTGTTGGCCATGCTGTTGGGAATGATTCTTCGTCTCGATCTGCCGCAGTGGGCAAGTATTGTCATGGGCAGCGTTGGACTTTTAGTTGCCGCAGGTATTCCAACAATTGCAATTCGCTTTGGCTGGTGGGCACCGATGGTGGCACCGGTGTTGGCAGTGGTGGCAACATTTGCAGCAACAATTGTGGTGAACTATTTATCTGAAGGTCGCAAGAAGCGCGCAATTCGCGATACCTTTCAAAAATACTTAGCACCGACCGTGGTGAAGGAATTGTTGAAGCATACCGATGCCGTCACATTGGGTGGTGCGGAACAAGATGTGACTGTTTATTTTTCAGACATCGCTGGGTTTACAGACATGGCCGAAAATATGACGGCGGATGCGTTAGTGGCAGCACTCAACGATTATCTTACCCGGTGCAGCCAGATCATTATGGATGCGCATGGTACGATTGATAAATATATTGGGGATGCGGTGATGGCATTTTGGGGGGCGCCGTTAGCGATGCCCGATCATGCTGAAGCGGCCTGTGTGACGGCAGTGAAGGTGCAAAAAATGTTAGCGGCGTGGAATGCAGAGCGCGAAAAGTTAAATTTACCACCCATGCCCACGCGTATTGGCATTCATTCGGGGAAGGCTGTTGTTGGGAATATGGGATCAGTACAGCGTATGAACTATACGGCAATGGGCGACACGGTTAATTTGGCATCGCGTCTGGAAGGGATTAACAAATTCTTTGGAACGCAGACGATTGCAAGCAGTGCGGCTGTTGCAACAGTGAAAGAGAAAGTCTTGTGCCGGCACTTGGCCGCTGTGCGTGTTAAGGGGCGACATGGTGTGATTGAAATTTACGAGCTCCGTGGTGAGATGTCGGATGTCACGGAACAAGATCACCATTTGGTCCAGGAATTTGAAAAGGGTCTTGCTGCTTATCGTGATGGCCGATTGGACGAAGCGCAGTCTGTGTTTGAAGTGCTTGCGCGGGACTATAATGATGTGCCTTCCAAGCGGTATGTGCAGTGGATCAAAGCTGCAGCGCGTGCTCCCATGGGAAGTGACTGGGATGGCGTTGTGACCTTTGACAGCAAGTAGAAGCTGTGGCATAGCCTCCCGTCAATGGGAGGATTTATGAAACAGTTTATCATTGCGGCAGTTGTTCTGTTCGTTGCGGTTGGGGCGTTCGCTAAATCAAAGGCGCCGTTTCCGGCTGAGGTGACGGTTACCTCAAAAGAAATCACCATCAAAAAAGATAAAGATCATTTGTCCAAGGCGGTTGCCAAGGCACTATATGGCGACAAGCTTAAAGTAACTACCAAACAAGACGATTGGTATTTGGTGACGACAGATGGTGGTAATACTGGTTGGGTGCATATCAGTTCCGTGACTACCAAAAAAATTAATATCAAAAAAGATGCAACGGTTTCAGAAAAGACCGTGACACACGAAGAAGTAGCGCTTGCAGGTAAGGGATTTAATAAGCAGGTGGAACAATCCTACGTGTCTGCCAATCCATCTATTGCAGAGGCATATAAGCAGGTCGATAAAATGGAATCGTTCCGTGTGCCATTGGCGGAATTGTCAGCATTCATTAAACAAGGACAATTAAAATAGAGGAGCAACCATGAAGCGATTTTTATTAATTATGGCTGTTGCGGTGCTAGTTCCAGTTTCAGCAAATGCACTTGATTTGTCAAATGTGATCAATAGCGCTGTTAATTTTACAGCGGGTGCAGTGAAGGCCAGTAAAAATTTGACACCCGTGCAAGAATACTACTTGGGCCGTGCCGTGGCGGCGCAGGCGCTTCAAGAGTATCCCTTGAGCAGTGACGTGGCGCTCAACACATATGTAAATAAAATTGGGCAGACAATTGTTCAGGCATCGGATCGGCCGGAAACATTTGGAGGATACCATTTTGCTGTAGTGAATAGCCCTGATATCAACGCGTTTGCATGCCCAGGAGGTTTTATTTTTGTGACAACAGGTGCAATTAAGGCAGCGCAAAATGAAGATCAGCTGGCTGGCGTCATTGCACACGAAGTGGCCCATGTTGCCAACAAACATGCTTTAAAGGCTATGAAGAAAGCAGCTTGGACGGGTGTGGCACTGTCGACCGTTGAAGATGTAGCATCCACTTATGGCAGTGATGTGGTGCAACAGATAAATGCTTCATTCGGCAGCGCTGTCTTGGACGTGACTGACATGGTTTTAAAGAGTGGTTTTTCGCGGGGAGATGAAAAACAAGCAGATGAAAAAGGCCTGGAATACATGACCCATGCGGGTTACAACCCACAAGCATTGGTTGACTTTTTTAACACCATGTTGAATCAGGGGGCTGCCGGCTCCAAAAGTCTGTTTGCGACACACGCCGCAACCGATACGCGGATTCGTGTAGCAGAGGCCTATATCAAGAATAAGGGACTATCGGGGGATACAGCAGCTGTTCGCACCCAGCGGTTTAAGGTGGCAGCGAAGTAGGAGTTTATTGTGAAGAAGAATATCGTTTTTATCCTAGCGCTATTAATAATGGCGGGGGTTGCTCAAGCAAAGCCTGCACAAGAATTAGTGGATGCTGTAAATAATATGTTTCCGTCGGCGGAAGAACATCATGGTGTTAAGAATTCCCAGCACCCGCTTGAAATGTCAAAGGTGCATAGCTTTGCAGTAACACGTAAAGGTGGTATTCCCGCTGGAACGGCGTTCTGGTTTATTACCAAACAGCAGTACGACTTTCGTCCATTCCTTATCGAAGACGATCGTGCTCATACATTTTTTGGCAAGCCAGATGTCGTTTTGGAAGCTGGGACAGTAATGGTAGTGGCGTCTACCGAGATCTTTCGCAAGACGGTGCAAATCAAATTACTATCAGTTGATGTCATTTCTGAACGTGGTGGGACGCCGTCTAGTGGTGATACGCGTGCAGCTGTTGCATTGACTTTTAAGTTTCCTAATCTGAATATGTCTGCGGCAGATATTCCAGTTGTACTTGATAAGATCCAACAATACATCATGCCGGCCAGTTCACTGGCGCAGGCCAATCAAATTGCGCAAGCACTGCAGTCGGGCATTGTTCCAGTGGCGTCCAAAGCTGCGGCGACTAAGTCGACTGAGAGTGTTTCATCATCACCTGTTGTGTCTCCTAAGGCGAAGGAAGTGCCTATTGACCAACTGCCACAGGCAATTCCACACAATGCCAAAATGGTGCATGCAGGTATGAGTTATGACGAGGTCAAAAAAATTAAGGGTGTGCCTTTGCGTACTTATACGCGTTCGGGACAGGTTGTCTTTGATTACAATGACCACGAAATCATTTTTGTTCAGGACAAGGTCTACGATATCCGTTGGAAGTGATTAGGCAATTGTGACAAGCGTTTGCCCGGATTCAACTGCATCACCAATCTTCACATGAATCGTTTGAATTGTTCCCTCGATGGGCGTGGATAGCGCATTTTGCATCTTCATGGCCTCAATGACCACAACAGCGTCACCCTTTTTGACTGTGTTACCAGCCGCAACAGGGAGTGCCACGATGCGGCCTGGCATGGGTGCCTTGATGTCGCCGTGACCATGGTCACTATCCCCAGTATCTGATTGCCCATAAAATTCGGAAACTGCTCCCGTCCAGCACCATGCATCAGATGTGATGAATGTCGTCTTGTCTTGGGAGCTGATCTGACAGTTGAGTATGTCACCAGTGTCGCTGCGGACAGTATAGCAATGTGAAGAGACGTCGAGGATTTCGAGAGTGAACTGATGATCGCCAATTGTGCAATGGAGATGTTTCCCTTTGGCAGCCACTTCAGCGGTGTGAGTATCTCCGCCAATAATAATACGATAGCGGCTCATTGGCGCAATCCTTCTAGGCGCCCAGCTGACTCCCATGCAGTTGTTTCAGTCACTGTGGTGGTGGGGGGGGCTGCGCGTTGTACCTGGTGAAATACGGCAATTGCCATGAGTGCAGGTGATATTGCAGGTTGCCTTTCCAAAACGGATGCAAGGTGTTGGTCCAGCCATTGTGTATGAATGGCACCTTTAGTGAATGTCGGTTCTTGCATCATCAGTTTGTGAAGTGGGAGTGATGTGTGAACACCTGAAATAACATATTCACTAATGGCTTGTTGCATGCGCTTACGTGCAATGTCGCGTGTTTCACCCCATGTGATGAGTTTGGAGAGAATGGGGTCGTAGTTCATGGGGACGACGCTTTTGCTGGTGACACCACTATCCACGCGTACGCCGGGTCCAGAAGGCTCACGATACACATGAATGGTTCCGGGTGATGGCATAAAGTTGGTCATTGGATTTTCAGCATAGATGCGACATTCCATGGCAACGCCTGTGCAATGAATGTCAGATTGCTTCCATGGAATTTTTTCGCCCGCTGCAATGCGCAATTGCCATGCTACCAAGTCAATCCCGGTTGTCATTTCAGTGACGGGATGTTCCACTTGAATGCGGGTATTCATCTCTAAAAAATACCAATTTCCATGTTTGTCTACCAAACATTCAATGGTACCTGCGCTGACATAATTAACGGCTTTGGCAAGTTTGACCGCAGCAGCACACAGTTCCTTGCGCGTCTTTTCAGAAATGAATGGGGATGGGGCTTCTTCAATGACCTTTTGATGGCGTCGTTGCAGTGAACATTCACGTTCAAAGAGATGGATGACGTTACCATGCGAGTCACCCAATACTTGCACTTCCACGTGATGAGGTTCTTCCAAATATTTTTCGATCAGAATGGAGGGGTCTCCAAATGCGTTCTGGGCCTCGCTTTGCGCCATGTCGAATGCGGATTTTAGATCGCATTCCTTTCGTACCAAGCGCATCCCCTTGCCACCACCGCCAGCAGATGCCTTCAATAATAATGGGTATCCAATTTTTTTGGCAAAAGTCTGAACATCCTTCCAATCAGTTAAGGGATTCTCTGTACCTGGGAGTACTGATATGTGAAGGGATTCTGCTAGCTGTCGGGCAGCCACTTTTGAACCCATGGTGGTAATAATATCTGCGTTTGGCCCCACAAAAATAAGTCCAGCCTTGGCAACCGCTTCTGAAAATGTAGCTCGTTCCGATAAAAAACCATAGCCGGGGTGAATGGCATCTGCTTTCACGGTCTTTGCGCATTCAATAATACGAGGAATATTAAGATAACTTTCAGATGGTGCTGCGGGACCAATGCAATAGGCCTCGTCTGCCAATTGAACATGGAGGGATTTACAATCGGCGTCTGAATAAACAGCAATAGATGTTATCCCCAGTTGTTTGCAGGCACGGATAATACGAATGGCAATTTCGCCGCGATTAGCGATTAGAACACGTTTAATAGTCTTACGCTCCACGTGCGCGTCTCCGTTCCTGAATATGACCCTGCATCAGTTTGTTTAAATGCGTAACAACCCAGAAGAGCAGCGACGAGATAACAATGCATGCACCAATAAAGGTATGCTTAGTTGGGATTTCATTAAGTGTGAAATAGGCAACGATACTGCCAAACAGTGGTTGTAGAAATAGTGATAGGGTAAGTCTGTTTACGGGAGTGATTTTGGCCAGGAATGTCCATGCGCCATAGCCGAGTACTGAACAGCAGATAGCTAAAAATAAAATGCTACCCCAACCAATTGACCCAATTCGGGAAAAGTTCTCAGCTGTGAGTGTTGAGGAATAAATAATGGTGTTGGTAACGGCACCCGCAATGGTCATGAGTGCGATGACACGTAAAGGGGATGTGCGTTGCGTAGTATATCTGCTGGTGATGGAGTAAAGTGCTTCACAGAATACAGACGCTAAGAAGAGGAAGTTACCCATGAGTCGAGAGGTGAGGCCGACATTATCCTGACCAGGTTTTATATCAGACATGATAAGGACGCCAATAGTTGCCACTATAAAGGAAAGTAGTGTGCGTTTGCTAAAACGTTCTTTTAGAATAAACACTGCAAGTAGTGCTGTAATCATTGGCTCAAATGCGACTAGGACAGAGGTGTCAGTGGCATATGTTAACTTTAGACTCATTAGTTGTAGAAAGGGTGATAATGTAAAGTTGAGAACACCCACCAAAAGCATGATCATGAAGTCTTGGGTGGAGATTCTCCAACTTCTTCGACCAGTAACGATGCATGAAGTAACCAATAAAATAATGCCAGCAATTCCATATCGCAAAATCATAACAAGACCCATGGGCATTTCGGTCATGGCGAGCTTCATAGCGGTGTATGATGATGCCCAAAAGAATTGCATGAGCGTGAGTAAAATAAGATATTTCATAGTGGTAGATTGTCATGCTTTTTGGGCAGACCCTTTTCTCGTTTGCTTCGTAGTAGTTGTAACGCCGCACAGATGTGCTTGCGTGTTTCACGTGGGTAGATCACTGCATCGATATAACCCAATTCTGCTGCTTTGTAGGGGTTGGCAAATGTCTCACGGTACTTATCGGTCAACTGCTTCTGTGTGGCAGTAGCGTCTTTTGATGCAGCAATTTCTTTGCGATGAATAATGTTTACCGCACCATCTGCACCCATGACGGCGAGTTCTGCAAATGGGTACGCAAAGTTCATGTCGCCACGAATATGCTTGCTGCTCATCACATCATAGGCGCCGCCATACGCCTTGCGTGTGACAACGGTGATCTTGGGAACAGTCGCTTCACAATATGCATACAATAATTTGGCGCCGTGCTTGATGATGCCACCAAACTCTTGCGCGGTGCCGGGCAAAAATCCTGGGACGTCCACAAATGTAACCAATGGAATGTTGAACGCATCGCAGAAACGTACGAATCGCGCGGCTTTAAGCGAGGCATCAATGTCCAGGCAGCCTGCGAGTACCATGGGCTGATTGGCCACAATACCCACTGGCATGCCGCCATAGCGTGCAAATCCGACGACGATATTTTTGGCGTAATCGGCATGGACTTCCATAAAATGGCTGTCGTCGACAGTACTGCGAATTATGTCAGTGATGTTGTATGGTTGATTTGGGCTGTCTGGAATCAATTTGTCGAGCGCGGGATCTTCACGATCCACGGAATCGCTCGTGGGTTTAACAGGTGCTGCATCCAAATTGTTGGATGGAATAAATTGGAACAGGTGACGTACCAAATCGAGTGATGATTTGTCGTCTTGTGCACGAAAATGGGCAACACCACTTTTTCCAGCGTGTGTCACTGAGCCACCGAGTGATTCTTTATCCACGGTTTCATGGGTGACGGTCTTGATGACATCGGGTCCCGTAATAAACATATGTGCTGTTTTGTCGACCATCACAACAAAATCGGTAAGGGCAGGGGAGTACACCGCACCGCCGGCACAGGGACCCATAATGACTGAAATTTGGGGGATGACACCGGAGGCCTGTGCGTTACGCCAGAAAATTTCGGCGTAACCGCCCAGTGATTGCACACCTTCTTGAATGCGCGCGCCACCGGAGTCGTTCAATCCAATGACCGGACAGCCGGTTTTAACAGCCAAGTCCATGACCTTGCAAATTTTGTCAGCGTGCGCTTCACCTAGTGCACCACCAAATACAGTAAAGTCCTGAGCGAATACGCAAACGGGGCGCCCATGAATGCGACCGTGACCGGTAACTACGCCATCACCCGGAATTTTTTGGGTATCCATGCCAAAGTCGGTGCAGCGGTGAGTCTTGAGGGCATCCAGTTCCACGAAGCTGCCCGGGTCGAGCAAATAATCCAGTCGCTCATGGGCGGTTAGCTTGCCGGCAGCGTGTTGCTTGGCAATGCGCTCTTCGCCACCGCCTTGGCGGGACTGGTTGCGCTTGGTTTCCAATTGCTCAAAACTTTTTTGAATGGTCATAGAATTCTCCGTGGAGCTGTTGACCTAATATGCCGATTGCGTATAGTCAATCTTATGATCACACAGCTCGATCACATTGGTATTGCCGTCGCTGATATGGATGCGGCGATTGCGACGTATACGCAGTTGCTGGGTGCGGCGCCCACTAGCGTAGAAGACGTCCCCACAGAGCGTGTGCGTACTGCATTCTTCAAAGTGGGGGAAACGCAGGTAGAGTTGCTTGCAGCGACCAGTGACGACAGCCCCATTGCCAAATTCATTGCCAAAAATGGGGAGGGTGTGCACCACATGGCCTTCCGCGTGACCGATATTCGTACAGCAATCGTTCAATATCAAAAGGACGGATTCACAGTAATTGGGGACGCCCCACGCCCCGGTGCGCACGATACGCAGGTTGTATTTTTACATCCCAAGACCACTCATGGAACGCTCATTGAGCTGGTTCAGTTGTCACAATAGTTTGAGGGCACTTGACACACCATATGCACCCGTCTATAGCCACCCCTTAATTATCAACCTACCCCTTTAAGGAGGCCGCTATGTTTACATTACCCAAACTGACTTATGATTTTGATGCCCTGGAGCCTACCATTGATGCGCGCACCATGGAAATTCATCACGACAAGCATCATGCTGCATATGTCGCCAATTTGAATAAGGCGTTGGAAGGCGATGCCACTTGGAACGGTAAGGCCCTCGAAGATATTTTGACCCACTTGGGCGATGTCCCGGAAAAAATCCGTACCGCCGTTCGTAACAATGGTGGTGGCCACTGGAACCATAGTTTGTATTGGCAGGTGATGGGTCCCAATTGCGGCGGTGAGCCGACAGGCAAATTGGCCGATGCGATCAAGGCCTCGTTTGGTAGCTTCGCCGATTTCAAAACCCAATTCCAAACAGCTGGCGCTGGTCGCTTCGGTAGCGGCTGGGTCTGGTTGGTCAAAGATGCCAGCGGCAAGCTGAGCATCATGAGCACACCCAATCAAGACAACCCATTAATGGAAGGCAAAACAGCTATTTTGGGGAACGATGTCTGGGAACACGCTTACTATCTGAACTATCAAAACCGTCGTCCCGATTATTTGGCCGCATGGTGGAACGTTGTCGACTGGAAACGCGTCGGCGAATTGTTCGATGGTGCTACCTGGAAGTGCAGTTAATTAAATTTATTTTCATTCATATAAAAAGCCCCCGCAATTGCGGGGGCTTTTTTGTTTTGTGCAGATTATGATTACCGCTTCGCACAATATCCTACAGTGGTGCTACTGAGACCCGCTAATTGATTGTTCCAATTGGCTCCCACAATGGTCACCATGTCATCTGTAACGCTGTAACTACCGTTCCATAATGACGAGATGCTGCCCTCAATCGGGACCGTTGCAGTCCAGATGAGCGGTGCTGCGCTAGTATTTTTAATGACAATGTCTGCACAATAACCGGCACCCCAATCGGTGGTAATTGTTTGAGTGGTGGCCACATTCCCTGATGATGGTGGTGGGCCTGGCTCTGGTGTGGGTTCAGGTTCAGGTTCTGGTGCAGGTGCGGGTTCTGGAGACGGACTTGGCGCGGGTTCAGGTTGAGGTGCCGGAGTTGGGAGCGACGCGCGCGCTGCGCAGAATCCGAATGTGGCGGTAGCGCCAGCATTGAGCGATGCATTCCAAGATTGCCCGACCACTTGAATACCGCCATCTACTTTGCTGTGAGTGCCATTCCATAAACTACCGACGCTATCGTTGAGTGGTAAAAAGATATTCCATGTTCCTGCATTGCCGCCTGTGTTTTTGACTGTCACATCGCTGCAGTAACCACTTCCCCAATCAGATGTGATTGTTGAGGCCGTTGTAAATGACGCAGATGAAGGTGGTGGTTCGGGTGTTGGTTCAGGTTCTGGTGCAGGTGCGGGTTCTGGTGACGGACTTGGCGCAGGAGCATTTCCCGTTACTGCGGCGTAAAGTGCAGCACTTAGATCGCCTGTTGTGCCTTCATGACCCACTTGCCAAACAGTAACACCACCCAGCCCATAAGCTTTATATGCAGCAATCTTTGCAGTAATTGCTTCGGTATCATTCACATAATTGTATGGCTGTTGATCGTTTTCGCGCTTTTCCAAATAGTTTGGATCCAGTGGAATCGTAGACCAATTGGTTTTATTGCGGATGCTATTCCACGCTTCAACATGTGTGGAATAAAAAGGGATGCCACCAGCAATTTTAGACATCTGACAACCCTTGTTGGCTAAATACTGCAATGATCCATACACAGATCGCTCAATGCTTTGGCTAGCACCTGATGGCCAAATAATTTCGCCAGGCGCGCGCCATGGGCCATTGGCACTGGTTTGCGTTCCCCAAAAGAAATCGTAACTTTCATGATGGGCCATGTCAATCAAAGTGGAATTGATGAGATCGCAGCTGAATGAATAGGGCAAATAATAGCTGGGTGCAACTGCAAGGGTTATCAACATTTCAGGAGATTGTGATTTGAGGGCCTGGGCAATATCGCGTGCGAGTGTATCAACAGCACTTTTGTCTTGCGTGCTTATGCCATCGTACCATCCTTCAAAATTCAAATCCAAGCCATCGTAACCACGGCTAACTGCGAGTGAGACAGCATTGTTAATAAATGCCTGCCGAGAAGACGCATTCTTTGTGATACTGACGTAAGTGGAGTAGGGAATTGTGGCACCACCAATTGACGCCAACACCTTCACATTGTTTTGATGAGCACGATTAATGAGTGTGGCATCGAATCCATTCAATGCATCCCATGGTGCAATATTGCCACTTGCATCGGGAAGGGCAAACGTTAGGACGATGTGGGTATAGCTGCCATTGAAGAGTTGATTGTACTGACCCCAATCCCAAACATCGACGGGACTATTAATATAGGCAAACCGTTTAAATTCCGCAGCTGAGTTGGACGATACACCGACAAGACTGAGTAATATAAGAACAATCCACCACCAACGTGTATGGCGTGTCATATGTATTCTCTCCTGTTGTGTTGAAGCATCAGGATACGCCGCTCATTTCAAAAGGTGTGAGCCAATCGTTTGACGATTTTTAGGGAAAACGTGTTTTGAAGTTGTTGAAAAATAATAGGAAATTAAATTGATGAGGCTTCGTGATATTCGCCAAAGACGTTGCGCATTGTTCCTGCAATTTCCCCGAGGCTGGCGTAGCTGCGAACCGCATCTATTATATAAGGCATTAAGTTCTCGGATCCTTTGGCTGCAGTTTCCAGTGCTGAAAGTGTTTTCTTAACAGCCGTGTTATCCCGCTTCTTACGAATGTCGTCTAAACGCTGGCGCTGTTTATCACCCAATGATGCATCGACCTTGAGAATGACATTTTCTTCGGTGCCACCACTTATGTGTTTGTTGACACCCACAATCGACTGCTCGCCGGATTCAATGGCCTGTTGGTACTGGTAGGCGGCCGTTTGAATTTCATTTTGAATATAACCCGCTTCAATCGCAGCGACGGATCCACCCATGTCATCAATTTTAGTAATATAGTCACGTGCCTGAGCTTCAATATCATCTGTCATCTTTTCAATTTCGATAGAACCACCTACAGGATCAACAGTGTTGGTGACGCCGGATTCAAATCCAATGATTTGCTGTGTGCGAAGCGCTAAGCGTGCGGCGTCTTCTGTGGGGAGGGCAAGCGCTTCATCCATACCGTTCGTGTGCAAACTTTGTGTACCGCCAAGGACTGCGGCCAATGCCTGGAACGCTACGCGCACCAAATTATTTTTAATTTGCTGCGCCGTCAATGTGGATCCACCCGTTTGGGTGTGAAAGCGCAACATGCACGCTTTATCGTTGGCTTTAAAGCGTTCGCGCATAAGTCGTGCCCATAGTCGTCGTGCAGCGCGGAACTTGGCAATTTCTTCCAGGAAGTTGTTGTGAGAATTAAAAAAGAACGACAGTCGTGGCCCGAATGCATTGACGTCCATACCGCGATCAATAGCTGACTGTACATACGTAAGCCCATTCGCCAACGTGAATGCCACTTCTTGAACGGCTGTGCAGCCCGCTTCGCGCATGTGATAGCCTGAAATGGAAATCGTATTCCACTTGGGCACATGCTTTTCGCAGTATTCAATAATGTCCGTTGCCAACCGTAGCGATGGGGTGGGCGGGTAAATATAGGTGCCGCGCGCCGCAAATTCTTTGAGTAAATCGTTTTGCACCGTGCCGCTAATTTTGTCTGGGGTGACGCCTTGCTTTTCCGCAACAACAATATACATGGCCAGTAAAATGGCAGCCGTCGCATTGATCGTCATACTGGTGGAGACTTTATCGAGCGGTATGCCATCGAATAGGGTTTCCATGTCCGCCAGTGTCGAAATAGCGACGCCGGATTTTCCAACTTCACCTGCGGCAAGAGGAGAATCCGCGTCGATTCCCATCTGTGTGGGCAGATCGAATGCAACCGATAAACCCGTGCTGCCATGATCGATCAGATACCGATAGCGTTTATTGGATTCTTCGGCGGTGCCAAAACCGGCGTACTGCCGCATGGTCCACAAACGGTCGCGGTACATGCCTGGGTAAACCCCGCGCAAATATGGAAATTGTCCAGGAAGGTCGGTCACAAGGGCTTAAAAGCCGAAGTGCCGGGAAAATACAATCTAAAAACGAGGTCGCAATTACTCTCCCTCAATTCCCAGTTCACGAAGCTTGCCATATAAAGTTGTGCGGCCCAAATTGAGCATGTTGCACGTACGGGTTTTGTCGCCACCATAAGTGCGCATGACGAATTCAATATACTGGCGCTCCATGTGGCGTACAAAGTCCTTAAGTGATGGGATGGTGTTGCTCTCGGGTTTAATGTCGGGCAATTGAATGCCTTGTGCTGTGGGTGATACTGCCGAGCGATTCCCCGTCCATTGGGGAATGTGGTGAACATCAATGACATCATCAGCTGTTAAAATAATAAGCGACTGAATGACGTTTTCCAATTCGCGCACATTTCCAGGCCAAGAATAATTTTGCAATCGGCGCAGCGCTTCGGCCGTGATGCGTTTTTTGTGACCGGTTTTAGAAAATTTATCCAAAAAGTGGGACACCAACAGGTTGATATCTTCAACGCGATTGCGCAGCGGTGGCATCTGCAGCAAAATAACACGCAGGCGATGATACAGATCCATGCGAAATTCGCCGGCTTCTACTTTGGCATCTAAATTGTCATTGGTAGCCGCAATCACACGGAAACTCACCTTGATTGGTGTGTTGCCACCAACGCGTACGATTTCCTGCTCTTGCAATACGCGCAAAATCTTGGATTGCAGATCCAGACGCAGGCAGGAAATTTCATCTAGGAAGATGTCGCCGCCATTGGCCAATTCAAATTTGCCGACTTTGCGTTGTGTGGCCCCCGTGAACGCCCCCTTTTCGTAACCAAAGAGCTCGGCCTCAATTAATCCCTCAGGAATTGCGGCACAATTGATTGCGATAAAGGGGCGGCTGGGCTTGCCCTCCAAGCTATGAATGTGGCGCGCCATTAATTCTTTGCCTGTTCCCGATTCCCCTTGAACAAGAATGTTTGCGGGGTAGCCCACAACGCGTGAGGCTTGCTCTAATAGATCACGGAACGGTTTGCTTACACCAATAAAGCGGCTGCTGGCATGTGGGGGATTGAGATCCGACATCAACGTGGCATTTTTATCTTTAATGGCCCCGCGGTCCTTCATCTTTTGAACCACAGCCATAAATTCGGTGACTTCAAAAGGTTTGCACAAATAATCAGAGGCGCCATTTTGTATGGCCATAACAATGTCTTTTGGGTTGCGTTCACCTGTGAGCATGACAACGTCGGTGGCAGGGGAGATGCGGCGGATTTCTTTAATGGCAGCGATCCCGGTTTCACTCCCCAGATTCATATCCAGAATGGCCAGATCAATGAGTTGTTCTGAGATTAAAGGGAGTGCGTCTTGTAATGAAAGGGCGGTCGATACCTGGTTTTCCTTTTTCAAGATCGTTTGTAACGTACTGAGTAAGACAGGGTCGTCATCAATACAGAGGATATGATAAGCCATACAGCTCTCCTTGGTCTTCAGTGGTTGCGGCGTCTGCGGTTTCACAGCAAGCTCCATGCCAAACGGTTGACCCCAGGTTTTCCAATAGCTTAGTGTTTCTCTCTCCTCCAAGTTTGTTCGGAATCCGGGATTCTGACCAGGTCCCTGTACCGAATTCCGAACAGTGCTGCAATCTCATTCAGTTTAGGCTTCGGCAAGTTCACCTAAAAGTTGCGTGGAATTTACAAAAAAGTCACAAATGCTGTCCCGCGTTCTGAGCGCAATTGCAGAAAGCCGAACAATTTTGTGCTGTAGGGCAACGCTGTTGTTCCAAGTGTCTGACCTAAAAAAATCATAAGATTCATTGGGTTAAATATTTTCTAATGTCGTTGGAATGTCGTGGCATGGGGCTTGCTGAATGCACTCGCTATGAACACTCGTGCCATGACGCTTTGCATCTATGCCTGCATCACATTGACACTGTCACCACTACTGGCAGCCAGTCGGCGTGATGATGTGACGGCCGGTATTGCCGGAATTCCACTGGCCGTTGTCTCGGTTCATGATCAGCAAAGCGATGTGACAACGGATGAGTTACGTGGTGCGCTTGCAACGGCCCTTGCCCATCAAAACGGTATTCACGTGGTATCTCAGGATCACGTGGCAGAGGTCATGGCCTATCACGAGGCCTCGACAGATGATGCAATGACCGCCAGCGCATTAGCGCATGCCCTGAGCCTGATGGAGCAGGCCAAGGTCCATTATCTGGACTTTGCAGCCAATGAAGCCCAGGCAGAAATCAATGCGGCCCTCACTGAAATTCGCCAATCCACATTGTCCTTACAGGATAAGGGATCTGTGTTGCGAGATGCACTGATTACCGCATCCTATATATATGGCAGTGGGCAAAGTGATGCCGCGACACCCTATTTGAAGGAAACACTGGCGTTAGATCCCACCTATTCTTGTGCGGCTCCGCAGTTTCCACCCAAGCTACGCTCGGTCTGCGATCGTGTTCGCCACCAGTTGCAATCCACGCCAACGGGTGGGGTGATTGTTGAGAGCGATCCTAAAGTGGCCGATGTGAGTGTGAATGGCATCTATAAAGGTGTGACGCCATTGCAGTTGGAGGGGTTGCCTGCAGGTGATTACAGCATTCGTATTTCGGGGAATCGCTATCGTACGATTGATCAGCACATCAAAATTGCCTCTGGAAAAACTGAAACCCTGCATACCCATTTGAAATGGAAGCAAGGACAAAACAAACCAGCACCCACTGCGGTGGATAGCGTTGAAGTCTCTGCGCTGATTCGTGAAGGTGTGCGACTGATTGATTTGCTGCGCTTGCAAAAAGTTGTGCTGCTCGATGTGGATGAAGAATCAACGGGGGGATTGATTCGTGCCCGCATGATTGATGCCACAACGAAGGCCAGTCATCGTCCTGTGGTGGTGCAATTCAAGTTGGACAAATCCAATCTTCCCAAAGACATGACGGAAATGGTGCGACTGCTCACGGCCCAAGCCGTGATGAAGCGCATCGATAATCCCATTGCACAGCTAGATCCCGCAGGTGTGGGCGATCCCATTGTGTTGGGACGCCGCAAACATCGCCGCATGTCGCCATTGGCATGGGGTGTCATTGGAGGGGTTGTGGGCAGTGGTGCGCTCGCTGGGATTTTGGCGGCAGTGCTGTCGGGCGGTAGCAGCGGTGGTGGCTCTACTTCCGGCACTGGTAGTGTGAATGTTCTCTTAAGTAAGTGAGGTGATAATGAAACGATACAGTCTCTATATTGGTGCAGTGTTACTGTCGGCATGTGGGGGTGGCAGCAATACATCCATGATGACGCCATCGGCTCCAGGTACTGGGAACGGCCAAGTGGCACTGAAAATTTCTGGCGCCAAAAGTTTCAATCCATCCATTACGCCAGGAAAAATTAATCAATATGTCATCACGGTCAGTGGGGATGGATTTGATCCGATTCAAACAGTTGTGGATGGTGATGCCAGCCACGCAACTATTACAGGTGTGCCGGTGGGTGAACATCGCAGTGTGCATGTGGCGGCCTACAATCCCAACAATCAGATGATCCGCGAAGGAGAGGCGTCAGACGTCATGGTGCCTCCGGATGCGGTTGCAGATGCTGCAGTGACCATGCAGGCTGTTCCTGTGATTAGTAACGTTGCAGACGGGGCATATGTGCCCAACACACGCCTGCGGTTCTCCATTTATTCAGATCCTGCAACGGTTGTGGAGCTGAAATCAGATCATGGTGGTGATGCAATTGCGTTAACAGACGTTACAGAAAATCGCTCTCAGGTGGCGACTCATGCAGATACCGGATTGGCATTATTCAACCCGGGTGTGCTGAGCCCAGGTGATTACACCCTGACTGTAAATGACGCCGCTACAGGCCGTCATAGTCAAACGCATATCACTATTACTGACGGTCACAAGGAACGTGGAGCACCGCTAGTGAGCGGTGCTTTAACTGCCGCGAGTGTTGGCTCCGTTGGAATAACACCAGTCCAGTTTATAACACGTACAGAATAAAGGAGTGCATATGAAACACATTCAATTGATGGTGGCTGTCTTGAGTTTGATGCTGCTTTGTCATTGCGGTGGTAGTGATAGTTCGGATGCGTCGACCAATGAATCATCACCGGTCGCTGTATTGAGCGCCAAGGCGTTTTTCCCATCAGAAATGACAGGAGTGGATCCGAGCACGGTGCATGTGAGCATGCAGTTATTGGAAGATACGGCATCGTCCGATAACAAATCAACTTTGCATCCGGTAACGGTAGCGGTTCAGGGAAATGCGGTGGCGGACAAGTGGGAGTGGACGGTTGGTAATGTTCCCAATGGTTCATATACGGTACAGCTGACGTATCTTGTCAGCGAAATTCCTGTCGCAACAGCGCATGTGGCATCGACATTAAACAAAGGGACTGCAGAATTTGAAATTACCGCAGCCAGTTTTTCAGAAGTGGGTGGTGGTGATTTGGATGGGGATGGCCTCAGTAATCTTGCAGAAATCATCAGGGGAACTGACCCTGCCAAAGTGGATACTGATGGGGATGGCGTTAATGATGCGTCTGACACCTTTCCGCTAGATGCCAAAGAGAGCAAAGACAGTGATGTGGATGGTATTGGAGATAATCACGATAATTGTCCTCAGGTTGTCAATGCTACGCAGACGGATACAGATCAAGATGCCATTGGTGACCTATGTGATTTAGTGAATAACAATACGTTGGATACTGATGGGGATGGCGTCATTGATAAACTGGACGCGTTTCCAAATGATCCGAGTGAGACCGCGGATTCTGATGGCGATGCCGTGGGTGACAATAAGGATAATTGCCCCGATGTGGCTAATTCTGACCAAAGCAACACCGATCAAGTGCTTAAGAAGGCCGGTGTATTGGTAACCGGGTCACAACAAATTAAAGAAGATGGCTTCGGTGACGCCTGTGACGATGATCCCGATGGGGACGGCCGCAATGTCGTTTACGTGGATGCCACCAGTGGCAGTGACGCTGCAATAGGTTATTTTAAATCTCCCGTTAAAACACTGACCCAGGGTATGTTGCTGGCCAACGCGCGTAAGGCCAGTGTGTGGGTGGCGACTGGGGATTATAATGTGGCGCAGGTGACATGGCTTAAGGGGGCACAGTTATATGGTGGCTATGCCAGTACCTTTGATTCTGCAACGCGCAATTACGCAGCCAATAGTCCTACAGCAACACGTCTCTTGGCACCGGGGAAAGCGACCGTGCTGCTCTTGCAAAACTTGGCAACCGACACGCGCTTTGATGGCTTTCATATTATTGCGGATGCTGTGACCAGCGCTACCAGTGCCGCAGTGGTGATCGATAACAGTGTGGTGACACTTGCCAACAGTATCGTCACCGGAAATTCTGCAAGTAGCGACGACGCTGCGGTGCGTATCCAAAATAATGGATTTGCAACATTGTCAGAAAATACACTGACTGCAGGTGGAAAGGCGTTGGGTATTGATAGCACAGCTGTGTGGGTGCAAGGGTCGACCATTGACATGGATCACACAACTATTTCTGCTGGGGCTGCGCCTCACGCAACAGGCATGTATCTGGATTCCACAACTGCAGTCATTAATCACAGTACGATTTTGTCGCAAACCGATGTGAAGACGCAGCAACGTGCAACGGGTGTATGGTTGGTTGCAACGGCACCACAGATTACAGAATCAACAATTACGGTTAGTGGATCGCAAGTTGAAGGCATCTACTTTGAAAAGGATGTCGCGCCACCCAGTGGTACCGTCATTAAAACAACTACATTTTCGGTAGGGGGAGCACCCAATCCATTACTTCGTGATTGGAATGGGGTACCCTACACAACAATGAGTAATGGAGACCTTCAGGCGAATTTTGGCGGTGGCATAACGCAATTGTTTTCATCACTGATTGGCGCTGCCAATACCGGTGGTAATGTGATGGTGAGCCCATGATGAAACGCCTCTCATTCATTACTGCAGCGATTTTACTGGCACCGATGGCGAGTATGGCCGCGTTAGCTAACATTACATATCCAGCCATCCACTTTGAAAGCGATAGCACCCAAGTGTTGGCGCAGGAGCTAGATCACCTGGATGAAGATGTGGCCTGGTTAAAATCTCATCCCCAGGCGGTCGTTATTCTGGAGGGTCACTGTGATAAAACCGGGAAATCTGAATATAACATGGAGCTGGGGGACAGGAGGGCCCGTGAGATCAAGTCCTATATGATTACGAAGGGCATTTTGCCAGAGCGCGTCATTATGGTGGTTAGTTTTGGGGAGAACCGGCCTGTGGATTCCGGTGTAAGCCGTAATTCTCTGCAGAAAAACAGGCGTGTGGAATTCATTTTACGATGAGGAAAAAAATGTGCAATCTGACGCAACTTTTGCTTATTTGTGCCGATAATCCTTATGAAGGACACATTATACAGATCATTGTTTTTCAAGGAGAAAGCGACGTGGCATTTCTGCGCGCAAGGTACAAGTTTATCCTCTGCACTCTGCTCTTAGCAGGCATTGCCACCACGTCTCAGGCGGGTGTTTTTGAAAGTATTAACCCCGTTACAGCCGCCCCAGTGCGTTGGATGAACCCACAAGCAATTCCATACAACCTTGATGATGGTACACTGGGGCAATTAAATGCCCAACAGGCACAAGATTTAGTGGAAGCTATGATGGCAGTTTGGGAAAACGAAGGTGGTGGCGCCATACACTTTGTTAATCAGGGGTCTCTGGGTATAGATGTCGATAGCAACAACATGAAAGACTTTGTGAACGGTAGTGTGTGTGCCAGTAATATCCCTCCTAAAATTGCATCCATGATTAAGGGACAGAGCCCTATTATTTTTGACAACGATGGATCTATTATTGATGCCATGTCAGGCGAAGGATCCTCTCGACGTATTGTCGGTAAGGCAGCATTTCGTTGCTTTAAGGGAACGCTTGGTAATCCAGAAGGGGCAACACAAGCATTTCTGATTTTGAATGGCCGCTTTATAGATGGCCTGCCTGATCCCATTGATTTACCCGTCAACGTATATGCCGGCGTGGTATTGCATGAGTTGGGTCATTATTTGGGGCTTCATCATTCGATGGTGAACAGTGATATCTATGAAGATGTATTGGAAGGTAAACGTCCATCTGAAGATTCCAAATATATCCCTGTTATGTATCCATTGATTTTACCCAACTCAATTGCATCTACAGTGTTGAAGCCAGATGATACATCTATCCTGCAAACCTTATATCCAACATCAGATCAAGCGCCGCAAGGCGTTGCATCAGGAACAATTGTTGGTACAGACAATGAACCAACTCTGGGTGCCAATGTTGTTGCGCGCCGTAGTGATGATCCCTTATGTCAGGCTATATCCACGGTTTCCGGTCGTGAGTGCACCCCCATGATTGACTCATTTAATAATCCAAATGTGTTGTCCGAAAAGTGTAGTAGTAAAGATCAATTTGGTAATTATAAAATCCGAGGACTCTCAGAGGGTGACTATACGGTTGAAGTTAATGAAATTGTAGAAGCTGGCGGTGGCCGCAGCAATATGTTCCCCAAGGGGCTTGGACAAGACCTGCCTGGCGAGCCGCAAATTATACCAAGTCCCATTCGTATTGCCGGATCAGAAGTGCGCGAACTTAATTTTAAATTAACACCCGCAGTTGAAGAGCATCAAACGGGAATCGATATGTCGATTTTCATGAGAGCAAGCCAATCGGAATGTCATCTAGATCCTGTAAATTATAGTGAGTTTTTAGCAGTGGGTAATAGCTCATTAGTTGATTCCTCATCCTCATCTTCGGCGCCAGCACCTTCAGCAACACCAACAGCAGGTTGCAGTCTTATCCGATAAATCATGACTACATTAATTCCTCAGAGCCAAGGGCGATATCGCATGATTAAACGAATCGCTCAGGGTGGTATGGCAGAAATTTATTTGGCGGAATATCGTGGCGATGCCAATTTTGTGCGCGTGCTTGCAGTGAAGAAAATTCTACCCCAGTGGCTTCAAGATTCTCAATTTGTGAAGATGATTCAAGACGAAGCCAAGCTTCTAGTTCAACTTCAGCATCGCAATATTGTGCAAGTATTTGACCTGTTTGATGATGATGGCGCATTTTGTATTTCAATGGAATATGTGGATGGTGTCGATCTTAGGCAGATTTTGTCTGCCTCCATCCAAAATAAGGATCGGATTCCTCCTAAATTTGTTTATTGGATCGTCTCCGAAGTTCTGAACGCGCTTGCATTTGCCCATAGTCGTACAAGCGATGATGGGTTTTCATTGGGGATTGTACACCGAGATATTTCCCCACAAAATATTTTGCTTGCTTGGCATGGCGAGGTCAAGGTGGTCGACTTTGGGATTGCCAAGGGTCGTCATCGTTCTGATGAAACGCAAACAGGTCAGCTCAAGGGTAAATTTGCTTATATGTCGCCTGAACAGGCACGCGGTGAGTCAATTGACTCCCGATCAGATTTGTTTGCGGTCGGTGTAGTGATGTTTGAACTTCTGACAGGTACGCGACTGTTTGAAGGGGATAGTGATTTGGATGTGTTAAGACGGGTTCAAGATGTGGCGTTACCCAAGGGGTGGGAACGAGAGGTGGTACCAGAAATACGGTCGATCCTTCGAAAGGCACTTAAGAAAAATCCAGACGAACGCTATCAGACTGCTGAAGAGATGTTGCTGGCGATTACACATTACAGTCAGAAGCAAGGATGCCAAATTTTTGGAATGGAATTGGCACCGTACCTAAGAGAGTTATTTCCTCAACAACAGACCGTACCTTGTGAGCACCATCACCAGAAGATGTCGGAAGAAACCTCTGTCGATTCAATGCGGGTTACCATTAAAAAACGATATGTGTGGCCGACACTCTCAGCAGGTATGGTATTGGCACTCATGAGCGGCATGCATTCACCACGTGCCTCGGTAGCTCAACATGCAGCGGTAGCAGCAGTTTTACCACCGTTACCAGAGATATCCCAAAAGCTTCCAGAACCTACAATGCTGGAAGCCAAGACCCCAAAGGCCGTGCCTGTGGCGACTAAGGAGAAGGGGAAGTTGTCAGTAAAGGTGCGCCCATGGGGTTACGTGACGGTTCCGGGTGTTGTGAACCACAGGGAGTCGCCGTTAGGTGTGGCGCTCAATGAAGGTAACTATCAAGTCAAAGTGTTCTACGAACCAAGTCACACTTGGGTGAGTGCACGCACGACAGTAAAGCCGGGAGTACAGACCAATTGTTTTGCTAGCTTTGGAAGCCAACCGAAGATTTCTTGCAAATAATGATCTGAGTTCATATGAGTGATGCTATCAACCAAGGGGGATTTATGAAGAAGATAGCTGCTGCATTTGTTATCTGTTGTGCCGTTGCTGTATCACCACTGACGTTTGCCGTTCAAAAAGCACCTGTAGGCGCCAAGGCGTATATTATTAGCCCCAAAAATGGCGAGACTGTTACCAACCCTGTAACAGTGCTCTTTGGTTTGAGTGGTATGGGAGTTGCACCTGCCGGTGTGGTTCATGATAATACCGGTCATTTTCATTTATTGATTGATGTTAAGAAGTCGCCTAAGGTTGGCACGATTATCCCAGCAGATAAAAATCACATTCACTACGGTGGTGGTCAAACCCAAGCGACGATCGATTTGTCACCAGGTGAACATACCTTGCAATTGGTCATGGGTGATCAAGGTCACATGACTTTCAGTCCATCTGTTCAATCCGAAAAGATTACGATCACAGTTAAATAACTGGGTCATATCGCCAATACCAGAATGTCGCTTATACGAATTTTTCTCATTAGCCGCCTGACTTCGCCGATGTGGTCCCTTCGGGCGCCGGTGGATTTATTCAGGTCATACGCGAATTTGCCTCGCCGCCTCGCTCGTCGGGCACGACGTCGGTTTTTCGTTACGGCGAAAAACCGCGTCTCACTCTCGCCGTGCGCTGCAAATATCCATAGATGCGCACGGTTCCGAGAGTCCCTCCTCCGCGAGACGCCATCGTCAAGTTCGCATAGGTATCCTTCACTCATACGGCGGCCACAGTGTGAAAAGTTGGAACGGCATGCTGCGCGAGGCAACAAGGTTCGGTAGGCGTTCCCCCAAGGCGCGCTTAGGAGCGTAGTCGTATGACGAAGGCAAAAAGGCCATTGGCTACCGGCGGTAGCAGCCGACAAAGGAAGGATCGCTACCGCCGTTTTGTAGCCAAGGCCTTTTTGTCAAGTCATGACGGAGCTCCTGCGCCATACGCCTATTGAGCCTTGTTGACGAGGGTAGCAGCATGCCGTTCCCTTAGAATATCGCCGTATAAGCGACATTATGTTGTGGGGTGGTCAATTAATCTTCGCGTTTATCCCACGGTCCCCATGACGGCAATTCACCATTGCCTTTGGAGATGCGTACGGGATTGGCACCATCAAAGCGCATGATGTAGATCGCCGATGTGCCATCGCGTGTGGAACTAAACACAATGTATCGACTATCAGGTGACCAACGTGGATGTTCATTGCTGCCGTTACCGACCGTGAGACGTTGCACGTTCGTACCATCTGAATTCATTGTGAAGATGTCATAGGTACCACCAGAACGACCATGGAATACAATCTTTGTGCTATCGGGCGACCAATCAGGAGAGTCGTTTTGATAGCCGTGAAAAGTCAGCTTCTTTGGCATGCCTCCATGTAAACTTTGTTTAAAGATGTTGAGGTGTCCACCGCGCTCAGATGCATAAACAACTTCACTGCCATCGGGTGAGAAGCGGGCCCCCAGGTCAATGCCGAAGGCGGCTGAAAATACACGTTCAGCGCCTGTGCGGGGGTTGATAATAAATAAATCAGAGTCGCGATTTTTGGCTGAGCTATACATGATGATATCGCCATCAGGTGACCATGCGGGTGTGATGTTGGTGCTGCGATTATCGGTGAGTTGTCTCACATGTCCGTTCGACAAATTAACCGTATAGATATCTGGGAAACCATTCACGTAAGAGGAATATGCCAACTGCTTGCCATCGGGTGACCACGACGCACCAATATTCATGGATGAATCCTTGGTGACACGTTGATTATTAAAACCATCCATATCCATTACATAGATGGATTTTCCGCCCTTGCGTTTGACCTGTGATGTGTAGGCAAGTTTGGTGTTAAACACGCCGCGCAGACCAGTCACTGCAAACAATACATCGTCGGAAAAGCGGTGTGCGATGGTTCGTATATCTTTACGATCGGCAGTATATTCTTTACCCAACTGCATTTCGCCATTTTGAGCATTAAACAATTTGAGTTGTACAGTAACGCGTCCACCATCTTTGTAGACAATGCCCTTAATCAGTGCATTTGCACCAATTTCACGCCATTTGGCAAAATCGATGGTCTCAGTGGTCATGTTTTCATTCTTGTGGGGATACAAGCGTTTGGAGACAATTTTGAAATAGCTGGATAGATCCAAATCGTTGCGAATAATTTCGGGAAGCTTTTTGGAAAGTTTGTCATGATCAGAAAAGCCCTCTGCCTTGACCAAATCAGGAATCGCAATGGGGAATTTCTGATCTACCGGTTGATCAAGCTGGATAAAAATACGGCCACCCACAAGACCTGTGTCAGTCGATCCCTGCGGTGTTGCAGTATCTTCTGCCATTAATGGTAGACAGCTTAAGCAAAGTAGTAAGGTGATGGTGCCTTTAATCCATTTCATAATTGCCTCCTAAAATCCAATTGAAAAACCGTGTGATGCGACAAACGCTCTAATTGATTCCGGCGGTACTGGCAATGGTGAAGCTCTATCCACTGCGCGCATGGCGGCCGCATCAACCGATGCGTTCCCAGAGCGGCGCGCAAAGGACTTGGATGTGATTGTGCCACTTCCACTGATGTTGATATTGATTACTGGTGGCTTAATGTTGGGATCACTGCCCATGTTTAATCGTTCACGTGTGATCTTTGCCTTTACCATTGCACGATATTGAATAAATGCTGGCATATGTAAAATATTGGTTGGTTTGCTAGTGTTGCCGTACTTATATCCCTCGACGCCATTGGTTTGCGATGATTGAGGGGTGATTTTATGCTGGCGTAACTGATTATTAATTTTGGCCAACGCTGCCGCCATTTGGGCATTGACGCCACTGGGTTGGGGCTTTTTAACGGCCTTCTCAGGTTCCTTCATGGTCTTTGAGTCTACAGCAGGTGGTGTTGTCGCAGTTTCAACGCGAGTGGGTGCCGTTGTGATGGCATCCTTAGCATCCGGCATGGGATTCTTTTGTTCTTCAATTGTATTTTCAGGAAGGTGCTGTACTTCAGGGGGGGTGTCACCCAACTCATCGCTATTACCACGGGTAATTTCAACCATGACAATGTCGATGGGTTCCTGTTCAGTTGGTATTGTTTGATTGCGAAAAGCAATAAGCGCAATCAACAGCAGAATGATATGCGCAGTAATTGATTGCGTCAGTGCCTTTTTAAAAGCTTGAGAGTACGATTTTGCTTTTCGCATTCGGTTTACTGGACGCGCGCTTTTTCAGGTTGTGTCA
Source organism: Deltaproteobacteria bacterium CG11_big_fil_rev_8_21_14_0_20_47_16 (assembly GCA_002796325.1). Lineage (GTDB taxonomy): Bacteria > UBA10199 > UBA10199 > 1-14-0-20-47-16 > 1-14-0-20-47-16. The sequence continues at coordinate 29,660 of PCXA01000013.1, read as the reverse complement.
TCATACCAATACGCTGCACACCAGCGGCCTTTGCAATGGCCATGACGCGCGCCACTTCCCCATAGAGAATGTCTTTGTCGGCACGAATGAACATATCCTTGTCGTCACGACTGGTATAGATGTCCTGTAGTTTGGTTTCTAAATTATCAACACCCACCGCTGCTGAACTATCACCAAGATAGATGTTGCCATCTTTACGAATGGTCAGAATGAAATCATCCTTCTTTTGGTGAATTTCGGGGGACTTGGTCTGTGGAAGATTTACATCCAGGCCTTGTTGCAACAATGGTGCTGTCACCATGAAAATAATCAGTAGCACCAAGAGCACGTCACAGAATGGTGTGATGTTAATCTCAGCAAGTGCCGCATTACGTGGATGGTCCGTTGAAAATGCCATAACTTACCTCGCGAAATATTCCTTTTGGATACGTTGATCCAAATCGGTTGAAAATTGGTGGATTTCACGGGACAAGAGGCGAATCTTATTAACGTACAAGTTGTAAAAAATAACGGCTGGGATAGCTGCCGCCAAACCAACGGCAGTTGCGATCAAGGCCTCTGCGATATGGGGTCCTACAATTGCTAAGCTTGATGAGCCAGCCTGACCAATTTTAAAGAATGCCGTCAGAATTCCCCAAACGGTACCAAATAGTCCAATGAATGGTGCGGCGCTGGCAGTGGTTGCTAAAAATGGAATGGAATATTCCAATTGTTCCACTTCATCTGAAGCGGTGCGGTCAATGTCGCGTTGAATAAATTCAACGTTGTTTTTAGCGCCATTTTGTTCGCGCAGTGATGCAATACCTGTTTTAAAAATATTCAGCATGGGACTCTTGGGAAATGACCCTCGTGTCATGAGGCTTTCCAATGTTTTGGCTTGCCAAAACGTGGTGAGGAATTGGTTCATACGCTGTTTGGCGGTTTTAAGTTGGCGATGTTTCATGATAATGATTGCCCAGCAGACAACCGAGAATGCAAAGAGAATAAATAATGTCAGTTGCACGACAATATCGGCATGCCAGATAAGACTTAAAATATGGCCGCCTTCATCTCCAGAAGAAGTGGTATCTGCAACAGCTGTTGCAGCATCAGTAGCGGCGGTAGTGGCTTGAAGAAGTACACCCAACATAAGGATCCCTTTCTGTGGAATTTTGCAAATTTCGAAGATTATTTAGTCGTTTAGAGTAGCTCTGTCACGGAAAAATTGAACTATTTAACCCGTTCAGCGTTTGGTATAGGGGGGGCACCATGACAACTGATGCACCCATTGGTATTTTTGATTCTGGAATTGGCGGTCTCACCGTCTTTCGTACAATTCGTCGGTTATTACCGCAGGAATCAATCTTGTATGTCGGTGACACCGCTCGCGTACCATACGGAAATAAGACTGCAGAAACAGTTACAGGGTATTCATTACAGATTGCACAGTGGTTGGTGAATCATGGTGCAAAAATTGTGGTAGTTGCCTGCAATACCTCGTCTGCGGTGGCATTACCTGCGCTTCAGCAATCGCTCAAAGTGCCTGTCATTGGTATGATTGGCCCTGGTGCGCGTGCAGCAGTTCGATCAAGTCATACACAGCGCATTGGTGTTATTGGAACGGCGCGGACAATTGCAAGTGCCGCATATGATAATGCTATTCAGGGTTTGGCAGCCAAAGCGGTTGTGGCATCACAGGCCTGCCCGCTGTTGGTTTCCTTGGTAGAAGAGGGGTGGTTAAGTGGGCCGATCGCAGAATCAGTCGTGCGTCGGTATCTGGAGCCCCTGCAAAAGAGTAACGTGGATACGGTGATTTTGGGATGCACGCACTATCCATTATTGGCTCCGGTAATTCAGGATTGCTTAGGCTCCTCTGTGACGCTCATTGATTCGGGTGAGGCGGCTGCTGAAGTGGTTGCAGAAACGTTGGTGTCACAAAATTTATTGGCATCACCTGCTCACAAGCCCCAGTGGCAGTGTGGTGTAACGGACATGCCTGCCCCATTTGCAGAAATAGCCCATCGCTTTTTGGATAGTCCCTTGCCACAGATTCGTCATGTACACCTTGAATAATCTATGTTAAGCGCCGCAGCCATGATGCGAAAAATTCTCATTGTTGTTTTATGTAGCGCCATGACTACTCCCGCCTGGGCCTTGTCGGACAAGGGATATCAAACTCTTCACACCTTTAGTCGTGTCTTGCAGCAAGTTGAAACCAACTATGTGGAGCCCGTGAACGATCAAATCCTGTTACGAGGTGCTATTCGCGGTATGATGGATGTTTTGGATCCTCATTCGGTATTTATGTCACCGGCGGTTTATAAAGAATTGCGTATGGAAACTGGCGGCCGTTTTGCCGGTGTTGGACTTGAAGTGACAATTAAAAAGGGATTAATTACTATTGTGAGCCCTATTGAAGGGTCTCCGGCAGATCACGCGGGTATTAAAGCAGGTGATCGCATCATTAAAATTAATGGTAAATCAACGCGGGATGTTGATTTGGGTGAAGCCATTGGGATGATGCGTGGGCGTTCCGGATCTCAAGTGACGCTCACATTACAGAGGGATGAGAATAAACATCCATTTGATGTGACACTACGTCGCAAGGTAATTCAGGTGCCGAGCATTCGCGCCGAATTGTTGCCGGATCGCATTGGTTATGCGCGCATTACCAGTTTTCAGGAACGTACCGGTGCAGATCTTGCCGATGCGTTGCACGATATGGAAAAGAATGGTTCGCTCAATGGTTTGATTTTGGATTTACGTAACAATCCAGGTGGTCTTTTAGATCAGGCTGTTGATGTGTCGGACCTGTTTTTATCGGCAGGTACTATCGTAACCACCGAAAGCCGTCGTCAAGAAATCGATCGCCGCATTGCAACTGGTGAGGGGACAGAGCCCGGTTATCCTATCATTATTCTCATTAATGGTGGGTCAGCGTCTGCATCTGAAATTGTTGCTGGTGCCCTACAAGACAATGGTCGCGCGCTGCTTATGGGGACGCAAAGTTTTGGAAAAGGATCTGTTCAGTCCGTCATGGAGTTGGATGATGGCTCTGCACTGAAATTAACCATTGCACGTTACTTTACACCCAGTGGACGATCTATCCAGGCACAAGGCATTACGCCTGATGTTTTGGTTGGTGATACGCCTGGCAAAGCGCCAGTACGTCGGAATTTTCGCGAATCGGCTTTACGGCACCACTTAGAGTCCAAGAATGAAAAGTCATCATCAGAGCCAGTAGAGCCAGTCATGTTATCAGAGGAGGAAGAGCCTGTTGCATCGAGCACACTCGATTATCAGAAATCCAAGGCTCAGGAGGTTTTGATACAGTGGATACAAAAGCATCCTAAAGAATCTCTGAATGCTGCAAAGTTTAATAAGGCATTCAAAAAGAAGATCAAATAGCCTTCTCAAGGTGAGAAAATACTGACGCTCTTGGTAATCCTTCACCCATTTTCGTAGTTTAATAATAAAAAAACAAATATATATCAATATGTTGCAAGGCAACCTCCCTGGCACGCGTCTTGCTCTAGGTTATTATCAAGACAACGGGGAGGTACGCATGCGGCTGCATATTTTGGTTGGAATTATGAGTGTGAGTTTAGTGATGTCCACGGTATCGATGGCCGGACAAGCACAGACTCAAGTGCGCAATGCACCATCTTCGCAAATATCAGCAAGTGGCAGTTCTACGGTTGATCGACCGGTAGTAGTTCAACAGACGTCTGGTGGCTCAGGTGTTCTCTCTAATCTTTTTGAGTCAATTGCAAATGCCGCATCATCTGTTGTTTCTGCAATCAAAGGTGCAATTTCAAAAGCAGTGACTACGGTGGCAACATCATTTGGGTTTGTGACAGAACCTGCACCTGCCGTTCCGGATATTCCAAAATCAGTCCCACAAGCACCAGTACCTGTTGGGTCGGATACAGGAAAGACATCGTTTGGATTTGTGACAGCACCTGTGCCCACTGTTCCCGGTGTTCCCAAGACAGCACCCTCGTCGCCCGTGAATACAGGGTCGGATACAGGCAAGACATCATTTGGGTTTGAGACGGCACCAGCCGTACCAAGTACGCCAACCCCTGTTGCTTCGGCACCACAGGCTGCACCTCAACAAATGGCTCCTGAGCCGGAAATGTATGGTATACAGGAAGCGAAACCGCTCAATGCAATGGTGCCCGCCACTGTTGTGGCACCACCTGCAACGGTCGCTTCAAAAGATATTCTCAACTATGATAAGGTTCAAGTTGCACCCACACCGGCACCGGATACAGAGCTTGCAAAACCAGCAGCGCTAGAGGCTGCCAAGGAAGCAAGTGCTCCAGTTGAAGCACCCCAGGTTGAGGCAGCAGCTACAGCAACAGTAGCTCCATCTACTCAGATAGCTGCAAAATCAGTAACTCAATCATCCAGCATTCAGTCATCAAGTGTGGGTAGCGTTGCAGATCGGCAAATTGCAACAGAACCATCTTCAGGTGGAAGTCAAATTGTTGCAGAGAATCAAGTGGCATCGAATTCTGGGTTGAGCATATCAACCCCATCGACAATCGCAGCGCAAGGAACGCGCTTGTCTGTTGGTACAACATCAACCTCTGCTTCAACGACCCAAACAACTGCTATCCGACAAGATACACCGACAACACGTGTTACGACAACAAACACTACAACAACCCCAACAGAAGCAGATCGCTTAGCTGCCGCAGAGCGTGAACGTCTGGCTTTGGCGGAACGGGCACGTTTGGCAGCTGAAGCTGCTGCCCGACAAACAGCCGCAACTCAGACGGATGCAGAACGATTGGCGGCAGAAGTTGCTGCGCGACAAACAGAAGCAGATCGCTTAGCCGCTGCAGAGCGTGAACGCCTTGCAACAGAAACTGCTGCACGTCAGGATACAACAACTGCAACACAAACAGATGCAGAACGGTTGGCAGCTGAAGTCGCTGCACGGACTGCTGCTGCGGCAGCCACTGAACGTTATGTGGATGGTGCTGTTAATCCAGATAGTTGGATACGAGATGCTTTGGAGCAAACAGAAGCGGAACGATTGGCAGCAGAAGTTGCTGCACGGACTGCTGCTGAAGCAACAACTGCTGCTAATAGTGCGGCTGCTTCAGGTGATGATCAGCTTGCTGGTGTTGAATATAGTGCAAAATTAAATCGGGATATTGGTACTGTGGCCAGTGGCAATGACATTGTTGCGGCTGGTATGGAAAACCAGTTGGGGGTTGCAGCTGCTGGAACTGATAAGCCAGTAGGTGAAAATAATGCAACTTCAGGAGAAGAAAAGCCTGTTGGTATTGATGCGAATGGTTGTCAATCTACTATATTTGATTGTAGTAAATTGAAAATCTACTCTAGTAATAATAAACCTCAAAATCCGGGCAAGGAAAAGGAAGATGAGGTTTATATTGGAGTGATTAAGATTGCGAAAAATAATCATCTGATTTGGATGATGGGAAAAGACTTCTTTGCACCAATCGATCCGATGACTAAAGTGGGGTTGTTATGTAAGGGTGAAGGGTTGATGTTTCCTGTTGGTAAAGATAAAAATGGCTATACGATGGCTACGGTATTCGAAAAGGATAAAAAGATTCAAGCACTCACAGGCGATGGGCTTAAGTTGTTCAAAAAAATAATCATTGATAACGGTAAGCCTGTTGAAGAGCTTGTCAAAGGTGATCCTGTGGAGTGTGATTTTGATAAATATTTTGCGGGAACGGGCGTTGAAGGAATGATGTATACCATTCCTGAGGTTGAAGATGCAAAGTACGGTGACGAATTTGGAATTGTAGACAATAAGATAGTAATGCTTTTCAGAGATGGGAAGCAAAATGGTGATGGAAGTAACGAAACCCATCTCAAGGGAATTGAAGTCATTGATGTTGCTGAATCAACCGATAAATCTCATGCCAAAATTTGGACATTCCCAGATAACTTTAAGATGAAGCAATTGGTTCACGACTTTATTGTGACAACGGCAGAAGATGGTCATGTGGTTGTGGATATGAATGTTCCATTTGACAATAAGGCTGATGGAGGAATGGTTGTTAGTTGTCATTTGTACGCAGATAAAACGCAGGCAGAGTGTGAGAAAAAGGATGTTAATAATACGAAGGAACTCGTAAAGGATACAATCGCCAAAAAAATCATTCTCAAATCCAAGCATGACATCAAGAATGAGTCATTTGGTGTGAAAGTTGCTACAAAACTAATGACAGATGATGTCAAAGCGGATGCGACTGTTTACAAGTTTGAAGGTTTTGGGAAAGTGCCTGATGCTGTGGTCGTTTATGGTGATAAGAACGTGTTGTTACGCGAGCAAGTTGATGGCAGTGTAGCCGTAGATCCACAAGAGACCTATCCAGGCGCGCGCCAATGCGTTGTGGTGGATGTAGATAATTACGGCGGACCTGATCAGTTTTGCTTGATGAGTGGGGGTATTTACTTCTTACCCAAGCAAAATTTGAATCCAGTCATTGATGTGATTGATGTGGTAAATGCTGATTCAAATGTACAGTCAGAGCTAAAGCCTACGGTTCAGACACAAGAAGGCGAAGATCTGACCTATAAATGGACGCTTGAGCAAATTGTGGATGGCAAGCCAGTGGACCACACTGATTATTTAAGCGATGTGACCAGCGAGACGCCATTTGTCAATTGGCCAACTGAAGCGGCGGCAGTGCCAGCTGGTGCTGTAAATGTCGAGATCAATGCCAATGCACCTATTGCCAAATCTATGGGAGCGAAGTCAGCTGGAGATAATGCAGCAACAGATCAAAACTATACTGCTCGCCTGGTTGTCACTGATCCTGCAGGTGCAACGGCTACTGCTGAAGTGAATTTGAGTAAATCAGTGGGTGGCGGTGTTAAAGTTGTGGGGTTTGGTACAGATTCTGGAGGTTCAGGCTCAGCATTGACGGGCGCAGTCGGTAAATCGGGTGAATTGCCGGGTATAGGTGGTGTTACATTGAGTGACCCAACTGTATCGCCAACGGGTGCCACTTATGGTAGTAGCATGCGGGGTGGTTGTACTTTAATCCGTCAGTAAACAATTGATATATGAACATAGATTCTTTAAAGGCCATTTCCATGAATTGGAAATGGCCTTTAGTTTTGATAGTGCTTTTCATATCATCGGCTGCCTTCTCTGCAGATCGCATCGAGACACTTCTGCAAGGGCGCAATGCGCAACTCAATGAGTGCATGGCACATCTTCCTGCGAGGGAATCAATTGCATGGCAAGACTCACGTGGGCGTGGCACATTTCCGGAATCATGCAAACGCGAAAAATTGCTACGTGATGATGCGCGTGATATGCAGCGTTATCAGAAGGCCCTGTATCAACTTGCCAAGACCGCTCATCTACCATCAGATCAACTGACAATTGCCCAAGAAGAATCACAAGATATTGCAATCCAGATGGTGGAAATCACACGTAAACTTTCCGATGAATTTCAGATGGTTCATTCTTCCCTCATTAACAATATGCTTGTTAATTTTGGGGTTAAAAAGGGTGGTCAGTGCTATCAATGGGTGCGTGGGTTGTTGGCGGGCCTGCCTCAGAAACCGTATCACGTCTATGAACGGTGGTGGGGTGGGGCACATTTGCATAAAATATTGGAGAACAATGGGCTGGTGTGGACCGTGCGTGGCCAGCCATTAAAAACGGGTATTGTGTATGATGCCTGGCGTGGCAATGGTGACCCCTGGTGGCGCCTTGTGACCAAAGACCACTACCCTTGGATGGTTCGCTTTGATGAGCAAGAAATTTTATCAGGTAGTGCCACCGTTGAAGGCATTGCTGAAATTAAGGCAGCCAATCGAAAACAATCCCAATAAAAAAACCCCTCTGGGCGAACCCAGAGGGGTTTTAAAATGGGAATCACTTGTGTCATCGCTTGGGGATAGTTTGTCCCTCCAGAGCGTTCAAGCATCGTTATAAAGCAGAACCTTTTTCAAGGCCTCATTCCCTCTTGCAGTTGGCCCGCCTCCATTCCAGGAAGGGGCGTCTGTTTCAGGGTGTTTTACTTTATCTCGCTGCCGGAGACTTTTGCTCGCGGAACACGAGCTTTTCTCTCCTGTGCTTTCTTGGGATTTTCCTGCACCTCTATGGTTTTTTCGATTATGGCGACAGTCCTGCTTCCAGAACTGTTTCCCCTACAAGGTTAAAGAGCCAGCCTCTTTCGATGCTGGATTCGCCCTCCTGAGGTATCGCGCCACACCCGATAGAAGCGGCCTATTCGGCACATCTGCCTCCATTTTAGTGTTTTTTCCGCTGTGTCCTTTCTCCTTCAGAAGACTGGCAATTCTTGGTTCCGGTTCCCAGTATGGCGATTCGCATCACTGCTAACCGTTGCACATACCGTTCAGAATTGTCCCGCCTCCTTGGCTTTCGCTGAGAGAGTGATCAGGTCGGAGATCCCTAAACGATGACTCCTGTGATTCCCATTTCAAAGAGCAACTTCGTCTTGCAACCGCGTTTTCAATGATCGCCTTAGACCACGCTCCAGTCATGTGTGCAAACGGGTAGATTGCTGGTATCGTGGCAAATGTAGGTGGTGCGTGCACAATTTTTTTTCACACTTTTTAATACCCCCTGTGGATAACGTTGGTAGGTGATTGATATTGCTTGAAAAATCACAGTTAATCCACAGGTTGAATCGTAACTGAGTAAGTGATGCTTCAACGCAGTGATCTAGTCGCCTAAAGTCGTGGCTAAATTACTCTGCCAATTAAAGTGCCTAATAAATAGGCAATTTATCTTTGTCTTGACGGCGGCGAGATTCTGAGCGAATTCCACCCATCCCGTAGGGGTTCCCATACAAAAGGACTATATTATGGCTACAATGACCGCCGTTCGCAAAATGAAGCCTGCATCAGGGGTTTCATTTGAGACCATTCCCATTCCGGATGTGACCAGTCATGGCGTATTGGTCCGTGTGAAAGCGGCCTCTCTCTGCGGAACGGATTTGCATATCTTTCATTGGGATGACTGGGCCGCAAGCCGCATTAAAACGCCCATGACTTTTGGTCATGAATTTGCGGGTGAAGTGGTTGAAGTGGGGCCGCAAGTTGAAAGTGTCAAACCGGGAGATCATATTGCAGGTGAAACCCATATTCCTTGTTTGAATTGTTATCAGTGTCGTACGGGCCAGATGCATATTTGTAATAATCTTCAGATTTTGGGTGTGGATCGTGATGGCGCGTTTGCAGACTATGTGATGTTGCCAGAAGTGTGCTGTGTTAAGACCGATGCCAGCATCCCTTGGGAAATTGCATCTATTCAGGAGCCATTTGGTAATGCAGTCTATGCGGTTTCAGAAGCCAATGTGGTGGGCAAATCTGTTGCGGTATTTGGTGATGGTCCCACTGGTGTTTTTGCCGTAGCCGTAGCACGTGCATTTGGGGCCACCAAAATTTTTGCAGTAGGTATGCAAGATTACCGTCTCAATTTGATTCGCAAATTTGCTCCTGATGTTGTGATCAATGCCTCAGAAACCAACCCCACTGATATTATTCTGGATGCAACAAAGGGTGAAGGGGTTGATGCGGTTTTAGAAATGAGTGGCGCAGAACCTGCGATCCATGCGGGTTTTCGGGTTGTTAAAAAAGGTGGAGTTTTTACTGCATTTGGAATTCCATCCAAGCCAATTGGTATTAATTTTTCAGAGGAGATTATTTTTAAAGGCATTCGCATCAATGGGATCAATGGCCGAAAAATGTTTGAAACTTGGGATCAGGTGGCCAATTTGTTGCTTTCTGGGCGTGTAGATCTAAAACAGGTTATTACGCACACATTGCCGTTATCTAAAATAGAAGAGGCATTTGAACTTCTTACCCCTGGCAATATCCGAGCTGGGAAAATTGTTCTGAAGCCGTAAAGGAGTTTCTCATGTTTGATCGATTTAAAAAGAATATTGAGCAAGAATTAAAGGCTATTCGTGAAGCAGGTTTGTATAAAGAAGAGCGTGTTATTACGTCGCCTCAACAACCTCAAATTTTGGTGAATGGTCATGAAGTTGTGAACTTCTGCGCCAATAATTATTTGGGTTTAGCAAATCACCCTGCAATTGTTAAGGCAGGGATTGATGCCTTGAACACACATGGTTATGGTATGGCCTCGGTTCGTTTTATTTGTGGCACGCAAGACTTGCATAAAGAATTAGAAACAAGAATCGCCGAATTTTTCAAAACAGACGACACCATTTTGTACTCATCCTGCTTTGATGCCAATGGCGGATTGTTTGAAACCCTTTTGTCTGCAGAAGATGCCATCATTAGTGATGAGCTCAATCATGCCAGCATCATTGATGGAGTACGGTTATGTAAGGCCAAGCGCTATCGTTACAAAAATAACGACATGGCTGATCTTGAAATCCAATGCCACACTGCCAAAGCCAGTGGTGCGCGTAACATTATGATTGCAACTGATGGTGTCTTTTCGATGGATGGCGTGATTGCCAACTTGAAAGAGATTTGCGACATCGCGGATCGTTATCATGCACTCGTTATGGTGGATGATTCTCATGCCAGCGGTTTTGTGGGGAAAACCGGGCGAGGGACTCCGGAGTTGCATGGTGTGCAAGATCGTGTGGATGTCATGACCAGTACATTGGGTAAAGCGTTGGGTGGTGCATCAGGTGGCTTTGTGACAGGGCGTAAAGAAATTGTTGAGTTACTGCGCCAGCGCTCACGTCCTTATTTGTTTTCGAATAGTATTGCACCTGCTGTTGCCGCTGCATCACTCAAGGTGCTGGAGTTGCTTGAAGAGTCCACGCAACTTCACGACACTTTAGAACAAAACACACAATTTTTCCGTGAATCCATGACCTCTGCTGGATTTAAAATTCCGCAGGGCGTACATCCCATTTGTCCCATTATGTTGGGTGATGCAAAGTTGGCGGTGGGGGTGGCCAAAGAGTTGTTAACTGAAGGGATTTACGTCATTGGATTCTGTTACCCCGTGGTTCCAAAAGATAAAGCCCGCATTCGTGTCCAGATTTCAGCAGCACATACTCGTGATCAGATTGAGCGCGCTGTCGAGGCATTTAAAAAGGTGGGCAAGAAGTTTGGTGTTATTTAACTGCAGGCTTTTACAAAATCTTCGAATAGCATTTTCCAGGGAGATCGCCAGTCTAACCATTCTGGGTGCCATTGTACGCCAATAAACCATGGATGGTGTGGATCTTCTATTGCTTCAATCAGCCCATCGGGCGATGTCCCAACGACAGAGAGTGGCGGCTTAACGGAAGCGACGCATTGGTGATGAATACTGTTAACGTCTACTTCTGTTGTGCCCAAAATCCGAGCCAAATGCGACTGTGGTGCAATGGACACCGTATGCACAATAATTGAAAAATCTTCATTTGGAAAATACTTGTGACCTTTGGCGGTGTTTTTGGGTGGTGCTTCATCATCTACATCTTGATAAATTTCCCCACCCATGGCCCATGCCATGACTTGTTCACCTCTACAGATTCCCAAAAGCGGCTTCATTTGGGCGTGTGCGAGAAGTATAATGTCCTTTTCCAACAGATCACGGTCGCGATCAATGCCATATACCTTTGGATGATGATACGTGGCGCAGAGCGTTGGGTCAATATCGCCACCGCCGGGGAGTAAGATACCGTCAACCTGACTCAAAATTTCTTCTGCGGTACAAGAGCCCACCTGAAACACAACTCCCTCCGCACCGGCAGCCTCAAGGGCTTTTAAGTAGGGAGGGAGTTTGTCAATGTTGGGCCCGCACGTGATGGCAATGCGTGGCCGTTTCATATAATTTATAATGCTTCTTTTGTGACGTCGCGGTCCATAACGGTTTTGCGACCTTCTTGACCAGCGCTGGTGATGGCATGATCCAACAAGTGTTGAACAGCCAATGACAGGGCATCAACAGCACTTGCTGAGGTGTTAAAACCAGCTTTGTCCTTGATGTATTTTTTTACCTTTGAAGCCACAACGAGTACTTCACTCATGAAATCCTCCTCTTGGGTTGAGGGGGCGGTATCTCAAATATAAGGGCTTTGAGTCAAGGCAAAAGGGGCGGGGGATTTTTTCTAGATATTTTAGGTAAATAGAGGTTCGGTTTTGGTAATGGCATTGTCAAATCATTGGCCTTGCGTCGTGTCTATTGGGGGTTCACAATATTATACAAATTTCCAAAGGGGGAATAATGAGACCATATATTCCAAATATTCCAAGGGGCTGTGTTGGTGGTGCGCTTGTTGGGGTTGTGACATTGGTACTAATGATGTGCCTTCCGCATTGCGGGAGTAGTGGTGGGTCTTCGGGATCGTCAAGTACCACAACTAATGCAAGTTCGATTACACAGTTGCCCGAGACATCAACGCTGACAAGCGTGGCTTCCGCTAGCGGCTCACTATCGGCGTCAAAATCGCTGGCAAAGGCAGTGTCGGGTACGCCACCTAAATTGAGCACTATCTCGAGTAGCAATATAGATACCTATTTTTGGAATGGTTTGCTTTCTACAATTGCAGGTGCTGGTAGTGCAACGGCCAGTCAGGTGGACGCATTTTGGGAAGGCGAAGGGTCATGCCGAATGGCTGAAACAGTGGGTTACTCCTTTGAACAGATTATGCAAGCTGGCGGCAGTCTGTGCTATTTACAGAATGTGCCCAGTGCAGCGAGTGATATAACTATCGTGAGTGGGTCTGCTACTGTTGAGCAGGCGTTGACGCAAGCTGTGGCTAACCAGATTACGAAGATAAATGTGGTACAAAGCGGGGAAAGCCAGACGATCTTTGTAAAAGTCTATGGAACAGCAACAGATACAGGTAGCAGTGGTTATGCCGCTGATCTTTGGTTTTGCGACGACACAAATTCTGTGAACGGATATGAGAAGGTTCGTTTGAATTCGAGCGCGGGTGAATTGACGATTACGAGTACCCATTCTTACCCTGCACCCTTTGGACTCACTCCTGGGCAGGTTGATGATTTCGTAGGTATTATGACGGGCAGCGTGACCAGATCTGGGAGCAATTTTATTTATGATACAAGCAAGACACGCAGTGGCCGCGTGTTTTACGGGCCTTCGAATGATTCATTTGTATTCATAGGGTCCGTCAGTCTTGACGGTAATGGGTTGCTAACTGCGCGTAATTATCAGGCAGGACGGTGGGGACCGGATGCTTCAAGCCAAGTATTTAAATCGGCAGTCTTTGCTAACCTCACAAGTGATAGTTCTTCAATGGATAATCTAGCATTCACTGAAGCAGGTTTTGCTGTGGATTCTCAGTTTGAAAACACTATGACTATCACGGGGGCATCTGAGTTCCAGGCCAGTTACTATGTTCCTGTAGGGAGCAGCGCACTGCTGACTTTGGCTCAAGCGGAGGACTTTAGTGAGGACCTCTATAGCGGTACTAAAACGGAATACAATACTATTATTGCGGCAAAGAGCGACTTTAGTTGCAGTACCACGCCGGATTACGTTGTGAGTATGGATTTTTCGAAGCCACTTCTAGCGGCTGTGCAGACAAGATGTGAAAATGATTTTAGTAATATGCAATTCTGCAATAGCACAGCTGTGAACAATGTTCGTAATACTGTTTTTGCAAGTCAGCAGTCGCTTTATGGTTCGTGTCCAACCAGTTTTTGCAAAGAGGGTGATAATTTGGCTTGTCAGAAATGGGCAGATAACAATCCAAACAACAATGCGGGTTTAACCAGTTCAAATGCAGTCTGTAATAGCGGTTGCTGTGCTACCCAATAATCAGTTTGGAATTGCCAAGGGCGTTGGCTTTATGTAAGCGCCCTTGGCATGACCTCAATTATCAAATCCTATTTTAATCGCCGAATTCTCGCAGTCCTTCTTTTATCATTCTCATCAGCACTACCACTGGCCATGGTTGCTGGTACGCTCCAAGCATGGCTGGCCACTGAAAAAGTGGATATCGCCACAATCGGTTTATTTTCTCTCGTAGGGCTCCCCTATACATGGAAATTTTTATGGTCACCGTTCTTTGATCGCTTCACCACCAAGAAGTTTTTGGGTCCACGTCGCGGTTGGATTCTGATTCTACAGCTGACTTTGTTTGCAGCGCTTGTAGGAATGGGGACGATCAATGCAGTGAGCCAAACTAAGATGCTTGCATTAGCAGCAGTTATAGTTGCTTTCTTCAGCGCCAGCCAAGACATTGTGATTGATGCCTACCGTGCAGAAGTTTTGCGGCCCGATGAACGCGGTTCGGGTGCAGGTGTGACCAACTTGGGCGCGCGCTTAGCGTTGTTACTCTCTGGTGCGGGTGCGCTCATCATGTCGGACCATTTGCCATGGAACACCGTTTACTTTGTTATGGCGTGCTTGTTGGGTGTTGGGGTTTTGGGAACATTAATTGCGCCAGAACCTGAAAAAGCCATTATTCATCCCACATCTTTAAAAGATGCCGTTATTGATCCATTTCTGGAATTCTTTAAACGCAAAGATGCCTGGGCAATGTTGTTCTTTGTGGTGTTGTACAAATTCAGTGATGCATTTTCTGTTTCATTGGCCACACCATTCTTATTAAATGTTGGGTTTACGAAAACCCAAATTGGAATTGCATTCAAAGGTGTTGGTATGGCGTCCACCATCGTGGGTGCACTCGCCGGTGGTGCCATTATTGCGCGCATCGGTTTGGTGCGCAGTTTATGGGTCTTTGGTGTCCTGCAGGCTTTGTCTAATTTCGGATTTATTATTCTAACGTATGTTGGTCCGCAGTTTTCAGCATTACTCAGTGTGATGGCGGTGGACAATGTGTGCGGTGGTTTGGGAACGGCTGCATTTTTAGCATTCCTGATGGCATCTTGTAATGTGCGCTACACGGCAACCCAATATGCGTTGCTTTCAAGTGTAATGGCAATTGCACGCGTGTTTGTCGGTGCGCCTGCGGGGTTTGTCGTGAAGGCCTACGGCTGGCCAACATTCTTTGTTATTAGTATCATTCTAGCCATTCCTGGCTTGGCGCTCCTACATAAGTTTGCCCCGTGGGGTAGCTCCGATAAAAATATTGCCGAAGTGAGTGGATAAAACTAGAGGGACTTTAGAATGGACCCGTAGCTCAATGGCAGAGCTGTCGGCTCATAACCGATTGGTTCCTGGTTCGAGTCCAGGCGGGTCCACAATGTTAGGCCATCTTGCGAACATCGGTATAACTGCCACTCGGTAGATTTAAAAGTCTTGGAAAAATATGAGCCAGTTTTTGGGCAACGCCATCGGCGCTGGGCATTTCGGCATTGGCCTTCATGCGTTGCAAGCGCGTGATGGTTGGAAATTTTTCGGTGTCAGGAACTGAGCTAATGTAGTCTTGGAGTGGGGTATCTACGATTCCTGGGGCCAGTGCAGTAAAGTGGGTGTGGGGCGCTTCTTGCGAGTAGAGTTGCATGAGCATATTGAGACTTGATTTAGATAGTGCGTACCCATTCCATCCCCGCAAACCCGTGATAGAAGCCCCCGATGAAATTCCAACCACTTGCGGTACTTCGATTTCACGTTGGAAGAGGGTGTCGAGAATCACTTTGTTGGCCCAGACATTGACCTTCATGGCGTGCTGTAACTCTTCAACACGTGTATCTTTCATATCGGCAATGGGGCAAATGACAGCCGCATTCAAAATGACCAAATCCAATTTTGAAACATGGGAAAGTAGGGAAGCCAGTGCATTGGGGATATAGCGTAAATCTTCTAAATCCAGGGCATTGAAATAAAGATTGGGATTCCCTTGTAGGCCATCGGGATAGCGGCGGGAGGTTCCATAGACCTTCCATCCCATATTAAGGTAGGTTGTGGCTAAAGCATAGCCAAGTCCTGAGCTGACACCAGTAATCAATACGCGTTGAGGGTCCATACCCCTTTTTTGTCGATAGACGTTGACGCGTCAAGAAAAATGCCCGTATACAGGCTCTCCAAACGAAAATAATGAAGGAGTACCCCATGACTGCTGCAACGGCCAATCCGACTACCTCAATTGAGACCCTGTATCTCGCCAAACCCCGTGGCTTTTGTGCTGGCGTGGAGCGGGCGATTGACGTCGTTGAAGAAACGCTCAAGTATTTCCCAGCTCCTATCTATGTGTTTCATGAAATCGTCCATAATACCCATGTGGTGAAAGATTTGAGCCAAAAGGGTGCTGTTTTTGTAAACGAAGTCGCTGAAACTCCCGATGGCGGCGTTTTGATTTTTTCGGCCCATGGTATTTCCCCCGAAGTGCGGGCTCAGGCCAAGGCCAAACGTCTGGCCGTCATTGATGCGACCTGTCCTTTGGTGACCAAGGTGCACTTAGAAGCCATTCGCTTTGCCAAAGATGGCTACACCATCTTGCTTGTAGGTCACGCCAATCACGATGAAGTGATCGGTACAATGGGTGAAGCCCCCGATAAAATTGTATTGGTTGAAACAGTGGAAGACGTCCAAAATTTGCCACTCGCCAACGACGCCAAGGTCGCGGTGATTACTCAGACCACCTTATCTTTGGATGACTGCCAAAAGGTGATTGATGCCATCAAGACTAAGTTTACCAATGTTAAATTTCCACCCAAGAGTGATATTTGCTATGCCACGCAAAATCGCCAAACCGCAGTCAAGAAAATCGCTAAAGTGGTGGATTTGATTTTGGTGATCGGCTCCAAGAATTCATCCAATTCAGCGCGTTTGGCTGAAGTGTCACGTGACTTAGGCACCGATGCATACTTGATCGACGATGTGTCACACATTAAGCCAGAGTGGTTGATGGGTAAGAAGAAGGTGGCGATTACTGCTGGTGCCTCTGCCCCTGAAAACCTGGTACAAGATGTTGTCGACTATTTTAAAAAGTTGGGCATCACAGACATTCAAGACTTTAACGTGATTGAAGAAGATGTGAAGTTTGGTCTGCCACGTGAATTGCTCGAAATTGCCAACAAATCCAAGGCAAATACCAAAGACGCGACTGCACAAGTTTAAAATCCATATCTCATGTGGGGGAAACATGAAGGCGACTCTTATCCTTGCAGGCATTCTCGAATTAATTGCTGCAGTGCTGTTATTACTGGGGGGCAATTTCTTAATACAAGGCCCTTCTCAATCTTCACAACTAAATCCGCAGATACTCAAAGTTTCAGGCATTGCCTATATTGTCTTGGGTCTCGGTTATATTATCACTGCAATTGGGTTGTTTTGTCGTAAAAAATGGGCGCGAATCATTACGCTTCTGACAGGCATTTGTATTTTTGCATATGCTTTTCTTGTTGGAATTATCACAACAGTAACGTCCTATGGGACTGCATATTGGACTGCGCCGGCCATTGCTATGATGTGGGCCATGTTGCTGCCTTTTTTAGGAATTGGTGCGTGGTGGACTTGGGCTTTTCGTGCTGCCAAAATGGCGGCGCTTATTCCGCCCTCCACTAGTTTAAGGCCGACAAGCATTTCTGCTATTGCGATAATCAAAATTTCAAACATCCTATTTTTGCCGCTTATAGTCTATGTCGCAGTCTTTCCCGCTATGGGGCTTTTGCTAGAAGGATTGGCGTCTCAATTGTATGTGGGCGTACTTCTTATAGTGAGTTTTGTGTTGGGAGTTGGGTTATGGCGTCTACAAGAGTGGGCGCGTATTGGATCGCTCATATTATATGGGTATGGCTTTCTCAATAGCGTGCTATTTTATGTCCGTCCAGAGGCGTTGAATGTATACGTATCTACAGTCAGGTCGCAAATGGGACTTCCTGCAACTCAAGTTAGCCATCCCATATGGGGTCTTGGAATGGGAGTTGTTATACTGGGCATATTTTGCTATTTCTTGATCACGCGTCGTGCCGCATTTAAAAAACGGGTCTAGGAAAATAAAAGGGGGGAGCTATGGGATTTCAGAAACGTCCAGTTTTGATCAGTATCATTGCAGTTTTAATGGCGCTCAAGGCGATTTTACTCCTTCCAGCAGCAGTGACGACGCCACAACCGTATGTCTTGTTTGGCATTATAATTACCGGTCAAGCAGGGCAGCTTGCTTGGTTGGCCTTTTTGGTCATACAACTCATTTTTGTGTTTGGGTTGCTGCGCCTGCAGGAATGGGCGCGTATTGGGACAATTGTCCTGTTTATTTTTTCATTTCTTAACTTTTGGGTGTTTGGTTTTGTTCAGGTTGTTATGCAAGCAGGTGGCGATTTATCACAAATTTCTGCGGATTGGACAAAACTGGGGATCGATACAGCCTATTCAGTTTTTGTCGTTTGGGCCCTTTTCAAATATCGTGCTGTATTTCAAAAACGGGTCTAGGGAAGCAGTAGGCGCGTGCCCCAGTCGCGTAAGAGATTGACCAGAACGGTGTCGATCAAAATAATCACAAAAAAGACAATGATGGGAGAAAAGTCGATGCCCGTCTTCCACAAGAAGCGCGGCATAAAGCGGCGTGCCCAATTTAAAACGGGTGTGGTGAGCTGGTAAATAAATCGGACAATGGGATTGTATGGGTCTGGCCGAATCCATGACAGGATTACCGCAGCAGCAATGACAATCATGTATAAGTTCAAAACCAGCGAGATCATTCGCGCTAGCGCAATAATAGTGTAGCCAAGTGCACTCATTAGATTCTCTCCCCAAAAATGGATGTTCCAATGCGGACATACGTGGCGCCGCACGCAATCGCAACTAGAAAGTCATGACTCATCCCCATCGACAAGTCGGCTAGTGGTTGTCTATACCAATTTTCAGCGTTGGCGCGGTGTTGTAGGTCAGCAACTGCCATAAAGTGCTTCTTTTGTTCAGTAATATCATTAGTTGGTGGTGGAATACACATGAGCCCTTTAATATTTAGACTACTCATGTCTGAACATGCATGGAGTGTGTCTTTAATAGCATTGGGTAAAAGTCCTGTCTTGCTCGTTTCGCCGCCGATATTGATTTCAATAAATCCATTAATGGGACGCTGGGCGCGGCTGGCGATGGTCTCTGCAAGTTTAATGGAATCAATCGAATGAATTGTCGAAATGTGAGTGAGAAGTTGGTTGACCTTATTGCGTTGCAGATGTCCCACAAAGTGCCAGTCTAAATTCAGTTCACTCAATGCCTCTGCTTTTGTGACCAATTCTTGCACATAATTTTCACCAAAACGCTTCTGTCCCAATTCAGCAATGTGACGAATGGCCTCAAGAGGCTGCCGCTTTGAAATGGCAATTAGGTGAACGGGGTGACCTGTTTGAGTAATTTGATCACAAACGTGCGCGTAAGAATCATCAAGTGACATATTTCGTATCTATACAGAAAGAATGATTGAAATACCATGCTGCAACAGTTAAAATAATAGTGTCAAAAAGTTGTCAGCCAGTGTGAGGGGGACTCCAATGGAATCTGCGACCGGTAAGGACTTGTTATCCATAGTTAAGTCTACGGAATTTATGAAGAATTACCACGACCTTCAATGGCGTGGTAGTTTTGCGGACTACCTGGCCGTTGTGGATCGCAACCCCCGTGTGTGTCAGACCGCCTTCCAGCGTATCTACAACATGATCATGTCATTCGGTTCAAGTGAGTACACCGAATATAAGAAGAAAATTACCCGTTACAAATTTTTTGATGATCCTATCGACAAGGGTAAGGATGCTGTTTTTGGTTCTGACATTCACTTGATGAAATTGGTGAACGCATTTCAATCTGCTGCGCGTCGTTACGGTACTGAAAAACGTATTTTGTTGCTCCACGGACCAGTGGGTAGCGCAAAAAGTACTGTTGTACGCATGTTAAAAAAAGGTGTGGAGTACTATTCTCGCCAACCCGAAGGTGCGCTCTATAGCTTCCGCTGGGTCAAAAAGGATTTAAATGATACGCGTAATATTTTTGGTACGGCACTCGAAATTCCAAGCCCCATGCACGAAGAACCTTTGCTCTTAGTGCCTACCGCAGCTCGAAAAGAATTACTCAAAGAGATTAATAAGAAATTGCCAGAAGATGAATGGATTGTGATTGAAGGGGACTTGTGTCCTGCATCACGTTTCATTTATCGGGAACTGCTTGCACATTACAATGGTGAGTGGGAAAAAGTTTTGAATCACGTAAGTGTTGAACGCATTGTGCTGTCTGAACAAGATCGTATTGGTATTGGTACCTTCCAACCTAAAGATGAGAAAAACCAAGATTCAACTGAGTTAACGGGTGATATTAACTATCGCAAGATTGCAGAATATGGATCGGATTCTGATCCACGCGCATTCAACTTTGATGGTGAATTCAATATTGCCAATCGCGGCCTGATTGAATTTGTTGAAGTGCTGAAGTTGGACGTTGCCTTCTTGTATGATCTTCTCGGTGCATCGCAAGAGCATCGCATTAAACCCAAAAAATTTGCGCAGACCGATATTGATGAAGTGATTATTGGTCACACCAACGAGCCTGAATATCGCAAATTGCAAAGCAATGATTACATGGAAGCCTTACGCGATCGTACGGTCAAGGTGGATATGCCCTACATCACCAAACTGGGCGAAGAAGTGAAGATTTATGAGAAGGACTACGGTGGGGATCGCGTGCGTGGCAAACATATTGCTCCCCACACACTTGAAATGGCGGCCATGTGGGCAATCCTTACTCGCTTGGAAGAACCCAAAAAGGCACAGCTGACGCTGCTACAAAAATTAAAACTCTATGATGGCAAGACATTGCCGGGATTTACTGAAGATAATGTGAAGGAACTTCGCAAGGAAGCGCGCCGCGAAGGTATGGATGGGATTTCGCCGCGTTATATTCAGGATAAGATTTCAAATGCATTGGTAAACGCAGGTAATGCCGGATCGATCAATCCATTCATGGTGCTAAATGAATTGGAAAGTGGATTGAAACATCATCCATTGATTAAGAATGAAGAGCAGCGCAAGCGATTCATTGAGTTGCTCACGATAGTTAAAGAGGAGTACGAAGATATTGTAAAGAACGAAGTGCAGCGTGCCATTTGTGCGGACGAAGAAGCGATTACACGGTTGTGTTCCAACTACATTGATAATGTAAAGGCTTATACGCAAAAGGAACGCGTGCGTAATAAGTTCACAGGACGTGATGAAGAACCAGATGAACGCCTGATGCGGTCAATTGAGGATAAAATTGATATTCCGGAGAGCCGTAAAGATGATTTTCGTCGCGAAATTATGAATTACATTGGTGCACTTTCACTCGAAGGGAAGCAATTCAATTATCGGACGAATGAGCGCCTCAATAAGGCGTTGGAGCTCAAGTTGTTCGAAGATCAAAAGGATTCCATTAAGCTCACCAGTTTAGTGTCGAGTGTGGTGGATCGTGAGACCCAAGAGAAAATCGATGTGGTGAAGGCACGGCTCATTAAGAACTATGGTTATAACGAGCAGAGCGCAACCGATGTCCTAAACTATGTGGCATCCATTTTTGCGCGCGGTGATATTAAAGATCGCACGCCACCTCAACAACAGCCGTAATGGAGTCCTATGATCCTGAAAATTGAACAGGATTTGAGTCGTTTCAAAGAGATCGTCCGAGGACGAATCAAGAAAGACCTGCAGAAATTTATTACTAAAACTGAATTGATCGGTAAGAAGGGTAAAGATTTGGTGAGTATTCCGATTCCCCAAATTGAAATTCCGCGCTTTATCTTTGGTGATAATCAAAAGAATGGTGTTGGCCAAGGTGAAGGCGAAGCGGGTGAGGGAGTGGGGCAAGAAGGTGGCGCGGGCGCCAAGGCAGGGGATGCCGAAGGTCAGCACATGATGGAAGTAGAGTTGTCGTTTGAGGAGCTGGCCCAGATCTTGGGTGAAACGTTGGAGCTTCCCAAAATTCAGCCCAAGGGTGAGAATGAGTTGTCGACGGAGCGCCCCAAGTACACCGGCATTGGTATGGCGGGCCCAGAGTCATTGCGTCACTTTAAGCGTACATATCGTCAGGCACTACGTCGCCAAATTGCATCTGGTACATATGACCCCAAAAATCCCATTATTATTCCGGTGCGTGAAGATCGACGCTATCGCATGTGGAAACAACAGCCTAAGCAAGAGTGTAAAGCGGTCATTATCTATATGATGGATGTGTCGGGCTCCATGGGTAACGAGCAAAAGGAAATTGTTCGACTCGAAGCATTTTGGATCGATACCTGGTTGCGATCACAATACAGTAGTATCGAAATGCGCTACATTATCCATGATGCAGTCGCGCGTGAAGTGGATCGAGAGACTTTTTTTCATACGCGGGAAAGTGGTGGGACCATTATTAGCTCTGCATATAAGATGTGTGTGCAGATGATCCATGAGAAGTATAATCCGGCGGATTGGAATATTTACCCGTTTCATTTTTCTGACGGCGATAACTGGTCAGCAAATGACACCGAAGAATGTCTGACACTGCTCAAAAACGAAATTCTGCCGGCGAGTAATGTGTTTTGCTATGGGCAGGTGGAAAGTGAGTATGGAAGTGGTCAGTTTTTGAAGGATCTGAATGAAAAGTTAAAGGACGATGAACAGCTGATTACGTCGCGTATCCCCAATAAAGACGCAATTCCCAGTTCGATCAAAGATTTTCTGGGGAAGGGAAAATAATGGCCAATTTAACGCCAGAGCTTGCAGCGCTCCAGGAAGAAATTGAGGGCTATGCACGCGAGTATGGTTTGGATTTCTTTGAGACTATTTTTGAAGTCTTGGACTGGAAGCAGATTAATGAAGTAGCAGCCTACGGTGGATTCCCTAATCGATATCGTCACTGGCGATTTGGAATGGAGTACGAACACCTTTCCAAGAGCTACGAATATGGGTTGTCCAAGATTTATGAAATGGTGATCAATAACGATCCTTGTTATGCTTATTTGCTACATAGTAATCACTTTGTTGATCAAAAATTGGTGATGGCGCATGTGTACGGTCACTGTGATTTCTTTAAGAATAACTACTTCTTTTCTCATACCAATCGAAAAATGATGGATGAAATGGCGAATCATAAAACGCGTGTTCAGCGCTATATTGATCGCTATGGCATTGAGCGTGTGGAAGATTTTTTAGATGCCTGTATTTCAATTGATACGCTGATTGATTATCATGCGCCAGCAATTACGCGTAACCGTCCGCGTGAAATACTAGTTAATGAGCATGGTGATGAAATTGTTCCAACAGTGCAAAAGTTGCCAACATCTCAGCCATACATGGATAAATATGTGAATCCACCGGAGTTTATTGCTGCAGAGCAGGAAAAGCTCCGACAAGAAATGGTGCATGGACATAAGCATCCCCAAAATCCAGAGCGGGACGTGATGGGTTTTTTGCTAGAATACGCGCCGCTTGAAGGGTGGGAACGTGACATTCTGGATATTGTTCGGGAAGAGGCTTATTACTTTGCACCGCAAGCGCAGACCAAGATTATGAATGAGGGGTGGGCATCATATTGGCACAGTAAAATTATGACCACGCGCGCTCTTCGAGATAATGAGTTGATTGACTATGCGGATCATCACTCAGGTACAATGGCGATGGGACCGCAAAAATTGAACCCATATAAAATCGGTATTGAGTTGTTCCGTGATATTGAGGATCGTTGGAATAAGGGCCGCTTTGGTAAGGAATATACGGAGTGCACCAATATGGTGGAGAAGGCCAAGTGGGATCGTGAGTTGGGTTTAGGGCGAAAGAAGATTTATGAAGTACGCAAGCTGTATAATGACGTGATGTTCATTGATGAGTACCTAACGCCAGAGTTTTGTAAGGAGCAGAAGTTGTTTGTCTATTCATACAACCTAACTAATGAGCAATATGAAGTGGCAGATCGGGCCTTTGCAAAGATTAAACAACAATTATTACAGCAACTCACCAACTTTGGTCATCCTGTCATTTCGGTGGTGGATGCCAACTTTAGTAATCGTGGGGAGCTGCTGTTGGAACACCAATTTGAGGGCGTGGAAATCCAGATGGATCGTGCGCGAGAGGTTCTTAGACAAGTGTACCGCATTTGGAAACGGCCTGTGAATATTCAAACCGTGCTATCAGGAACATCTAAGATCTTATCGTTTGATGGGACAGAACATAAGGAATTTCGTCCATAAATTTCATTTGTAATAGGCTTTGCACTTTAGATTCGGATTGTCGGAGAATCTATGGGCTAAGTCATTTGTCTTGGCTTTATCCAGCAAGCAATATTTATCACCATGAATGCGAAACACATAAAGAAAGGATGTTGATTTGCTGATACCCTTTTCGTAGGCCTCGCGTTCATTTCCTGCAATACGCAAAATGAGTGCGACCAATTCTTCTCTGCCGTTCAGTGTGCGATAGCGCCACTCTAGCTTGTCACCACCAACAATTGGGAAGTAAACGTCTCCTTCGCCTGTGCCTTGCAAGTCAATTTCAGTTGTGTTGTTCTTGAGTACTAGCCAGCTACGCGTGTCTCCGGATTCGATATAGACATTATATCCATTTAAACCTTCACATTTTTCCAGATAGCTATCGTTTTGGCCATCCTCTTCACCTGTGTTAATGGCTTGGCATTTCGTAAGTCGTGTATATTTTGAAGTATACTTAGAAACTTCTGCGGATGCAGTATGTGACGTGAAAATAACTACCAATGCTGAAAGTAATAGTTTCATTTAAGACCTCTCCTTAAAAAGAGCAGTGTGCAGACTGCGAGTATTGCACTGTTTGCGGCCACAATATTAAACGCACCGATCCAAAGTGCGATAGCTGAATTAAAAATGCCAATTGCCAGATAAAATGCAGGATAGAACCAGTTCAGGTTTTTGATCTTTGAAGAAGTGGGTGCTGCTGCCAATATGACGATCCATGCGACAAAGAACCATCCGAGATAATTACTAATTGGCACGCCAAAGTGGGCACCACCGCTGGGGTAGTAATAGATGCTTCCTAAAAACCAGCGGTCGCCGAGGTTGGAAACAGGGTCAATCATGATATCGAGTAACATAGTAGCGGTGGCGCCGATGAGTGCGTGCCAGCGAAATGCCAGATTTGGAAACGCGTATTGTGTGGCCGTGTAACCTGAGAAGATTAAGAAGGTGTAAGAGAGGGAGTCCCAGAAGGGGACACCCGCCACCAAAATATCGCGTGTGAGATTTTCATATTTGTAAAAATACCAGCCATACGGAAAGCCGGTACGGATACTTAAAGCTTCACTACCCCAGGAAATGGCGTAGCCTAAGATCAGCCAAAGGAGCGTGCGCCGCCAACCCCAGAGGCGACTGGCTAAAAATAGAAAGGCAATGAGAAATCCAAAGACATAGGGGCGCAGCAACAACATAGTAAAAATGGCATTCATGACGTGTGTATATCGGTTGAATTGTATAAATTGTCAATTCGAGATCAGACAGGATTTTTGTGTACAAACTTTGCTCTCTCCGTTTAAGTGCCTCCACACGATATAGGAGACAGTGTGACTACTTTTAAAAACATCATCCTGTTGGGTCGTCCTGCTAGCGGTAAGTCGGAGTTTATTGATTTCCTTAAAAGGCGATCTGAATTCGAACGCAAGGACGCCTATCACGTGGGGAAGATTTACGAGCTCGATGATTTTTTGTGGCTTTGGGAAAAGTTTGTTGAAGATGATATTTGGGAGAGGTCGGGGCATAAACGGCGATATTCAATCAGCAATGGGCATGACTATACCATTACCGACTACACGCTGCTGGACTTTTGTTTGGCACGTTTTAATGTCGAGCATCCAAAACAGCCTCAAGATGGTACAATCTTCATTGAGTTTGCGCGTGGAAAACAAGATGGCGGCTATCGGCACGCATTATCCCGACTTTCTAATGAAATTTTGAATAATTCAGTAGTGGTGTTCATTTATACATCCTACGAAGAGGCTTGCCGTCGCAATGAAGCGCGCTATCAAGAGAAATTGAAGCATTCGGTACTGGCGCACAAGGTTCCCGAAGCAGACATGGTTCGCTTTGCTAAAGAGATTGATTGGTTGGAGCTGACCGACAGCAAACCTTTGGGCCGTCTTCGGGTGAGAGATATTGAGTTGCCCTTTGTGACCATACAAAACGAGCCCGAACTGACAGACGCTGTGGCGCTCGGAGAGCGATATGGCAGCGCTTTGAACGAACTGCATAAACTCTTGAAGGATAATAATTGACAATGGGGAGTTGAGTTTCTAAGACGTCGCTCCTACTTGAGTATGGAGCGTGTTGACAATATGGCTATCGACGTCAAATCCCAATTGGTTCATCTAAGTGTATTGCAGGAACTTGACCTTCGCCTCCACAAGCTTATCGAAAAGATTGATGCAGTCCCTAATCAAAAGGCTGAAATTCTCTCTGAAGTTAATATCGTCAAAGATGAAATGGTGGCCTTGACCGCCGAGAAGGAAGCCAACGAAAAAGAAAAGCGTGATATTGAAGCTGTTGTGGCGGACGCCACAGAGCACCTCAAAACCTTTGAATCCAAGCTTTACTCCATTAAAACCAACAAAGAATACCAAGCCGCACTCAAGGAAATCTCGGAAATCAAGAAATCCAATAGGGAAAAGGATGACCGTGATCTTCAATTAATGGAGCTCATTGACGCGGCCACGCAAAAATTAACGCAACTTTCTACAGATCTCGCCGATAAGGAATCACAAGTTGCCGAGAGCGTTGCCAAGCTGACAGCAGAGGCGGCCCAATGGGAAGCCGAACGTCAGGCATGTGAAGCAGAGTTGAAGGCGGCAGAGGCCCATGTAGCACCTCAAATTATGGCGGTATACCGCAAGGTGCGTAGCCGATATGTTGATGCACTGGCTCATGTGGAAGCTGGAATTTGCGGTGGGTGTCGAATGAAGATTACGCCCCAACTGCATATTGAAATTCAGCGAGCAAATACCGTCTGCCAATGCCCAAGCTGTCACCGCGTGTTATGTCCGGTGGAAAAAACAGCCGAGCCAGCCTGATTTTGGTTGGTGCTCCTCCGCAACTTCATTATAATACGTGAAACTTTAATTCTGAGAGGTGACTTATGGATTTGAAAACGATGCCCAAGCGCGCAGCTGCCGAGTTGTTGGCCTTTTTGGCTGAGAACGAAGCATTTGAGAGTGTGAAAGAACAGTTGGATGGAAGTATGACAGTTAATGAAGTGAAGGCACTCTTCCGTGAAATGTCTGTGCAATTGCAACAGTTGGCATTGGCCGAAGATGAAGCCGGCGCGCTTGCCAAAAATCCACATTTAAGTCGCAAGTCAAAGCAGCTTTTATCTGTACTTTCCGTTACCGAAGAAAAGGCGCTCATTAAGGCCTTCGATTTCAACGAATAGATGAAGCCGCATCAACTTTTTACCGATGGTGGTGCGCGTGGCAATCCCGGCCCTGCAGGGGCGGGGGCGATTTTGCGTGCGCCCGATGGCACAGAGTTGGAAGCCATTTCCGCTTATTTAGGTGAGATGACCAACAATCAGGCCGAATATCGGGCACTGCTTTTGGGTCTGCAAGCGGCAATCGATAACGACGTGCGGGAGCTTGAAGTTTGCATGGATTCTGAGTTGATTGTGAAGCAAATGAAGGGCGAATATAAAGTGAAGAACCCGGGCATGAAGGAGCTATACCAAGAGGCCAAAGTGCTGGTTGCTAAATTCGATGTCATCAATTTTACGCACATCCGCCGAGAATTCAATAGTGACGCTGATTTGCTGGTCAATCAAGCGATTGATGCGCATATTTAACCTTGTTATGTCACTTTAATTTCACAATATAGCTGCCTAAATTCGAGCAACTTTTTATAAAATGTGTCGATAGATATTACGCATGTTAAATGAATATTAGGAGAGTAAAATGGTAACAATTAAAAAGTGTGTGGTGAGCATTGATTCATTGGCGGGTAATAGCAAGAGCTGGAAAGGCTATGAAGATAATCTGCGCCAAGACGGTTATTCTGTAACGCATATTGATATCTTTGATGAGAAGCGTCCGTTTCCTAGTTTTTGGGATTTCTTCCCAGCTACCGGTAGCCCAGATGAGGTTGCCGCTAGTTTAGACTGGGCTGCTCAGCTTGAAAAAGTTGATCGCGCTGTAGGAGAGTTCCAATCGCAGGGCTGCCAATCCATTATGGGGCTTGGTATTGGCGTTGGTGCAAATTATCTCTTACTGTTTCGTGATGGCCGTATAACCAATCAACTCAAAGAAGAGGGCGGCTGGTTTCCCAAGCTCAAGCATTCAGATGCGCTGCGTGCCATTGCAGGTGCAAATCCACATGCAGAATTTCCAGAAAGTATCACGCAAAAGAAAATACATGCGACAAATATTCAGTTGGTTTCCAGCCCAACGTATCTTGTTTTTGGTGAAGAGGGAGTGCAAACTGTCCCTGTTACCGAGAGTAAAGCTTGGATTGCTGAAGCGGCGATGGGTAATCGCAATTTGAAAGTCGATATTGTGAAGGGTGTTGAATACATGTTTATGCTGGGAGATTTGCCACCAATGCCTTTTGAGCATTCGCCTTTCTATGACGAAGAAGCTGCTGCTCAGTCATGGGCCAATATGAAGTCGTGGCTTAATGAGCAAGTCTGGGCAACTTATAACCCATTTTCGTATTACATGGATCAGGTTTTAAGTGTCCTGCAGAAGGTTTAAGCCACATACAGAATATTCCTTGTCATCTCTCCGTACCCCGATAATATAGATCCATAGTGCTCTTTGAACCACTGCAGGTCGCACAATCGCGGTCCCGTTCGCGGGATCGAGGAAAGTCCGAACTCCACAGAACGCCGTACTGGATAACGTCCAGGCACCGTGCAAACGGTGACGAATAGTGCCACAGAAATATACCGCCTGGGCAACCGGGTAAGGGTGAAATGGTGGGGTAAGAGCCCACCGCATGTCTGGTGACAGGCATGGCCAGGTAAACTCTACGGGGAGCAAGGCCAAATAAGTAATTGATTGAGCGCTGTTCGCGCGACTCGGTATGCTGAATTCACATACCGAACAATTACGGGTAGGCTGCTTGAGGTGGCGAGTAATCGCCATCCCAGAGGAATGATTGTGGATGTGTTGCGCAAGTAGCACATTACAGAATTCGGCTTACAGACCTGCAGTGATTCAAAGAGCACATTCTCATCAAAAACAGGGAGATTCCAATGACAGACGTCGTAATCGTATCGGCAGTGCGCAGCCCTATGGGTCGCGCGGGCAAGGGTCAGTTCATTCACACACGCATTGATGATTTGGGGGCCGCGATTGTGAAGGCGGCGTTAGAACGTGTGCCGCAGGTCAAGTGGGCTGATGTGGAAGACCTGCTGGTCGGTTGTGCGATGCCCGAAGGCGAACAAGGCCTGAATGTGGCGCGCAATATTGGCTTACTCGCCGGCGTTCCGTTTTCAACGGGTGCTGCAACGGTTAACCGCTTCTGCGGATCGTCACTTGAAACCATCAACATGGCGGTGCATGCCATTAAGGCCGGCAGCGGTGACTGCTTTGTGGCCGCTGGCATTGAATCCATGAGCCATGTGCCCATGGGTGGATTTAATCCATCGCTCAATCCCAAATTAATGGAACCCGAAGCAGCTGCGTACATCGGCATGGGTATCACGGCTGAGAATCTGGCGCGCAAATATAAAATTACACGCGAGCAGCAAGATGCGTTTGCTCTGAGCTCTCATCAAAAAGCCATTACCGCACAGGAAAAGGGATGGTTCAAAGATGAAATCATTTCGGTGGCGGCTGTGCAAGCCGATGGTTCCACCAAGATGGTGGATCGCGATGAAGGTCCGCGTGCGGATTCCACAATTGAAAAATT
>PCXA01000011.1 GCA_002796325.1 Deltaproteobacteria bacterium CG11_big_fil_rev_8_21_14_0_20_47_16 | reverse complement strand
TCGCGATGGAGAAGGAATTACGCTTCGCAATTCGTGAAGGTGGCCGTACAGTCGGTGCAGGTGTTGTAACCAACATTTTGGAATAACGAAGAGAAGAGGATGTTATGAGAATTATCATTCAAATGGCATGTGCTGAATGCAAGCGTCGTAACTATACAACGACGAAGAACCGTACACGAACACCGGACAAGCTTGAAATGTCCAAGTTCTGTCGTTTCTGCCGTAAGCATACAAGCCACAAAGAAACGAAGTAATTTGCAGTTAACAAGGCTCTCAAAAAGCCCAAGCTGCAAGGCGCGCGATAAGGCGCGACTGAGACGTACTTAAGGTACGTTGCAGGGAGCGGCGAAGAGCGAAACGACGCAGGTTGGGAGTTTTTGGAGCCGGATGTATAGGGGAGTAGCTCAGCTGGTAGAGCATCGGTCTCCAAAACCGAGGGTCGCAGGTTCGATCCCTGTCTCCCCTGCAAGGAAGTGACTATTATATGGTGAGCTATCAGCGTTGGATAAATATTAGTTATCTTGTGGTCAGCATTTTAGCGTGGATGGTGCTGCGTCATGTAACAGAGTTTGTTTGGGACATTGCGCATTTAAAGAGCTCCCCAGACGCAATCATTGCACCGACTGATTGGATCGCATTGAGTTTAGCAGCTGTTCTTTATATTGGATTTTTACGTAGTAAGCGTTTGAACGAGTTTATGAACGAAGTGGCTCAGGAATTGTCCAAGGTAACGTGGCCACCTCGGAAGGAAACGGTGGTATCAGCGGGTGTGATTGCAGTGTTGGTGGGCATTGTATCCCTGATTCTTGTCGGTTTTGACACCCTCTGGCAGAAGCTAGTGGGATTGATTTTGTTCTAAACAGTAAAGGGTAATCACATGGCGAAGCATTGGTACGTGGTTCATACTTATTCTGGCTTTGAAATGAAGGCTAAGCAAGCTTTGGAAGAGCGTGTTAAGTCCGCTAAGGCTGGAGAGATGTTCGGCGAAATTTTGGTACCTAGCGAAGGCGTTGTAGAAATGAAGAAGGGTGTTAAAAAGACATCTACACGTCAATTTTTTCCAGGCTATATTTTTGTAAACATGGAGCTGAACGATCATACGTATTTGATTGTAAAAGATACGCCAAAGATTACAGGGTTTGTAGGTAGTTCTTCAAACCCACCGATTGTGCCTGAAGCAGAGGTGCGTCGTATTACGCAGCAGATTGAGGAAGGTACACTCAAGCCGAAGCCAAAGATTTTGTTCGAAAAGGGTGAGAACGTGCGTGTGACTAGTGGGCCGTTCTCTAACTTTAATGGTATTGTGGATGATGTGAATCCGGAGCGTGGTCGCTTACGGGTGATGGTCAGTATTTTTGGTCGTTCGACTCCAATTGAATTGGATTTCATGCAGGTTGAAAAAGGTTAACAAGAGAGGGATTTATGGCAAAGAAAGCCGTTGCACAAATTAAACTTCAGTGCCCAGCAGGTCAGGCAAACCCAGCACCGCCAGTGGGTCCTGCGCTTGGTCAGCATGGTGTTAATATCATGGAATTCTGCAAGCAGTTTAATGCTAAGACTCAGCAGCAGGCAGGCATGATTATTCCGGCGATTATCACTGTATATCAGGATCGCTCATTCACCTTTATTTTGAAGACGCCCCCGGCATCAGTGTTGCTTTTGAAGGCAGCCAAGTTGGCCAAGGGAAGCGGCGTTCCCAATAAAGATAAAGTGGGTAAGGTGACTAAGAAACAAGTGGAAGAAATTGCCAAGATTAAAATGCCCGATTTGAATTGCTCCACCATTGAATCTGCAATGCTTCAGGTGGAAGGTACTGCCCGCAGCATGGGTATTACTGTCGAAGGTTAAAATACGTATCAATTATAGTGGGAGGCTGTAAGCCGATTGTACCACTTAAGGAGGCAGCATGAGTAAGAAGTATAAGAAAAGTACAGAGCATGTGGATACAAATAAGAAGTATTCGGTTGCTGAAGCATTCGAAGTGCTGAGTAAGTTTGAAGCACGCAAATTCGATGAGACAGTGGACGCAGCAGTGCGTTTGGGTGTGGATCCTAAGCAAGGTGACCAAAACGTGCGCGGTGCTATTGGGTTGCCACACGGTACCGGTAAATCAGTACGTGTCGCTGTTTTTGCGAAAGGCCCAAAAGCTGAAGAAGCCAAGGCAGCAGGTGCAGATGTCGTAGGTGCCGATGATTTGGTTGAAGCTATTCTGGCTGGCAATATTAACTTTGATAAAACGATCGCAACTCCAGATATGATGGCTGTTGTTTCAAAAGTAGCCAAAGTTTTGGGACCGCGTGGCATGATGCCCAACCCAAAATTGGGAACCGTAACAATGGATGTGTCAAAGGCTGTTAAAGAAGTGAAGGGTGGCAAGATTGAGTTTAAACTCGACAAAGCCGGAATTGTCCATGTGGCAATTGGCAAGCGTTCGTTCGGTGGCGACAAGTTGGCTGACAACTTGAAGACATTACTGGATGCTTTGGTCAAGGCTAAGCCAGCAACATCGAAGGGTGTGTATGTGAAGGGCGTGGCTATTTCAGCTACGATGAGCCCATCGGTGCGGTTGGACCTCACACAACTCAATCTGATTTAATTTAAGGAGCCGTCATTATGAATCGCACAGAAAAAGCAAATGAAGTATCACAATTAAAACAGCGTTTTGAAAAATCCAAGTCCATGATCTTCGCAGATTATCGTGGGTTGAGTGTTGCTGAGATAACTGAGCTTCGTCAGAAGTTGAGTGCCCAGCAATCCACCATGAAGGTTGTGAAGAACCGTTTGGCAAAATTGGCATTCAAAGATTTGAACGTTGAGGGTATGGATGACTACCTCAAGGGCCCAACAGCCATTGCATCTTCAGATGCAGATGCCGTAGTGCCAGCCAAAATCTTGGTTGATTTTGCAAAGGATCACGAAAAACTACAGCTCCGTGCCGGATACATGGACGGTATTGTACTTGATTTGAAGGCCATTATGGCCTTGGCCAAGTTGCCATCTCGCGAAGTTTTGCTCGCAAAGATGTTGGGCAGCTTGAATGCGCCAGCCAGCAATTTGGTCAATGTATTGGCCGCTGTGCCGCGTAGCTTGGTTACTGTATTGGCCGCTGTTCGTGATTCCAAGGAGAACGCTTAACTATAATTATTATGTATATCTCTTAAACGTCCCGCAGAATGTGGGACGCCCACTGCTGGGTTGAGGCGAGGTCGCAATCAACACTGGGTTTGGGGAGCGCAAGGAGGAACGTATGTCCGTATCACAAGAACAAATCGTCGAGGCTTTGAAGGGAATGACCCTGTTGCAAGTCTCTGAACTGGTCAAAACACTTGAAGACACCTTTGGTGTTTCTGCTGCTGCTCCAGTTGCTGTTGCTGCTGCTGGTGGTGCTGCCGCTGGTGCTGCTGAAGAACAGACCGAATTCACAGTCATCCTCAAGGATGCTGGTGCCAACAAGATCAACGTCATTAAGGCTGTTCGCGAAATCACTGGTCTGGGTTTGAAAGAAGCCAAAGACATGGTTGAAGCCGCTCCTAAGAACGTCAAAGAAGGCGTGAACAAGGAAGATTGTGCCAAGATCAAGAAGACCTTGGAAGATGCTGGTGCCAAGGTTGAAGTAAAGTAATTGGTATTTTGTTTATAATTTAAGCTGATCCCAAGACGGTCCTTCCCCCTCTTCAAGGGGAGGGGGAAGGTGTCGTCTTGTCACTTTTTTAAGGAGTCCTTATGGCCGGAGCCGCATTGAAACGTTTTCGTCGTGATTTTTCGAAGATCCCAAAGGTTGTGGACATCCCCAATCTGATCGAAGTCCAAAAGAACTCGTTTGAGCAGTTTCTCCAGTCGGATGTGCCGCAGGATCAGCGCACAAACACTGGTCTTTTGGGTGTGTTTCGCAGTGTGTTTCCAATTCGGGATTTTAATCAAACCGCATCGCTCGAATTTGTAAGCTATAGCATGGAAGCGCCTAAGTATGATGAAGTGGAGTGTCGCAGCCGTGGTATGACTTATGCTGGTCCAATGAAGCTGGTGGTTCGTTTGGTAGTTTGGGATCGCAATGAAGAAACTGGTGCGCAAGCCATTCGTGACGTGAAGGAACAAGAAGTTTATTTCGGCGAAATTCCGCTCATGACGGAACATGGTACCTTTATTATCAACGGTACCGAGCGCGTTGTAGTTAGCCAATTGCACCGTTCTCCTGGTGTGTTTTTCTCACATGATAAGGGTAAAACACACTCATCTGGTAAGTTGATCTTTTCTGCCCGTGTGATCCCATACCGTGGATCATGGTTGGATTTTGAATTTGATTCAAAAGATCTGCTGCATGTGCGCATTGATCGTCGCCGCAAATTGCCAGCCACTATTTTGCTCAAAGCTTTGGGTTACTCGGTCGAAGAGTTGTTAAATTTCTTCTACAAGACTGAGACCATTACAGTTGATGGTAAGAAAATATTCAAGGATGTTGTCCCAGAAGTGCTTCTGTATCAAAAGGCAGTGCGCGATGTTAAGGACAATAATGATGAAGTTATTGTGAAAAAGGGTCGCAAGTTTGGACGTGCTGCAATTGAAAAACTGCAGAAGGCCAAAGTTAGCGAATTGCCAGTCGAGTTGGAAGAGATTTTGGGACGTGTTGCTGCACATGATATCGTAGACACTGCCACTGGTGAAGTGCTTTTGGCTGTGAACGATGTGTTGACCCAAGAAAAGTGGGACTTGTTGATGGAGCGTAAGGTTAAGAAGCTCCCACTGCTCTATATTGACGACTTGAACGTCAATTCCTCACTACGTAATACTCTGTTGGTAGACAAAGTGAATAATGAAGAAGAAGCAATCTTGGAAGTTTACAAGAGACTTCGTCCGGGTGACCCTGCAACACCAGAGGCGTCACGTGCATTGTTTGATAATTTGTTCTTCAATCCAGAACGTTATGATCTCTCTAAAGTGGGTCGTCTCAAGATCAATCATAAATTTGGTTTTGATGTGCCGCTTGAGGTGGGAACACTTCGCAAAGAAGACATTATGGCAGTGGTTAAATATCTCCTCGAATTGAAGGATGGTATTGGTGATGTTGATGATATCGACCACTTAGGTAATCGTCGTATTCGTGCCGTAGGTGAGCTTCTTGAAAATCAATACCGTGTTGGTTTGGTTCGTATGGAACGCGCCATTCGTGAACGCATGAGCTTGCAAGAAGTTGAAACACTCATGCCACACGACTTAATCAACGCAAAACCAGTGATGGCAGTTATTAAAGAATTCTTTGGTTCATCTCAGTTGTCACAGTTTATGGACCAAACCAATCCGTTGTCCGAAATTACGCACAAACGTCGCTTGTCGGCCCTTGGGCCGGGCGGTTTGGCACGTGATCGCGCAGGCTTTGAAGTTCGCGACGTTCATGCCACTCACTATGGTCGTATCTGTCCAATTGAAACACCAGAAGGTCCAAACATTGGATTGATCGCATCGCTCGCATCATTTGCGCGTGTTAATGAATATGGCTTTATTGAAACGCCATATCGCAAAGTGGTGAATGGCAAAGTGACCGATGAAGTGGTTTTCTGTTCCGCATTGGAAGAAGAAAAACACATTATTGCACAGGCCAACGCAGCGTTGGATGCAAATAACAAGTTTGTTAATGACATCATCTCCTGCCGTCAGGTGGGTGAGTATGTCATGGTGAATCGTGATGAGGTGGATTTGATGGACGTGTCACCAAAGCAGTTGGTGTCCATTGCTGCTTCTTTGATTCCATTCTTGGAGCACGATGACGCGAACCGCGCACTCATGGGTTCCAACATGCAACGTCAGGCTGTTCCTCTTCTTCGCGCCGATGCGGCATTGGTGGGTACCGGTGTTGAAAACATTGTGGCCCGCGATTCAGGTGTCACTATGGTTGCCAAGCGCGATGGTTTGGTAACAGATGTTGATGCATCTCGTATTGTGATTCGTGCAGATAAGCCCGATCGCAAAAAGGGTGGTTCAGATGTCGATCTGTACACACTTACAAAATACCAACGTTCCAATCAAAATACCTGCTTGAACCAGCGTCCCATTGTTCTCAAAGGTGACCGTGTTAAGAAGGGTGATGTGATTGCTGATGGTCCTGCAACGGACATGGGTGAATTGGCCCTTGGTCAGAACGTTACCGTAGCGTTTATGCCATGGGGTGGTTACAACTTCGAAGACTCGATCTTGATGAGTGAGCGTTTGGTGAAGGAAGATGTGTTCACCTCCATTCATATTGAAGAGTTTGAATGTGTCTCTCGTGACACCAAGTTGGGCAAAGAAGAAATCACACGTGATATTCCAAACGTGGGTGAAGAAGCTCTCAT
Organism: Deltaproteobacteria bacterium CG11_big_fil_rev_8_21_14_0_20_47_16; assembly: GCA_002796325.1. Lineage (GTDB taxonomy): Bacteria > UBA10199 > UBA10199 > 1-14-0-20-47-16 > 1-14-0-20-47-16. The sequence continues at coordinate 9,124 of PCXA01000011.1, read as the reverse complement.
GAACTTGGATGAATCTGGTATCGTTCGTATTGGTGCCGAAGTAAATCCAGGCGATATTCTTGTTGGTAAAGTAACGCCAAAGGGTGAGACGCAACTCTCCCCAGAAGAAAAATTGCTACGCGCCATCTTCGGTGAAAAAGCAGGTGATGTGAAAGATACATCACTCCGCGTTCGCCCAGGTGTTTCGGGTATCGTGATTGCGGCGCAAGTGTTCTCACGTGAAGGTATTGATCTTGATGATCGTAGTAAGGAAATTCAAGATGAAGAAACATTGAAACTTCGTCGTTCATTAGAGGCCGAAATTAACGGTATCCGTGAATCCATGGGCAAGAAGATTAAGGCATTGCTTGTGGGTAAGACCTCTTCTTCTAAGGTTGTGGATGATGAAGAAGAACGCGTACTGTTGGCCAAAGGTAAAAATATTACTGACGGCACATTGGATCAAATTCCATTCAAAAAGTGGAAGGAAATCTCAGTGGCTGGCGGTGAAGATATTGAAGAGCAATTAGCTGCACTCTTTGAAGCTCTGGAAGAACAAGAAGACTTGGTTAAGATGATGTACGACCAAAAGGTCACTAAGTTGAAGAAGGGCGATGAATTGCCCCCAGGTGTGATCAAGATGGTCAAAGTCTATATCGCCATTAAGCGTAAGCTTCAGGTGGGTGATAAAATGGCAGGTCGTCACGGTAACAAGGGTGTGGTTTCTCGCATCTTGCCAGAAGAGGACATGCCATACATGGTGGATGGACGCCCTGTTGATATGGTGCTCAATCCTCTTGGTGTGCCATCACGTATGAACGTGGGACAGATTCTTGAAGTTCATTTGGGTTGGGGTGCACGCCGCTTAGGTGAGCAAATCAACCAGATGCTTGAAACCAATTATAATAAAGATGCACTCGTGAAGGCCATCAAGGAAGCATATGGATCCAAAGAGATGGATGAGTGGTTGGCCCAAGCGAGTGAGAGCGATGTTAAACAGTTAGCGACAAAGCTGCGTCGTGGCTTGCCCGTGACATCGGGTGTATTTGATGGTGCCAAAGAATCTGAAATCAAAGATGTCTTGGCGCAAGCGGGTCAGCCTAAGCATGCACAAAGTATCTTGTTTGATGGTCGTACTGGTGAGCCATTTGCTCAGGCGGTTACGGTGGGTATCATGTACATGCTCAAGCTGCATCACTTGGTCGATGATAAGATCCATGCCCGTTCGATTGGCCCATACTCACTTGTTACTCAGCAGCCGTTGGGTGGTAAGGCGCAGTTCGGTGGTCAGAGATTGGGAGAAATGGAAGTCTGGGCACTCGAAGCTTACGGTGCTGCCTATGCACTGCAGGAGTTCCTGACTGTGAAGTCCGATGACGTCATTGGTCGTACGCGTATGTACGAAGCAATCGTCAAGGGTGAGAAGGTGCTCGAATCCGGATTCCCAGAGTCATTCAATGTGTTGATCAAGGAACTACAAGCGCTGTGTCTTGATACACAGTTGATCGAGCCTAAGGGCGATTCGGTGGTGCAGTAATTACCGTTATTATTGTGTAAAAACAAAGGAGACAAACCGTGTCCGACATTTTTAGCTTCTTCGAAAAACCAAAAGATCCCTCAAGCTTTCAGGGAATTACGATCAAGTTGGCCCCCCCTGAAAAGGTGAGGGAATGGTCGCATGGCGAGGTCAAGAAGCCTGAGACAATCAACTATCGTACCTTCAAACCAGAGCGTGATGGCTTATTCTGCGCTAAGATCTTTGGCCCGGTTAAGGATTACGAATGTATCTGCGGTAAGTATAAGCGCATGAAGCATCGCGGCATTGTTTGTGAAAAGTGCGGCGTTGAAGTCATTCAATCCAAGGTACGTCGTGAGCGCATGGGTCACATTCAATTGGCGTGCCCTGTGGCGCACATCTGGTTTTTGAAGAGCTTGCCATCCCGAATTGGTACAATGTTGGACATCTCCCTCAAGGATCTCGAAAAGGTTCTGTATTGCGAAGCCTACATTGTTACTGATCCAGGTAACACTGATTTGGAAGAAGGCGAAATTTTAACAGAAGATCGCTATCAGAAGGCTCTGGATAAATATGGTTCCGTCTTCCAAGTGGGTATTGGTGGTGAAGTGGTTCGCGAAATGCTCAAGAAGATCGACTTAGATGAATTGGGCAAGAAGTTGCGCAAGGATATGGGTAAGACCAAATCTGAAGCGGTTCGTAAGAAAGTTGCCAAGCGTCTGAAGCTTGTCGAAAACTTCCGTGAAGCAGGTAATCATCCCGATTGGATGATGCTGGATATTATTCCTGTGTTGCCACCCGATTTGCGTCCGTTGGTGCCATTGGAAGGTGGCCGCTTTGCGACATCAGACTTGAATGATCTCTATCGTCGTGTGATCAACCGTAATAATCGTTTGAAGCGTTTGATGGAACTCAATGCGCCTGACATTATTATTCGTAACGAAAAGCGCATGCTGCAAGAAGCAGTTGATGCGCTCTTTGATAACGGTCGTCGCGGCAAGCCATTTACTGGCGCAAACCGTCGTCCACTGCGTTCTTTGTCGGATATGCTCAAAGGTAAGCAAGGTCGCTTCCGTCAGAACTTGCTTGGTAAGCGTGTTGACTACTCTGGCCGTTCCGTGATCGTAGTTGGACCAGAACTCAAATTACATCAATGTGGTTTGCCCAAGAAGATGGCGCTCGAACTCTTTAAGCCATTTATTTATCATAAGCTAGAATTGCAGGGATTGGCATCCACGATCAAGAGTGCCAAACGCTTGGTGGAACGTGAAACGCCAGAAGTGTGGGATGCACTTGAAACCTGTATTAAAGAACATCCAGTGATGTTGAATCGCGCACCAACACTTCACCGTTTGGGTGTGCAGGCATTTGAGCCAGTACTCATTGAAGGTAAGGCCATTCAGTTGCACCCCTTGGTTTGCGCTGCGTTTAACGCCGACTTCGACGGTGACCAGATGGCTGTCCACGTACCACTTTCCATGGAAGCACAAGTGGAAGCGCGCGTGCTCATGATGTCCACCAATAATATTTTGTCCCCTGCGTCTGGTAAGCCAATCATTGGTCCTTCACAGGACATGGTTTTGGGTCTTTATTACATGACTCGTGAAAAGGCTGGCGCAAAGGGAGAAGGTCGTCTCTTCAGTAACGTCGTGGAATTGCAAGTTGCGTATGATGCTGGTGAAGTTGATTTGCATGCCCGTATCAAGATTCGCCACAATGGCAAGCGCGTGGAATCCACAGTGGGTCGTATTCTGTTAAGTGAAATTGTCCCTGAGAAAATCGACTTTGATATGGTCAATCGTGTGATGGATAAGAAATCCATCTCAGCGTTGATTGACCAGTGTTACCGTATCTATGGCGATAAAGAGACAGTTATTTTGGCAGACCGCCTGCGTACACTTGGTTTCACCAACTCTACCAAGGGCGGTATTTCCATCTGTATCGATGACATGGAAATTCCCGGTGAAAAGAAGAAACTCATTGCAGAAGCAGAAGCAGAAGTGAAGGAAGTCCATAACCAGTATGGTGAAGGGCTCATTACAGCTGGCGAAAAATACAATAAGGTCGTTGATATTTGGGCTGAAACTGCTGAAGCCATTTCAAATGAAATGATGAAGCGTATTACTGTTGAAAAAGTAACACTCCCAGATGGTAAGACCAAAGAACAGATGAGCTTTAACTCAATCTACATTATGGCTGACTCTGGTGCCCGTGGTTCTGTGCAACAGATGCGTCAGTTGGGTGGAATGCGCGGTTTGATGGCCAAGCCATCCGGCGAAATTATTGAAACACCGATTACGGCTAACTTCCGTGAAGGTTTGAACGTGTTGCAATACTTCATTTCAACCCACGGTGCACGTAAAGGTTTGGCAGATACCGCACTTAAGACAGCAAACTCAGGTTACTTGACCCGTCGCTTGGTTGACGTTGCTCAAGACTGTACGATCACTGATTTTGACTGTGGTACGCTTGACGGTATTACAATGACTCCGTTGTATGAAGGTGGAGAAGTGATTGAAGCCTTGGGTGATCGTATCTTGGGTCGTGTGACATTGCATGATGTTCTGGATCCATTAACCGGCGAAGTTCTGGTAAAGGCGGGTATCGAGCTGAATGAAGAGCTTGTTGCCAAAATTGAAGAAGCCGGCATCGAAGAAGTGCAGATCCGCTCTGTGTTGACATGTCAAACATCATACGGTGTTTGTGCCAAATGTTATGGTCGTGACTTGGCGCGTGGTCACATGGTTAATAATGGTGAAGCGGTTGGTGTTATTGCTGCGCAGTCCATTGGTGAGCCTGGAACACAGCTGACCATGCGTACCTTCCACATCGGTGGTGCGGCGTCTCGTCGTGTGGAGCAATCCACATTGGAAGCTCGTCATGATGGTAAGGTGAAATTTTATAATGTGAACACCGTTTACAATAAGCAAGGCAAGTTGACGGTTATGAATCGTAACGGTGAAGTTGGAATCATCGATGATAACGGTCGTGAGCGTGAACGTTACAAACTAAATTACGGCGCCATTATTTATTATAACGATGGTGATGAAGTAAAAGCAGGCGCTCTTGTAGCAGATTGGGACCCATACACAGTGCCAATCATTACTGAAGTTCCTGGTATTGTTAAATTCTCTGATTTAGTGGAAGGTCTTACAGTAACTGAGCAGGTCGACGAAGTGACAGGTCTGTCTCATAAAGTGGTGAGTGCTTCCAAGGATCCAAATGCGAAGCCGCGCATCACCATTAAAGATCAAGAGGGCAAGACGATTCATTTGCCCAAGTCAAACGCTGAGGCCAACTATCACTTGCCAGTCGGCGCCAACATCATTGTCTCTGAAGGTGATATGGTGACAGCTGGTGATGTGCTCGTTAAAATTCCGCGTGAAACTACCAAGACAAAAGATATTACCGGTGGTTTGCCACGCGTTGCAGAACTCTTTGAGGCGCGTAAGCCAAAAGAATTTGCAGTGATTTCAGAAGTAGATGGTGTGGTCAGCTTTGGTAAGGACACCAAAGGTAAACGTAAAGTTGTTGTGACCCCAGAGCTTGGTGAGCCATGCGAATATTTGATCGCCAAAGGCAAACATATCATTGTGCATGAAGGTGATGAAGTGATTGCGGGTGAAGCATTGATGGATGGATCCAGCAATCCCCATGATATTTTGAATGTTTTGGGTGTGAAGGTGTTGGCCAAATACTTGGTCGACGAAGTCCAAGAAGTTTATCGTTTGCAGGGTGTTAAATTGAACGATAAACATATTGAAGTCATCGTGCGCCAAATGTTGCGCCGTGTACGTATTACAGATCCAGGTGATACACTCTTTTTGACGGACGAACATGTTGAGAAGAATGTCTTTGATGAAACCAATGAAAAGACCCGCAAGAAGGGTGGCAAGCCTGCAACAGCCGAACCGCTCCTCTTGGGTATCACCAAGGCGTCGCTGACAACAGAAAGCTTCATGTCAGCAGCTTCCTTCCAGGAGACCACCAAGGTTTTGACCGAGGCAGCCTCTATGGGTCGTGTGGATTATTTGCGCGGTTTGAAGGAAAACGTCATTATGGGTCGCTTGATCCCGGCGGGTACAGGGCTTGCCAAGTACCGTGGCGTCCAGTTGGAGATCGAAGACTCTGAAACCGATTCCCAACAGGTCCATAATGAGCAAATGCTCGAAAGTCGTGATTTTGCTTAACTAATTACCAAAAACCCCGCTGATAGAGATGTCAGTGGGGTTTTTCTATCTTAAGGCCCTAGCCAAGTGGCTTGGAAAAAAGCCCGGATTCCATAAGAAATCCGCTTGACTTAAGAATAGGGCGCTGTTAGATGGCGGAACCTTTTCAGTGGACGGTGGAGCGTCAGCTCTAACTCCCTGAAAATAAAAGAAAATTTATTTTGATTCCACGCCCCAACACCATGGCGACGATGCGAGACGGTAGCGCGACGTTTGAAATGGCAGAGAAGGATTAGGGGATTTTCGTATTTGAAGGACCTTGAGAGGATTGCACTATGCCAACAATGAATCAGCTAGTCCGCGACGGACGTAAAAAAGTGGTTTGGAAGGGGACAGCTCCTGCGCTTAAGAATTGTCCTCAAAAGCGCGGTGTGTGTACCCGTGTTTATACCACCACACCTAAGAAGCCAAACTCTGCGCTTCGTAAGGTATGCCGTGTGCGTTTGACCAATGGAATTGAAGTAACATCATACATCCCAGGTGAAGGTCATAATTTGCAAGAGCACTCAGTGGTTTTGATCCGCGGTGGTCGTGTGAAGGATTTGCCAGGTGTGCGTTACCACACAGTGCGTGGTGCGCTTGACTCAGTGGGTGTTGATAAGCGTCGCCAAAGTCGCTCCAAATACGGCGCCAAGAAACCCAAATAATAAGGATTAAATTATGCCACGTAAAAAACGAGCATCATTAAAACGCGATATTGCTACAGACCCTAAGTACCGTGACAAGGTGGTCAGCCGCTTTATTAACGTTATCATGTATGATGGTAAGAAGGCTGTTGCTGAAAAGGTTGTGTACCAAGCATTTGATCGTATCAGCCTTCAAAAGAAGGATGACCCCGTTAAACTCTTCAAGCAGGCTCTGGAAAACGTGAAACCTGTTATCGAAGTTCGCTCACGTCGCGTGGGTGGTGCTAACTACCAAGTGCCAATGGAAGTTCGTCCAGATCGCCGTGTGGCATTGGGAATGCGTTGGATGATTAACGCGGCTCGCGATCGTGGTGAAAAAACCATGCAAGAGCGTTTGGCTGCTGAAATTTTAGATGCAATGGATAGCAAAGGCGCTGCGATTAAGAAGAAGGAAGATGTTCATCGCATGGCCGAAGCAAACAAGGCTTTTGCCCACTTCCGCTGGTAGGCTATGACGGAAGACGATAGTAAAGTTCTAAAAGCAACACGTAACATTGGCATTATTGCCCATATCGATGCGGGCAAGACGACGGTGACAGAACGCATTTTGTTTTACACCGGGCGAATTCACAAGTTGGGCGAGGTTCATGAGGGCGAAGCCACCATGGACTGGATGGCGCAAGAGCAAGAACGTGGTATTACGATTACATCGGCGGCCACGACCTGTTCCTGGAAAGACCATCGCATCAATATTATCGATACACCTGGGCACGTTGACTTCACGATTGAAGTCGAAAGAAGTTTACGGGTGTTGGACGGAGCGGTCGGCGTATTTTGTGCAGTTGCTGGCGTCGAACCCCAGTCCGAAACTGTCTGGAGACAGGCAGATAAGTACGGTGTTCCCCGAATTGCGTTTGTGAACAAGATGGATCGCGTCGGGGCAGATTTTTTTAGAGTAGTAGAAATGATGAAAGATCGGCTTCACACTCGGGCAATTCCCTTTGTGATTCCGATTGGTTCTGAAGATGAGTTTAAAGGAATTGTTGATCTTTTGGAATTGAAAGCCCTGACGTTTGACGAACAAAGCCTTGGGGCAACGATCATTGAAAATCAAATACCAGCAGAATTGCAAGAAATTGCAAAGCGCTACCACGACGAATTGGTAGAGGCTGTGGCTGAAACCGATGATGAACTCCTGCATCAGTATCTAGAGGGTAAATCAATCGCGCGGGACGTTCTATTAAGAGCAGCGCGTAAGGCCACGATAGAGCGCAAGATTACTCCTGTATTTTGTGGTGCAGCTTTTAAAAACAAGGGTGTGCAGCAATTATTAGATGCGGTGGTTGAGCTGTTGCCATCGCCGCTCGATATACCGAATATTGTGGGTCATGATGTTAGTGATCCCGAAAAGTTGATTGAGCGTCATCCGGATCCGGAGGGCCCACTTGCTGCGCTAGTTTTTAAGATTATGTCTGATCCGTTTGTAGGCCAACTGGCGTACCTGCGAATTTACTCAGGGCAGATTGAGGCTGGGAAGCATGTATTTAATGCTTCCAAGAAGAAGAAAGAGCGTGCGTCTCGTTTGTTGCGCATGCATGCCAATAAGCGTGAGGAGATTCGGTCAGCGGTTGCAGGTGATATTGTAGTGGCCGTTGGACTTAAGTTTGCTGTTACCGGGGATACCTTGTGTAATGAAGGTCAGTCGGTGTTACTTGAGTCGATGGAGTTTCCTGAACCGGTCATGTCAATAGCGATTGAGCCAAAGACAAATGCCGATCAAGACAAGTTGACACAAGCGTTACAAAAATTAGCACTCGAGGATCCTTCCTTCCGAATGCATACCGATTCAGAAACAGGGCAGGCATTGATCTCAGGAATGGGCGAGTTGCATTTAGAAATCATTGTTGATCGTATGAAGCGCGAATTTGGTGTTGAAGCCAATGTCGGTAAGCCTCAGGTTGCGTATCGTGAAACGGTTGAGGGTAATGCTAAGGTTGAGAATAAGTATATTAAGCAGGTCGGTGGAAAAGGATTGTACGGGCATGTTGTTATTAACTTGGAACCTCAAGAACGTGGAAAAGGAATCGAATTCGTGGATGCCACCAAGGGTGGCGTGATTCCCCAAGAGTTTATCCCTGCAGTGAAAAAGGGGATTGAGGAAGCGGCTGATAACGGCGTACTCGCTGGTTATCCAGTGGTCGATGTAAAGGTGACGTTGTTGGATGGGTCATACCACGATGTAGACTCATCTGAAATTGCCTATAAAATCGCTGCCTCGATGGCATTTAAAGATGCCATGAAACAAGCAGGACCGGTTCTGCTGGAACCGATGATGGATGTGGAAGTGGTTGTGCCTGATGAGTTTGTAGGTTCAGTAACTGGAGACCTCACCTCACGCCGTGGGCGCATCATGCGTACCGACACACGAAAGGGTGCGCAAGTAATTGATGCCCAAGTGCCGTTGGCCAGCATGTTTGGATATTCCACAGATCTTCGGTCGGCGTCTCAAGGGCGCGCCTCGTATACGATGCAGTTTGCACACTACGATGCAGCTCCTAAGACTGTCGCAAATGAGATTATTGCACGGGTGCATGGCACCTATTATTAATTTGAAGGAATTAAAAAGGAGATAACGATGTCAAAAGAGAAATTTAATCGATCAAAACCACACGTAAACGTTGGAACGATTGGTCACATTGACCATGGTAAAACAACGTTGACCGCTGCATTGACCAAGGTGTTGGCCGATCAAGGTAAGGCACAGTTCCAAGCCT
>PCXA01000002.1 GCA_002796325.1 Deltaproteobacteria bacterium CG11_big_fil_rev_8_21_14_0_20_47_16 | reverse complement strand
ATGGAGAAGGAATTACGCTTCGCAATTCGTGAAGGTGGCCGTACAGTCGGTGCAGGTGTTGTAACCAACATTTTGGAATAACGAAGAGAAGGATACGTTTATGGCAAGTACTCAACAAAATTACGATAAGACGCAGAAGATTCGCATCCGCTTAAAGGGCTTTGACTATAAGCTCTTGGATCAGTCTGCTGTCGAGATTGTAGATACAGCAAAGCGAACGGGCGCAATGATTGCAGGTCCGATCCCAATGCCAACACATATCGAAAAATACTGTGTGTTGCGTTCACCGCATGTGGACAAAAAATCGCGCGAACAATTTGAAATTCGCACCCACAAGCGTTTGATCGATATCTTGGAACCGACTCAGCAGACGATTGATGCGCTTATGAAGTTGGACTTGGCTGCAGGTGTTGAAGTTGAAATTAAAATGGTGTGATGACGGGATTTTGAGGGAGTAAATTTATGGCACTTTTGGCAAAAAAACAAGGAATGACACAGCATTATAAAGAGGACGGAACAGCAATTCCTGTGACGGTATTGTTGGCTGGCCCCTGTGCGGTGGTTCAACTGAAGACCAAAGAGACTGATGGATATGAAGCGATTCAAATCGGTTTTGGTGAGACCAAGGCAAAGCGCATTACAAAGGCACGTGCGGCACATTGTGCAAAAGCAAAGGCACCGCTATATAAGCATCTTCGTGAGTTTAAGCCTGCGACGCTCGAGGGTGTTGAGCTTGGCCAAATGCTAACTGTTGAACAGTTTGCAAAGGGTGACAAAGTCCATGTCCAGGGTCGTGTCAAAGGACGTGGTACTCAAGGTGTGATTAAGCGTTGCGGTAAGGCCGGTGGGCCCGCTGCGCACGGATCTCACTTTCATCGTAGTACTGGTTCCATTGGTATGCGTACGTGGCCGGGACGTGTTTTGAAAAATACGGGTATGCCAGGCCATATGGGTGATGTGGTTCGTACCATTAAAAAATTAGAAGTTATTGCAGTTGATGCCAGCAAGAACCTCCTTTTTGTTAAGGGAGCGGTTCCTGGCGGAAAGAATGCGTTGCTCTTTGTGAGCAAGTGAGGATTTTATGGTGAAGCATACAGTTTGCAACTTAAAGAATGAAAAGGTGAAGGATATCGAGCTGGCTGATGATTGTTTCGATACGCTTGCTCGCAAGGGATTGGTGTTTGAAGCGGTTCAACGCTACTTGACCAATCAGCGTCAGGGCACAGTCGATACCAAGCGAAAAGGCGAGGTGAGTGGTGGTGGTAAGAAGCCTTATCGTCAAAAAGGTACTGGTAATGCCCGTGCTGGTTCTACGCGTAGTCCGCTCTATGTAGGTGGTGGTGTTGCTTTTGGTCCCCATCAACGTGACTTTGAATACGCAATGCCAAAACAAATGCGTCATGCCGCTTTGAGTTCCGCTCTCACAATGAAGCGTAAAGATGGTGAGTTGATTGTTTTGGACAGCTGGGAAATGAAGAAACCAAAAACGAAAGATGCAGTGAAGTTCCTTGAAAAACTCGGTGCGACAAATGCGCTCATCGTTACTGATGCAAAAGATGGTGATGATGCGGTTATCAAGTCGCTTCGTAATGTTAAAAATATTAAGACAGTGCCAGTCGCTGGTATCACCGTTTATGACATACTTCGTTACAATCGTTTGGTTGTGACTGAGAAGGCGCTACAGCAATTATCAGAGGTGCTCTCATGAGAATCCATGATGTTATTAAGCGTCCGCTGATTACTGAAAAAGCAGTCCGCGGCAAAGAGTTTGGTCAGTACGTGTTCGAAGTTGCAAAGCTTGCAACCAAAATTGATGTGCGTCGTGCGGTTGAGCAGCTATTTAAAGTTAAAGTAAAAGACGTTCATACTGTGAGTATGCATGGTCGTAGAAAGCGTGTTGGTAATCATCAGACGATGACATCTGATTGGAAGAAGGCAGTTGTGACTTTGCGCAAGGGTGAAGCCATCGAACTGTTCGAAGGGGTATAAACTTATGGCACAGAAAAATTATCAGCCCTACACTGCATCACGTCGGTATATTACGACAACTGATACCTCTGACTTAACCAAGAAGGCGCCAGAAAAGGCCTTGTTGGAATCAATTAAGCGCAGCGGTGGTCGTAATAACCAAGGTCGTATTACAGCGGATCATCGTGGTGGTGGTGCTAAGCGGTTATATCGAATTGTTGATTTTAAACGAAGCAAGACAGATATTAACGCTAAGGTTGTAGCAATTGAGTATGACCCAAACCGTAGTGCTAATATTGCATTGCTTCAATACGTAGATGGTGTGAAGTCATATATTCTTGCACCACTTGGTCTTAAGATTGGTGATAGTGTTATTGCATCCGATGATGCAGATATTTTGCCAGGCAACGTACTGACATTGAAGCAAATTCCAGTTGGTACGAATATTCATAACTTAGAACTTAAGATTGGCAAGGGCGGTGTTCTCGTTCGTTCAGCCGGTATGGCAGCCCAGATTATGGGTAAAGAGGGTGATTATGCCCAAGTGAAACTGCCGTCAGGCGAGGTGAGACTAATTCACGCCCGTTGCCGTGCAACGATTGGACAGGTTGGCAATTTGGATCATGAAAATGTGACTTTGGGTAAAGCTGGCCGGACTCGTTATCTTGGCAAACGCCCCCATGTCCGTGGTATGGCCATGAACCCTGTTGACCATCCACATGGTGGTGGTGAAGGCCGTAGTAAAGGTGGTAATCACCCAACCAACGTTCGTGGTTTGCCATCTAAGGGCTATAAAACTCGTGGAAATAAGAGAACTCAGAGATTTATTGTGAAAGACAGGAGAAAATAACAATGGCGCGTTCACTCAAAAAGGGACCGTTTGTTGACGATCATCTTATTAAAAAGGTGGAAGAAGCTCAGGCTTCCCGTAACAAAAAGGTTATCAAAACATGGTCTCGTCGTTCAATGATTGTACCAGATATGGTTAGCCTTACATTTGCGGTGCATAATGGTCGCAAGTTTGTACCAGTATTCGTGACCGAAAATATGGTTGGTCATAAATTGGGTGAGTTTGCTCCAACAAGAACATTTAAAGGTCACTCTGGTGATCGTAAGGCAGCAGCGGGTCCAGCTGCTAAATAATAGAGGTTATTATGGCTAAGTCAGTGAGTAAGGCGAAATCAACATTTATTCGGATAACGCAGCAGAAAGTTCAGCCTGTGGTTAACTTAGTACGCGGCAAACGCGTTCAAGATGCGATTGATCTACTGCAGTTTTGTGAGCGTCGTGCAGCTTTGCCAGTACTTAAGGCGATCAAATCAGCAGTTGCAAATGCGGATGTCAAAGGTGGCGTAGATGTTGATAACTTGGTGGTTATGACTGCTCGTGTGGATCAAGGTCCCATGATGAAGCGCCATCGTCCGCGATCACGTGGTATGGCGCACCCTGTACAGAAGAAGATGAGTCACATTATGATTGAATTGGGAGAAAAGTAAAATGGGACAGAAAACGCATCCAATCGGATTTAGACTTGGCATCAGTAAAACATGGAGCTCACGCTGGTATGCAGGTGGACGGGAATACGCAGACCGAGTGCATGAAGATCGCTTCATTCGTAAATTTTTGAAGGAAAAGCTCTACTCAACTGGTGTGGCACGTATTGACATTGAGCGTAAGGCTGAAAATATTGTTGTAACAATTCACACTGCGCGTCCGGGATTGGTAATTGGTAAGAAGGGCGCTGGAATTGATGCCTTACGTTTGGAATTACAGGGTAAATGTAAACATGACGTTGTGATTAATATCCAAGAAGTGCGCAAGGCCGAGACAGACGCGCAGTTGGTTGCTGAAAGTGTTGCGCAACAATTGGAGCGTCGCATTGCATTCCGCCGTGCCATGAAAAAGGCTGTACAGTCTGCGCTGAAGTTGGGTGCTGACGGTATTAAAGTAATGTGTGCTGGTCGACTGGCTGGTTCCGAAATTGCCCGCTGTGAGTGGTATCGTGAGGGGCGCGTGCCGCTTCACACATTGCGTGCTGACATTGATTACGGATTTGCCGAGGCCAATACTACCTATGGCAAAATTGGTGTTAAAACTTGGGTGTATAAGGGTGAAGTTCAGATCTGAGGAGAATGACTTATGTTGCAGCCATCACGTACGAAATTTCGCAAGTCACAAAAGGGCCGCTTATACGGCGTGGCCCATCGTGGCTGTAATTTGGCCTTCGGGGATTTTGGCTTACAAGCGGTAAGCACCGGATTTATTACGGCGCGACAGATTGAAGCCGCACGTATTGCGATCAGCCGACACCTTAAAAAGGGTGGAAAAATGTGGATTCGCATTTTCCCAGATAAGCCGATTACCAAAAAGCCCCTCGAAGTCCGCATGGGTAAAGGTAAAGGATCTGTGGAGGCATGGGTTGCTCCAATCCAACGTGGTCGGGTGCTTTATGAATTAGAAGGTGTTGATATTGCTACAGCCAAGGAAGCATTTGAGAGAGCTTCTCATAAGCTACCATTGAAGACGAAACTTATATCGCGGGAGGATTACCGTGAAGCCAGCTGATGTTCGGGCCAAAAATGAGGCCGATTTAGAAAAAATGATCAATGACCTGCAAGATGAGTTGTTCATTCTACGGGTTAAGAAGGTGACTGGTCAATTAGAGAAAACTGCAAACCTGCGTACGCTACGCCGTGATTTGGCACGCGCCAAAACCGTGTTACGCGAACGGTCACTGGGTAAGTAAGGGGACAATTGCTATGACAGAACGTACATTAAAAAGAACAAAGACAGGGATGGTGCTGCGGCGCTCAGGCGATAAGACAATTATCGTTGAAGTTGAGCGCACGACAAAACACCCCAAGTTTGGCAAATATATTCGCCGTCATTGCCGTTATCACGTGCATGATGAGAAGAACCAGTGCCAAGCAGGTGATTTTATTTCCATCATGGAAAGCCGTCCCATGAGTCGCACGAAGCGCTGGGTGTTTCAGACATTGATTACACGTAATGCTCCTGTTGCAGAGGCAGTGGCCTAAACGTAAAAGAGGAATTTTATGATTCAACAAGAGACAGTTTTAGAAGTCGCTGACAACTCCGGAGCACGCAAGGTGATGTGCATTAAAGTCTTGGGTGCTTCACGCCGCCGCTATGCCAGCATTGGTGATATAATCGTGGTGAGTGTCAAGGATGCAAGTCCTGGTGGAAAAGTTAAGAAGGGCGACGTTAAAAAGGCCGTAATTGTACGAACCAAAAAGGCAGTTCGTCGTTCAGACGGATCCTATATTCGCTTTGACGATAATGCGGTTGTTTTGGTTAACGACGCTGGCGAATCTTTGGGAACACGCATATTTGGCCCAGTTGCACGTGAATTACGCGCCCGCAACTATATGAAAATCATCTCGCTGGCACCTGAAGTGCTGTAAGCGTTGGAGAAACTTATGAGTAAGGCACATGTAAAAAAGGGTGACACCGTTAAAGTGTTAACCGGAAAAGAAAAGGGAAAAAGTGGTAAGGTCATTCGTGTTGACGCAGGTGATGGCGTGATCTTCATTGAGAAACTCAATATGATCAAACGTCATATGAAGCCTTCAGCGCAAAATCGCCAAGGTGGCATTGTCGAAAAGGAATCTGGAATTCATTGGTCTAACGTGGTGCGGGTTCAAGAATCCAAACCAGCTAAGTGAGTGAGATATGGAAACGAGCATTGTAAATCAAAAATATCAGAAGGAAGTTGTGCCAACTTTAAAGAAAGAGTTTGGGTACACCAATAGTTTTCAGGTCCCAAAACTTTTGAAGATTGTCGTCAACACTTCTATTAAAGAAGCACTTCAGGACTCTAAAATTCTGACTGCTGTTGCAGAAGAGTTGAGCATGATTACAGGCCAAAAGTCAGTTATTACAAAGGCCCGTAAATCAATTGCCAACTTTAAGTTGCGTCAAGGTCAAGCGATTGGTTGCTGTGTGACATTGCGTGGTCAGCGCATGTATGAGTTTTTAACGCGCTTAATTGATATTGCGTTACCACGTGTGCGTGACTTTAAGGGTGTGAGTGCCAAGGGTTTTGATGGGAATGGTAACTATACATTTGGATTAACTGAGTTTGCAGTTTTCCCAGAGGCCAATGTCGATAAGGTGCAAAAGGCCAAGGGAATGAATATTACATTTGTGACGTCAGCCAAGACAGATGAAGAGGCTAAAGCTCTTCTCAAACATATTGGTATGCCGTTCAGAGGAAATGCACAAAGCTGAATATAAGGAGAAGTTATGGCGAAGACATCGCTCGTTGTGAAGGCACAGCGCAAAGCCAAATTTAAAGTGCGCGAATATCATCGGTGTTTGTGCTGCGGTCGGCCACGTGGCTTTATCCGCAAGTTTAATATGTGCCGTATTTGTTTCCGTAAAGCGGCCTTGGCAGGTGAGTTGCCAGGTGTAACCAAATCAAGTTGGTAAGGAGATTGTAGTTATGATGACAGATTCAATTGCAGATATGTTGACACGAGTTCGGAACGCTAACCAAGCGGGCCACGATACTGTTCAGATCCCATTTTCCAAGATTAAGGAAAATATCCTGAAGGTTTTGGTGGACGAAGGTTTTCTCTCTGATGTGCAAGTTGCGGGCGAGGGAACCCAGAAGTCGTTAGTTGCAGGCCTTAAGTACGTAGGCCGTCGGACACGTGTCATGTCTGGCTTGGCGCGTATTAGCACCCCGGGACGCCGTGTCTATTTGGGCCACGAGGACCTTCGGGTTGTGCGTGGTGGGTTGGGTGTGACGATTTTGTCCACATCCAAAGGGGTTATGACGGACACGCAAGCTCGCCAGAAGCACTTGGGTGGTGAGGCGATTTGCAAAGTCTGGTAACGGCAGTTATTAAACGAGGTTGATACTATGTCACGTATTGGAAAGAAACCCATTGAAGTTCCTGAGAAAGTAACCGTCAAGATTGCAGATGGTGTGGTTAACGTTCAGGGCCCATTAGGAATGTTGAAATATGCCATTCCAAAGGGTGTGAGTGTTGTGCAGGAAGCAAAAGCCATTCTTGTTAAGCGCGATGATGATTCTTTGTCCAGTCGCAGCATGCATGGCATGTTCCGTACGATTGTTGATAATATGGTGCAAGGTGTAACAAAGGGGTTTACAAAGGAATTGGATATTATTGGCGTTGGTTTCCGTGCTGAAGTTAAAGGCAAAGAATTACATTTGGCATTGGGTTTTTCACATCCGGTGATTTTCCCATTCCCAGAGGGCGTAACCATTAAAGTTGATAAACAAACCCATTTGGTTGTTTCCGGGTCAAACCGTGAGCACGTGGGTGAAACAGCAGCTGTACTTCGCAAGCTGCGATTACCGGAACCTTACAAGGGTAAGGGAGTCCGTTACAGTAATGAAGTGGTGCGTCGCAAGGTCGGTAAGGCCGCTGCGGGTGCATCTGGTGGCAAATAATTAAGTGAGGATGATATGAGTTCGACAGTGCGAAATAACCGATTACGTCGTAAATACAGCATCCGACTGAAGATGCAGGGTACTGAGGTGCGTCCGCGTCTCTCGGTGTTCCGTAGCAACAAGCATGTATATGCCCAAATCATTGATGATCATCAGGGCAGTACTATTGTTGCCGCATCCACATTGGATAAGGAAATTCCCGATAGCTTGAAGGGAGTTGAGCGCGCAAAACACATTGGTGGTTTGATTGCCGAGCGTGCTAAGGCTAAAAAGGTAGAAGCAGTCGTATTTGATCGTAACGGTTTTCTATATCATGGGCAGATCAAGGCAGTTGCCGACGGCGCTCGTGAGAAAGGGTTGAAGTTTTAATGGAGCGCACAGACAAAGAGTTTATCGAACGTATTGTTCAAATTAACCGTGTTGCTAAAGTGGTTAAGGGTGGACGTCGCTTTAGTTTCTCCGTGCTAGCCGTTGTTGGTGATGGTGCCAGCCGCGTTGGTTTCGGTCTTGGTAAGGCGAACGAAGTTCCCGAAGCGATTCGTAAAGCTGTTGAAGCTGCAAAGAAGGGAATGGTCTCGGTAAGTGTTATTAATGACACAATTCCTCATGAAATTCTTGGAATGTACGGAGCTGCTCGTGTCATGTTGAAACCTGCTGCTCCTGGTACCGGCGTAATTGCAGGTGGTCCTGTGCGTGCTGTTGTTGAAGCTGCTGGGATTCACAATATTTTGACTAAGTGTATTGGAACAAACAACCCACATAATGTGGTAAAGGCGACATTGAATGGCCTCTTGCGCCTACAGTCGCCAGAGCAGAATGCACGTTTGCGTGGTCGCCAGGTTGCAACTGCGCAAATTTCAGCTTAATGAGGATTGGTTATGAAACTGAATGAAATACAGCCCAATAAAGGGGCAAGAAAACCAGCAAAGCGTTTAGGACGCGGTGATGCCAGCGGTCATGGTGGTACATCCACAAAGGGACATAAGGGTCAAAAGGCCCGCTCTGGTGGTTACCATCGTCGTGGCTTTGAAGGTGGTCAAATGCCACTGTATCGCAAGATGCCAAAGCGTGGCTTTACCAATATTTTCCGCAAGGAATTTTCTATTATCAATTTGGATCAATTGAATCGCCTGCCAGCAAATGCAGAAGTCAATGCTCAGTCATTGGTGGATGCAGGTATGATCAAGTCTGTAGATGCTGCAGTTAAAATTCTGGGACGCGGTGCGGTAGATCGCGCCTATGTGGTGAATGTTGACAAGGTTTCAACCAGCGCGCGCGAGAAGATTATTGCAGCTGGTGGTAGGATTGTTGAAGAAGTCGCAACAGCTTAAATCAACCGGGGGATTTGATACGTGGCAACAGTCGGAAATTTAGCCAAGATTCCAGAACTTCGACGCCGGATATTGTTTACGGTTGCGATGTTGGGGTTATATCGAATCGGTATTTATGTACCAACCCCAGGTGTGAATACCAGTGCATTGGCGAAATTGCTAAAGCCTGGAACGGTCTTTGACATTTTTAATCTCTTTTCAGGTGGTGCATTAGAGCGCTTCTCTGTCTTTGCGTTAGGTATTATGCCCTATATCTCGGCATCTATTATCTTTCAGCTTTTGGCAGTTGCAGTGCCTGCAATTGCAGAAATGCAAAAAGAGGGGGATAGTGGTCGCAAGAAGATCACTCAGTATACTCGATATAGCACTGTTGTGCTGAGCCTTGTGCAGTCGTTTGGTATTAGCTATGGATTGGTTCAACAAGGTATTATGTTGCCAGGTATGAGTATTGTGGCGTTTTGTGTATCCACTATGGTGACATTGACAGCAGGAACTTGCTTCCTGATGTGGCTAGGTGAGCAAATTACAGAACGTGGCATTGGTAATGGTATTTCACTGATTATCTTTGCCGGTATCGTAACGCGTATTCCGCCTGGTATTGTGGCAGCATGGAGTAACAGGAGCCAGTATGGCCTCTTTGGGTTTTTGCTTATTCTTGCCTTCATTGCAGCAATCATTACATTCATTGTGTATTTTGAACGTGCACAACGTCGTATACCTGTTCAGTACGCCAAGCGGGTTGTGGGACGTAAAATGTATGGTGGGCAGGCAACCCATTTGCCGCTCAAGCTGAATATGTCGGGTGTGATTCCACCTATTTTTGCATCATCCCTCATTATGTTTCCTGCAACGATTGTTCAGTTTATGCCAAATGAAACACTGAAGGCGTTTGCGCAAGAATTAGGACAAGGTTGGATGCATGATACATTGTATGTTGCATTGATTGTTTTTTTCACATTTTTTTATACAGCTGTGACTTTTAATCCTGTGGACGTTGCCGATAACCTTCGTAAATATGGTGGCTATGTTCCTGGGCTGCGCCCCGGAAAGGCAACGTCTGATTATATTGACCGAGTTCTGACGCGAATTACTGTAGGTGGTGCTGCTTACTTGTCATTTGTATGTTTGCTTCCATCGATTCTAAGTAATCAGTTTCAGATTCCAGGTCTTTTGGCGGTAACATTTGGCGGAACATCCCTATTGATTGTGGTGGGTGTGGCGATGGATACGATTGCACAGATTGAAACACACCTACTGTCGCGCAATTACGATGGTTTTATGTCTGGTTCCAGTGGTGGTCGCTTTAAGGGGCGGGCTGGATAATGGTGGCACTACGGTTGTTGCTTTTAGGTGCACCTGGTTCAGGAAAGGGCACTCAGTCCGAGGTGTTGCGCCGCCAGTTTGGTATTCCTCAACTTTCGACGGGTGATATGTTGAGACAGGCCTTGGCTGCAGGAACAGAGTTGGGTTTAAAGGCTAAAGATTATATGGAGCGCGGGGTGTTGGTCCCGGATGATGTCATGATTGGCCTCATGCGGGATCGAATCACCCAGCCAGATTGTGTGAATGGTTATATTTTAGATGGTTTTCCTCGCACGGTGCCTCAGGCAACTGCGTTGGACCAAATGCTAAAGTCTGTAGATAGTCGTTTGGATGTGGTCTGTGAAATTGTGGTTCCCGATTCAGATTTGTTGAAGCGGCTTTCAGGTCGCTGGCTCTGTAAAAAATGTGGTGCCAGTTATCATGTGGAGTTTCGACCATCCAAGGCAGCAGGGCAGTGTGACAGTTGTAATGGTCCGCTATATCAGAGACCTGATGACACAATTGAAACAGCTCGTAAGCGCTTGGAAGTGTATCGGAAGGAAACATTGCCGTTGGCAGAATATTATAAGCAACAAGGAATTTTGAAGACAATAAATGGTGTTGGGTCGGTGGAGGAGATTGAACAGCGTTTGCTGTCCGCAATCGGAAAAACGAGTTGAGATGATCATACTCAAATCCAAGGCCGAAATTGAAAAAATGCGTCGGGCGAATCAAGTGGTTGTTGAGGTAATGAAAACCTTAGCAACACAGATTGTACCTGGAGTGACAACTCAAGATTTGGATCGTGTCGCCTTTGAAATTATTAAGGAGCGCGGTGGTAAGCCGGCTTTTTTGGGATATCGTGGCTTTCCTGCGACACTCTGCACTTCCATTAATGAGGAAGTGGTTCATGGAATCCCCAATAAGCGTCCCTTGGTTGAAGGTGACATTGTTAGCGTGGATTGCGGTGTGATTTTGGATGGTTTTTATGGTGACCACGCAATGACCTTTGCCATTGGTCAGATTCCACCTCGTACAGAGCGCCTTCTAAGCATTACTCAGGAGGCCCTGGCAAAAGGGATTGCACTGATGGTTCCTGGGAACCGCCTGGGGGATGTTGGAGCGGCAATTCAGCAGCATGTTGAGGCCGAAGGCTTTGGAATTGTTAGGGATTATGTCGGTCATGGTATTGGCCGCAGTCTCCATGAGGAACCCCAAGTGCCCAATTATGGGGTGGCCGGATCGGGTTTAAGGCTCAAGGCGGGTATGGTTTTGGCGGTTGAGCCCATGGTGAACGAGGGAACGGGCGCGGTTAAGCTTTTATCAGATGACTGGACAGTTGTGACGGCAGATGCTAAGCCCTCCGCCCATTTTGAACACTCCGTGGCAGTCACGGAAAATGGTCCAGATATCTTGAGTTTACATTGATTTGTTAAAGAATTTTTTGAGGAATGAATGGCTAAAGAAGATGCAATTGAAATGGAAGGTACGGTACTTGAAACTTTGCCCAACGCAATGTTTCAAGTGAAACTCGACAATGGTCATCAGGTCTTGGCCCATATTTCGGGTAAGATGCGGATGTACTTTATTAAAATTTTACCGGGCGATCGTGTCAAAGTGGAGTTGTCGCCTTATGATTTAACTCGTGGGCGTATTACGTTCCGCGTGAAGTGAGGATGCTATGAAAGTAAGATCATCAGTTAAAAAGATTTGTGATAAGTGCAAAGTTATCCGTCGCAATGGGGTTGTTCGGGTGATTTGTTCAAATCCAAAACACAAACAGAAACAAGGATAAGCATATGCCACGTATTGCAGGTGTAGACATTCCCGCGAAGAAAAAGGTTCGTATTGCCCTTCGCTACATTTATGGAATTGGCCCAACCAATGCCATTGAAATTCTAGACAAGGCCGGCATTGACAAAGATTTGCGTGCTGAGAAGTTGAGCGAAGGCGAGATCGCCAAGATTCGTGATATGATCGAATCCATTTACAAAGTGGAAGGTGATTTGCGTCGCGAAATTTCTGGTAATATCAAGTTGCTCAAGGATACGGGTACTTACCGTGGTTTGCGTCATATCAAGCGTTTGCCTGCCCGTGGTCAACGTTCGAAGACAAATGCGCGTACTGCAAAAGGTCGCCCACGCGTTGCAATTGCAGGCAAGAAACAGGCGCCAACCAGCAAGTAATACTTATTACTAACAGGAGTTGAGATATGGCTGAAGAAGTGAAAGAAACCAAAAAAGAAAAGAAGGCTGCCCCAGTTGAAGCTACAGAAGCTGCTGCACCTGTGAAGGTACGTGTTAAAAAAGGAAAGAAGAATGTTGCTACTGGGTTTGCACATGTATTGGCGACATTTAACAATACCATTATTACCTTCACGGATCCACAGGGGCATGTACTCTGTTGGTCAAGTTCAGGTTCTAAAGGATTTAAAGGAAGCCGTAAGAGCACCCCATTTGCAGCACAGATTGCAGGTGAAGAGGCCGCACGCAAAGCCAGAGAATGTGGCATGCGTTCAGTTGTTGTGCATGTGAAGGGTCCAGGAGTGGGCCGTGAATCAGCACTTCGTGCGATTGCGAATTCAGGTATTAAAATTTCTTACATTCGGGACGTTACCGCCATTCCTCACAATGGTTGCCGTCCCCCCAAACGTCGTCGAGTATAAGGAGGAATTGTGGCTCGTTATTGTGATTCAGTTTGCAGACTCTGCCGTCGTGAAGGCATCAAGCTCTTTTTAAAGGGTGACCGTTGCTTCTCCGATAAGTGCGCCATTGAGCGTCGGCAATATGCTCCTGGCCAGCATGGTCAGGCTCGTAAAAAACAGTCCGAATACGGTACCCAACTTCGCGAAAAGCAGAAGGTGAAGCGTATTTATGGAATTCTGGAACGTCAGTTCCGTCGGTATTTCTCGATGGCTGAACGTATGAAGGGCATTACAGGTGATAACCTGATTCTCTTGCTTGAACGCCGCCTGGATAATTTGGTGTGCCGCATGGGATTTGGTCGTTCACGTGAAGAGGCCCGTCAGTTAGTGCGTCAAGGTCATTTTACTGTGAATGGTAAGCGCGTGAATATTCCGTCTTATCTCGTGCAGCAGGGTGATGTGGTTGCAGTGGCTGAAAAGAGTCGTAAGATTGCCCGTATCAATGAAGCATTGGCGGGTGCTGAGCGTCGTGGTTTGCCAGAATGGGTGAGCCTCAACAAAGATGATTACTCAGCACAGTTGATGGCGTATCCAGCTGGTGAACAGCTTGTGATGGGTCACATCAAGCCACAGTTGATTGTTGAATTGTATTCCAAGTAAACTAACTTTTTGCCGGAGGTTCACACTATGTATCGTAATTGGCGGAGTTTGATTCGTCCCCGTGGGCTCGAAATTGAAAGAGAAACACTGACACCAACATATGGTAAGTTTGAAGTGAAGCCTCTTGAGCGTGGATTTGGTATTACGCTTGGTAACTCACTGCGCCGCATCTTGCTGTCTTCACTCCAAGGTGCTGCAGTTGCTGCCGTTAAGATCGATGGCGTGCAACATGAGTTTTCAACAATTCCGGGCGTGCGTGAGGATGTTACAGATATTATTTTGAACCTCAAAGAATTGCGCCTTCAGTTGCATACTGGTGATCGTGAGACATTGAAAATTAAAGCAACTGGTGAAAAAGTTTTAACAGCCAAAGATATTGAAGTGCCATCTTCAGTGACAGTTTTGAATCCAGATTTACATATTGCGACTTTGGCACCTGATTCAAAGCTCGACATGGAACTGTTTGTCCGTATGGGCAAGGGCTATGTCCCGGCAGATCGTAACAAAGATGAGAATGCGGTTATCGGCGTGATTCCAATTGATTCCATTTATTCACCTGTTTTGAAGGTGAACTTCAATGTAACAAACGCACGCGTTGGCCAAATGACAGACTACGATCGTTTGATTTTGGAAGTCTGGACCAACGGATCAGTTGCTCCAGAGGATGCTGTTGCTTTTGCAGCCAAGATCTTGAAGGAACAACTCCAAGTGTTCATTAGTTTTGAAGAAATTGATGAGCCAGTGGAATTGGAAATTCAACAGGATCGCCCAGCGTTGAACGAAAATCTTTATCGCCGCGTGGACGAACTTGAATTGTCTGTCCGTTCTGCGAATTGCTTACAGAATGCAAACATTCGCTTCATCGGTGAGTTGTGCCAGCGCTCTGAGCCAGAAATGTTGCGTACCAAAAACTTTGGTCGCAAGTCATTGAATGAAATTAAGGAAATTCTTGCCGAGATGGGCTTGTCCCTCGGTATGAAATTAGATGGGTTTAACACAGGCGATGCTGAAAAGTATCGGCCAAAGGATGTGGAGTAAGTTATGCGTCACTTAGTAGATTCTCGTAAATTAGGTCGGACCACAAGCCATCGCTTGGCTTTGTTCCGCAATATGTTGTCATCATTAATTTTGCATGATCGCATTGAAACAACATTACCAAAAGCCAAAGAGTTGCGCCGTTGGGCCGACTGGATGGTAAGCCTTGGTAAAGATGGTTCACTGTCTGCACGTAGGCGTGCATTGCGCTATGTGCAGAATGATAATGCGATCCAAAAGCTATTCACCAATTTGGCGGATCGCTTTAAGGCCCGCAATGGTGGATATACACGCATTATGCGCTTGGGTAACCGACATGGTGACAATGCGCCAATGGCGATTATCGAGTACCTATCTGCTGAAATTGGTTCGGTGACTGCTGCACCAGCACCTAAGGCTAAGAAGGCAGCCTCCAAGACAGCGAAGTCAGCTGCACCAAAGAGTGCGAAAGCTGCGGCGAAGAAGCCTGCAGCTAAAAAGACGGCTAAGGCCAAAACTGCCTAATGAATTCAACTGTTCGAGCATTTCTGACCGCTACAGCAATTGCTGTAGCGGTCTATTGCTTTGTGACTTGGCATCCTGAGGGGTTGAAGGTGGGGGATGCTGCGCCATCGTTTTCTCTTCAGGATGAAACCCAAAAGCAAGTGAGCCTCGCGGATTATCAGGGAAAACTTTTAATCGTCCACTTCTGGGCAACTTGGTGTGGGACCTGTATGCAGGAGTTTCCAGAATTTAATGATATGGCAGCTCGCTATCATGACAACCCTGGCATTGCTATTTTAGGAATTAGTTTGGATGCGACCGGGGACAACAACGGTTGGAAGGCAATACAAACGTTAAACCGGAAAAAAACTATACAATTTAAAGTACTTATGGACACTAAAGGGGCTGTTGCAGATCAGTTTGGGACGTATGCTTTGCCTGAGACATATATTGTGAGTCCGGACGGAAGGATTATTCGCAAATTCATAGGTGCTCAGGACTGGAATTCAACAGTAATGATCTCATATTTGAATTCCAAGATTTCCGAATATTCTAAATAAAAAAAGTGAAAATCTTTGAAAAAGGACGCAACTTTTTCATCAATCTGCCGAAACCTATAGTGAATAGATCACATCTAACTTTGGAAGGAGTTGTTGATATGAATCGCGTCTGCACACAGTTGTTTTCCTGTTTCATTTTCTTAGCGCTTATTACTGTTGTATCAGGGTGTCGCGCATTCAACGAGGGATATAGTGGTCCTGCAACTTCTGTGATGAGTGATCTTACAAATTATCCACCTGAGAATAAGACAGATGTGAGCAAAGATATTAACGTTGCGACGGAAGCTGCCACAAATCCCGTAACCGCAAATTATGGTTGGGCGAAGGCCAGTGACTCAGAAACAGTGACTGTTGAAGCGACACGGAAGTCTGCTCATACAGCAACTGTCAAAATTACCAAGAAGTTGGAAGATGGAACAAAGCAAACGCTTTCATTTAAAGTTCAGCAAGAAGGTGATAAACAATTTGTAACCTCTGATTACGAGTACAATGACGGTAGTTCGAACAGACCATCATATAAACGTGTCAAAGGGACGATGAAGATTTCATTTGTGAATGACGTTCCAGATGGTTCTGTCAGAATTATTAATAGTGGCAGCTTTGATCTAAAATTCTTCTATAATCAGGATCTCGTTGCAAGGGGTTCTGCAATATCTGCTCAGAAGACAATGTTGGTTGGCGTTGATAATGCACCAACTGATGTGGCAGATGCTGAGCCAGAAGGTCCGCATTTGGTTGGCGATTATTGGACGAATGAAGCCATGGATGAATGGATCCAATAATTTCAAAGTAGCGGTTCTACTCCTCAATAAACTTGACTTTTTCTGGTAAATCCTTGAAAGAACAACGGATTTTAAAGTAGGAGTCTATTCATGATTACAGCAACTCAACTCAAAGTTGGTAATATCATTCTGCTGGATGGTCAACTCTATCGCGCGATGAGCATTGTCCATGTTACCCCTGGTAACTGGCGTGGTATGGTTCAGACCAAACTCCGCAGTATTAAAAATGGCACTCAGATGGAAAAGCGATTTGGGTCCGACGAAAAGCTCGAGAAAGTAACATTTGAACAGCACGAAGTTGAGTATTTGTATGCTGATGATGATTTCTTTCACTTCATGAACACAGAAAATTTTGAGCAGATTGCTTTGCCGAAAGACTATATTGGGAGCTTGGTCAATTTTATGTTGCCGGGCTGCAAGGTTCAATTGGAAATGTATGAAGGAAGTCCAATCGGGGTTGATTTGCCAATGTCGGTGACATTAACAGTCGCGGATGCAGAGCCGACCATTAAACGTGGTACTGCATCGGGTTCCTTTAAGAGCGCCACATTGGAAACTGGTCTTGTAGTGAAGGTTCCAACATTTATTCAGGCTGGTGACAAAATTGTCGTCAATACTGAAACAGGTGAGTATCAAGAGCGAGCCTAGGGGGGCTCAATTTCATGTTTAAAAAGCTTCCGCGAAAGAGGGGACCGAAGCTCCGTAAACGCCGAATGCATCATCCGGAATCACTCCTTATTGAAAATATTGGTCGATTGGTCACTATGCAGCCTGGACGAGGTCGATTGGGTCGTCTGGGTGTGATTCGTAATGCTGCAATCCGGTGTATGCACGGGCGGATCACATGGTTTGGACCTGACGGCAAAGAGCCTGTACTCCCCAGAACAGTTGGAGAGGTGCGCATTGATGCTGACGGTGGAGTTGTCATGCCAGGTTTGATCGATAGCCATACCCATTTGGTGCATGGTCAGTACAAAAAGGATACTTTTGGAAAACCAGATTTCCTACCGATCATGCGCGCAACACAAGAGTCTCATTTTGATGTGTTGTTTGAGCATGCTTCTGAGCGAGCGGATGAGGTTTTACGGCATGGTGTTACGACTATCGAAGTTAAAAGTGGTTATGGTTATGCTGAGGAATCTGAGCTTAAGCTGCTCAATGTTGTGCGGGCATTGGGTGATAATCATGTAGAGCGCTTTATTCCAACGCTATTTGTAGGGAGGGTTCTTTCAAAGGCGCGTGCATCACGTGTTAATGACATCATTAAAAAGATTATTCCTGCAGTGAGAGCTGATCACTTAGCCCAATTCTTTGATGTTTGTGTAGATGAGCATGCGTTTCGTCGTGATGAAGCACGCAAGATGATTGCAGCTGCCCAAAAAAGTAAAATGTTGGTAAAGGTTCACGCAGATCAATTTAGTGATCGAGGTGGTGCTCAACTGGCAGCAGAGGTGGGCGCTGTCAGTGCAGATCATCTGGAATATATTTCAGATACTGGGATTGCCGCATTGGCAAAAGCGGGAACAACGGCAGTCATTTTGCCAGGCACGACCTTTTTTGCTGGAGCGACACGATATGCACCAGCTCGTAAAATGATTGATGCGGGTGTTCGCGTTGCAATTGCCAGCAATTATAACCCAGATACAACACCTTGCCTGGATCTATTTCTTGTCGCGACAATTGCAATTACGCAAATGGGCCTTACACCTGAAGAAGCACTTTTGGGTGTGACCCTTAATGCCGCACATGCCATTGCAGCAGAGCATGATATTGGGTCGATTGCGCTTGGAAAGCGGGCTGATCTTGTGGTTCTGGGGGTTGATCATGAAATTGTGCCCCTGTACCGCTATGGTGCAAGCTTTTTGAGAACGGTTGTGTGTGAGGGAGAAGTGGTATGGCGCCACCACGGTTACAACCTGTAAGGCTGGCAGATTATTTGCCATGGAAGCGCCGAGATGACCCTCGCTTAGCGGAGCTGGTTACCGTCGTTTCAGATATCAAGCAAGTTAAAGAAGGGGATATTACAATTGTGGGTATCCCAGATGATCGTGGTGTTGCAGTCAACCATGGTCGCATTGGGGCGCGTTTTGGTCCTGCCATTTTTCGTCAGTGCTTTTATCGACTTCCAATTGGTGCAGAAGGAGAACTTCAAGGAGCTTCGCTTCTTGATGTAGGGGATGTTTTACCCGAGAGTACAATTGAAGCCACCCACGAGGCATTACGTCAGGTTGTTGCGGCATTGCATCGACGTGGAGCAACAGTCATTGTGTTGGGGGGTGGTCATGATACGGCATATGGCAGTCTTATGGGGTTGCGCGACTTTGATGCCCGATCATGTATTGTAAATCTAGATGCTCATTTGGATGTGCGGGGTCGTGAGCCAGATGGTCAAATAGGGAGTGGAACCACGTTTCGTCGCCTTATCGAAGAGGGACAAGTTTTGGGCAAGGATATTTATATGGTGGGCTATCAAAGCCACAGTAATACCGCAGCCCACGTTCACTTCGCTCGTGAGCAAGGAATGCATTTATGGTCATGGCGAGATTTATCACAGGGTGGTCGTTTAAAGGTTTTAACAGACCTTGTTAATCATTGGGTTCAATCCAAATCTGTGGGTGTGAGTTGGGACATGGATAGTATTATAGCGTCTGCAGCACCAGGTGTTTCGGCTTCAGCTGTTGTTGGATTTTCCGCAGAGGAATCACTTTATTTGGCGGAGCTTTTAGGTGCCCATCATGCCATTCGGCAATTAGAAATTATGGAGATCAATCCCAAAGTGGATGGTCAGGCAATCACCGCTCGACTTGCAGCAGTTGTTGTTTGGCATTTTATTGCAGCGAGACTTAAGGATCGGATACGTGCGTAGACTCGTGGCCCTTCTATTATTTTGTATATTTGTTTCGACTGCTCATGCGGGCAAGTTAAAAGATTTTGAAGATGCAGCGGATAATAACAGCTCTTCAAATTCTTCATCCTCATCATCGAGCGATAATGATGATACCCTCGCATCAACAATTATTGATGTTTTTTTTGGAGCGCTTTTTGCTCAAAATGCCGCATCTTCAGGGAATCCCGATCAAGGTGAGCGTGGCAACTTGCAGGGAACGACGATTCAAGAAGTGAATCATAATTTGCGCCAAAATTATAGCTTTGCACTTCCCAATATTCGGCTGGATAGCATGTATTTTTATGATCCCGACGGCGTGCATGCCTTTCGAGTTAAGGGCGAAGCAGGCTACCTGATGATTGCTGCGGATGCTGATTATACACGCTTTTATGAGGGCAGTGATCGCTTAAACGATTTTGCAACACATGGATTATTACGAATTCCGTTGCTCACGGAATTTTTTCAGCTGGATGTCGCGCTTGGTTACCGCCGTATCTGGGGGACACAAGTGCATCAGGGCTTTGATTTTGGGCTGCCATTTTATATCAATATTGGTAGGTGGGTGCAGCTTGATACACGCTATTATGTCACCTTCTTGGGAGACAAATTACCACTGCAAGAAGTAGATGCTGGCATTGCAGGTAAATTCAGATGGATTGGCGCGCGCGCTGGCTATCGATACATTAAGGTAAAGGGTGCAAGCCCAATTCAGGGTCCAGAAGTGGGTCTATTTGTGCAATGGTAGGCAATGGTTGACAGCACAAAGGCTTTCAACTAATCAGCCGACCACTTTTGGGGCGGTAGCTCAGCTGGGAGAGCGCTTGCATGGCATGCAAGAGGTCGTCGGTTCGATCCCGATTCGCTCCACAAAATAGTCAAATTTAAGGCCACATCAGTCGATGTGGCCTTTTTATTGGGTTGAATTATTGAACTCATGGAGTATAGAAAATCTATGGAAAATATACTTCAGTACGTATTCGGGAAAAATAGCATTGAAGATGTCGGGGTTGCTCTCGGTGTTTTGTTGGGAATGTGGTTTGGGTTCTATCTGTTCAGACGTTACATTGTCAGACGTCTCAATAAGTTGGCCCAAAATAGCCAATATCAAGTTGTACGTTTTGTAACTGTGGGGATGCGGTCTATTACCGCGTTTTTCTATTTTGCCATTTCTTTGGCTGTTGCTGCACAGTTTGTTGTTTTGAGTCCATCCATCACCAAGGCAATGCGCGCCATTGTAATGATTGTGATTGTGCTACAATGTATTCGCAGTGTGCAGTCATTGTTGGCGACATTTTTGGATACATTGTCAAAGCGTGGTAATGCCACCAATCAGCAAGCCGCACGTGGAACATTCGTGGGGATCCAGTTCATTGCCCGCATTGCACTGTGGAGCATTGGGCTGCTCCTCATTCTTTCAAATTTGGGATTTAATGTATCATCACTTGTTACCAGCTTGGGGATTGGTGGTGTGGCGGTTGCGTTAGCGACTCAAAATATTCTGGGAGATATCTTTAGTTCCTTTTCGATCTATTTTGACAGACCATTTGAATTAGGTGATTTGATCACCGTCGGTTCAGATACTGGGACCGTTAAAAATATTGGCCTTAAGACAACACGGCTTCAAAGTTTGCAGGGTGAGGAACTTGTGATTTCCAACCGCGAACTTACAAGCAGTCGTATCCAGAATTTTAAGAAAATGGAAATGCGTCGCGTGATGTTGTCAATTGGTCTGGTATATCAAACAAGTCTAGATGGATTGAAGACAGCTAACAGCTTAATCAAAGATGCGATTATGAGTGATAAGAAGGTTCAGTTTGACCGCTGCCACTTTAAGGAATTTGGTGCTTCGAGTTTAAATTTTGAAGCGATTTATTTTGTGCTCTCCAACAACTATTACGACTACATGGACTGCCAGCAGGTTATTAATTTTAAAATTAAAGAATCATTCGATAAGGCTGGGTTGAATATGGCTTATCCCACGCAGACAATTTTCTTTGGCAATTCACCATCTGAAACCCCAAGCTCTGTGTGATCGAACGGCATCGTACGCTTGAAGTTGGGGCGATAGGTGCGCTCAGCTTCAAACTCTTGGCACCATCCGTTAGTAAAGCCTAGGTTTTCTACCAATTCTAAAACACGACTATACTCACGTTCACGCACCGTGCGTGAAAGTAGTGGATCTTGCTCAGCCTTATTCGTGGGGTAGTATTGTGCCATGACACTAATCGTAACATCTGTTCCCAGCTCATGTGCAATCCATCTTAGAGTATCTTCACTGCCTGCCAAGTCGTTGGGTAGAACGAGGTGGCGAATGATGATCCCACGGGCCGCAATACCCGCATCATCTAATTGTAAATTGCCGACTTGCCGAAACATTTCTTTGACCGCCGCGCGACTGATATCGGCATAAGAGGCACATGCAGAGTAGTCTATGCCGGATTGATTATCGCTATACTTTAAATCCGGTAGATAAATATCCACAATGCCGTCCAATAGTCGGAGGCTCTCGACGTCATCATAGCTACTGGTGTTATACACAATAGGCAGGTCAAGTCCCATGCCGCAGGCAATGTAAATGGCACGCAGCATTTGGGGAACGAAATGAGAGGGAGAGACAAAGTTGATGCTGTGGCATCCTTGCTTTTGTAGCCACATGATTTTTTCAGCAAGTGACTCGTGTGTCAGTTCATCTTTGCTGCGAACGAATTTATCCTGACTGATTTCAAAGTTCTGGCAATAACTACACCGCAAATTGCAGCTTCCAAAGAATACGTTGCCGGCGCCGCGCGTGCCAGAGAGTGCCGGTTCTTCACCAAAGTGCGGGGTCACTGCGGAAACCACAGGCAGGTGTCCCGTACGGCAAAATCCCATGTCATCTTGGTCGCGGCGCACGTTACAGTGCCGGGGACAGACGCGGCAGCCATTGAGACGGTTTTCAAGGGCTTCAACGCGGCGTAAAAGCTCCCCAGAACGGTATAATTGATAGTACGAGCGCATGTTGAAGGGTTACCAAATAAGTATTTGAAAGTAAACGGTTTTGGGGTAGTGGGTGCCCGTTATGACCAAACCGTCTATATATGACATTACGCCTGAAAAATGGCCTTCAGCGGTCGCCGAAATGGGCTTAAAGTCCTTTTCTGCGCGTCAGATTCAGGAGTGGCTCTACCAAAAGCACGTCAGCACTTTTGAAGAAATGACCAATTTGGCAAAGACGACTCGCGAACTGCTAGCTGAGACCTATGATATCCCGGGGATGACAGTGGCAGATGAACAATTGGCTACAGATGGGACACACAAGTTTGCATGGGCGCTTGCTGACGGCCAAAAGATTGAATCCGTATTAATTCCGTCGGATTTTGAATCACTTAACGATCGCAGTTTAGGTGTTGCGGGTGGGGGCGTGAATCCCAAGCGCCGTACCTTGTGCATTTCAACGCAGGCTGGGTGTGCGATGGGATGTACATTTTGTCGCACTGCCACGATGGGGCTGATGCGCAATTTGACGCATGGGGAAATCGTGGGGCAAATTGTTGAAGTGAACCGTCGTATTCATAACACGATTGGGCCGATCACTAACATTGTGTTGATGGGTATGGGCGAGCCTCTTGCCAATTATAGCAATATGGTTCAGGCCTTGCGTACCATGTACAGCCCCCATGGCCTCAAAATCACGCAGCGTAAAATTACACTTTCAACGGTTGGCATTGCACCGGCTATTAAACGATTGGCCGATGAACCCAATATGCATGTGAAATTGGCACTGTCACTACACGCTGTGAATGATGAGATTCGTAAAACACTTATTCCAATGGCGAATCGTTACCCCATGCAGGAAATTATGGATGCCTGTCGCTACTATGTTGAAAAGCATCCACGGGATCGCGTGACGTTTGAGTATTTATTGATTGCCGGTGTGAATGATCGCAAGAGTGATGCCGATGGTTTGGCCAAATTGATCGCTCATATTCCAGCAAAGGTTAACTTGATTCCGTTTAACCCCTTTCCAGGCAACAGTTGGGAGCGGCCCAGTGACGAAGTGATTTCGCAGTTTTCAGAATGGGTTCATGCCAAGCATATCCAAGTTAACATCCGCGTGAGCCGTGGTCGTGAGATTTTAGCGGCGTGTGGCCAACTCGCACAAGAGAGTTCCCGTAAAAATGTCACAGAAATGTCATTTTAATAGTGCGTTACTATTTGAAAATGGTGTCGATACATACCATACCTCACCCATGAGGAGTTGTAATTATGGCCCGTGATAATATTGGTTCGACATTATTTTTACCGCCAGGTGTAAGAGCACTTTTGGGAGCGCTTGCCTCTCATAAACCACCAACTACTCAAGTCGCTGTTGGCCCTACCAGATACGAAGAGGCATTAGACGATGCAGCGGCGCGTTTGCAATTTGCCAAACTTTTGGGCGACCCAAGTCGTATGAAGGGCAGTGCTCATGAGGCGGTGCAGTTGCTGGAAGGACTTCGAGCGAGAGGAAGAGCGCCCAATAATACAGCAACTATTACAAAAACGGTGGATCTATTAGTAGCAGCCGATTTCCCAAACTTGGCACTGCGTGCGCTCAGTGCAATTGCTGATGCAGCTTCAGGTTACCTTGATTTTGTCACGGCCGCTGATGCATTTATGAGAATGGGCGCTATCCATATGGCAGGTTTTCACGATGCCGCTGCACTTCGTGCGATTGAACAGGCTGCACGTTATTATACCCTAGCAGGGGATCCCCTCGCAGCTGTGGCCTTTCATTTGCTGCGTAATTTGAATCATGAGTTAGAATCATTAAAGACAGTTCATGCGCAATCAAGAGCTGTCGGTGATTTCGCCACTATTATCTCTGCATCCACTGATGTGCTCAACTTTTATATAGAACGAGAGAGTGATATTCGATCAACACTAGGGCCAGCTGCTTATTCAAAGGGTGTTGCAGAGGCCATTGTTGACAGTTTGGCTGCTTATTATAATGCGATTCAAGAAGGGATTGTGGCATTATTCCATATTCTCCGTTCGCCTGTTGATATGCATGTTGATGCTGGCTGGGAACGTGATTTAAGGCACTGGGGTGAACGCATGATGAGTCTTGTGACCTATGCGGAAGTGCTGTGGCCAGCAGATCTTGAGATTTCTAGTACACCTCATGATGATGTTGATATTTTGAAAAATTATATATCACACCCCGGAGGCGCTGCATATTTTGATGCAGTTCAGGTTCTCGCGCGACGCCATAACTTATCGCTATCTGCGATGATTGCATTGATTTCATCACCTCACAATCAACCCGAGGCACAGCGAATTTTACGGCAGATGGGTTTCTCCAAAAGAGCCGGTGGTACACTATTAACAAGTTTAAGAGATCGATCACCCGCGCGCTCTGTCTTGGGTTTGCACCGCCTGTTAGAAGAAGCCAAGCAGCACGGCTTATAGGCCAAAAAAACATGGACGTCATTCTAGCTTCGCGTTAAGCCCATTTCCTATGACAAAACAAGCTATTGGAATCATTGGTGGCAGCGGATTGTACGAAATGCCGGGCCTCAAAGTCATTGAAGAAAAGCGGCTCAAGACCCCATTTGGTGACCCGTCAGATGCCTATATTATTGGTGAGCTTGAAGAGTGTCGCGTTGTATTCCTGTCTCGCCACGGTCGTGGTCACAAAATCAGTCCAACCGAAATTAATTACCGTGCCAATATCTATGGCATGAAGCAGTTGGGAGTGGATCATATCATCTCTGTGTCTGCTGTCGGTAGCCTGCGGGAGGAAATTCATCCCGGCCACTTTGTGATAATTGATCAATTTTATGATCGCACTAAGGATCGTCCTTCCACATTTTTTACCGATGGTGTGGTAGCGCATGTTTCTTTTGCGGATCCCATTTGTTCGAACTTAGCCAAAAAATTACATGAAGCCTGCAGAACAGCAGGAGTGACCAGTCACTTTGGGGGAACCTATGTGTGCATGGAAGGCCCTGCATTTTCAACACGCGCAGAATCACACAGTTATCGTGCCATGAACGCCTCGGTCATTGGGATGACCAATTTGCAAGAAGCCAAGTTGGCGCGCGAAGCGGAAATCTGTTTTGCAACCATTGCATTGTCAACCGACTACGATTGTTGGAAGGAAGATGAAGTGGTGGATGTGAGTAAGGTTGTTGCAACTGTTAAGGCCAATGTTGAAAATGCACAAAAGGTGTTGCGTGCGGTAATCCCAACAGTGGGTAGCCGCAGTTGTGAGTGTGAGAAGGCGCTGCAGTTTGCCATTATGACTAGTCCTGCTGCTATACCCGCATCTGCTAAAGAACGCTTGGGGTTGTTAATTAATAAATACATTAAGGAGTAGCCATGAGTATTGTCGTTGTTGGATCGATTGCATTTGATGATTTGGAAACGCCTACTGGAAAGCGTGAGCGTGTCTTGGGTGGTGCGGCGACCCATTTTGCAGCGGCATCCAGCTTTTTTGTTGAAGGGGTAAAGATGGTGGGTGTGGTGGGACATGACTTTGCGATGAATGATCTGGATTTTCTGAAAGAGCGTGATGTCGATGTGTCTCAAGTTCAGATCAATAAAGATGGCCGCACATTTCATTGGAAGGGGCGCTATGGCAATGATCTTAATGAGGCCCAAACCTTAGATACTCAGCTGAATGTGTTTGCAACATTTTGCCCCGAGTTAACTGAAGATTTTCAAAAGTTACCTTATTTGTTTCTGGCGAATATTGATCCTGTTCTTCAGCGTAATGTGTTGCAGCAGATGGATAAGCCAAAATGGATTGCCTGCGACACCATGAATTTTTGGATTGAAGGCAAACGTGATGAGTTGCTGAAGACAATTGAAGCGGTGGATATTCTGTTAATTAACGAAACCGAGGCACGGCTATTGTCGCGGGAGCGTAACCTGGTGAAGGCTGCGGCCATTATCCAGGATATGGGCCCTTCTGTTGTTGTGATTAAACGTGGTGAATATGGTGCGCTCCTCTTTTCATGTCAGGAAAGCGTACAAGAGACATTCTCTGCGCCAGCGTTGCCACTATCAAGCGTTATTGATCCGACAGGGGCAGGGGACTCCTTTGCAGGTGGCTTCTTGGGCTATTTGGCGCGTGTTGGTACTTTGGACAGTAAGAGTCTGCGTCAGGCTATGATCTGTGGAAGTGTAATGGCCTCCTTTAATGTTGAAGCGTTTGGTTGTGAACGGATGCAGCAGCTTAACTGGGCGGACATTGCGAACCGTTATCGCCAATTCCAGCAATTGATTCACTTCGAAATTCCCAATTTCTAGGTGCTGTGGTATTGAGGAACCATGTTGCGTAAAGACCTTTGGAAAGCAGCAGGATATCTGGTGGGCGGGGGGTTGGTGCTTTACTGGCTAATTTCTCGATTTGCCTGTGTTCCTCAACTCACACGACATCTATGACACAGACTCAGCAAGCGGTCATTATTTCATCCAAGACACTCAGGGAAACCGATATTTTGGTACGCTTTGCGACGCCTCATGGGCGACTGACTGCAATTGCCAATTCGGCACGTCGGTCGCAAAAGCGCTTTCCAAGCGGGTTTCCACTAGGGTCTGAGGTGGAAATCCTTTGTTTGCCAGCAAAGTCGTCTCATCTCAGCACGCTCCAGGACATGCGTATTGTTCGCAGCTTTTTAGGGATGGACATTCCGCATTCATTGTTGGGAGCGATGAGCTATGCCCTTGAATTGGTGGATCGCACCTGGCCTGAGCATCAGGCAAGTCCTGAAAAATTTGCGCGTCTTACTCAATTTTTAAATGATCTGCCTCAGGGTGACCCTGCGCCCGTTTTGCAGCGATTCTGTTGGGATTGGTTGGGCTTGTTGGGGTTTCAACCGATGGTTTCTCATTGTGTGCACTGTGAAAAGCAGGAAGAAGTGGATTCAGGGTGGCGAATTTTGGCGGAATCAGGCGGCGTAGTTTGTCCTGATTGCCAAGGTAGTGATCGTGGTGGTATCCCGATGACCCAAAATTGGCAGCGTGACGTCATTCCTGTTTGGATTCAATACGTCTTGGATATCAAACTCAAATCAGGAGAGTGGTGGCACTTGATTTGGGGGCCGCCAGCATGAATTTTAAGTTACGCCACGCGTTGCTCATTGCACTGATCTTGTCACTGCTGCTGCATTTGGCTGTGATGCTGGGTCTGATTTATATTCATATTCCAATGCCAACCAATGCGAACCAGCAGCCAATTGAGGTGTTTGATGCGCAAGGGATGAATTTGGCGGACACCAATATACCTGCGAACCGGCAAATCCCAAAAACAGCACGTGCGATTGGCGTTGAAAATAATGCAGTGACGCAAGAGACCGTTGCGCGTCCGACGAGACCCCAACCGCAAGTCCAGCAACGTACTACAACACGTTCACCGTCTCGTTCTCAGCAGCAGTCTGGTGGTGAGCATGCGTCCCGATTGAATCCCAGAAATCGGTTTAGTGAGCCTCGTTTGCCATTTAACTCGAGAAGTCTGTATGCGGTAGACCCCAGTCTTTTTGCAATGCACTCGCCAGGTCAAATGGAAACTCAGAGCGGTTCTCCACGGAGAAGTCAGCGAAAGGGAAGCAGTCGCTCAGCAATGACCTACGATATGAGCGGGGCAAGCAGCATGCCGTTATCGGATGATTATTTGCCGGATTATCGCTTTGGTGATCACACCTACGTCAATATCTTTCGCCATCCCGATGTTGAATATTTTGTGATGCTGAAACGCATTTTTAGGCAAACTTGGAACCCCGAGCCGCCAGTGCGTATGTCGGTAGCTACTGGGTATCAATTGGTACTGCCGTTACGGGTGGTGCTTGCTGTGGCTGTGAGCCCGCAGGGTGCACTGAGTGAGCTGTTTATTCTCAAAAAATCCGGAATGCCGGCGTATGACGAGGAAGCATTGCGCACAATACGTGCATCATCACCATTTTCTACCCCACCCGCAAAACTCCTTAAAGACGGTGCTGTGCGCATGGCGTGGAGTTTTATTCTGTTTTGATTGGTTGCCAATTGCTCTGGAATGCAGACCCTGCAAGGATTTGCTGCTTGACAGGGTCTATGTGTTTTGATGTGTAGCCCTCATAACAAGATAAGGAGCAGTTATGGCGATTAATGAAGCGGTAAGAAATTGTGTCCAAGCATGTGGTCTTATATACGGGGGATACAGTGACTGCTATAAAGAATGCGCGGATGACCAAAATACGGTGGTGAGCCGATTTGATGCACAACTTCAAGAAAAGTCATGTCAGAACAATGCAACAGCCCTTGCAAACAGCGCTATTGATTATTTCAGAGCACGCGCCAACGCGGAAATTTTACCTAAAATGCAAGCTGGGGCAAGTGATCAGGATCTGGCGCCCGAGATTTCATCGTTGTACAGGGATGCCTACACAGTGCTGACAGAAATAGCACCAAAGGCATTTTCGACATTCTTTCCAGGCTGTTCAGGATACTATGTTGGGGACCAATTTCAGAATGCAACTGGGACTCTCCTGGCATATAAGACCGAGTTAAACCGAAAGGGCGAAAACTTTATAACGCGTGACCACCTCAATTTGCTCACTGGAGAGTCGGAATTAAGAGCTAATGATCATTATTACTCTGCTGCAGGCGCTGGGTTTGGCGTTATGATGGGTATTCACTTGAAATCACCCATGCCAGCTTTAGCTCTTATTGCCATTATGGAGGCAATTTCTATTAGTGGAGCTTGGATGGAAAAAAACGAAGCACTTAAGCAGCCTTTGTAATTACCTTACTTCTTCCAAATCAACTTGGGTTCTTTGACGGCTTTGGCTTCGTCGAGGCGACGGCGGAAGGTTCGGTGGGGTGCGCTTTTCACCTTTTCCGGTGTGGCTTCGCATTCGCGTGCAATTTCCTTCATCGCTGTGATGAATTGATCGCAGGCTTCCTTGCTTTCCGTTTCGGTGGGCTCGATCATCATGGCGCCGGGCACAATGAGCGGAAAATAAACGGTTGGGGGATGAAATCCATAATCCATCAAGCGCTTGGCAATATCCAAGGTCTTGACCCCAAATTCCTGTTGCTTTTTGTCTGTCAAAATACATTCGTGTAGTGGGCGTTCCTTTTGTGCAGGCTGATAGTCATCTTTCAATTTCGCTAAAATATAGTTACTGTTTAAAACAGCCATTTGTGTGGCGAGCTTAAGTCCATCTGCGCCCAGTTCACGAATGTAAGTGTAAGCGCGCACCAGGACACCAAAGTTGCCAAAAAAAGCGCGGACGCGCCCGACAGACTGCGGGCAGTCTTCAGTGATTGTATAGTTATCACCATCTTTGACGACGCGAGGCACTGGCAAGAAGGGTTCCAAATGTTTTTTGACACCGACAGGGCCTGCACCGGGGCCGCCACCACCGTGTGGGGTGGAAAATGTTTTATGCAAATTGTAATGCATGATGTCAGCACCACAATGACCTAACTTTGCCACACCCATCAGTGCGTTTAAGTTGGCACCATCGCAATAGACCAAGCCGCCCTTGGCATGAACGATTTCAGCAACTTCAGGTAAGTGGGTTTCAAACAAGCCCAATGTGCTGGGATTGGTGACCATGATGCCAGCGACATCTTCGGTCATGACCTTTGCAACAGCTTCGGGGTCTAAATGTCCCTTTTCATTCGATTTGACTTGGATAACAGAGTATCCGCAAAGCGCTGTGCTGGCAGGGTTTGTGCCGTGGGCGCTATCTGGGATGATAATGGATTTGCGCGCATTGCCTTTGGCCAAATGATAGCTGCGCATGATTTGAATACCGGTGAGTTCACCATGAGCGCCTGCATTGGGCCAGAGCGTGACGCATTCCATGCCGCCAACTTCACCCAAAAACTTTTCCAAATTATAAAGTAGCTCTAAGTTTCCTTGAACCGTTTCCAGTGGTTGGTAGGGGTGTGACGCTGCGAAGCCTGGCAGTCGCGCACTCCATTCATTCACCTTGGGGTTGTATTTCATTGTGCACGAACCCAGAGGGAAGAACCCTGCATCTTTATTATAGTTCCACGTGGAAAGTCGCACAAAGTGGCGGTTGACTTCGGGCTCAGATAATTCCGGCAAATTGGGGCCATCGGTATTAAGAAGGTCGGCCGGTAAATGTTTACTGACGTTAAACGATGTTGAAACCGCTGGTAGAGAGGCACCTTTGCGTCCTGGACGGCTAAGGTCAAAGAGGGTGGCTTCTTCTAAAATGAGCCCAGTTCCACCGGGCGTTGCAGGCATGCTGTGACTCACAGAATTTCCTCCAATGCGCGTCCCAGGTCATCAATATGCCCCGGCTGTGTCAGTTCGGTGGTGCAAACCAATAGGTCGTTGGGTTGGTTGGCGTACCAACGTGAAAGGGCAACGCCACCCAAAATATTTTTGCTCGTTAATTTATGAACGGCGTCGGCTGCCGCAATGGGCAGGCGAACGACGAATTCATTATAAGTGGGTGCAGAGAAGGGGAACGAAATGCTTTTTATTTTACCCAATCGCTTACGCAATTGCACAGCGCGCTCAAGTGAAAGTGTCGCCACTTGTTGTAAGCCCTGCTTACCAATGGTGGCCATGTAAATGGTGGCTGCAGTTGCACACAGCGCTTGATTGGTACAAATGTTGGATGTCGCTTTTTCACGACGGATGTGTTGCTCGCGTGTGGCAAATGCCAACGCATAGCCGCGGCGGCCTTCGGCGTCGGTGGTTTCACCCACTAGGCGGCCTGGCATCATGCGTAAAAATTCATTTTTAGTAGCGAAGAGTCCCAAGTTCGGCCCACCAAACTGCAGACCCAGTCCAAAGGACTGGCCTTCAGCAACAGCGAT
The DNA here is from genome assembly GCA_002796325.1 of Deltaproteobacteria bacterium CG11_big_fil_rev_8_21_14_0_20_47_16. Lineage (GTDB taxonomy): Bacteria > UBA10199 > UBA10199 > 1-14-0-20-47-16 > 1-14-0-20-47-16. The sequence continues at coordinate 103,714 of PCXA01000002.1, read as the reverse complement.
GTCCGCACCTTGAGCGCCTGGCGATTTTAAGAGTCCTAGAGACGTGGGGTCAGTGACCACCACAATGCACAATGCGCCAACAGCATGTGCGATATCCGCAATCTTAGAAATGGACTCAATGCCCCCAAAGAAGTTGGGGGATTGTACAATGACAGCTGCTGTTGTGTTGTTAACTTGTGACTTTAGCTGATCCAGATCCATCAAGCCGGTAGACGCAAATGCGGCCAACTGAATTTTGGCACCCGGTGGCGTGATGATGTTGTCGAGTACTGCACGATATTCGGGGTGCGCCGTATGTGCAACGACAATGCCTTTGCGCTTTGTGATGCGCATGGCCATCAGCGCTGCTTCGGCCATGGCAGTCGAACCATCGTACATTGATGCGTTGGCCAGATCGAATCCTAAAAGATTTGCGACCATGGTTTGAAATTCAAAAATAATTTGCAATGTACCTTGTGCGATTTCGGCTTGGTACGGCGTGTACGGTGTAAGTAGCTCGCTACGCTGAATGAGTGTGTTGACCAAAGTGGGGGAGTAGTGATTGTACGCACCTGCACCCAAGAAAGAAGCCGTCGTCGTTGCATTGGTATTCTTTGCAGCGAGCCGTGTGAGTTCCGCCATTAGCTCTGGTTCTGATAATGCTTTTGGAAGATTCAGTGGTTCTTTAACCTGCAGTTTTTCGGGAATGGTCGAAAATAAATCCTCAACACGTGCAGTTCCAATGTCAGCCAGCATTTCGCGGATGTCGTCGGAGGTGTGTGGGATATAGCGCATTAAGGTTGCTCTTCTTTCATGAGAGGCTAGCGTCGCCCCCTCCACCCGGCAAAGCCGTGTGGAGCCTCCCCCTCACGCTCGCCGTGCTCGCTGTTGTTAAACAATTAGGGTTGCTCTTCTTTGACAAAAGCGGCGTAGGCGGTGTGATCCATGAGCTCGTCATATTCTTCAATGGCGTTGACCTGAAGTCGATAGAGCCAGCCTTCATTATAACAATCTTCGTTTAATGTTTCAGGCGTTTCCTTTAGTGGATCGTTGACGTCTGAAACTTCGCCGCTCATGGGGGTATAGATGTCAGATACAGCTTTAACGGATTCCACAACGCCGACTGTATCGCCCTTGCTAAATACTTCTCCCTCGCCAGGAAGTTCTAGGTAAACAATATCGCCCAATGAATGCTGCGCATAATCGGTGATACCGATGGTTGCAATATTGGCATCCATGCGTACCCACTCGTGTTCTTTGGTGTATTTTAAATCGTCAGGGAAATTCATGTCAAACCTCCGAATTATTTTTTGATGAATGGTGTTGAAACAACGTGAGCTACGCGTTCGCTGCCTCGTATGTCAATTGAAAATTTGCTTCCCACCTCTGCAAAAGCAACGGGTACGTAACCGATGCCTATGGCCCTTTTAAGTGTAGGTGACATGGTGCCGCTTGTGACCGCACCAATAATTTTTTTGTTGCTAACGATAGCGTAGGCGTCACGTGGAATGCCTTTGTCGATCATTTCAAAACCGACAAGTGCAATTTCACGCCCGGCATCTTTGACTTTTTGAATGGGCGCACGACCGATAAAGTCATCGGGCTTACCCAACTTAACGACCCAGCTTAACCCCGCGGCGATGGGGTTTGTGCTGTCTGTTAATTCGTGGCCATAGAGGGGATATTTCATTTCAACGCGTAGGGTGTCACGTGCACCAAGTCCTGCGGGGACCAATCCATCCGGTTTGCCAGCATCGAGTAGTGCATTCCACAGCCCAGTGGCTTTATCTGGTGCGACAAAAATTTCACATCCATCTTCACCGGTGTATCCAGTGCGCGCAATCAAACATTCACCGGCGCCATTTAATTTGGACCAGGTGCATGCAAATCGGGATAAGTTGCTCAAATCAGTGGATGCGATTTTTTGAACGATGCCCATGGCCTTGGGCCCTTGTACTGCAAGCAATGCAAATTCAGCACTACGGTTGGTAACTTTGGCGTTTCCCTTTTGATGGGTTTGTACCCATTTCCAATCTTTTTCAATGTTGGCTGCGTTTACAACCATCAGGTAACGTGTGTCTTCCAATCGGTAAATAATGATGTCGTCGACCACACCACCTTTTTCGTTGCAGAGAAGGGAGTATTGACCGTGGCCCACAGCGAGTTTCGCAACATCATTTGGAGTTAACCATTGCAAACAGGCGAGGGCATCGGGACCTGAAAATTCAAACTCGCCCATGTGACTGACATCGAAGATGCCAGCATTCGTGCGTACGGCATCGTGCTCAGCCATAACACCGGCGTACTGCACCGGCATGTCCCAACCCGCAAAGGGTACCATGCGGGCACCAAGTTTGACGTGGGCATCATATAATGGCGTTTTTTGTGTCATTAAATAGCTCCTTCGGCAGCTTGAAGTGTGTTTTCCAAAAGTGTGGCAATGGTCATGGGGCCAACGCCACCCGGAACAGGTGTAATCCATCCCGCAATTTTTGAAACAGAATCAAAATCAACATCACCCGTGAGTTTGCCATCTGGCATGCGATGAATGCCGACGTCGATGACGCAGGCACCGGGCTTGACCCAATCTGCAGTAACCAAGTGGGGCTTACCTGCAGCTGCAACCAAAATATCTGCGGTGCGAGTGATCGTCGTGATGTCTTTGGTCTTGCTATGACAAATGGTAACGGTCGCATTGCGTTGCAAAAGTAGTTCGGCCATGGGTTTCCCAACAATGTTACTACGACCAATAACCACGGCATTTTTGCCGGCACAGTCATAATCAATTGAATCGAGTAATGTCATGACGCCTTTGGGAGTGCATGGCACAAATCGCGGCTGGCCCAAATGCAAGAGGCCTACATTTTCGGGGTGAAAGCCATCCACATCTTTGTGGGGATCAATCGCATCCATGATACGATCGGCTGAAATATGTTTGGGAAGCGGCAATTGAATTAAGATGCCATGCACATCACGTTCCTGATTGAGGTCGTGAATTTTAGAGAGCAAATCGTCTTCTGAAATGGTGGCAGGCAACTTAAGGAGCGTGCTCTTCATGCCCACTTTTTCGCAGGTGGCATGTTTGTTGCGGGTGTATACAACAGATGCGGAGTCTTCACCAACAAGCACCACGACCAAGTGGGGTGGTGTGGCTAATTTTTGGACCGCTTTGGTCACGGCATCTTGCCGTTCTTGCGCAATTTTTTTCCCATCAATGAGTTGCATGACCGCGCTTCTATGCGCTATGAGGCGCATTGTCAACGATGCTACTGGAGGATTTATGGCTGTGCGCGCTTGCCAATCACTTTTGATTCAAGATACGTTTTTAATGCGTACATATTTGGCTACGGATACCATCTGCGTGACGGATGACACTGAGGGGCGTGCAACGAGCAGGCTCAAGGAGTATATCAATCTCATGAGTGTTGGCTGTGATCAGCGCAATCATCCATATTTTGCATGTCCTGAGGGAAATGTGGAGGTACAGAATTTATCTGCCACTGTAAGTTGGTACTATTCTTTATGGGATTCCTTCAATGTCGTTAAGAGAGATGATGGATTTCACATCTTAGGTTGAGTTAGCGGATTCCCAACTGCTTCCAAATTCCATCGATCTTTTTCTTCACATCGTCACTCATCACAATATCTGGTGGCCATTCGCGGGGGTGGCCTTCGCTCTGCAGTTTGCGCGTGGCATCAATGCCCCATTTGCCGCCCAGGTTGGCGCGAGGGCTGGCGTGGTCCAATGCATCGACCGGGCCTTGGGTTAAGACCAAGTCACGTGTGGCATCAATGTTATTAGAAACGCGCCACAATACTTCTGCGGGATTTTGTACATCGACGTCGCCATCGACCACGATGATGCATTTTGAAAACATGAGCTGACCCATGCCCCAAATGCTGTGCATAATTTTTTGGGCATGACCGGGGTATTGTTTTTTGATCGAGACAATTGCGAGATTATGAAAGCAGGCTTCTACCGGCAGATTCACATCCACAATTTCAGGGAATGTCATTTTTAAGAGTGGCAGGGACAGGCGTTCAATCGCTTTGCCCATGGCGCCATCTTCCATCGGTGGCTTTCCAACAATGGTCGTGAAGTAAATGGGGTTCTTGCGATGCGTGATCGCTGTGACATGGAAAACGGGATAGTCATCGGCCAACGAATAATATCCGGTGTGATCGCCAAACGGACCTTCGCGGCGCAGATGTTCTGATGGGTCGACATAGCCTTCAATCACAAAGTCCGCGTTTGCAGGGACTTCCAAATCGTTCGTTTTACATTTCACCATTTCCACGCCACGGCCACGCAGCATGCCAGCAATCATGAACTCATCAATGCCGTCGGGCAGCGGGGCGCAGGCCGACCAGGTATACGATGGATCGCCACCAATAATCACTGAGACGGGCATGCGCTTGCCGAGTTCTTTGTAGCGTTGGTAATGGCGCATGCCGGTTTTGTGCACCTGCCAATGCATGCCGGTTGTTTGCTTGTCGTAGACTTGCATGCGGTACATGCCCACGTTTCGCAGCCCGGTATCGGGGTCGCGTGTGACAACGAGTGGAAATGTAATGAAGGGCCCTGCATCCAGTGGCCAACAGGTGAGTATGGGGATTTTGCTAAGGTTTGGTGAGTCCATGACGACATCTTGGCAGGCGCCGCTGTTCACGGACTTGGGCATGAGTGCGCCAAATTTGGCCAACTTCGGCAGCATCTTAATTTTTTCAAATAGTCCAGACGGTGGTGCGGTTTTGACGAGTTCATCTACTTTGCGTTGCAATTCTGAAATGGAATCGCCGCCCAATGCCCAGGCAACACGTTGCATGGTGCCAAGGGCGTTGATCAATAACGGATAAGGCGAATCTTTAATATTAGTGAAGAGTAGGGCTTTGCCGCCGCCTGGGGATTTCATCACACGATCGGCAATTTCGGTGACTTCCAGTTTGCGGTCAATGGGCTGATCGATACGAATCAGTTCGTCGCGGTCTTCCAAAAATTTCACAAACTCACTTAAAGAATCAAATGACACGTTTGCCTCCAATCATGCTGAATGTAACGGGTCCCTGTAAAATATCATCTTGCATGGGAAGTCCAACAATATCGGCAAATTGTCCTGGGGCAAAAGCGGCGCCACCCGCCTGACAATTGCCACTGGCCATTTTTAGGATTTCCGTTGCTGTCAAAAACGGAAATTCCTCTCGCATGGCCCGCAGCTCTTCTAAAAAGTCCATGTTGGGGCAGCTTGCCAAGCTGTCGGTGCCAATTTGAATGGGAATGCCTGCATCCCGAAGCTTCTGTAATGGAAACGGGGGGTGATTAAAGTAGCGATGACTGCGCGGGCAGTGCACCACTGTGGCGCCACTCGTTTTCAATCGCTGGATGTCATCATCGGTGACAGTGTTGCAATGCACGGCCAGAAACGACTTGGGAAACGGCATCGCGGTTGGCTTTCCTTGCGGTGCCCCCAGGTCGTGTAAAAAATCGGCCATCTTGCCGGCGCCCGTTACAAAGTAGTCTTTTTCTTCTGCACTCTCCGCATAATGGATGGAAAGTGTGGTCGTTGCATTTCCGATCATTGAATCCCGTGTGGCGGCATGGAGTGAATAGGAGGAGTGCGGTGTGGCAGTGGCCATTTTCCCCTCACGCTGCAATTGAATGGCCAAGTCTTGCGCCATCTGGAGCCGCGTGGCTGCTGTTTCTGGGGTAACGCCTGACACTTCAACGAAGAAACGATAGCGTAGTGGCAGATCTGTAATCGATGACAGGTCCGACCAGGCACCGACATGGTCGTTAACCGATGTAACGCCGGACTGGATGAGGGCCTGTGCCGCTGAGCGCATGGCATCCGCATCGGGTGTCAATCGCTGTGCCATCACTTCCTGAATCCATCCTGAAAACGATCCATTGTAGGAAAATTGGTCCTTCATATGTGACAAATCCAAGTGGCAGTGGGCATTTACAAAGCCGGGAAGTAATACCGTATCGGCAAGTGTAATAGTCTCAGCTTCAACAGGGGCGTCATTGAGGTCGCAGACATAGGTGATGTGGTCACCATCAATTCCAATGGCTTTTTGAGAATCACGAAGTTGCATGCCGGCGTCCGTAGCATGAAAGCGGATCGTTTGACCAGAGTTGACAAATGAGAGTTCTGGTGGCATGTGCGCCGCGTTGTTTTCCAAATTGAGAGGAGCACTACATGACTGTTTCTGTATTAGCGAAAATGGAAGAATATGATCACGAGCAAGTTGTATTTTTTCAAGACAAGGGTACCGGCCTCAAAGCGATTGTTGCTATTCACAATACGACATTAGGCCCTGCACTGGGCGGAACGCGCATGTGGCCCTATGCTACTGAAGAAGATGCGTTACGGGATGTGCTGCGCCTTTCACGGGGCATGACCTATAAAGCAGCAGCAGCCGGATTGAACCTGGGTGGGGGTAAGGCGGTCATTATTGGTGACCCTAAAAAGCACAAATCTCAGAGTTTCTTCCGTATGTTTGGTCGTTTCATTAATACGCTTGGTGGTCGTTATATAACTGCCGAGGATGTTGGTATCGATGTAAATGATGCCGAATATATGTACATGGAAACCGATTATGTCGTGGGGATTGAATCCAACCACGGCGGTAGTGGTAATCCCGCTCCATTTACAGCGCTGGGTGTTTATCAAGGCATATTGGCTTGTATGAAAAAGAAGTTTGGTCACGAAGATTTAACGGGAATCCGCATCAATGTGCAAGGCGCAGGCTCTGTTGGAAGCAATTTGGCAGAGCTGCTGGTCAAATCTGGCGCCAAGGTGACCATTGCAGATATTGATAAAGAGCGTGTGGAAGGTTTGGCAAAACGTTTAGAATTGGAAGTTGCTGAGCCCAACCAAATCATTACGATGCCTTGTGATATTTTGGCGCCGTGTGCAATGGGAGCTGTGATTAATGATCGCACAATCAATGAGCTTCAATGCCAAATTGTGGCAGGTGCAGCCAATAACCAATTGGAACATGACTCCCATGCAGATCTTTTGGGTAAAAGAGGTATTTTATATGCACCTGATTATGTCATTAACGCAGGTGGTTTGATCAACGTCTATCAAGAGCTAGAGGGTTATAGTCCCGAGCGTGCTGAACGTATGACACGTGGTATTTATTATAACCTGATGCGTGTGTTTGAAATTTCTGAAGACCAGAAGATTTCAACACGAGATGCCGCAGATTATTTGGTGAAGAGACGCTTGGATAAGATTGGCCGTGCGAATAATGTCTATTCACCACGTAGCAAAAACTTATTGGAAAATATCCACAACCGTAGAGCATAATTATGAGTTCATTAAAGCAGGCACTTCAAAAAGCAGGGTTCATGTCCACTGACCAGAACAAGGTTGTGGAGCGCAAGATCAAAAAGGCCCCTCAAAAGGGTGCTGGAATTGAAGCAGATGCCCAATCCATGCGCAATCAATGTGAGTTGTGCAGCAAGTTTACATCTGATGTGGAGCACTACCAACACAACAACCGTTTGGTCGTAAAACAGTGGTTATGTATGAAATGTGCAGATACCAATAAAATCAGTGATGATCTTCGTACCACTGCGCAAAGCACGCAGGCACGTTCAGGCCGCTTTTTACGCGAATACGGCCATACCAAGTCCATTAAAAAATAATCAGATAATTGTAGCGAGATGAATGGGTTGGACGGCTGGCATCAGCTTATGCGTGATGCATTCCTCACGAAAGCGAGCGAGTCCCCTCATTTCGGTATCACCCAGATCATAGTGGATATTGTCTTGCAAATAGCGGATCTGTGCATTGCGATCGAGTGGGTAAGGCTCTGTCATTTGGTCTAAGCACGTATTCAAATTCTTCAAATTGGACTGTTTGACGTGATGGAGTTGCTCCCATAACGATCTGGAAATATGGGGGGATCGGCTGATCCAAGCAGCAAAGACAAATGGCAGCCCTGTGCGTTCCCACCATAGTTGTCCAATATCAATTGAGCCAAAGGCGTCGGGTCGTACGAGGGCATCGTCTCCAATAACCACCTCAGCGTCTGGGATTTCTAGTTTTTCTATTTTTTGACCATCCAAAAATTCGGCCTTGGGAAAGAGAATGCGTGTTAACTGATTGGCCGAATTGGAATTCGGACTTAGTATAATTCTATTTATATTTTCAATAGTTAATGCATCTTTATTAAAGAATAGTTTAACTGATTGTACAGGGCCGCGGCATCCAATGGCCATGCCGGGCACCAGGTAGAGGTTGTGATGCTCAAAAAGAACTGAGGTGGATAGGAGGGCTAATTCAATGTCGCCTCTGATAAGCTGCTGCGCCAATTGCCTTGGATGAGAGCGACGCAAAGGCTGCGAAAGGCCTGCCAAGAGCGGTGCAGCGTTCAGGTAGGGCACTGTTCCGAGTTGTATCTGCTCGTTTGACATGGGGCGGCTATGCCTTGAATATCCCTGAAAATCAAAGATAATTATTCGAATTAAGACTTGATTCGGTACGGCATTTGCCACTATAAGCGCGACCAATCTTTGTAACCTACAAAGTGGGCCTTTAAGGCCCATTTTGTTTTTGTGGTGCGAATATGGATAAAAATTCACAACTCCAAAAGGTGGAAATGACGGTTAAGCCGGTATTGGAGAGCAGAGGGTTTCGTTTGGTTGAGCGGGAATTGCTCCGGGACTCTGGGCGCCAGATCTTGCGGCTCTACATTGATAAAGAAGGCGGTGTAACATTGGACGATTGTGCGCAAATGTCCATCGTTTTATCCACCCACTTGGATGTAGAAGATCCAATTGATAGTGCCTACGATTTGGAAATTTCGTCGCCCGGCATTGAACGTCCATTGCGGTACTTTGAAGATTTTAAACGGTTCTTGGGAGAGACTGTGAAATTGAAAACCGTTGCGCCGTTGGCAGGACGCCAAAACTATCGTGGTATTTTGAAGAGCTGTGATGAAGAAAATATTTTTATGACCGTGGATGGTGTTGATTACACTATCCCATTTTCGGCACTGGGCAAGGCCCGTGTTGTGAAGGATTGGGACAAATCCTAAGGAGAATTGTATGGAAGGTATGTTTATTGACATGAATCGCGTGCTCGAACAGGTGAGCAAAGAAAAGAGCATCCCCAAGGATCGTTTGGTAGAAGCGATTGAATCTGCCTTTTTGACAGCTGCTCGCAAGAAGCTGGGTCACTTGGGCGAATTGGAAGCCCACTTCAATGAAGACAATGGAGAAATTGAGCTCTTCCAATTTAAGACGGTTGCAGACCCAATTGAAGATGCCAATACTCAAATGACGTTGAAAGAAGCGCATGAATTAGATCCAGATGCGCAAATGGGTGATAGCTTGGGTGTTAAGGTTGAAAAGCGTATCTATGGCCGTATTGCTGCTCAAACCGCCAAACAAGTCATTATCCAAAAGTTGCGTGATGCAGAACGTGATTTTATCTACGAAGAATTTAAAGATCGTGTGGGTGAGTTGATCACCGGTATTGTGCGCCGTTTTGAAAAGGGCGACATGATTGTAGATTTGGGGCGTACCGAAGCCGCTGTTCCAAAGAGTGAACAAGTTCCTTCAGAGCGTTATCGCCCAGGTGAACGTGTCCAAGGGTACTTTTTACAAATTCATCGCGAAGGTCGTGGCCCACAAATTATTTTGTCACGCCGCACGCCAGAGCTTGTGCGTGCACTATTTGAAATGGAAGTTCCTGAAGTGCGTGAAGGCATTGTTGAAATTAAAGCGGTTGCCCGTGAGGTGGGTGCACGTAGCAAAATCGCGGTCTATTCGCGCGATTCGGATGTGGATCCAGTGGGAGCTTGCGTGGGTATGAAGGGATCTCGCGTTCAAACAGTTGTTCAAGAGCTGCGTAATGAAAAAATTGATATCATTGCCTGGGATAACGACGATGCGCGCTTTGTGTGTAACGCAATTGCCCCAGCCGAGGTGGTAAAGGTTGTAATTCGCGATAAAGATCACAGCATGGAAGTGATTGTGCCTGATGATCAGTTATCACTGGCGATTGGTCGCCGTGGACAAAACGTGCGCCTTGCCGCTCAATTGACCGGATGGAATATCGATGTGCTCAGTGAAACACGTGTTGAAGAGTTGGCGGGGCGGCACAAAGAAGCGCTCACACGGATGCTCGGCATTGATGATGGTACGGCGATTATTCTTCACAGCCATAGTTTCCGCACGATGGAAGATATTTTGGCCGCGGGTCTTGAGGGATTGAAGCGTATCCCTGGAATGAGTGATAATGCGTTGAAGGAAATTCTGGAGAAGGCGGGGGCTGCACAAGCTTCTGGCCTTTCGTCAGAGTCTGTGTTAGCCGAAATTATGAAAGAGCAAGAGGCTGCTAAAGCTGCAGCTCAGGCTGAACGAGATGCATTACCATCAGGTGGAGCCAAGAGCGAAGAAATTGAAGAGACTGTTGAAGTAAAGAACGATGACGCGAAAGAAGAAGCTAAAGGATAACTCATGGTAACACCTACACATCCGACATCAAGTACTGAGGGTTCAGCTGATTCGCCCAAAATGGACGTCGTTGAGAAACGACTTAAGCCAACGCTGATCCGACGTCGTGCTAAGGCCGTTGAGCCTGAGGCGTCAGCAAAGGCGCCTGTCAAAGCCGAAGAAATGATTGCAGAAAAGGATTCTCCACCTGCTCAGGCTGAAGCACCTCGTGAAGTGCAAGAGGAGGCAGTCGTCATTGAAGCACCAAGAGCAACAGAGACAGTTGCAAAACCTGTTGCTGCGACTCAGGGAGTGCGTCCTTCCATTGAATCCCAAGTTCAGCGTGAAGCACGTGAGGCACGTGAAAAAGAAGCATTGGCACGGAAGGCACCTAAGAAAAAGAAGAGTCGTGATGAATGGGTGATGGAGGATATTAAACGTGCGGGTGGGCTTAAACAATTTGCAGAGACCATCGTTGCAAGTGGTGAAATCTCTGACGATGCAGTAGCGGCTCCTGTGGTGCCAGATCGTGTTGAGCGTATTTTTGAGCCATCCTTGGTGCGTCGACGTAAGAGTAGCCGACGTGAATTTAAAAAGACCAAAGTGACAACACTCAGCCCTGCAAAGCGCGTGATCAAGGTTGAAAATTCCATTAGTGTTTCCGAACTGTCTCAGGCGATGGGTGTTAAAGGTGGTGAGCTTATCAAGAAGTTGATTGGTCTTGGAATTATGGTGACGATCAATCAGTCGATTGACTTTGATACAGCCACGCTTTTGGCAACCGATTATGGGTTTGAAATTGAAAGAGCTGGTGTCCAGGAAGATCAGCTTTTGGCCAAGCCCAAGAAGGCTGCTGCTTCAGGTGAAGGTGCGATTGCGCGTCCTCCAGTGGTTACTGTTATGGGCCACGTAGATCATGGTAAAACTTCTTTGCTGGATGCTATCCGTGCAGCAGATGTTGTTTCGGGCGAAGCGGGTGGTATTACCCAGCATATTGGTGCGTATGATGTCCATCACAGTAAAGGTGTTATCACCTTCCTCGATACACCCGGTCACGCAGCATTTACGGCCATGCGTGCTCGTGGTGCCAAAGTTACGGATATTGTTATTCTGGTTGTTGCAGCTGACGACGGTGTGATGCCACAGACGAAAGAAGCCATTGACCATGCCAAGGCTGCGGGTGTGCCAATTATTGTGGCCATCAATAAAATTGATAAGCCCGATGCCAATGCAGATCGTGTTAAACGTGAGTTATCTGAATATGGCGTTGTGACTGAAGAGTGGGGTGGTGACGCGATTTGTGTGCCAACATCTGCTAAAAGCAAACAAGGCATCGACGATCTTTTGGGAATGATATTGTTGCAATCTGAAGTTTTGGAGTTGAAGGCGGATCCAAATGGTCCTGCAGAAGGAACTATTATTGAAGCACGCTTGGATAAGGGGCGTGGTCCTGTTGCAACTCTGTTAGTACAATCGGGTACCATTAATGTGGGCGACTTTGTGGTTTGCGGTATCCATAGTGGCAAGGTTCGTGCACTGGTTAATTCACACGGACAACAAGTGAAAGAAGCGGGTCCATCAATGCCAGTTGAGGTTGTTGGTTTGGATGGGACACCTGAAGCAGGTGACACCTTACATGTGACCACTGATGATAAGGTGGCGCGTATGATTAGTGAAAACCGCCAAACGGTTCAGCGTGCGGCCCAATTGGCAGCCAATAGCCGAGTTACACTTGAAGACTTGCACCGTCAAATGATGGAGGGTGAGGTCCAAAACCTGAATATCATTGTCAAAGCGGACGTCTTTGGTTCTGCAGAGGTAATTCAAGAATCACTCAGCAAGTTGAGTAATGAAAAGGCGAAGGTCTCCATTCTTCATAAAGGTGTAGGCGGTATTACCGAAAGTGATGTCATGCTCGCCATGGCTTCCAATGCGGTTATTATTGGCTTTCATGTGGTTGCAGATAATAAAGCGCAGAAGTTGGCAGAGCAGCACCATGTTGAAATTAAGACGTACAATATTATTTATGAAATGGTCGATAGTGTGCGACGTGCCATGGAAGGTTTATTGGCCCCAACGTTAACTGAGAAGGTCAATGGCCGTGCCGAAGTGCGGCAGGTCTTCAATGTATCCAAAGTGGGTACTATTGCCGGCTGCATGGTGATTTCAGGCAAAATTACGCGTGCTTCCAAAGGTCGTCTGCTCCGTGATAATGTTGTCATCTATACTGGTGATATTTCTTCACTGAAGCGCTTCAAGGATGATGCCAAAGAAGTCCAAGAAGGTTTCGAGTGTGGCATTGCTATTGCGGGTTATAACGATTTGAAACCGGGCGATGTAGTTGAATCCTTTGTCATCGAAGAATCTGCCACAAAACTGGATTAACCATGAAAAACCAAAGAAAACTTCCCTATGATCGCTGCGAACGAGTTGGTGACCTGATTCTAAGAGTGCTTTCCGAAGTATCTTACACAGAACTTGAGGATCCTCGCTTAAAGGGGCTGCAATTTACTGCGGTTAAAGTAACACGCGATCTACAAATTGCTAAAATTTATTACTTTGTTTCTGGTGGTGAAGCTGTCCGAAAGGAATGTGCTCAGGCGCTCGAAGATCATACAGGCCAATTTAGGCATGCACTTGCACAGGAAATGACTACCAAATATTTACCATCTCTTCGGTATTATTTTGATGAGAGTATTGAACATGGCGAGCGAATAGATGCTCTAATTGCTGGGCTTCATCATAAATCATGACATTAAAACCTTCATACGACAGCGCCATTCAACGACTTAGGGACGCGAGACGAATCCTTGTTGTGTCCCATGCAAACCCGGACGGTGATGCCATAGGTTCTACATTAGCATTTGGTGTTGGGTTGAAGCAGTTGGGCAAGCAAGTCATAATGTATAACCAGGATAAGATACCATTTAATTTACAATTTCTGCCTCATCTTAACGAACTTACAAACAAGCTTCCATTACTGAGTGATATTGATCTTGTCGTCATGTTGGATTGCTCACAGCCCAAGCGTATTGGGGAAGAATTTGAAAAAATGGTCTCAGGTGTCACATGCATGTATATTGATCATCATCTTGGTCATGTTGCACCAGAAGAGGGCAACTGCATTGATCCCAAGGCTGCATCGACGAGTACTCTTATTTATAAATTGCTAAAACTTTTGTCCGTTCAAATGACCACAGAGATTGCCACCCTTGTTTATACAGGCTTGGTCATGGATACGGGCTTTTTTAAATACTCCAATACAACTGCAGAAGTTCTCGAATTGGCAGCTGAGCTGGTACGTTTAGGTGCAAGTCCTGCAGATGTGAGTCAGTCGGCACTTGAAAATGCGCCACCTGCACAATTGAGACTGCTATCTTTGGTGCTTGAGACGCTGGAATTTCATTTTGATGGCCAATGCGCTAGCCTTGTCCTGACAAAGCAGATGTTGGAAGAAGCTGGTGCCACATCTGACATGGCAGAAGGATTTATTGCGTATGCACGTGGGATTGCAGGTGTTGAAGTTGCAGCCTTGATTCGTGAACAAGAATCAAAGCGATACAAGATAAGCCTTCGATCCAAAAAGACGATCAATGTTGCAGATCTTGCAGCTCAGTTTGGCGGTGGTGGTCATAAGCATGCTGCAGGTTGTACTATTGAAAAACAACTTCCCGAAGTCCGTTCTCTCATTTTGGCCGCCATTGAATCTGCGATTGCATAGGACATTTATGGACGGCATTCTTATTGTCGATAAACCGAAAGGCTACACGTCACATGATGTTGTTGCAATTGTGAAGCGCGCCTATGGTTTGAAGAAGGTGGGGCATACTGGCACGTTAGATCCCTTGGCAACAGGAGTACTTCCTCTTTGCATCAATGCAGCTACGAAGATTGCTGGCCAGGTAATTAATGCTGACAAGGCCTATCAGGTAACCCTTAAATGGGGTGAGTCCACTGATACCTATGATGCAGAGGGAACTGTCACAAAAATGAGGCCTGTACCTGACAATATTGTTGAGTGTCTATCCCAAGAGGCACCAAAGTTTGTTGGGGAATTAACACAGACGCCACCTGCATATTCTGCGGTAAAGGTTGCTGGGAAACCGCTCTATTGGTGGGCTCGTAGTGGAAAAGAGTTGCATCCGATTCCGACGCGCTTAATTACTGTGTATCAAATGCGAATCATTGAAAGTGATCAAACAAATGCAACACTGGAAGTGAGTTGTAGCAAGGGAACATTTATACGGTCTTTGGTGCATGACTTGGGTGAAGTTATCGGCTGTGGTGCTCACGTGATTGAACTTAGAAGGCTACAGTCAGGCGTTTTTAAAATTGATAATGCCATCACATTGGATGAAATAAAAAGGGCCGCACCGGATGGTGCAGCCCTTGAAAGATGGATTATTCCTTTAGACCAAATCAAGCACCAATTACTTGCACAGTGACTTTGCGTTGGCGTGGTCCGTCAAAATCAATCATCGTGACGCGCTGCCATTTGCCCAAAACCAATTCGCCATTTCGGACTAAGAGACTTGCTGTGTGTCCACCAATCAAGAAGGACTTGAGATGTGCATCAGCATTGCGATCACATTTGTAGTCATCTGCACACAGATTTTTGGTACGTAGTTTGCTATTATGCAGGTAATCATTGAGGTGTGGCACCAAGTCTGACAACCGGCGATTGATGTCACCCAACAGCATTGGTTCATCAAGTTCATTGACACTTAGGACTGCTGTTGTGTGCATCACTTGGGCGTTCAACATCCCATCTTTGATCCCACTTTCCTTAACAATGCCACGGAAGGTTTCACATAAGTCCTCAATATAGAAGAAATCATGCTGTCCCAAAAATTGGGTCAATTTTGAGTCAAGTTGGGCAAGGTTATTCTGCTCCGTCTGGAGTACTAAATCTTTATAATGACATTTCATAGTGGGGCGTTTTTGCTCAAAAAATTGGCTTTGGTCAAGAAAAATCTCCGCCTAAAATCACTTCATTTCCTCAAATTCGGCGTCGATGACATTGTCATCCTTCTTCTTACCGGCCTCTGATGCCCCAGCTTCACCAGGATTGCTCGTAGAGCTTGTTTGGTGGGCTTCTGACGGGTTTGCAGCTTGTGAGGCGTCTTGGCCCGCTTTATATAAAGCCTCAGCCATTTTATGGGAAGCCTGAGTCAAAGCCTCCATTGTGGACTTGATTTGGGCATTATCCTTGCTTTCAAGCGCTTTCTTGCAAGCGGCCAAGGCATCCTCAATCGGCTTGATATCACCCACAGGGATTTTTTCGCGATTTTCATTGAGTGTTTTTTCTGTACTATAAACAATAGCATCAGCTTGGTTGCGAATATCAATTTCTTCACGGCGTTTCTTGTCGTCGGCCTCGTGTGACTGAGCCTCTTTAACAGCACGATCAATATCTTCCTTGGAGAGACCGCTAGAAGCTGTAATCTGGACTTTTTGTTCCTTTCCAGAGGCTTTGTCCTTGGCGGACACGTGCACAATGCCGTTGGCATCAATATCAAATGTAACTTCTACTTGAGGTACGCCACGTGGTGCTGAGGGAATACCATCCAAAATGAACTTGGCAAGGGTGCGGTTGTCGCCAGCCATTTCGCGTTCACCTTGGAGCACATGAACTTCAACGCTGGTTTGGCTATCTGCAGCTGTTGAAAACACCTGACTCTTGCGTGTTGGGATTGTGGTGTTGCGCTCAATGAGTTTTGTCATGACGCCACCTAATGTTTCAATACCCAGAGAAAGTGGGGTCACATCGAGCAAGAGCATGTCTTTGACGTCACCAGATAGCACGCCCGCTTGAACTGCAGCGCCGGCTGCCACGACTTCATCTGGGTTCACGCCCTTATGTGGTTCGCGCCCGAAGAAGCTCTTGACCATTTCTTGAATCTTGGGAATGCGTGTAGATCCACCGACCAAGACGACTTCTTGAATGTCGCTGGCGGTTTTCCCAGCGTCCTTCAAGGCTTTGCGGCAGGGCTCGAGTGTGCGATCCAAAAGGTCAGCAACCAGTGACTCAAACTTGGCGCGCGTGATCTTGATGGTCATGTGTTTGGGACCGTTGGCATCTGCGGTCAAGAAGGGGAGATTAACTTCTGTTTCCATGGTGGAAGATAACTCAATCTTGGCCTTTTCAGCAGCTTCTTTGAGGCGCTGCATGACAGCTGGGTCTTTACTAACATCGATGCCTTGGTCCTTTTTGAATTCGGCAACAAGATACTCCATGAGACGTTCGTCGATATTGTCACCGCCCAAGTGGGTATCCCCATTGGTTGAAATCACTTCAACAACGTTCTCACCAACTTCTAGAATTGAAATATCGAATGTACCACCACCGAAGTCGAATACTGCGATTGTTTCGTCTTTCTTCTTATCCAAGCCATAGGCCAATGCAGCTGCGGTTGGTTCGTTGACAATGCGCTTTACATCGAGTCCGGCAATCTTACCGGCATCTTTAGTGGCTTGACGTTGGGCATCGTTAAAATAGGCGGGAACAGTGATGACTGCTTCAGTGACGGTTTCGCCAAGATAGTCTTCAGCGGCCTTTTTTAACTTTTGCAAAATTTTGGCTGAGATTTCAGGTGGTGTGAAGAGCTTGCCATCGATGTCGACATCGGCGCCACCATTGGGTCCTTCAACGACTTTATAAGGAACACGTTTAATTTCATCCTGGACTTCATTGAAACGACGACCCATGAATCGCTTGATGGAATAAACGGTCCGGTGTGGGTTGACGATGGACTGACGTTTTGCCACCTGGCCCACTACAATTTCACCGTCTTTCAAATAAGCGACAACGGAAGGGGTGGTGCGTGTGCCTTCCTGGTTTTGAATAATTTTGGGATCGCCACCTTCCATGACGGCAACCACTGAATTGGTTGTTCCGAGGTCAATACCAATAATCTTTCCCATAACTGTCTCCTTTGGATTTTCTATATAATATAGATAAATGGTTGAATACATAGGCCATATAGGGATGGCCTATACCGAAGTCAAGGTGGCCAATCCAAAATAATCGAAATTTTTGGGTTGGATAGATTGACTTTTGGCTAAAACACTTTATTTCTCGGGTCGAACCCATCGAAAACTATGATCAAACGTGACTATTACGAAGTTTTATCTGTAACCCGCACAGCTGATGCGACTGAAATCAAGAAGTCCTATCGCAAACTGGCCATGCAATTTCACCCCGATAAAAATCCGGGAGACCACAGTGCCGAGGAGCGCTTCAAAGAAGCTTCTGAGGCCTATGAGGTCTTAAGCGATCCGGATCGCCGGCGTGTTTATGATGCCTATGGCCATGCAGGTCTGGAAGGCACAGGGTATCACGGCTTTGAAGGTGTGGATGATGTCTTTTCCCATTTTGGTGACATCTTCGAAGAGCTCTTTGGCATGCGTGGTGCGGGGCATCATACACGTGGGGGTCGCCGGCCCCGTGGTGGTGCGGATTTGCGCGAAGATATTAGCATTTCATTTGAAGAATCTGCCCACGGTGTTGAAAAAGAGATTGTTGCGACGCGATTGGCACAATGCGAAGACTGTAATGGAAGTGGTGATGCTCCTGGTAGTCATCGTGAGACCTGCGCAGGTTGTGGTGGTGCGGGGCAAATCGCCCATCGGCAGGGGTTCTTCATGATACAAACAACTTGTCCACGTTGTCACGGTGCTGGGAGTAAATCAAGTAAGCCCTGTCATAACTGCCATGGACAAGGTCGTGTGCGTAATCAGCGGAAGCTTCACGTGAAGATCCCCGCAGGTGTGGCCGATGGAATGCGGCTGGTGTTACGTCATGAAGGTGAAGCGGGAGAGCATGGCGGTCCCAATGGGGATTTATATGTCTTCATTACGGTGAAGCCGCATAAGACACTTCAGCGTGAAGGGGACGATGTTGTCGATGTACTGAATGTGACCTATCCACAGGCTGCACTGGGCCATCATGTAAAGGTGAAGACGCTCTTTGGTGAGGCATCGCTTGAAATCCCTGCGGGAACGCATCATGGAACGCGTCTTCATATTTCACATAAGGGATTTCCCCATCTTCAAAAGAAGGGGCAGGGAGATCACGTAGTTGAAATTCATGTACAGGTTGAGAAAAAACTATCCAAGCGCGCTAAAGAATTGCTAAAGGAATTAGATAAGGAATTACACTAATTCATGGACGCGCAAATTTCTCATTTTACAACGCTTGATGGACTGAAGTTGTTTTATCAGTGGTGGTCACCTGATAAGCCCAAGGCAGTTTTGGTTTTGGTGCATGGTATGGGGGATCATTCAGGTCGCTACGGTCCGTTCATACGCTACTTTGTTGAACGAGGATACGCAGTTGCATTGTATGATCAACGTGGGCATGGCCGATCAGGCGGTGAGCGTGGACATGCAGAGCAATTTCAAAATTTTCTACAGGATCTATCACTTTTTATCCAAGCCACTAAGGATCGCTTTCCCAATTTGCCATTTTTTTTACTTGGTCACAGTTTTGGCGGCCAGGTAGCCCTTAACTTTGTAGTTCGTTATGCTAAAGGGTTGCGTGGCGTCATATTGAGTTCGCCTAATATCCAATTAAAATTGCCCGTTCCAGGCTGGAAAAAGAAGGTGGCCAACTGGGCCAAAAATTCGATGAAGCATGTCAAATTGTCACACGCAATTGATGCGAAGATGCTGACACATGACGATGCAGTTGCAGATGCCTATAATCATGATCCACTGGTATTCAGCTTTGTAACTGCTGGTTTGGGTGCGATTGTAATGCAGAATCTGGAAATCATGATGGCCCTGGCGTCGCGTGTCCATTTGCCAGCACTCTTTTTGCATGCAGGGCAGGATGAGGTTTGTGATCCAGCGGGAACAAAGGCCTTCTATCAACGGGTTCCTATCGCCAAAAAACGATTTATTCGGTACGATGATATGCGCCATGAAATACTCAATGAAGTGGATCGCAATCGTGTTTTTGCGGATATTGAAACATGGCTCGAAGAACAACTGAAAGAGGATGCTCGGGATGTTCGTCCTCATCTGCGCAAAGTTCATGATAGTTCTGCTCCAATAGGGGGATAATATGCGTCGGCAATTTCGTTTGGCTTCTGTAATGTTGTTTGTCTCTCTGCTATTGCAAGCATGCGGTGCACACTACTATTCCATTCTTCGGAAAAATTCTCGAGATCAACAATTGTATTCAGCGGATACATTTTCAGCAGCGTTGATGTGGGATGTGGTATTTTTAAATCCAACAATGCGCAATGCCTTGTGGAAATATGAAACAGAAGTGATGGAAAAGCCTGCAGAAATTGACTCTAGAATTTTACCTGCAAGTAAGGTGCGAGGCACACAGTTTATTGTCAGTTTGTATGCCCCTAAAAATGCCAGCACATTCAGTTTGGATAAAAATAGCTTTTGGTCGTTGAAGTTGGATGATGGCCAATCAGAATATACACCAGTGGCTATTGAGCAGTTGGAAAAGGATGTGCTGTTTAATCGCTTAATCCCTTATACCTATCATTGGTCTAAGTCGTATTTGGTGACATTTGCCGGAGATTTTAAACTGCCGTTTACACTGCGTATGGTGGGTGCGAGCGGCAAGTCCACTATTGTCTGGAAGGTTTCGAAGCACGCCCCGCTATCACAGTATCCTTAACCTGTTCGTTACTTTTATGAGGGTGGTCGAGTGTGTAGTGAAGACCACGGCTTTCCTTCCGTGCAATTGCGCAATCAATCACCAACTTTGCAACTGTTGCCAGGTTGCGTAGTTCAATTAGGTCGCTGGTGACGCATGTCTGCCAGTAAAATTCACGAACCTCATCGCGTAATGCCTGGATACGAGTTGCGGCACGCTGCAGGCGTTTGTTCGTGCGTACAATACCTACATAGTTCCACATGAGCCGACGAATCTCATCCCAGTTGTGGGCGATCACCACCTGTTCATCTGCGGTGGTTGCCGGCCCAGAATTCCAGTCAGGCAGTGATGGTATTTTGTTATTAAGGTAGGTGATGCTGTTTTGTGCGGCACGATGCGCCATGACAACGGCCTCAAGCAATGAGTTGGAGGCCAATCGGTTGGCACCATGTAATCCAGTGCAAGCAACTTCGCCCGCAGCAAACAAGTTGCATACAGATGTAGCACCTGTTTGATCTGTGACAACGCCACCGCAGAAGTAGTGGGCTGCGGGTACGACTGGAATAGGCTGGGTTGTGATGTCGATGCCGAATTGTGCACAGGTGTTGTAAATTGTGGGGAAACGCTTTTGCAGAAAATCTCGCGGCTTATGGGTGATGTCGAGATAGACGCAGGCCTCACCTGACTTTTTGAGTTCTTGGTCAATGGCACGCGCCGTAATGTCACGTGTAGCCAAGTCTCCACGGGAGTCATAGTTGTGCATGAATGCTTCACCTGATTTGAGACGCAAGATTCCACCTTCGCCACGTACTGCTTCAGAGATCAAAAATGTTTTTCCGTGCTCATCCTGTGAGAGGGGATTGTACAGACAGGTCGGATGGAACTGTACAAATTCTAGATTGCTCACTTGAGCTCCCGCGCGCCATGCCATGGCCATGCCATCACCGCTCGCGATATCTGGGTTGGTGGTGTAAAGATAGACTTTACCTGCGCCACCGGTTGCAAGGAGTGTTACTTTGGCAGGGATTGTGAGTACCTCGTTGCTACGGGTGTTCAGAACATATGCACCATAGCAGGTAGGGCTATCAGTTGTGCTGTGGGTGTGACGCTCTGTGATGAGGTCAACTGCCACGTGGTGATCGAGAATGGTAATGTTAGGGTGATTTTCGAGTTCGGTGAGTAAGGCTGTTTCAATGGCATTCCCTGTGGCGTCACCGGCGTGGAGGATGCGGCGATGCGTGTGGCCACCTTCACGTCCCAAGTCAAAAGAGTTGGTTTCCCCTTTGGAAAAGCGTACGCCCCAATCAATGAGTTGACGGACACGCTCGGGGCCTTCCTGGATGATGCTGCGTACAATCGTTTCATGGCAGAGACCATCGCCCGAGATGAGGGTATCTTGTACATGGGATTCAAAGGAGTCATTACCTGCCATGACGGCCGCAATGCCACCCTGGGCATATTTGGTGTTGCTGTCGCCGCGATCACGCTTGGTAATAATGGTGACCTTGCCGTGGGCAGCGACGCTCAGCGCATAATAAAGGCCTGCAATCCCAGAGCCAATCACAAGAAAATCGGTCATGCGCGGCATCTACCATAAATAGTTGACAGGGCTATATAAAATTGATTTATGCGCCCGGTCTGTGTAGAGCGGGGGCGATGCCCCCGTTCCCCCAGAATCCTGCGACACTCACAGCTGGCAAAGCCACTGTTCGTGCGCAGCATTGAAAAGAGCAATAGTCCAAATTGCGGGAGTAGCTCAGTGGTAGAGCGCAACCTTGCCAAGGTTGAAGTCGCGGGTTCGATCCCCGTCTCCCGCTCAAGGCGTCTGCGATAGCAGGCGCCTTTTTTATTTCTTATTTTTCACGTGGTAAGCGAAGTAGTGATAGCAGTAGTGGGCGCCTGATCCCACTGAGAATGCGGTAAAGATGACCATACAAACCCAACCGATTAAATTCCATTGCACATTTAAATAGGGGTAGTGAAGGACGAGGGCTGCGGTTCCCACGTTCCCGAATGCCGTTTTGTATTTGCCCCACTTGCTGGCTTCAATCACTTCCTGGCCTTCGCTTGCTGCTGCACCACGCAGTGTGGTGATGGTGACTTCACGGGCGATGAGCAGCATAACAAGCCACGCCGGAATCCAGTGAAGCGGAATCATCATAATGAGGGCAGCCAGATTGAGAAGTTTGTCCGCCAGTGGATCCAAGAATTTGCCCAAGTCACTGGTGATGTTGTAGCGCCGCGCATAGTAGCCATCGATTAAGTCAGAGATGCTGGCGCCTACGTAGATCCAAAATGCCCAGAGTGCGGCTGACTTACCAGTGGGGCTTTCAGGATGTTTAAGATTAATAGCCATCATGACAATGACAAAAACAGGGACTGCAACAATGCGCGCCATCGATATGATGTTGGGGATGTTCAAAATGGTTCCGCGAAGACGTGGCATGCGCTGCTTCTAGAATTTCACCATTCTCATGTCAAAAGATTAATGATAGTAGAGCGCCATGAAAAATGAAAAAGTGCTCCTGTTTATCCTGGCGGCCATTCAATTTACATCCATCATGGATTTTATGGTGATTATGCCTCTGGGGCCACAACTCATGCGGCTCTTTGACATTACACCGCATCAATTTGCGATGCTGGTGTCAGCGTATACCTTGAGTGCATCTGTTTCCAACTTTGCGAGTGCTGCCTTTGTGGACCACTTTGACCGCAAACATGTGCTGATGACGGCCTATGTGGGATTTGTGGTAAGTACCCTGGGTTGCGCCTTGGCACCCACCTATATGTTACTTATGGTGGCACGCTTGGTCTCCGGTTTATTTGGTGGTGTCTTGTCGGGCCAGATTTTTGCGATTGTCGGTGACTTGGTTCCGCTGGAACGCCGCGCTGGAGCGATGGGAATTGTGATGACCTCATTTTCTGCGGCCACCATTTTTGGGGTGCCGTTTGGGCTTTATATTGCCACACTCTTTGGCTGGCATGCCACATTCTTGCTACTTACCGGAATGAGTTTGGTCATCCTTGCTTTAAGTCATATGTTTGTGCCGAATGTTGCTGCTCACATAAGTGAACGCATGGCGGGCCACTACTGGGACTTGCTTCGTGGTATTGCGAGGCATCGCAATCAGTTTATGGCACTTTTGCTGATGGGTACATTGATGGCGACGCAATTCATGGTGGTGCCCTTTATCAGCCCTTATATGGTGGACAATGTCGGGTTTACTGAATTCCAACTGACCTATATTTATCTGATTGGTGGGATTACGACGAGTATTCTGTCACCTGTGATTGGTCGCTTGGCTGATAAATTCGGGCGTACAAGGGTATTTGTGATTTCGGCCCTTTTTGCCGTGATTCCCATTTTTCTAGTGACCCACTTACCTCGCGTGGCCATTCCGGTTGCACTCCTTGTAACAACGCTCTTCTTTGTGTCGGTGAGTGGCCGTTTTGTCCCTGCAATTGCCATGATCACTGCAACAGTGCAGCCGAGATTCCGTGGTGGCTTTATGGGAATGGTGTCGTGTGTGCAGCATCTTGCTGCAGCGCTTGCGTCTATTTTATCTGGTGTGATCGTGCATAAAGCCGTCTCGGGGGAATTGCTGGGTTATTCTGTAGTGGGCTATGTTTCAATCGGATTCAGTGTTGCCAGTCTTATTATTGTCCGATTTGTAGTGCCGCTTGATTCATCTGCGAGCACAAAAAATGCTTTGCCTGAGCTTTCCGCATGACGTAGAAGCTCGGCATGGATATCATCGACTCTCATATCGACACAAAATCAGAGCTTTATAAAACCAACCAAAAAGACTTTGCGGCGGTCATGGAAGAATTTTCAGCTGCCAAGGCCAAGGTGAGCGCGGGCGGCGGAGAAGTTGCCCAGAAACGTCACAAAGACCGCGGCAAGATGACAGCGCGTGAGCGTGTGGCAGGTCTTTTGGATGCCGGTTCTCCGTTCATGGAGTTCTCTCAACTGGCCGCATGGGATTGCTATAATAATGAGGCCCCTGGTGCGGGCGTTGTGACTGGTGTGGGAACGGTGTCGGGCCGCGAGTGTTTGATTATTGCGAATGACGCAACGGTTAAAGGCGGCACTTATTTTCCACTCACCGTTAAAAAACATCTGCGCGCACAAGAAGTCGCACTCGAAAACAAACTGCCCTGCGTGTATTTGGTGGATTCCGGTGGGGCATTCTTACCGCTGCAGGCCGAAGTATTTCCTGATAAAGACCACTTTGGTCGCATCTTTTATAACCAGGCGCAAATGAGTGCGCAGGGCATTCCACAGATTGCAGCGGTCATGGGATCTTGCACCGCGGGTGGTGCATACGTGCCGGCCATGAGTGATGAAACGATAATTGTAAAAGGAACAGGCACCATCTTTTTGGGTGGACCGCCGTTGGTGAAGGCCGCGACGGGTGAAGTGGTTACCGCCGAAGACCTGGGTGGCGCAGATGTGCATTGTCGTAACTCCGGTGTGGCCGATCATTATGCGGAGGACGACGCCCATGCGTTAGAAATCCTGAGGTCTATTGTTTCAACAGTACCGCAATCAGTGAAGCAATCGCTCGATGTTCTGCCACCCGAAGCGCCTTTGTACGATCCATCTGAAATTTACGGTGTCATTAATAGTGATCTCAAAAAACCATATGACGTGCATGAAGTGATTGCCCGCTTGGTGGATGGCAGCCGCTTTCATGAGTTTAAAGCACTTTATGGTACAACTATTGTCTGCGGCATTGCACGCATCATGGGTTATCCCGTCGGTATTGTGGCCAACAATGGTGTACTCTTTTCTGAAAGTTCACTGAAGGCGGCGCATTTTATTGAGTTGTGCAATCAGCGCGGCGTGCCACTCGTGTTTTTACAAAACATCACAGGTTTCATGGTGGGCAAGCAATATGAAAATGGCGGCATCGCGAAAGACGGCGCCAAGATGGTGATGGCGGTGTCCAATTCAGTGGTGCCCAAATTTACAGTGGTGATTGGTGGGTCGTATGGTGCTGGCAATTACGGCATGTGCGGGCGCGCGTATCAACCGCGCCAACTTTGGATGTGGCCGAATGCGTGCATTTCAGTCATGGGCGGCGAGCAAGCGGCCAATGTTTTGGCAACCGTCAAAAATGAAACCAAGCCGATGAGTAAATCTGAAGAAGAGGCGTTCAAGAAACCAATACTCGATAAATACGCAGCAGAAAGTAGTGCGTACTATTCCACGGCACGTCTGTGGGATGATGGCATTATTGATCCTGTGGATACACGCCGTGTTTTGGCACAGGGCATTTCAATCGCACTTAACCGACCGTTTGGGGATCCCAAGTACGGCGTGTTTAGAATGTAAGAGGATAGATGAAGTTATTCGCAATGTTGCTATGCGCTATGTTCGTGGTCCAGTCGGTTTCATTTGCAGATACTTTGAGTTTTGAACCAAAGACGCGCTACTGTGTTTATCCCAAGACTGATAAAAAGTTTTGTACTTTGGGTAAAAATTTGGAGCTCCAGACTGATCAAGAATTGGTCTACGAAAAGGGTAAAAGATCATATTCATTGAGTGATCTTGAATCAATTGAGTCTGTCAAAAGTAGGATATTGCCTGGGCTTTTGATTGGTACAGCAGTGGGTGTCGGGGGTGGTATTGCACTGATATCCACAGTGGGTAGCAATAGAGGTTCCAGTGGCGACCCTACGGGTACGGCAATTTTTGTTTCTCTTGGTGGATTGGGACTAATAGTTCTGGGCCCAGTGATTGGTGCCCTTGTTGGTTATGCATTACGGGAAGGCAGTGCAAGAATTATCTATCCAACCGCTGTGAGTAATAGTTCTGGTAACCTTGCTCCTGCCGTTGGTTTTTCAGGGAAATTTTGAACATGACAATAGCAATAATTACACTCAACCGACCCGAAGTTCGAAACGCATTGAATCCAGAAATGATCCAGCGCGTGATTCGTGAGGCAAAAGCCGCGGATAAAGATCCCAGTGTGCGTGCAATTGTATTGCGCGGTGAAGGGGACTTCTTTTGTGCAGGCGCCGATCTGCAATGGATGAAGAGTTCGCTGCATGCAAGTAAGGCCCAAAATAAAAAAGATGCCACATTGATTTCAAACCTGATGGCCACACTTTACAATTTGAAGAAGCCGCTCATTGCGGTGGTGCAAGGTGCAGCGATCGGTGGGGGCGTGGGACTGGTGGCTGTTGCCGATATTGTGATTGCATCGGAAGACTGTGTTTTTGGATTGTCCGAAGTGAAGCTGGGCATCATTCCTTCGATTATTGCGCCATACGTGATTCAAAAGATTGGTACGTCGCAATCCCGTCGTTATTTTATTACGGGTGAACGACTGCGCGCGGCCCAGGCTGCAGGTTTGGACTTGGTGCATTCCGTAGTGCCGCGTGATCAATTACAAGCAGAGCTCGACAAAATTTTGAGTATCTTGATGACGGGTGGCCCCAAGGCCATCATTGCGGCCAAGCAAATGGTGAAGGAGTTAATCCCCAAAATCACACCCGCCATGGTCAGCAAAACTATTAATGCCATCGCCAATATTCGTGTCACCCCCGAAGGCCAAGAAGGCATGAGTGCATTCCTCGAAAAACGTAAACCCAGTTGGATGCTATGATCCAGCGTCTTCTCATCGCTAATCGAGGTGAAATTGCCAATCGCATCTCACGCGCGTGTCGTGCATTGGGGGTGACACCTATTCAAGTCTATAACGATGTTCAGCCCATTGCGGCCTACCTGGATATTGATCGCATCATTCAAATTGCCAAAGCGAAAAAATGCGATGCCATTCATCCGGGCTATGGCTTTCTCTCTGAAAATCCAAAATTTGCGGAGGCCTGTGCCAAGGCCAAGATTATTTTTGTTGGCCCGTCGGCCGAAGTGATGCGTCAGATGGGCAATAAAGTAGCGGCCAAGCAGCTCATGCAAACACTGGGCGTGCCGACCGTGCCGGGGATTATGACGGGTATGGACGACTTTGATACCGTTGCCGAAGCCATTGCCAAGATTGGCTATCCGGTTCTGGTGAAGGCCGCTGCAGGTGGTGGTGGTAAAGGCATGCGCGTGGTGAAGGCGGCGGCGGATCTGAAAGATGCGATGGCCGCCTCCAGTCGCGAAGCACTTGCTGCGTTTGGCGATGGCACCGTCTTTATTGAAAAACTGGTGGAGCATCCACGTCATATCGAAATTCAAATTCTGGCCGATACCCATGGCAATGCCGTGCATCTGGGTGAACGCGATTGTTCGCTGCAACGTCGTCATCAAAAAATTGTGGAAGAATCACCGAGTCCTGCGGTGAGTGATGCGCTTCGGAAGGAAATGGGAGAGGCAGCTGTCAAGGTGGCCAAGCATGTGGGCTATGTGAGTGCGGGCACCATGGAATTTTTGATGGACCATCATCATAATTATTATTTCTTGGAAATGAACACACGCCTGCAGGTGGAACATGCCGTAACCGAAGAGGTCTACGATGTGGACTTGGTGGCGTGGCAGTTGCGAATTGCATCGGGTGAAAAACTGTCGCTCAATCAAAGTGATGTGAAACCCAAAGGGCATGCCATTGAATGTCGTATCTATGCCGAAGATCCGCAGAATGGCTTTTTGCCTGTTACAGGCCGTGTGGCGCGCCTGTCGGAGCCATCTGGCATGGGTGTGCGCATGGAAAGTGCGCTCACACCGGGCACTGCCGTAACAATTGATTTTGATCCCATGCTCTCCAAAGTGGTGACCCATGCGGAAACACGTGGGGCGGCAATTACTCGCATGATTACTGCGTTACAGGATTATACAATTGAAGGGGTTACAACAAACATCCCATTCCTGGTCGATATTTTGCGATCACCCGGTTTTATCCATGGCAATGTGGATACGCACTTTGTGGATGCTTTTGTCAGTCATTGGACGCAAGAATCACCACCGCGTAATGATCCCTATAGCCCATGGCATCCTGCAACCAGTTCTCAAACAGATTCAATAGCAGGACAGTCTTCTTCATCCACCGCGTCACCACGTACAGGGCGTCGTCGCGCAAAGCCTGCGGGTTCTCTCATTGCACCCATGCCAGGTCGCGTTGTTAAGGTCTTGGTTGAAGAAGGTGATTCCGTTGAAGCAGGGGACACACTTCTTGTGATGGAAGCTATGAAGATGGAAAATGCGATCAAGGCGCCAGAGGCAGGGACTGTCACCAAGCTGAATTATAAAGTGGGCGATATGGTGGAGATGGGCAAAAAAATTGCGGAGGTTGAATGATTGTCGAAGTGGGGCCGCGCGATGGTTTGCAAAATGAATCCAAAATAATGTCCACGGATGACAAGGTAAAATTGATTCACGATCTTGTCGATGCAGGTGTTCAGCATGTGGAAGTGGGCTCGTTTGTGCGCGCTGATTTGGTGCCAACGATGGCGGACACAGCCGAGGTGGTCAAGCGCCTTACGCGTAAACCAGGTGTGCGCTATACCGCGCTTGTTCCGAATCCAAAAGGAATGGACGCGGCAATTCAATCGGGCATGACAAGTGTTGCAGTGTTTACTGCGGCCTCTGAAACCTTTAATCAAAAAAATATTCGCATGTCGGTTGGCGATTCCCTTGCCAAGATTCAAGACGTTATCAAAATGGCAGCGCCTCATCAAATTGATGTCCGGGGTTATCTATCCACCTGCTGGCATTGCCCTTATGAAGGCGCCATCAAACCTGAAAGAGTTGTCGCCCTCGCTGCTGAATTGATCAAGATGGGGTGTTGGGAAGTCTCTCTTGGCGATACGATTGGTCACGCAACCCCCGATGAAGTGCGCGGTCTGCTTGTAATCCTTCTCAAAACAATTTCAGCGGATCGCATTGCCGTACATTTCCATGATACCAATGGGCGTGCGTTGGAAAATATTCGTGTGGCACAATCTTTAGGTATTACCACGATTGATAGCGCCGTAGGTGGTTTGGGGGGATGCCCCTTTGCACCAGGTGCCAAAGGTAACGTTGCTACTGAATCAGTTGTGGAGATGCTTGACAACAATGGCGTTGCAACCGGAATTGCACTGCAAAAGCTGCTGCCCATTGCCAACTGGATGCGCCAGTGGCGCACGTCTTAGTCTTAAATTAGGCCGGTTGTTTGCGCTTACCGATGGATACCAGTAGTGCCACAATACCCGCGAGCAAGACGACAAATCCCGCCAACACATACCAGAAGTAGTGAACCAAAACGGTAATGGCCGCAATAAGGATGGCAGACAGCACGAACATGGCAAAGCCAATGGCGCCGCGGCCAATTTCGCCCAGTAGTGGAATCCAGGACAATGCCCAAGTGAGTGGGCCCAGAACCGACATAAAACCGATATATAAGAGCAAGAATGAGCCAACCTTGATCAGCCAATACATAAAGCGATCACCCGACTTGAGTGATTGAATGGTTTCACCTTCAGACATTGCTGAAACAATCATCATGCCATCTTCGTTTGCGCTGATCGTACCATTACTGTGATGACCTGCCACGAAGAGTGGAGCGCCCGCCTTAATGCCAGTGACCTTGACACGTTTGTCACCGAGTGCAGGTTCGCCACCATTGGGTTTGCCCAAAATGGTTTCAGGCATTAAAACGTTGTCACCTTTGTTTTCCATCCAGCGTGCAGACGTTGGAATGTGAACTGTTAGAGATCCAAATTTCAATTCAGAGA
Source organism: Deltaproteobacteria bacterium CG11_big_fil_rev_8_21_14_0_20_47_16 (assembly GCA_002796325.1). Classification (GTDB taxonomy): domain Bacteria; phylum UBA10199; class UBA10199; family 1-14-0-20-47-16; genus 1-14-0-20-47-16. Next base: position 74,000 of record PCXA01000002.1, on the reverse strand, counting down.
CACTGCTAATTTTGCTCATATCGGGATCGCGAACCCAATCGTTGGCGAGATATTTTTCGTCAACGTCCTTGCCATCCTTTTTGACTTTGCGGGTTTTTTCAACTTGGCGATACACGTCAACCTGACGATTGATGTACCAGGCGTTGCCAACGCCATAGGCGGTATCGGTAACAACTTCGGCTTCGGGTGTGCCTGAGAAGCGAACGTCCTTTTCGCCTGCGAGTTCGGCAGTGGGGACGACGGCTACCGCCTTTTGAACATAGGCCGAAATCTCTTTGCGGGTTTCACCATGGTAACAGAGCCATAAGGCCAAGGGAATGAGAACAAATCCCCAAAATACGCCTTTGATCGACCCGCCCAGACTAACGCTTTGTTGCTCAGCCATAATGCCCCCTTTGGTTTCACATTTCTGGCGCGTACTTTACGCAAAATAGTGTGGCTTGCAACCCTGAAGTTGCGTATAGGGGAAAAATGCCAACGTGGATCTGGATTGGAGTTGCCGGTGCTGCAGGAGCACTCAGTCGTTATGGAGTGACAGGTGTCTTGCACACCTGGATCGGCTCGCGCTTTCAATATGTGACTCTCGTGATTAATGCCGCTGGATCGTTTGTTCTGGGCTTTGTAATGGAATGGAGCTTAGATACACTACTAGTTCCTCTTGAGTTGAAGCACGTTATTACAATTGGATTTTTGGGTGCATTCACCACCTTTTCAACATTTAGTTTCGAAGTACTCACGCTGGTACGCGTGGGCGATTGGTGGGATGCGAGTGTTTATGTGATTCTTAGCGTATTCGGAGGATTGCTCATGGCGGCGTTGGGTGTGTGGTCCGCGCAGCTTTTAGCACAATAAATAAAATGATTGATTTTAAACAACACGTTGTTGAAGCTTTGCATAAAGTCTGTCCCAGTTTGACATTGGAACAATTAACGGTGCTTGTCGAAGTGCCACCTGATGCCAAAATGGGTGACTTTGCGTTTCCATGCTTTCAATTAGCAAAAGCAGAAAAGAAGAATCCCAAGCAGCTTGCTGAGGATATTTCCAAAGCGATTTCATGTGATACCAAACTGGTTGAGCGCGTTGCGGCAACCGGCCCCTATGTGAATTTCTTTTTAAATCGCACGGCATTCATGGCGCAGATTTTAAAAACCGTTGCCGATAATGCGGGCCAATACGGCCACAGTAAATTGGGGCAGGGTAAAACGGTGATTGTGGAATACTCGTCTCCCAATATTGCCAAACCATTTGGTGTTGGGCACCTGCGGACCACCGTGATTGGTGCGTCTCTCACGCGTATTTATAGTGCACTGGGTTACAAGGTTGTAGGCATTAACTACCTGGGTGACTGGGGCACGCAATTTGGCAAATTGATGGAAGCCTATTCGCGATGGGGGGATGACGCTGAACTTGCCAAACACCCCATTCAACATTTGTATAATCTCTATGTACGCTTTCATAAAGAAGTGGAAACGGATCCGACACTTGAAGACAAGGGTCGTGCTTGGTTTCAAAAGTTGGAATCAGGTGATGCAGCTGCAGTTAGCCAATGGACACGATTCCGCGAGGAAAGCATTCGCGAGTTTGAGCGGATGTATGCCGAGCTGGGGATCCACTTTGATGTTTACGAAGGGGAGAGCGATTACCCCAAAGCAGCTGATGCCGCAGTATCTGACTTGGTGACGCGTGGTGTTGCTATTGAAAGTGAAGGGGCCATTGTTGTGCCACTGGGTGATGACATGCCGCCCGCACTGTTGCGCAAGCAAGATGGCACCACACTGTATTTATCGCGTGACTTGGCAGCGATCGATGCCCGTAAAAAGAAATATCACTTCGACAAAATTCTTTATGTCGTCGGCTCTGAACAAATTCTGCACTTCAAACAATTGAAGGCGTTGCTTGAAAAGGAGCAGCCCGCATGGGCAGCAACTGTGGAACACATTCCATTTGGCCGCATTCAAGGGATCTCGACGCGTAAGGGAACACTCGTGTTTCTGGAAGACCTGCTTTCTGAAACACAAGAACGCGCGTTGGAAAAAATCCGTGAGGCAAAGGTGTTGGATGTGAACGTCGATGAGAATGAAGTGGCGCGCAAAGTGGGTATTGGCGCGATCGTTTTTAATGATTTGCGCACGCGACGGGTGAAGGATGTGGAATTTTCTTGGGACAAAGTGCTGAGCTTCGAAGGCGAAACGGGTCCGTATCTGCAATATGCCTATGCACGTATTGGACGATTAATGGAAAAGGTGGGGGTTAAGGTAGATTCTAAAACAGATGTCACACCACTCAACCAAGAAGAGGCGTGGGCAATCACCCGCATGCTGGCCAACTACCCCAATGTGATTCGCAATGCTGCGGAATCCAATGAACCCTCATTTATCAGTACGTATCTAACAGACTTGGCGAGTGCATTTAGCAGTTTCTATCAGAATCACCGCATCTTGGGAGCGAGCCCCGAATTTCAAAAGGCTGCCATGCTACTCGTGGGTAATGTCCGCAGCGTTCTGCACCACGGTCTTACGCTCTTGGGCGTTCCCCCAATTGAACGCATGTAACACCATCGCAGGTCATTAACTCATTTCGATTGAGCCAAGTGTCGAGTGCTGCAATCGCTGTTGTTGCCGCCATGGGGTATTGACCCATGATGGGTGCAAGCGCGTTTAATAATTTTTCAGCACGATTCAGGTAGTCCATCTTCCCGGTGAGCATCGCAAGTTGAATCAAGTTGTGGGCAGAAATGGAATTAGCGGATGGCAATGCCCCATCCTGGAATTCCTTCTGGCGAACAATTAACTCTTGTGCGCTGCTGGCAAAGTAACCATCGTCTTTGCTGTCCCAAAATTCAGTGTCCAATTGGGTTTGCAGTGCAACAGCCCAATCCAGGCAGTCGGATTTCTGGGTGGCGCGATACAGTGCAATCAAACCATAAATCATAAATGCATAGTCAGCGGCGGTACCATTGAGTGCCGCATCATTATTACAATACCGGCGCAATAATTTGCTGCCCGCAGTTAAGTGTGCCTTCACAAAGTGCGCTGCCTTTTCTGCAGCTTCCAAATAGCGGGGTTCATTAACTGTTTGGGCAGCTGTGGCCAGTGCCGCAATCATCAGCCCATTCCAAGCGGTGAGGATCTTGGTATCTTGATGGGGCGCCTTGCGGTCGCGTCTCGCCTGCATCAGTTTCTGGTGCGCGGATTCAATGTGTGGGCTGTGCGTGTCGTTCCAATCCACAGAGAGTGAAAGATTTAAAATATTTTGGCCATGCTCAAAATTGCCCATGACACCAGCACCATAGGTTTGGTTAACAGCCTTCAACTCATCAACGGTGAGCAGTTTCTCAAGCATTGCCCATGTCCATGTGTAATATTCACCTTCTTTGCCAACGTCACCGGCATCTTGCGCAGCAAAAAAACCGCCTTCAGGTGCCGTCATTTCACGCAGCACATAATTACAGGTGCTGCGAATGACTTCTGCCCATTGCACATTTTGTGTGAGTGACTGCGCTTTGCAATACGCGAGTGTGAGTAATGCATTATCATAAAGCATCTTTTCAAAATGGGGGGCGAGCCACTCTGCATCAACAGAATAGCGATGAAACCCACCACCCAGTTGATCGCGAATCCCGCCACGGGCCATGTGATTGAGTGTGTCGGTCGACATCTTGAGTGCATCCGGATTTTTATCGCGCGCATGGCGTTGCAAGAGCATCAAGATGGCTTGCGCGGGAGGGAACTTGGGCGCGCTGCCAAAGCCAGCGTGTTGCGTATCAAACGATTGCCTGCAGGCAGCAACGGCCTTTTCAACAAGCGCTGCACTGAGCGTGGTTGGGTAGAGCGCCACCGTGTTCTTTTGAAGCTGCTCTACAATTTGATCCCCAGATGCGATAACTTTTTGTGGTGCGGTTTTCCAAACGTTCGTCACGTTGGCCAAAAGTTGCAAAAATTCTTCGCGACGGAAAAAAGTGCCGCCATAAAATGGCTTCAAATCAGGTGTGAGAAAAACTGACATCGGCCAGCCACCGTGCCCTGTCATTCCTACAACCGCATCCATATACAGGGCATCGACATCGGGGTGTTCTTCACGGTCGACTTTGATGCTAATAAAGTCTGCATTCAATGCGGCTGCGACATCCTGCAGCTCGAATGAATCCTTTTCCATTACATGGCACCAGTAACAGGTGGAATAACCAATCGAAAGAAAGATGGGCTTGTTTTGCGCGCGCGCGGCCGTAAATGCATCAGTTCCCCAAGCGTACCAATGCACAGGATTGTCTTTGTGTTGAAGAAGGTAGGGGCTTTTTTCATCCCCCAATCGATTTTTTGTCATATGCTGGGAATAACCTGATTACTGCGACCGCGTAAAGCTAAACAACGGTTCGTAAATTGTCAGGTTTTGCGGATTACTGAGATAGGTTGTGTAGGTCTGCGGCAATGGAATTTCGTTGGGATCAATATACGCGGGCATTTGTACCGTGGCTGATGTGGATCCAGCAGGGAATGAAACTGTTCCGGTCCCTAGGTCGCGCATGTCTTGGCTGCCAACAGAAGTAACCGTGACATCATAGTCCACAGACGCATCCTGGCTTTGAGCAATGTTCAGTACCAGTTGCACCGTATTTCCATTGTGTCCGGCAAATCGCACCATGGGTTGCACGGTCTCGTTCGACTGTCCGTCGTCATCGCGAATGGTAAATGTGAAGACAGATGATCCGAACACCGCGTATTGTGGATTGGATAATATAATTGTGACGATTTGATTTCCACTAATCACATTATCATCAACGGCAGGAACCGTTAGATTGATAGCTGTCTGTCCGCTAGGGATTGAAAGTGTCCCCTGGCCGAGCTGATATTGGGTTTGATTGGGCATGTTGCCTGTTATCGTATAGTTGACCAGTACGTCCTTATCGGTAGGGGCGCTCAAAACCACGGTAATATCAAACGGGCCGTTACCTTCCTCCACCATGTTGGGTGTTTGTGCAAACCCAATGAGCGGCATGCCGCGTGTTACGGGATCATAGGGCATCTGCGCAAACGCAACACTGGCGGTTAAAATAGTGAAGATGGTCAGTAAAATACGCTTCATAATCAAATGATTATACACATATATATAAATCTTGGGAAGACTCCAAAAATCTTTACAAAATCCCTTTATATATAGATAAGGGCCCCCATGAAAAATACCGTCATTTTAAGTGCAGCACGAACACCAATTGCCTCCTTCCAGGGCGCCTTTGCCGAGGTTCCAACACCGGATTTGGGGGCGGCCGCCATCAAGGCGGCGGTGGAACGCGCGGGAATTCCTGCCAATCAGATTGAAGAAGTCATTATGGGCTGTGTGTTGCCGGCAGGTCTTGGTCAATCACCTGCACGCCAAGCCTCTTTGAAGGCTGGCTTACCTGTTGAAACGGGCGTGCTAACAATTAACAAAGTCTGTGGCTCAGGTTTGAAAGCGGTGATGTTGGCTGATCAAATGATTCGCAGTGGTGACTGCTCAGCAATTGTCGCTGGCGGTATGGAGAACATGAGTCGTGCGCCATACTTATTACAAAAGGCCCGCACTGGCTATCGCATGGGTCACGGCGAGTTACTCGACAGCATGATTTTGGATGGTTTGTGGGATCCTTATAATAATTTTCACATGGGTGCGGCTGCTGAGATGTGCGTGCGTGAATTCAAGATGAGTCGTGAAGCGCAAGATCAGTATGCCACCATGTCGTACGAACGTGCGTTGTCGTCAATTAAAGATGGTCGTTTCAAAGATGAAATTGCGCCAGTGGCAGTGCCACAGCGTAAGGGTGATCCGCTTATTGTCGATACCGACGAGGAGCCCTCGCGTGGCAATACGGCAAAGTTGCCAAGTCTGCGTCCTGCGTTTGATAAGGCAGGAAGTGTCACCGCCGGTAATGCGTCAACGCTCAACGATGGTGCTGCAGCACTTGTGGTGACCTCTGCAGAATACGCACAAAAGAATGGCAAGATACCACTTGCAACTATTGTTGCACATGCCACTGCCAGTCAGGCACCGGAGTGGTTTACAACAGCCCCGGTTGTGGCGATACAGAAGGCACTAGATAAAGCAGGTCTTACAATTGAAGACATCGATTTATTTGAAATCAACGAAGCGTTTTCGTGCGTGGCGATGGCCGCTGTCGATCATTTTAAATTGTCGCTCGATAAAGTGAATGTGAATGGTGGAGCGGTTGCAATGGGCCATCCCATTGGGGCGAGTGGTGCGCGTATATTAACAACGCTCATTTATGAAATGAAGCGCCGCAATGTAAAGCGCGGGCTGGCCACATTGTGTATTGGTGGTGGTGAAGCTGTTGCCATGATTGTGGAACGATAGGGGAGCTGTGTAATGATGCCAAAGGTTATCGGAGTTGTGGGTGCAGGGCAAATGGGAGCAGGAATTGCTCAGGTGTTTGCGCAATCAGGGTTTGACGTCTTGCTACTGGACACCAATGAAGTGGGCTTACAAAAGGCTGTGCAATCCATTCGTACGTCACTTGAAAAATTTGCGGCCAAGGGAAAGATTCCAATTGATGCTGTGGCTGATATTATGGCGCATCTTCGAACAACCGCACAGATGAGTGATTTTGCAGCAGCAGATGTGGTCATTGAAGCTGTGACTGAAGACTTGAAAGTAAAATCACAACTGTTCAAGTCGCTTGATCAAATTCTGAAGGCTGATGCTATTTTGGCCAGTAATACGTCATCCATTTCAATTGCCAAGTTGGCTGAGGCGACTCAACGCCCCGGTAAAGTCATTGGCATGCACTTTATGAATCCCGTGCCGCTTATGCCATGTGTGGAAGTTATTGTCGCAGATGCGACTAATGATACGACCTTTGAAACGATTAAGGGACTGGTAACTAAGTTGGGCAAGACAATGGTGGTTTCCAAGGATCGTGCCGGGTTTATTGTAAACCGCATTTTAATGCCTATGATCAATGAAGCTGCTTATGCCGTTCAGGAAAATTTGGCGAGTGTGCAAGACATTGATACCGCAATGAAGCTGTCCTGCAATTTTCCAATGGGGCCACTGACATTGGCGGACTTTATTGGTTTGGATACCGTCGTGAATATTTTAGATGTCATGCAAGATGGCTTGGTGGATCCCAAATTTAAACCATGCCCCTTGCTTCTTGATTATGTGCAAAAGGGATGGTTGGGACGCAAGAGCGGAAAAGGATTCTACCAGTACTAAGGAGACACGATGACGCAGTTTATTAGAGTTGAAAAAGAAGGACCTATTGCCACTGTAATTGTGGATCGCCAACCGGCGTTGAATGCACTTAATGCGGATGTGCTTTCAGAGTTGACGGCCACATTTGAACGGCTTGCAGCGGATGATAGTACACGCGTTGTTTTGCTAACGGGCGCTGGAGATAAAGCCTTTGTAGCAGGTGCGGATATCGCTGCCATGCAAAAGATGAGTCCAGCAGATGCTGACAAATTCATTCGCTTGGGTCAGGATTGCATGGATGCGATTGCAGATGCCCCAATGCCAGTCATTGCAGTCGTGAATGGATTTGCATTGGGTGGTGGCTGTGAATTGGCACTCGCTTGTGACTGGATCATTGCATCCAATAAGTCGGTCTTTGGATTGCCAGAAGTCAGTTTGGGGTTGTACCCAGGGTTCGGTGGTACGCAGCGGCTCACCCGCTTGGTGGGCCCGGCACGCGCAAAAGAACTCATTTTTACTGGCCGCCGTCTCAAGGCAGAAGAAGCCGTAGCATGGGGGATTGTGAATCAAATGGTTCCCCATGAGGGGCTCAAAATGGCAGCCGAAGTGGTGGCCAAACAAATTGCCGATAACAGTCAGTTTGCGATTCGTGCGGCCAAACGTTCTATTTCACAGGGTATGGATCTGCCGATTCACGAAGGCATGACCGTTGAGCGTGAAGGGTTTACTGAATTGTTTGATCATCCTGATCGTGTGGAAGGTCTCACTGCATTTTTAGAAAAGCGAAAAGCGAATTTTAAATAAGAGAGGGTAATATGGAATTTCAATTGTCAGAAGATCATAAAATGATTCAGCAGATGGCACGCGATTTTGCACAAAAGGAAGTCGCACCCTTTGCCGCGAAGTGGGATGCGGAATCCCATTTTCCAATCGAAGCCATAAAGAAAATGGCGGAAATTGGCTTCATGGGCATTATGGTGCCACCCGAATTGGGTGGCGGCGGTATGGATCAAGTGGCCTATGTTCTCGTTTTAGAAGAAATCAGTGCGGCCTGCGCATCAACGGCAGTGACTATGTCAGTCAATAATTCGCTCTACTGCATTCCGATTGTGAAATTTGGTACCGATGCGCAAAGGCAAAAATATGTTGTTCCATTTGCTAAGGGTGAACAGTTGGGTGCGTACTGCTTGTCCGAACCAGGTACCGGATCTGATGCAGCCAATCAACGCACAACTGCAGTCAAGAAGGGTGATAAATATATTTTGAATGGCACGAAAAACTTTATCACGAACGGCCCCAACGCCGATGCCATGATTGTATTCGCCATGACAGATAAAGAAAAGAAGCACAAAGGCATTAGCGCGTTTATTGTTGAGAAAGGCTTTAAAGGATTTAGCGTAGGTAAAGTGGAACACAAGATGGGGATTCGCGCATCAAGCACTTCTGAAATTGTGCTAACTGACTGTGAAGTGCCGGCTGAAAATCTTTTGGGCAAAGAAGGTGAAGGTTTTGCGATTGCGATGAACACACTCGATGCAGGCCGTATCGGCATTGCAACACAAGCAATTGGTATCGCGCGTGCGGCATTTGAATCATCTGTTAAATATTCAACGATTCGTGAAGCATTTAATCAACCGATTAGTAACTTCCAGCTCATTCAACAAAAAATTGCCGATATGGCCATGCGTATTGATGCATCTCGTTTGCTCACACATCGTGCAGCCTGGATGCGCCAGAATAATATTCCCATGAGCAAAGAAGCGGCGATGGCCAAGCTTTTCTCATCTGAAACGGCAACCTTTGTGACCAAAGAGGCGGTGCAAATTCTGGGTGGCTATGGCTATTGCTGTGAATATCCACAGGAGCGTCACTACAGGGATGCAAAGATTACTGAAATCTATGAAGGAACCAGTGAAATTCAACGCATCGTAATTGCGCGTAACGTGTTGAAGGAATTGACAGCTTAAATGACTCAAAAATTTACAACAGTTTCAAATCATCCGATTGAAGCGCTTTATACCGCGGATAGTTTGCCATCGGACTGGTCCATTGAAACCTATTTGGGTCAGCCTGGGCACTTCCCGTATACACGTGGCGTTCATGAAACCATGTATCGCGGCAAAGTGTGGACGATGCGCCTCTTTTCGGGGTTTGGTTCTGCTGAAGAGACCAATGCCCGCTATAAATATTTGTTGGATCACGGACAAACCGGATTGTCAGTCGCCTTCGACTTCCCAACACTCATGGGCTATGACTCTGATCAAGAACGCAGTCTTGGTGAGGTGGGGAAGTGTGGTGTGGCAATTGATACACTCGCCGACATGGAAGTCTTGTTTGATGGGATTCCACTCGATCAAGTGACGACATCCATGACGATTAATGGCCCTGCATGCGTACTGCTGGCTTTGTACTTAGGGTTGGCTGAAAAGCGTGGCGTTCCATGGAGCAAAATTGGTGGCACCATTCAAAATGATTGTTTGAAAGAGTTTATTGCACAGCACGCTTGGTGTTTTCCTCCGGAACCGAGCATGCGCGTGGTTGTCGATATGATTGAGTTTTGCACGAAAGAAGTCCCCAAGTGGAATACCGTCTCTATTTCAGGTTATCATATTCGTGAAGCAGGCTCGACAGCAGCGCAAGAATTGGCATTTACCATTGCGGATGGCATTGCCTATGTGCAGGCCTGTGTGGATCGCGGCATGAATGTAGACGATTTTGCACCGCGACTGTCCTATTTCTTCAATGCCCATAATGACTTTTTTGAAGAAATAGCCAAGTATCGCGCCGCACGCCGCATGTGGGCGCACATTATGAAGGAACGCTTCCATGCTAAAAATCCGCGCTCGTGGCTTTGTCGCTTCCATACGCAAACTGCAGGATGCACACTGACTGCACAACAACCCTACAACAATGTGGTGCGTGTGGCATTGCAGGCGATGGCTGCTGTTTTGGGTGGAACCCAATCGCTACACACCAATTCACTGGATGAAACTCTGGCACTTCCCACAGAAGAAACCGCGCGTATTGCGCTTCGTACGCAACAGATTATTGCCGAGGAAACCGGCGTTACAAATACAGTAGACCCACTAGGTGGCTCGTATTTTGTTGAAAAGTTGACCTGTGAATTGGAAGCCGAGGCCTACGATTACATCAAGAAGATTGATGACATGGGGGGCATGCTAGCAGCGATTGACTTAGGCTACCCTCAGGGTGAAATTGCCAACGCCAGCTACATTTATCAAAAGCAATTGGAATCGAATGAAAAAATTGTCGTGGGTGTGAATGATTTTCTGGTGGATGAAAATCCACCGATTCCGTTGTTGCGTATTGATGAGTCGTTGCAAGTGTCGCAGTCTAAAAAGGTAGCTAAGGTAAAATCAGAACGCGACCCAAAGAAAGTAGAAGCAACCTTGGCTGCGCTTAAGAAGGCATGCGCAGGAACTGAGAATGTGATGCCCCGTTTGATTGATTGTGTACGTGCGTATTGCACGGAAAATGAGATGATTTCCACCATGCAGTCTGAATTTGGGCTGCATACAGACCCGGCGATGTTCTAATGAAAAAACAAACCAAAAAAATTCGTGTATTGATCGGTAAGCCCGGCCTTGATGGCCATGACCGCGGTGCGAAAGTGGTGGCGCGTGCCCTGCGTGATGCGGGATTTGAAGTCATCTACACGGGCTTGCATCAAACGCCGGAAATGATTGTGAATGCGGCCTTGCAAGAAGACGTGCAGGCCATTGGACTGTCCATTCTCTCAGGTGCGCACATGCATTTGTTTCAGCGGGTCATGGAATTGCTTAAAGAGAAAAATGCCACCGATATTTTGGTGTTTGGTGGTGGTATTATTCCTGATGAAGATATTATTGCCCTCAAAAAAGTGGGTGTTTCTCAAATCTTTACCCCGGGTACTGCAACGACTGAAATTATTGATTGGTTGGCGAAATCGGCATCTTAAATTGTTGCCAAATCAAGTAAGCAAATAGCAGTCCACAAGTAACCACCAGCATTCCACGAACCATGCCGTGACCCCGCTTAATTGCCAAGTGAGATCCACACCAGTGACCTGCGATTCCTGCAATTCCCAATGGCAGTGCGGCTTTATACCAAACCTGCCCATGCCACATGAAGGTGAAGAGCGCACTGGCATTAGAAACTAAATTAAATAGTCGTCCCACTGCAGCGGCGTGAATCAGTGACATGCCTGCGATGCCATACATCAGCATGATAAGTAGGCTACCTGTGCCCGGACCAAAAAAGCCATCGTACCATCCCAGTCCAAAACTAATAATTGGAATCAAAATCCATAAGCGAAGCGAACGCCACCCGATGTCGGTCTCGATATGGCCATGGGGTTTGGGAATCAATGTGATTGCTGCAGCAAGTGGTAGGGCAACTAAAATGATTTTGCGTACAATGGATGCATCCAAGAGTGCAACGGTGTGGGCACCCCAGACAGATCCGATGAGCGAGCAGGGGATTCCAATAATGGCCACTGGCCATAAGATGCGCCCACTGTGAATATATTTGCTTGCGGAGACGACGGTTCCCATGGTGGAAACACATTTGTTGGTTCCTAAAAGTGTGGCGGGTGGAAAGCCTGCAATTAAATAAGCAGGAACAGTAATGAGCCCGCCGCCGCCAGCGACTGAGTCAATGAATCCGGCGACAAAGACAATCGGAAGCAGGTAGACGATAACGTGTAGTTCGGGCATAAGGCGCCATTACCATAATCGAAGGAGAATGCGATGAAATTTGAAACAGTAATCCCAGTGCGATTTGGTGATTTGGACTGCATGGGGCACGTCAATAATGCAGTCTATTTTACTTACATGGAACAAGCGCGGGTTGAATTTTGCAACCAGTTTCCAGAATTGGATTTTCGAAAACCCGAAAATCGGAGCGGCAAAAGTTTCATTTTGGCGAATATTTCCTGTGATTTTAAGAAGCCTGTCGAAATGGACGAAACGCTGCTTGTTGATATTCAAATCCCTCGCATTGGCAATTCCAGTTTTGATATTGCCTACAACATTCGCCTTCAATCATCTGGCCAAACTGTGGCAGAAGGTAAATCTGTTCAGGTTTATTATGACTATACTAAGGCATCCCCTGTACCATTAACTGCTCTAATCAAGTCCCAATTGGAACGTTATGCTATTTGATGTTGCCTAACTGCTTGTAAAATAAGGGGTTTGCCATTGTTGACTGCAGCTCGAGTACCATGTTAAGGGTGCGCCCCTATGTTCTCAAAAATTCAGCAGAAATTGGCCTTTGTCTTTAAGATGGATCCGGCGGCACAGAGTACGGCTGAGGTTGTGCTCTGTTACTCTGGAATTCACGCAGTGGTGCTCCATCGTGTGTCGCATTGGCTTTGGAGCCATGGATTTAAGCTCGCGGCACGTTGGTTGTCTACAGTTGGCCGTTTCTTAACCGGTATTGAAATTCACCCCGGTGCTGTGATTGGCAAACGTGTTTTGATTGATCATGGAATGGGTGTGGTGATTGGTGAAACCACAGTTGTTGGCGATGATGTCTTAATTTACCAGGGTGTTACTTTGGGCGGGACCAGTATTGCAAAAGGCAAACGCCACCCAAACATTGGCAATAATGTGGTGATTGGGTCACATGCATCTGTACTGGGTCCGATTACGGTGGGAGACCATTGTAAAGTCGGATCTGGGTCACTGGTAATGCACAATGTGCCACCACATTGCACCGTAGTTGGTGTGCCAGCAAAGATTGTGAAGACGGGTAATGCAGACGATATGGATTTGGGCACAATCCCAGATCCATTTACAGATGCGATTGAAGGACTCAAGAAGCGCCTGGGGGAATTGGAAAAGAGGATGTCATGATTTTTGATTACCCTAAAAATGGCAAGATTGCCGTGGCGATGAGTGGTGGTGTGGATAGCTCTGTTGTTGCTGCGCTACTCAAAGAACAAGGCTATGACATTATGGGCATTTCGCTGTCACTCTGGAGTTGCCACCGCAGTGAACGCCGCAAAACCTGCTGCTCTACTGTGGATGTCATGGACGCGCGTTTGGTTTGCGAAAAAATTGGGATTCCATTTACGCAATTGGATTTGCAGTCCGAGTTTAAGGGCGTTGTTATTAATCATTTTGTGAATGAGTATGCCAACGGTCGCACACCCATTCCGTGCATTCCGTGTAATGACACCTTTAAATTTCAACGGATGTGGGAAGAGGCCAGTACACGCTTTAATGCGGCGTACGTGGCAACGGGTCACTATGCCAAACTCACACGTGATGCGGATGGCACAATGCACTTGTATCGCGGCGAAGATGATAAAAAAGATCAAAGCTACTTTCTCTTTTCACTAACTCAAGAACAGTTGGCACGCTCACTATTTCCAGTCGGTGATCTCACCAAGTCAGTCGTTCGCGAAATGGCAACGAAATATAATCTGGTGAACGCGCAGAAGGCAGAGAGCCAAGAAATTTGCTTTGTACCCGATAATGATTATGCTGGGTTTATCGAAGATTACTTTCCCGAAAAGATGGGCGACCCTGGTAAATTTGTGAACCAAAAGGGTGAAGAGATTGGCCGTCATCGTGGCATCCATGCGTACACCGTGGGTCAGCGGCGTGGATTACATCTGTCAATGGGTGAACGCGTTTATGTGTCGGAAATTGACCCCAAGAGTAATACTGTTGTGATTGGTGATGATTCTCATTTGAATAAAAACCAACTAACCGCATCACGTGCCAACTGGATTCAGGCAATGCCAGAAACTTTTCGGGCAACGGCAAAAATTCGTTATGCGCATACACCTGCACCCTGTACTGTGAAACGCTCAGAGACAGGTGATTTTGAAATTACATTTGATGAGGCACAACGTGCCATAACGCCGGGACAAGCGGTGGTTGTGTATCAAGGCGAGGAAGTCCTGGGTGGGGGATGGATCGATAATGTTCGCTAAAGATGAAGGTCTCACAAAAGAAGACAAGACTCAGCTGAAGGAGTTGGAAAAGAAGCTGAGTTTTAAATTTTCGGATCGCCTCCACCTGAAACGCGCATTAACCCACCGTTCCTATGCAAACGAAAATCGGTTGGCGCCAACAGATCATAATGAACGGTATGAATTTCTGGGTGATGCAGTTCTTGAACTCTCCATTAGTCATTTGCTGATGAAACACTTTTCAGATCACAGTGAGGGTGAACTTTCAAAATTAAGGGCCTCTATTGTGAATGAAACCCAGTTGGCAGAGATTGCACGCGGTCTTGATCTGGGCCAATTTCTCTACCTGGGTAAAGGCGAGGATCAAACAGGTGGCCGCGATAAGCCCTCCCTTTTGGCAGATGCGTTTGAGGCGATTTTGGGTGCCATGTATTTGGATCGCGGTTGGGAAAAAGCGTTTGCAATGGTCACGCGATATTACAAGCCTGTTCTAGAGGCCGTGTCTGCAGGTGACTACATCAAAGACTTTAAAACACAGTTGCAAGAAGAAGCCCAAAGTCGATTTCATGCGATTCCAAAATATCGCTTGGTAAAAGAGACGGGACCTGATCACCAAAAGGTATTTGAGATTAACCTCTACATTGGTGAGGAGTTGTATGGCGTTGGTACAGGTATGAGTAAAAAGGCTGCAGAACAAGAGGCAGCGAAAGAAGCCCTCACGAAACTTAAGAATTGAAAGGCACACCACTATGTTTCACTCCGGATTTGTCGCCATTATTGGTGAGCCCAATGCAGGAAAATCAACGCTACTGAATCGCTGGGTGGGTGAAAATCTTGCGATAGTTACGCCAAAGGCGCAGACCACGCGCCAATCCATTCGTGGCATTGTGAATCGCTCTGATGCCCAAATTATCTTTGTGGATACACCGGGATTTCATGAATCCACTAAAGCACTCAATATGTACATGATTGACCAGGTGAAGCACTCCATTGCCAATGCGGATGTGTGTTGTTTGTTAGTGGCACCTGATGCGCCATTGTCAGAAATTGATCAGCATCTGCTGGCATATGCCAAAGAAAAACGAAAGCCCGTAGTCATCGCTGTTAACAAATGTGATGCTGTCAAGGCGCCCATTTCCATTGAGGGGGCACTTCCTATTTCTGCCCTGACAGGCGATGGCTGTGACGCATTACTGGATGCACTGGTCAAAGAACTGCCCGAGAGCCCGCCATTGTATCCTGACGATATTTATACTGAACATTCAGAGCGCTTTTTGGCATCAGAGATGATTCGTGAAGTCATGTTAGAAGAAATGCACCAGGAATTGCCATACTCTGCAGCGGTTTTGATTGAAGAGTTTAAGGACAAACCCGAAATTACAGTGATCAAGGCCAGCATTGTTGTGGAAAAGGATTCGCAGAAGGCCATGGTCATTGGCAGTCGTGGTAGCATGATTAAACTTCTGGGACAGGAAGCCCGGAAACGCATTGAAAAAATGTTAGACCGAAAAGTCTTTTTGGAACTCTTTGTAAGAGTTGAAAAGAATTGGACCAAGGATCCCAAAAAGGTCGGGGAAATGGGCTATGAGTAACACAGCTGAGTTGTCGCCAGCGCTAAAGCAATATGTTCAAATTCGATCGACACTGACAGATCCCAACACCATTCTGTTTTTTCGCATGGGCGACTTTTATGAAATGTTTTTTGAAGACGCGCTTGAAGCGTCCCGCCTATTGGAAATAACGCTGACTGCCCGCAATAAAAACAATGCCAATCCAGTGCCGCTTTGTGGGGTGCCTTACCATGCAGCGCAGGGATACATAGACCGTCTGCTTTCTCAGGGGAAGAAAGTCGCCATTTGCGAGCAGATGGAAGATCCCAAAACCGCAAAGGGTGTTGTCCATCGTGAAATTACCCAGATTATTACACCGGGTGTTGTGCTGACTGAAAATACGATTGGCAAATCCAGTCGCTATATTGTTGCAGTCGTTCAACGGGATAAGGTGTTTGGTCTGGCGTGTGCGGACGCCTCAACTGGCGAATTAATGGTGACCGAGTTATCAGATGTCCATGAGCTGCGCCAAGAGTTGGGCCGTAAAGATCCCCAAGAGGTGTTGATCGATGAAGCGCTGCGTGGAACTTCCGTTGCCACAGGTATTGAAGATTCTGGCTGGGTCTGCACATATTTTACTGGCCCTGCATCAAGTTTGGCGCTTCCACCTGCAGCGACATTAAGTGATGGCGAAGCTGCTGCAGCGCAGCTTTTGTGGGCCTATTTGCATTACACCAATCGTAGTCCCATGTCGCACTTTACAAAAATTCAACATTACGATGCCGCATATTATGTGCGCTTGGATGAATCTACCATTCGTCATTTGGAATTGGTGCGTGCACGTGAGAGTGATGGCGCACAGTATACTCTATTGAATTGTTTGGATCGTACGGTGACTGCAATGGGTGCGCGGAAATTGCGCCATTGGGTTTTGCACCCGCTGCGCAATGTGGAGGGTATTCGCAATCGTCAGTCCATGATTGCGGCCTTGGTGAATGACACCACAACGCACTTACAGTTGCGTGCTCAATTAGAATCGGTTTCTGATTTGGAACGCATTGTGGGGCGTGTTTCTACAGGAATAGCCAACGCCCGCGATCTGGTGGCCCTGGCCCAATCACTGACCGAGATTCCTGCACTTCAGCAACGCTTGCAAAAAGTCCCAGCGTTGGCCTCTGTCTTAAAGCGGCTCCACGCATTTCCTGAACTGACACGTACCATTGTAGACACCATTGTTGATGAACCACCCGCATCAGTCAAAGAAGGTGGGTTGATTCGTTCACAGGTTCACGCAGAGTTGGATGAGTTGCGTGATATTCGCAGTGGTGGAAAACAGTTTATTGCATCTCTTGAAGAACAAGAGCGTAAACGAACCGGTATCACGTCGCTCAAAGTGGGTTTTAATAAGGTCTTTGGTTATTTTTTAGAAATCACGCACACGCATCGTGACAAAGTGCCTCAGGATTATATTCGTAAACAAACGCTTACCAATGCCGAGCGCTACATTACACCCGAGCTGAAACAGTATGAAGAAAAAGTCTTGGGTGCGCAGGAGCGCATTTTTGCACTTGAGTACGAACTCTTTTTAGAATTGCGCCAGGGCATTTTGCCACATGTGGCGAATCTGCAAGCAACCGCAGATGCACTGGGTCGTCTGGATTCAATTCAGGGATTGGCACTTTTAGCACGTGAAGAGCAGTACGTGTGTCCTGAAATGTGCGATGACAAGTCGCTCGAAATT
This sequence comes from Deltaproteobacteria bacterium CG11_big_fil_rev_8_21_14_0_20_47_16, assembly GCA_002796325.1. Classification (GTDB taxonomy): domain Bacteria; phylum UBA10199; class UBA10199; family 1-14-0-20-47-16; genus 1-14-0-20-47-16. The sequence continues at coordinate 56,602 of PCXA01000002.1, read as the reverse complement.
ACAGATGGTCGTCATCCTGTTGTAGAACAAGCCAACCGAAGTGAACGCTTTGTGCCAAACGATGTGACCCTGTCGTCTCAAAAGCCTATGGCCATTATCACGGGTCCGAACATGGCTGGTAAATCGACCGTGATGCGGCAAACGGCGCTCATTGCGCTGATGGCGCACATGGGGAGTTTTGTGCCAGCAGCCAAGGCGCGCATTGGGGCTGTGGACCGTATTTTTACACGCGTTGGTGCGAGCGATAATCTGGCACGCGGGCAATCAACATTCATGGTCGAAATGACAGAGACGGCCCGCATTTTAGAAGGAGCAACTGCCAGGAGTTTAATTATTATCGATGAAATTGGTCGTGGCACGTCAACATATGATGGTCTTTCCATTGCATGGGCAGTGGCCGAATATATTCACGATACGCTCAAGGCGCGCTGTCTCTTTGCCACGCACTATCATGAACTCACTGACCTGGCGCTGACCAAGTCGGGTGTTGCCAATTTCACTATGGCCGTTAAGGAGTGGAATAACGATATTATCTTTCTGCGCAAATTGGTGAGCGGGGGAGCAAGTCGTAGCTATGGTATTCAAGTGGCCAAACTTGCAGGCTTGCCGGAAGCGGTGATTGCACGCTCGAAGGAAATTTTGGCCAATTTGGAAAAGGGTGAATTAAATAATGTGGGTCAACCCCGTCTGGCAGCTAAGCAGTCTAACGCATCACCTGAGCAACAGGATGTCATTGACCAGTTGCGCGCAATGACTCCTGAGTCGCTGACACCAATCGAAGCGCTAACAATTCTTAACGACCTTAAAATTAAAATTTCTTGAGCTGGGGGGAGTCATTACGACTATGACTTCTAACGCCGTAAGGTTATAATCCCAACTTGAATACATCTGCTGCTTTTGCAGTGAGCTCAGGGTACGTGGATTTGGCTTGTGCCAGAGCTGCCGTAACGACTTTGTTGATGGCCACATTGTTTTTGGCACCGTCTACAGACGTTTGAATTTCAAATACAGATTTTCCCTTAATACGACCTGAAATTTTGACAGTGTCTCCGGTGGGAAGGTCTTTTGGCGCACCAGTCATGAGGGGTTCCCAAAGTGCTAAAGAGTTATCAGTAGTCAAAGGTGTTTCGGGGAGGGTGCTGGTGACGCCGCTTTGATTGACATCGCTCGCAATAAATGAGCCACCCGGGGTGCCTATGACATTGATTGTGACGGCAGTGCTGTCACCTTGTATGCGAACTTGAAGCATGGATGCCTTGGCAATTTGGTCTTTGTTGAAATTGGCATTACCTTTGGAACAGGCAAGTAAGTTCGTGCTCAGAATTAATACTATGACAGCTAATTTTGATCTTTTCATATGGCCTCCATTCTGGTTTAGATTCGCTTATCTTAATTTCCAAAACCACATTGGAGTGAATATGAAAAGCATAAATGTGTTGCCAATTCTATTGGCAGTTGCTGTAGCAGGTGTAGTTGCTTGTAAGTCCAAACACGTAACACCGTCAGAGGAGATTATCATGTCCCAAAAAACAGTTACTGAACCCAAAGTATCCACAGTTGATCCATCAAAAAAATATACGGCTGTCATTAAGACATCCAAGGGCGACATTGTGATTGCACTGAATTCCAAAGATGCGCCGCTTTCGGTAACAAATTTTAAACAACTGGCTGACGCCGGATTTTATAACGGCTTGACCTTTCACCGTGTAGAGCCAGGATTTGTGATTCAAGGTGGCGATCCACAGGGCACAGGTACAGGTGGCCCAGGCTACACAATTCCTGCTGAGATTGGCCTCAAACATACTAAGGGGGCACTTGCCTGGGCACGTACGGGTGATCAGGTAAACCCAGAACGCCGTTCTAGTGGCTCACAGTTTTACATCACTTTGGAACCCGTCCCGTTTTTGGACGGTCAATACACTGTTTTCGGACAGACTATTTCCGGAATGGATGTTGTTGAGAAAATTTCCGTTGGCGACAAGATGGATTCTGTAACGGTTACTGCTGAGTAAACCTTAATTTGACAATCAACCCAAGCTTTGATTAAAGCCGCGTCAGCTCTGGGGGAGCCAACAGTGGAGGATTTATAATTATGACACAATCAAGCTGCGATCGCGTTGGTTTAACTCCCCAAGTCATCAAGCGTTATGCTGATTATGCCAATACTCTTTTGAAGGTTCATCAAATTCCTGCGTCTGTGATTGCACCGAACGTATTTTCTGCGGCAGTTAAGGAAGTGTCCGATCATGCTGCTGAAGTTTGTGCCCCTAACTCAACATATACCGAAAAAGCGCAGGCGGTTGTCGGTTATGTGATGGCAGCAGAAGCGGTTGATACAGCTCTCCCATTGCACGCACGCTATGAACAATATCAGCAAAATTTGATCCGCTTCAATGCACTTGAAACTCGGACTCATCATGCTCTATGGGCGGGTGTAAATCGTTATGTAACCTTTGTGACCGATCAATTTGGTGCGGTACAGGCCCGCGATACCGATCCAATTCCAGCGGAGCAGACACCATTGTTGAGTGGCTTGATTCAGAAGGTGGTTGACCTGAAACGTGCTGGCAAATCACCAGTTGTGCTTTTTGACTTAGACGACACGCTTTTTTCACCAGCAAATCGCCAGCTTCAAATTGTACATGAATTTATCGAGAAAAACCCATCGGTCTTGAGCCCAAGTCAAATGGCGGCGTTGCAAGTATTTGATACCAGAAATCAGTCATATGATTTGATCGTGGATATTCAATCTCGTCTGGGTATTGCAGATGCCACCTTCCTCAAGTCATTCAAGTCTTATTGGTTCGGTCGCTTCTTTTCAAATTTGGCAGCGGTTGATCCAGCGCATCCAGGGGCAGCACGTTATGTACATGCCCTTCAACAAGCGGGTGCCACTGTTGTCTATTTGACGGGTCGTCAATTGACCGGAGACAAGCCGGAAACCAAAGGGGGAATGAAAGAGGGCACGCTAGAATCCTTGCGTCGTAATGGTTTCCCCATGCCCAATGGCAAAGACGTTCAGCTATTCATGAAGGATCGTTTTGAAATGCATGACGTGGATTACAAGGCAACGGTTGTGCCGCAGATTAAAAAATTTGGAGAGCTGGTTGCCTGTTTTGACAATGATCCCAAAGGCAACGCACTATGTCGCAAGGAATGGGCGGATACAACTGTTGTGCGAGTTGGTCGCTCACATGCCAGCAACCCCACCACAATGAAAGAACCCGATGGCAAAGAGCGACCCGTTACCTTACAAGACCTGTCACCGGAATTACCCAATGTGAAATGGATTCATGATTTTCGTATGAATCAAACCACTTCCACCAAGGTAGATATTGCGCCAAATTTATATGATGGTATAGGGTGCCTCTGATTAACTAACAGGGGGTATCATGGGCGCATCACCATCTGAACAAACAGTCTTCGGTCATCCCAAAGGGCTCTACGTTCTCTTTTTTACAGAGATGTGGGAGCGCTTTAGTTACTATGGCATGCGTGCCATTTTGGTCCTTTATATTACAGCACAAACAATGGATGGCCCCGGCGGCGGCTTGGGTTGGTCAAAGGTGGATGCACTGGCGCTTTATGGCTGGTACACCATGTTGGTCTACGTCATGTCGATTCCAGGTGGTATTTTAGCCGATCGATTTTTGGGCCAGAAAAAGACGGTTATGCTTGGTGGGCTACTTCTTTGTTTGGGGCATGGGACCTTGGCTATCCACGGTTTGACAGCATTTTATACCGGTATTGCATTAATCATTTTGGGCGTTGGCGCATTGAAACCCAATATTTCAACAATGGTGGGGGGCTTGTACCGTGAAGGGGATATTCGCCGTGATGCCGGTTTTACAATCTTTTATATAGGCATTAACCTGGGTGCGGTGTTGGCATCACTGATTGTTGGATACGTTGGCGAAGTGATTGGTTGGCATTATGGTTTTGCACTTGCAGGGATTGGGATGGTGGTTGGCCAGCTGGTATTTGTTTGGGGCCAAAAATATCTGAAGGGTGTTGGGGAGGCATTGCATCGCCATCCCACTGATTCAGAAAAGTCTAAGGCACCGCTAAGCAAAATTGAAAAAGACCGTTTGGTCGTTCTGGTGCTGTCCTTCCTGATTGTTATCGTATTCTGGGGTGCATTCGAGCAGGCGGGTGGCTTGATGAACCTGTACACCAAAGAAAAAATCAATCGCTTTATTCTGGGTGTTGAAGTGCCCGCCAGCGTCTTCCAAATGCTGAATCCTGCTTTCATTATTCTACTTGGAACAGCCGTTGCGTCATTTTGGATCAAGTGGCGTAAAAAGGGTCATGAATCATCGGCACTTTTCAAGATGGCGCTTGGAACCATTATCATGGGTGCGGGTTTCTTGCTCATGTCGGGTGCTGCGCTTCAGGCAGACAGTGTGGGTAAAGCCTCGGTCATCTGGTTGGTGGGTGCCTACTTGCTTCATACCGTTGGTGAGCTGTGCTCATCACCTGTGGCATTGTCTTTTACCACTAAACTAGCACCAGCTAAATATGCATCGCTCATGATGGGCATCTATTTTGCTGCCTCTGGTTTTGGCAACAAGTTGGCTGGCATGATTGGCGAGTATGCAGTGAGTGGTGCAGGCGAACTTCAGACCTTTACAGGACTATTCATCTTCTGTGCGGTATTTGGATTACTTGTATTAATTTTCTTAAAGAAATTGAATGCATTAACCCATGGTGCAGAGGATGAAGATGATCCCATGCTTGCCCGTGCGCCTGAAGCAGAGGAAATGGAAATTTAAATATGAATTCGAAGGACTATATTACGCTTGAGGAAGAATTTGGTGCCCACAACTATCATCCCCTGGATGTGGTGATTGATCGTGCGCAGGGCGTGTGGGTTCATGACTGCGAGGGCAATAAGTACCTGGATTTTCTGGCGGCATATTCTGCTGTTAATCAGGGCCATTGTCATCCGCGCATTGTGGCTGCCATGACCGAGCAAGCGCAGAAGGTTGCGCTTACATCACGTGCATTCCGCAATACCCAACTCCCACTACTGGAAAAGGAACTTTGCGAATTGTTGGGCTACGACATGATGCTGCCCATGAACTCGGGTGCAGAGGCCGTGGAAACAGCACTGAAGGCTGCACGCAAGTGGGGTTATACGGTTAAGAATGTTCCTGAAGATCAAGCAGAGATCATTGTCTGTGCTGACAATTTTCACGGTCGCACAATTGCCATTGTGGGCATGAGCACCGAGGCCCAGTATCGCGACGGGTTCGGTCCTTTTACGCCGGGATTCAAGGTCATTCCGTATGGGGATGTCGCAGCGCTGAAGGCGGCTATCACTCCCAACACCGTTGCGTTTTTGGTGGAGCCCATTCAAGGTGAGAGTGGGGTGCGCATTCCACCCGAAGGCTATTTGAAAGAAGCAGCGGACATTTGCAAATCATCAAATGTTTTATTGATGGCCGATGAAATTCAAAGTGGATTGGGTCGCTCTGGGAAACTTTTGGCCCATCATTGGGACGTTATCCGTGCGGATGTCGTGATTATTGGCAAGGCCTTGTCAGGCGGTATGTATCCAGTATCTGCGGTTCTGTCTGACCGTGATGTTCTGGGCGTATTCAAGCCTGGTGATCATGGTAGCACGTTCGGTGGCAACCCTTTGGCGTGTGCGGTGGCGCGTGAAGCCTTGCGTGTCATTGTGGATGAAAAGCTCTGCGAGCGCTCACATGAGATGGGCAATTACCTAAAGGAAAAATTACAGGACTTCAAAAGTCCTCACATTCAGGAAGTCCGTGGCCGCGGCTTGTTTATTGGTGTGGAGCTTAAAGAATCAGCGGGTGGCGCGCGCCGCTTTTGTGAACAGTTGAAAGAAAAGGGCGTTCTTTGCAAGGAAACGCACACCCATGTGATTCGTTTGGCACCACCGCTTGTGATTGAAAGACCTGAAATTGATTTTGCGATAGATCAATTAGAAGCGGTCCTGTCATAATTTTGCGCAAGTGTCTTGCGATCAATTTTCCCAGATGGCAGTAATGGCATCGAATCAATAGTTAAAACTTTAACTGGAATTTTAAAGTCTGCAATCTGGGTTGCAAGAAACGATTTTAGGTCATCTTCAGAAACAGCCTGGCCTGGCTTCAAGCAGATATATGCAATAGGGACTTGTCCTTCTTTGGGATCCGGAATGCCAAATGCAATTGCTTCTGCAACTGCCGGGTGGCGACACAGTGCCTGCTCAATTTCACCAGGTGTAATATTTTCGCTACTACGCTCGATGATCTGCTTTACACGACCGGTAAACCAATAATTTCCACTATTGTCCTGTAGGCCTGTGTCTCCGGTGTGCAGCCAACCATCGACAAGAATGGCACGATTAATTTCAGGGCGATTCCAGTAACCAGGCGTTACCATGGGCCCCTTGACCCAAATTTCGCCCGACTCGCCTTTCGGAAGATCATAACCAGCCTTGTCCACAATACGGAGTTGCACCTTATCTACGGGCTTCCCCAAAAAACCACGTTGCTGCAAATTGGGTTCGCGCGCAATGGTGAGCCAGATGGCTTCGGTCATGCCCCAACCGGTCTGTATCGGGAGTCCGGTAAGCGTCATAAAGTCGCGCTGCAATGGAATGGGCATTTCGTCACCACCCGAAAAAACGGTGTTAATTGATGCAAAATCTTCACGGTGAGCTTGTGGAAACTGGACAATCTCCCAAAGCTGATGAACATGTGCACTTGTGACACTCGGGCGCCACTTACGAAGCTGCTTATAATAATGTGCGACATCAAAATCTCTGTCCAAAATAATTGTGGCTCCGCAGTAAAGGAGCGGGAACGCCTCGATCCATCCCCCCATGTGGCTGACAGAGTCGTGAATGACCATTGACGTTTTGTTGTCTACTTTATTTAGTGCAGAAAGGACACTTGCAATGATTCCTGAAGCAGATGTGTGCGAATGAGTGACGCCCTTGGGGAGTGCTGTGGAGCCCGATGTGTAAAGAATAAAGGCAAGCGTATCGGGTGAGGGAGGTGGAAGAGTTTGTGGTGGTGTAGTAAGTAGTGTTGAAAAATCATGAACAGTTTTCTGAATGGATGTCTTGGAAAGATCCATTTTTGAAACCTCGTCAAGACGCTCCGGATGCACAATGAGCCACTTGGGTTTGCAATCCTGAATGCCGGTTAAGATTTCTGGTGGGGCATCAATATATTCAAACGGGACCATTGTTACTCCCGCTGTCCAGCAGGCCAGGTAACAGACGATGAGTTCTGGGCTGTTGGGTAGAAGTGTCGCTACACGTTCACCTGTTAGTCCTGCACTCATAAAAGTAGCAGCCAGGCGTTGTGACATGTTGCGTAGTTCGCAGAACGTGAGTTGCTGTTCACCAGCAGCCAATGCCAACTTATTGGGGTGCCTTACAGAAGCGTCGTCTAAAAGTTTGGCGATATCGATATGCATCATAGTAAACTAACGAATATTGAAGTAGCGGTCAATACGATGCACCTGAGAATGGCAGTAACTCGAAAGAACTCGCTTGAAATCGACCATTTACAATTTGCCCGGAGACGCGGGCTTTTCGAATTGTGGTACAGAAGCCATCTGAGGCATGCGCATCACCGTGCTCGTCAATGCCAGTGCCATCCACGAAATAGGCTTTACCGTTAATGCGCACTGCCAAGTTGCAGCCTTTGCCTTTTAAATGAAACTGGCATTCACCACAGGCTGCTTCAACAACTTGATTCTCAATTAGTTGGGGTGGGTTGGACTTTGCAAATACCAATCCAGGTTGGCACATGAGTCCCAGTAAAACTGGAATGATGAATAAACGTGATTTCTGCATTGCGGCTATATGTAGCTGATATTATAGGGCGTGGGAAGGGGGATATAGGATAATATGAAAAAAATGAGCGTGGTATTGATAACACTGTTTGCAGTTCCTGCATTTGCAGATTTGAAATGCAGTGGTACCGAACCATTCTGGAGTCTGGTGATCAAATCCAAAACGGCCATTTATGAAAATATGGCAGAGGGTCTCAAGGCAGAATTGACCGTCTCTGCTCAAAAGGAAGCAAAGGGTTTGAAACCTGGGAATGTGCGCAAATTTTCTCTTGTTGGAGAAGGTATGTCAGGTGATGCGGTGGTGCAAAAGCAGAAATGTACCGATGGTATGAGTGATATTACCTATCCCTATAACATTACCCTATCAATGGGTGAGGAAGTGTTCTCAGGCTGCTGCAAATAAGAAAGTGATAAGCGTTATAGCTGATTTACCATCTCCCGATACGAGCCAGTTAAAAGGTGGGATTGTTCAACGCCAAACTTTTCCATGAGTGCAACTACTTTTGCATGTTCAGCGGCTTCGTCAGCTGGGTTTTTGTAAACTGCTTCAAATTCCAAAAAGCTGCCAAGGCCAACGACTGTGTCAATGTGAACACGGACATTACCGATCAAGTAAATATCCCGCATCTTATCGACAATTGCTTCAACTCCCAGAATATCAGTGAGAAGTTGTTTGCACGTGCTGGGCTCTGCAATTGGAATTAGTGCGTATGTGCTTTTTTTGGGGCCGCTTTGGTCGGTGCGCATGTAGGGAATGAGTTGCGCGCCGCTTAATGACGATTCGCGGAGTTTAAGCCGTCCATGCGGCGTGCAAAAGTAGGTGTCGATTTGATGATCTTGGCCAACGTATTCACCGTGTGCCGCTTTGGCCGCGGCATGGGCTTTTTCTGGATTGGCCAGATGCGCCTTGATTTCAATATTTGGCATGGTCAAGGTGAATAGAGGAGATTATAGTATGGGAGCAAGGGAAGATTGGGGGATACGATGCGAAAAAACCAACTTATATTATTAGCCGTCCTTTTTGCAGCAGCGTGTGCAGTAGGGGTTGGTAATAGCCCAATGCCATATCACATGCGTTCTTTGCTCAAAGGAAAACCTGATGGGACGTGTGTGATTGTGACGCAGCCGTTGCAATTGTATCCCATGAAGCGTCTTGAGAAGATGCCACCACTTAAATATGCGGCGTTTATTCCACCAAGGGGCGGCTGGAGCAAATACAATAAGAGTACATCCTATATTATTCGAAACTATGTTTCTGGTGCTGATACGCCTGCCATGAATATTCCGGCTGGGGAGAAGTTGATATACAATGGATTTAAGCGATACGATATAACGGACTGGGTATTTAACCTTGATTCTAAGTTGGCATACATCTCCCTCGCAACAACAGATGGCACGCCGTTCATGATTCCATATTATTATTTTGATCCTGCAGGTCCACCAAGTGGTGGTGCATCATATGAGCAAGACATCCACGGTCTGTTCCAGTTGTGTGGAGAGGAACAAAAGTGAAAAGCAAAATAAAATTGAAGGGACATAGATGATCTATCGAATCATGTTGGTAGTCACGTTTGTAGTATGGTTTTCAGTCATAGCGCATGCAAAGGCTGTGAACTTTGAAGACGCAATGGGCAGGTCAATTGGACGTATTGAGCTGAGACCTGATGAAACTCGCTTCTTCGATCTCCTGTTTCGTGCACTTCCAGGGTGCACTCCCAAGGATTTGGGATATACAGAGCTCTCAATAGAAGAACAGATTGGATCAGTTGAGATTACAAATAAGAAGGTATTGTTTTGGTATGGTCACTCCTGGAAGAATAAAATTGGTAAACCTGTATTATCAATTCCGAAAAATGAAATTATGAAAGTGCTGTCTGGAAAAGAGGCGGAAGGCTTTGTTTTGAATGATATTCAGCAATGTAAGAGTGAGGCACAGGGTCAACTGAAATCATTGTTTGGGTCATCAATGCATAATCGATATCTGAAGTCTGGTTTTGATGTGCTGCTGCTTGTGTCCAAACGTTACAATGTTGTTATGTACTCATTCCCTGAGATAATTAGCCAGGTTAGAACCGCGCTGGATTAATAAAATAAAGGTATGGGAATAAGATATGACGACGTATTCTCGGGCATTGATTAGTGCCACAACAAAAGAAGAAACAAAAGGGATCCACAAAGACGACGTGCCCATTGTTGTCTTCTTTAAAATTGAAGATGGCAACGAGGACTTTTTGAAGTGAGTCCAAGAGAATACACGGTAAGGGTGTGAGGGGCTAAAAGTGAAAAGTCCAACTTGATACCCTAATTGGGGGAATAAGAAGGGGAGTATGACATCCAATCCTGTTCGCAAAAATAGACGTATTATATTGGCAATTCTTCTTCCACTTGTGCTTGCTGCGATTTTAGATCCAAGTGTCACAGGTACAATCGCTGCCAGAATTGTGGGACATATGGATTGGGCTTCGGCGATTCACCAAAATTTTGAAGATTTTGATAAATTTTGGGAGAGCAGCCTGTTTTTCTTTGCACTGAGGGCCGCTTCTTACCTCCCAGTAGCTGCTGTTTCTATTATCATTAGTTTCTTAAGGCCGCATTGGTATTGGCGTATTTTAATAGGTGGGCTACTTATTGTCATCTGCTCAGAAATTTACTGGACTTGGGATTTGGTGGCTATCTTCTATCGGCCCAATCATGGGCACATCAGTTCAACAACATCTTTGGGTTTTTTGGTAACACCATTTTTTGTGGGAGCTACTCAGGGGGCATGTGCGGCTATTATTGCTATTGTCTATTACGTTATTAAAAAAATAAAATGGTGATATAAACATGTGGACACCACCAATCATTGAAACTGAGCGCCTTATTCTGAGACCAATTATCTTGGCAGATGTTCCCGCCATCTTTGAATATGCTTCAAATCCAAAAGTATCCCGCTATGTACCTTGGAAAGTGCATCAGACCATCACGGACTCAGAAGCTTTTGTCAGAGATTATATTTTGAAGAATTATGAAGCTGAAATTCCAGAACCTTGGGGAGTTACAATACTGAAAATCTAGCGAGCTCCCGTGTTATTGAAAAAATAGGCATGAAGCGCGAAGGCATTATGCGCGCATGTGCTTATAAAGATGGACAGTTCATGGATATGATTTGCTACTCCATTTTGAAGAGTGAGTGGAAGTGTGGAAAATAAACATTCAAACTTAAGGAGTCTATATGAGTAACACCCCTTGTGAACTTTGCACTGCTGAAACAGATGTGTCGACATACGAAGTCCCGAAAGTGGGGCAAGTGGCATTTGAAAATGCGGTGCAGATTTGTGCGACCTGCCGTCAGCAAATTGAAAACCAAGAGGCCCTTGACCCAAACCATTGGCGCCCACTGGCTGGCAGCATCTGGTCAGAAAACCCTGCAGTCAAAGTGTTGGCTTGGCGCATTTTAAAGCGACTTTCGTCAGAACACTGGGCAACGGATTTGTTTGATCAGCTCTACATGGAAGATGATTTGCTGGCATGGGCCCAGGCGGGGCATGTGGATGATGCAAGTGACGCGTCAGCGTCGTCCAATACCCGTGATAGCAATGGCGTTGCGTTGTTAGACGGTGATTCTGTTACGTTGATCAAGGATCTGGATGTGAAGGGCGCTAATTTTACGGCCAAACGCGGCACACTCGTTAAGAACATCTCTTTGACCGATGACCCCGCGCTGATTTCGGGCCGCGTGAATGGCGCACAAATCTTTCTAAAGACCTGCTTTTTGAAGAAGGCGACTTAGCTATCGCAGCAGCTTCCCTTTCAGCGAGCAGTTGGGCAGTGCAGTCTGAATTGCCGCTGCAATGTCCTTAGAATTCTACATTGCCAGCATACAATTTGGGGATTATAGGGTTGCTTCCATGCCAAGCAGACAACGGGAGTGCCTTATGAAGGCAAGTGTATGTGGTGTTGTGTTGATGATGCTGTTTGTCAGTGCTCTGGCAAGTGCTGCTCCGGCTAAGCCTGAGGCCAAAGAAAGAACCGTCCCTGTTCAGTCCAAAACGGAAAGCCCGTTGTCCTCCAAAAAACATAATGATGATTTAGACCGAGTCCTTGTCGCAAGAAGCGGGTGTTGCTCTCATCACGGTGGTGTTTGTGGCTGCTCCGGCGATACCATTATGTGTTGTGATGGCACCGCAAGTCCATCGTGTACGTGTAGTGGGTATTGAGTGAAATCTGGGGACACAATGCATATTTATTGATGATTTAAGTATGGTGTCACCAGAACTTTCATGGATGAATTAAGTTTTGTGTCCCCAGAATTACAGGAGCTTTATATAAAGGAGCTAACTAATATGAACAATTCATGGAATGACAGTTATGTCCTGTTTGGCATTATCGTTTTTCTAATAATGTCAGGCTGTGCAACATTGTCGACTAGTGGTGGTAATGTTAGCTTTGCACAGCCAAATACCATCTCACCTTCATGTAAAATTATGGAAAGGAAAAGAATTCTAGGAAATAGCAATACAGTCAGAAATTATGCAGGCAAGAAGGGTGCTAACTATGTCGTGCTTGAAGGAAGGCCCAGTGAAGTCTGGTTTGACGTTGCATTGATTACATGTCCACTTGAAAAAAGCACCAATTCTGAAATAAAAAATAAATGTAAAGAAAGAGATCCGGATGCATGCTTGGAAATTGTCTATAGGTCATCTGATGCTGATTTGAAGCTAATGTATTCAAAGAGGGCGTGTTCTTTGGGAAGTGATTTAGGTTGTCAAGTTGTTACAGCTCTAAATCGTTACAGCGCTGATCAGAAGCAAGAGAGATACTTGGCAAGAGCGTTAAGTAGTTGTGAAGGAGGAAATAGTAGAAACTGTATGATCGTTGCTTTAGCTTATAATCAGAGTGGTCGCTACGAAGAAGCCATACAATTGGCAGGGCTTGCTTGCGTACACGGAAATAGTAAGGGTTGTATTTTGCAGTCAAATTTTCTGAATCAGAAGCAACAAAGAGAACATATATTGATGCAGGCATCCATGATACAGCAGCAAAATGTGCTGGCGGCACAGCAGTTTCAACAACAATTAATAAACTCAACAATACAGTCAATACAGTATCAGCAGAGGGCAGTGCAGCCTCAACGGGCCAAAAATTGTTCTGGTTATATTTCTAAATCTGGTGCCTATAGCATGACGTGTAATTGAATTTGTTCTGAGAAATGAAGGGGTCAAGTCCAACTTGACCACTAATAAGTACCAACTAAAAGAGCTGCATGAGTGTACCTTATTATACAATCTGCCTTTTGCCGTGGATCCACTTTGACGAAGCTTTTCATGTCAATGAGTGCAGCTTCCTACCTTTTCCAGAGCATGGCTTTGGTGACGATTTTAAATGTTCGGTAAACGAGGTTCTCAAATCATACAGAGACATCAACCAGGACCAGATAACTCAATGTACACTTGCAGTAGTTCAAGACAAAAGCCCAATCTGGCAACTTGATGAGAGCGAAGGCGACTTGGGAAAGGTTGAACATAATTTAGCTCTATTCTTTCTGGCCGCATTTGCATCAAATGATTACGGTGGTCAACATGCCACTTATTGCAACTCATCTCCTTTTCAGCCAATTTTTCAGAACCTTACAATACCACCAAGGGGAAAGGCTGTTCAACAGAGGAGGAGGTACGGGAGTCTGCTTGATGGCGGCTATAATCATGGTGATTTAATATTCTCTAGACCACTTGAATGTAAATCACTGAGGCTGGTGGTTGATAAGATATTTTTAGCTGGACTAGATTCCGTTGCGAAATCTCAAAGTAACCTCTACAGACGAATATTAAATTCCCTCTCATTTGTACGGCTAGCCAATACCGACCAGTCACACATGTCATTTGAATCCGAGGCAGTATTATTGGCGGCTGCCTTTGAAATTCTTTTTGATGCTGATGATAAGTACTCCTTAACCTGTAAATATCGTTCTTGTTTTGATGACTATAAGACAAAGATCGTTTCTGGTGTGTTGCAAGAGCGACCAGGGATTAAACTCGAAGAAGGTGAAAATAAAGGCAGAGATTTACAATGGCAACTTGGCCGTAAATGGATACAGGAACTTTATGATTTAAGGAGCTCCGTCGTTCATGGATCGGACTTATCTGCAAGGCAATGGGGATGGCATCCTTTTGAACATCTCTTGATAGGCGCATTTGTTTACCCACTAGCTGTAAAAATTCTCTTAAAAAATGTGGGACGCTATACACTTAGCAATAAGGATAAGCTGGATTGCATGGCGATTGATTTTATCCTCGCCAGTAATGACTGGTGTAAACCTGTTAACGAAAGAAGCAATCAGTCGAATTGGCAAAAGGCGGTGTCGGATGCCATGTGGCAATCTCATTCAATGGATTTTGCAGAGATGCTGAAAAAAGACTCCAGACGGAGTAAAGGTGTGGCTTGAAGAAATTTAATTTCATAATGTTAAGCTGTTATTGCACTGTGTGATGCAAGGTATGTGGGGGATGGGGGTTGGTTCCAAGGGGTTTTAAATGAGAGGCTTTTATGGTGACTAGAAGTGCAATTTCAGATCATGTTAATTCAATGCTTCAGCGGGAAATCGGAAATATTTGTCCTCTTTGTGGTACCTTTGAGAAGACCGGCAATGATTTTACCAATCATCACATTAATCATGATCCATCAGTATCTGAATATTGGAATTTAATAAAAATATGTGAGAATTGTCATGCAGATCTAACAAAGCATAAAGCTGATGGCGTACGATTGAGAAGAATTAAATTAGTAAAAAAGAAGCTCTTTAGGGATCATTTTGGGCCTGAGGCATATAAAACGTTGAAACTTGCTTATGAGAATAAGCTTGTAACTGCAACGCCAATTAATGCGATAGAGCTTGTAGAGGATGGATATCTTATAATTCATACCAAAAATGTTCTTACAGCAGGACCTGCAACGAATATATCAACTTTTGATACCTATTCTATCACTGATATAGGGAGAGATATTGTTGAAAAGCTCTCAATAGTAAAATAATCTTGGTTGGTAAAATCTGGGTGATGCAATACATGTTTATGGATGAATTAAGTATAAAGTTCTCGGAGTTGTCATGATTGAGGGGTTTTCGACATGCGTGAATTAGATCCCGGAGAATCTAAACTAATATGTGATGGTTCTGAGGATGAAGCTAAACTGGAGTTTGAAAAGCGAGGCTATAAAGTCGCTCCCATAGATAAGAGTAGTGTATACAAGAAGAATGGGAGGAAGCGTCCTGATTTTTTGTGTACAAAACAGGGCTCTAGGTTAATTATTGAAGTTAAGACAGTTATTTCAGCGGGGCGGTCTAAAGGTACAGGTTCTCAAGAGACTGGAGTTCCTCTTTCTGTTTTTCGTAAAACAGCTGGCCCTATTTGTTTTTCGGACGATGATCCAATTCGGAAGCTGAATGAATTGCTAGAAAATGCCCAGAAAAAATTCGATGATTTTTCTTTCGACTTTCCTTCCTTTGAAGGCTGCCCTTATTTAGTCTGCATTTTTGATCAGTGGGCATATTGTCCTACACAACAGATACTAAAAGACGGTTTCTTTGAATGTAATGATGTGAGTGCTGTTTTAATTCCTGAAAGAAATAGGCATTATCCAGAAATTATAAAAGCAATGACCGACTTAGAGCGTGGACAGTATTTTAGGGGGGAAATTGATATTCCCAAGACATTTGAATGGAAGGTTGTTAAAAACAGAAATGCTAAAATTCCAATTAGCTTGGACTTACTCCAACCGTGTATTGATATTTATCCGTGACAGCCAGTTGTTAAAGCAGTGTGGATTTTTTACCCCAATTTCCCCTTGACGCATCTATATATAGTACCTATACGCACACCCACTATCGCGGGGTGGAGCAGCCCGGTAGCTCGCCAGGCTCATAACCTGGAGGTCAGAGGTTCAAATCCTCTCCCCGCAACAATAATAGAAGGCCCCCGCAAGGGGGCTTTCTTGTTTACTACTTCGTCATGCCGGACGAGATCCGGCATCCAGAAGTGCTGGACCCCGGGTCAAGCCCGGGGTGACGATAGACGATGGGAGCGCATATGGCAGACAATCAAATCATTTTTAGCATGAAGGGCGTGGGCAAGGTCCATCCCCCCAAAAAACAGGTCCTCAAGGATATTTACCTGTCCTTCTTCTACGGCGCCAAGATCGGCGTGCTGGGTTTAAACGGCTCTGGTAAGTCCTCGCTGCTCAAAATCATCGCGGGCGAAGACAAAGACTACCTGGGCGAAATCAGCTTTTCCAAGGGCTACTCGGTCGGTTACCTGCCGCAAGAGCCGCAGCTCGATCCCGAAAAGACCGTCAAAGAAATCGTGCAAGAAGGCGTGCAGGAAACCGTCGACCTCCTCAAAGAATTTGAAAGCATCAATAATAAGTTTGCCGAAGAAATGTCCGCCGACGACATGGACAAGTTGATTGCGCGCCAGGCCGAAGTGCAGGAAAAAATCGAGCAGAAAAACGCGTGGGAATTAGACAGCCAGCTCGAATACGCCATGGATGCCCTGCGCTGCCCGCCCAGCGACACCAAAGTGGGCGTGCTCTCCGGTGGTGAAAAGCGCCGCGTCGCGCTCTGCCGCTTGCTCTTGCAAAAGCCCGACATCTTGCTGCTCGACGAACCCACCAACCACTTAGACGCCGAATCGGTGGAGTGGTTAGAGCAACATTTGCACAAATACGAAGGCACCGTCATCGCCGTCACCCACGATCGCTACTTCTTGGACAACGTGGCCGGCTGGATTTTGGAACTCGACCGCGGCGAAGGCATTCCGTGGAAGGGCAACTACTCTTCATGGCTCGAACAGAAGGAAAAGCGTCTGGCCCAAGAGCAGTCCACCGAAAACAAGCGCCAAAAAACGCTGCAACGCGAGTTGGAATGGATTCGCATGAGCCCCAAGGCCCGTCATGCCAAGAGCAAGGCGCGCATCGCGGCCTATGAAGAAATGCTGTCGCAGAAACACGAAGCCGTGGCCGACGATTTGGAAATCTTTATTCCGTCGGGCCCGCGTTTGGGCGACACGGTCATCGAAGCCAATGGCGTCACCAAGGCCTATGGTGACAAGGTGCTCTTCGAAGATGTGAACTTCAAGTTGCCCAAGGGCGGCATCGTGGGTGTCATCGGACCGAACGGCGCCGGTAAGACCACACTCTTCAAAATGATCATGGGATTGGAAAAGGCCGACAACGGTTCCTTCAAAGTGGGGGAGACGGTTCATCTGGGTTATGTCGATCAAAGTCGCGCCACATTAGAAGCCGGCAAAACAATTTGGGAAGTGATCTCAGGCGGCAGCGAAACGGTGAAGCTCGGCACGCGCGAAGTCAATTCGCGCGGCTACGTTGCGCGGTTTCAATTCACCGGCCAAGATCAGCAAAAGAAAGTGGATGTGCTCTCCGGTGGTGAACGCAACCGCGTGCATCTGGCCACACTTTTAAAATCGGGCGGCAACGTCTTGCTACTCGATGAACCTACCAACGATTTAGATGTGAACACGATTCGTGCACTCGAAGAAGCGCTTAGCAACTTTGGTGGTTGCGCGGTAGTGGTAAGCCATGATCGCTGGTTCTTGGATCGCATCGCCACACACATCATGGCGTTCGAAGGCGACAGCAAAGTTACATTCTTTGATGGCAACTACACCGAATACGAAGACGACCGCAAAAAGCGTTTGGGTGACGATGCATCACGCCCACACCGCATCCGTTATAAGAATTTAACACGATAACTTCCTATATTCTCCCCTCCCTTGATGGGAGGGGCTGGGGGAGGGAATCAGTTGAGTCGCTTAGCAAGCATCCATGCCGCGGATGTTTTCACAATTCCACCGGGAATGAAGGGAAGAAATCCGGCAAAAATGAGCTGGGTAGTCGATACCCCAGTCCAAAAGTGCAGCCATACCATGCCGATGGCACAGATAATGCAATCATTAATAAGATAAGTGAGGGCAATGCCCTTCAACGCACTCAATTTGAGTAGTCGATCACGCAATATTCCAAGCACAATCGTCGCAACTAAGAAACCAATCAAGTAACCTGCAGTGGGTCGCATCAAACTACTTGTCCATCCTGAAAAAATTGGAACACCAACACCACCTAAAAATAAATAAACCGCAACTGCGCTTAGTGCGCGGCGCAGCGGCAAGTGTAATGCAAGGAACACAACAACAAAAGTTTGCAACGTGATCGGCACTGGTGTCCATGGAAGTGGAATTCGTATTTCACTTCCTGCGATGAGTGCAATCACGCCGAAGCAAATCCAAAAAATATCATGCGTGAGTGTTTTTGTTTTCGAAATTGTCACTGATGTGTGTGTGTGTGTCATGCGATGCGAGTAACATAGCTTCTTTTTGTAATCAAACGCAAAGATGTGTGCAAAAAATGTGCAATCAAGTCACATTTAAGTTGACACTGAAGTTTCACTTTTCGTATAATTAGCTCCAGTTGAAATATGTTTCATCACAATGCCAACCAAGGAGGGGACAATGGCAAAGAAAAAGAAGAAAGCAGTAAAGAAGAAAAAGAAAGTAGCTAAGAAAAAAGCTGCGAAGAAAAAGAAAAGATAGTTTCTCGAAAGTAACTGAGCTGGGAGCCCGCCGGAGTGATCAACCGGCGGGCTTCGTAGTTTTAGAGCCAATGATTTTTCTTGTCGCCGTTATAACCCGCATGCTAGCAGCGCTGTCATGACAAACATCTATTACGACATCCCCAAAGAGTTCTCTCTCTACAACAATGCGAATGTGGTGATTGTGCCGTGTCCCTATGAGCACACCACCAGCTATGGCCAGGGTACATCCAATGGCCCTGCAGCCATTCTCGAGGCATCACGTCAAGTCGAATACTTTGACGAAGAGCTTTGGACCGAGCCCTATAAGGCGGGCATCTTCAGTGCGGACCCCATTGCCTTCGCAGGCAAGACGGGTGAAGAGGCCATCAATCAAATCGCAGCAACTGTGGGCAAGTTCTACGCCGATAATAAACTACCTATTATATTAGGTGGCGAGCACAGCTTAAGCACGGGTTGCATCATGGCTGCACATCGTGCGTATCCAGATCTCACTGTTGTTCAAGTCGATGCGCATGGTGATCTGCGCACGAGCTATCACGAAACACCATGGAGTCATGCGTGTATTATGCGGCGTGTGGATGACTTGGGTATTCCATCAGTGGGTGTGGGCATTCGCGCAATCTGTGAAGAAGAAGCCGTGCTCATCCGCGAAAAGAAACTCAAACGCATCTTCGCACACGAACTCGATGCCCAAGAGAAGTGGATTGACCGCGCACTCGATGGTATCAAAGGCCCCGTATTCTTAACATTCGATGTCGATGGCATTGATCCCAGCCTCATTCCCGCAACCGGCACACCGGAACCCGGTGGACTCACATGGCAGCAATCCACGCACTTCATCAAAGCGCTATGCGAGCGTTGCAATGTCGTGGGCATGGACTTTGTGGAACTGGCACCCAATCCCGAACAATCTGCCTCAGACTTTGCGGTTGCGCGTTTGGTGTATAAGTCCATTGGGTATTGGGCACGCGCGAAGGGACTGATTTAATGAGCAAATCCCTGGCGATGCTCAAGGTGCTCATCTGCGTTTCAATATTTTGTATTTCAACGACTGCCACTGCACAGTGGGATATTGCCAAGAATGTAACAGTCTATCGGCTCCCGAATGGCATGACGTGGCTTTTGGTGCGTCGTCCAACTCCAAACATTTTCGCAGGTGCTATTGCCGTCAAGGTCGGTGGCATCGAAGAAACGCCACCCCATATCGGTCTGGCGCACATGTTTGAGCACATGGCATTCAAGGGAACCCATGAAATCGGCACCACTGACTATAATAAAGAAGCACCACTGCTCAAAAAGATCCAGGTGGTGGGGGACGATTGGGTTAAAACAGCAAATCCCGAGTCATTAAAGCAGCTGCAGGACTTGCAGAAGCAGGCCAGTCAATACCAACGTTCCAATGATCTCTTCACACTGCTATCACGGAGCGGTGCGCGCGATATCAATGCCTTTACCAGCAAGGATTTGACCCAATATCACAGTGTCATGCCTGCCAATCAGCTGGGTCTGTGGCTGTATCTGTATGCGGGTATGGTGAACGATCCCATTCTGCGCGAGTTTTATTCTGAGCGCAATGTGGTGCAAGAAGAGCGGCGCATGCGGGTTGAAAATAGTCCGCAAGGCAAGGCCTATGAAACTCTGCTATTAACCGCTTATTCAACCAGCCCCTATCGCTACACGACCATTGGTACCGCTGAACAAATTGGCAGCCTCAGTGTGGGCGATGCAACCGCGTTTCATCAAAAGTTCTACCACCCCGATCGCATGTATGGTGCGCTAGTGGGGGACGTGAACATCGCGCAAGCCAAGGCGTACATTAACAAATACTTTGCATCCATGCCCGGAACGCGCAGCCCCAAGGACAATTTTCCCAAAGAACCTGTGCAGACCGAAACGCGTCGTGCAACCGTACATGTCAATTCAGCACCGTTCCTCATGATGGCCTTTCACAAACCACGTGTGGGCAGTGATGCGGACTATGTCTTCGATGTGATTGATTACACGTTGTGCCAGGGTGCAACATCACGGCTTCAGAAGAAATTGGTCACCGATGAAAAGATTGCCCAAAATATCTCGTGTGCAAGTGGTATTCCCGGCAATCGTTTGGATAACCTCTATTATATAGAGGCCTATCCCATTAAGGGCCACAGCACCAAGGAGTTGGAAGAGCGCATTATGGCGGAGCTCCAAGCGCTGCGCGATACTGGGATTACCGATAAAGAATTAAAGATTGCTCGCAACAATCTGGCCTCTAACTTTTTGTGGGAAATGCAGTCCAACGACGATTTGGCCGAACTGCTTGTCGATTATCAGGCAATTACTGGGGATTGGCGCTATGTGTTGACCCATGCGTCTCATATCGAGGCAATTGGGAACAGTGATGTTAAAAAAGTGGCGCAGACCTACCTTGTGCCCACCAATCTAACTGTTGTAACCGCGGAGTAAGAATGAAACGGGTTTTAATCACTATTTTGCTTTTGAGCCACGCCGTCACAGCACTTGCATTGACGCCCAAGGGCGCGGCACACATCCATCAGCTGGAAAATCGACATATCCCTGATCTTAAAATGCCTGCGCTTCAATATTGGGATTTGCCAAATGGTTGGCATGTGATTTTCATTGAAGACCATTCCTTGCCGTTGATTTCAGCAAAAGTTGTGGTGCGCAGTAGCGATCTCTTTGTGCCCAAGGGTAAAGAGGGGGTTGCGGGTCTGCTCATGAGCACCATGCGCACGGGTGGTACCGTTGCCACGCCACCACAGCAGTTGGATGAAGATTTGGACATGATGGCGCTGCGTCTTTCGGATGGCATTAGCGAAGAGGCGGCAAGCATTTCACTGGGCACGCTAAGTCGCTATGCAGATCCAGCGTTTCGTCACTTCTTTGAAATACTCCTCACCCCGCGCTTTGATAACAGTCGTTTCGATGGCGCCAAAAAGCGCCGATTGGATGGAATCCGTCGGCAAAATGAAAATCCCGGCGCCATTGCGCAACGCGAATTTTCGATCTGGCTCAATGGTGACACCCCATGGGGTCGCATTCCAACAAGCAAGAGCATCTCGCACATTGGGGTTTCAGATTTGAAATCCTATTATCAAGACCATGTGCAGCATGGTGAAAAGTGGTTGGTGGTGACGGGCGATCTGACACGCGCCAAGCTCAACGATCTGGCGCAAAAAGCGCTATCAATGGATCAACCCCCATATAAAATAGAAACACTCCCTGCATTGGCACGAGATAACACGCCTGGCGTGCGGGTTGTGAATAAAAAGGTCACGCAAACGGCGATTATCATGGGTCACAGTGGCACATCGCGCGATAACCCCGATAAATTTGCATTACTCATCCTGAATGGCGTTTTGGGTGGCAATCCATTTACCAATCGACTGGTGCAAAGCATCCGTGTGGAACGCGGCTTGGCCTATAGCGCGTGGTCCACGATCAGCTTTGGGCCCAAGCAGGCCCCAGGCCTGGTGATGGCAGTTGCCATGACTCGTGCCGAAAAGACGGGTGAAGTGGTGGGATTAATGAAGGACATTATTGCCAGCACACGCGATGGCGCGGGGATTACCGAAGAGGCGATTACCATCGCCAAGCGCAATATTATGAGTGCCACGCTGTTTCAGTTTGCCCAGCCACTGGATGCGGCCACACAACAGGCAACCTTTGCAATCTTTGGTTATCCACGAAATTATATTCAGGAATTTCGCCAAAATATCATGAAAGTCACGGTGGCCGATGTGAAGCGCGTGGCCAAAACTTATTTACACCCCGATCAACTGCGCATCTTGGTGGTGGGGGATCCTAAAACCGTTTCGCCGCAGCTAAAGCCCTTTGGCAAGGTTCAAGTTGTTCAGCCGTCTCATTAAAATGCCAATTGTGGAATGATGCGACTTGAAAAGAGCGCTGTGCCCACATCGTTGAGTGCGGCTGTGCCCCATTCGGCAACACCTGTCGCAAGTCCAGCTGGAAGAAGTATTAGTGAATTTCCAACGACATCACTTTCAACAAATCCTTTGGCGGATTGATCCCAACCACTAAATTGAACTGTTGGCCTTGAATTGGAAATTGCTACTGACTGTTCGATTTCCTCTATGATCTGTGGATCGCACTCTAATTGACCACTTCTAATTCTATCTAATACATCCCTATTGGCAGCCTCGCGAGCGGATTCGAGTATAGAGGCGTTATCTTTATTAAGAAAGAACGCAGCGCTTAAAATATCACTCCGTGATGGCGATAAAAACTTATATCCAAGTAAAATTCCCAAAGAAGATTCTGCAAGATCCAAAATGAAGCGATCTGTTGGGTCGATTGGCGAATATAAACCACTCGGGTTTAATTGACTGTATAAGGCTGCAGATATCTGCTGTGCTGATACAAGTGTGAAAAGGAAGTTGGCTGAGGCAACAAAGCCAACCTTACCTAGATCAGGTGCTCTCGTGTTAGGTTTCTCGGCGCAGAGGTCTTCAATGAAGGCAGTAAATTGCCTTTGCAAACGCATACGAAGAAGAGCTCTTGGAAGAAGTTTGTTAACAATGAGCTGAGTTGCAACTGATGATATAAAGGCTAATCCGACAGCAGAGGATGACATCATAACACGTAGTGAATGTATCAAAATAAGTTCATGTACAGGTGTTGCATCGAGTATTGCTTTTCTAATATTACGGTCCATAGTCACAAGCTCTTGCATGCGAGCTGCAACTGCTTCTTTTGATTCCCGCTTCAACTGGTCAATATTCTTCCATGCATTCTCAGTGGGTTGTGTAGTGGAGAGTTCCTCTAAAATGTGGTACCGATCACGAACTGTGTAGCTGAGTCCGCGGTAATCAAACGCCATTACAGTTGGAATTGATTGGACTGAAAACTGTGCTGATAGCGCATCACTTTCTGTGCGCAAAAATAGATATTGCCCATTGGAGTTTTTGGCAAGTTCATCGAATTGCGGGCGAAATTCTTGGCAAGGCGCACACCACTCAGCAGAGAAGGTCATAATGGCATACTGTCCCGGTGTTAGGCGGCTCAATTGGGCTTGCAGGCCTTCATATGAATCAACCTCAGTGACAGTTTTTGGAAATTGTGACTTTACTGCTGGAACGTACCCAGGACTTTGCATCATAACAGGTGAAGAAGATTCAACGGGTTTTGATAACACAGATGCAAAGCGTTCTTGCCAGCTCTTTGAATCATCAGTCCAGAACCTCGGTGCAAACTCTTCACAGCATACATTTTGGAACATAGATCCCGCAGAGATAAAAAGTGTATTGGGGTCGTTCAACATGACACTCTGCCAATTGCCGCCCTGACACGCATCAATAATAAATACGCGCTGTCCGTGGGGAAGTGTGTCGAGCCATGTCTTAAGCGGCTCTTCACTACAGTTATTGTCGATACAGATACCTGCGTTGGCATGATTTGGGGTGATCGTGTCTAGTTCTTCAATATCACCATGTCCCGTTGCATAGATTACCAATTCGTCGCTGGGTGTCAGGCGTGTCTTGAGTTCGCCGATTAAGCCTTCAATGGCTGGCATGTCGGAATGGGTATAGTGATCAACAGGAGTCGATAAGGGTTTGGGATTAACGGCATACACCTCATAGCCTTGCCGTTTTAGGGCTTTGGCGGCTTGTTCGGCGTTTTGGGCGTGCTGTTGCCACTTGCGGGAGTCTATGTCTCCGTTAATAATAAGCCCAATTTTGTGTCTGGTTACCATTTTGATCTCTTTTTAGAATACTAATTGATATGGCTTGGTATCGGTTATTGGCCAAAAAAGTTGCCAACTAATGCGTAGTTTTAGTTGTATATGCCAGAATATATGTTATAAATCAGCCACTTTTGGAGACTATTTCATGTCAGAATTAATGAACGATTCAGACCTGCCGACACTCGAGGCTGAAGACGAAGCCCCGGTTCAATACTTTTGCAAATTCACTTTTGCACAATTTTTTACAATTATGATTCTTGCAGTCTTTACGCTGGGCTTCATGTTTTACCTGGGCGCCCGCTATGGCAATGACTATCTGCGTTTAGGGCAAGTTGAAAACTCTGTAACAAGTGCCCCTATTTCCACATTTAGCAGCGCATCATCAGACCCTGAAAAGGCCAGCGAAATGCTGGCCACCGCGCGTGAGGCTTTGCAGCAACAGCAGGCCGAAAAACTGCAAGGGCAGGTGGCAAACGTTTTGCAAAATCCGTCGGCTTATCAACAAGTCCAAGAACTTCAGCAGCAACCCGGTGTTGTGTCGGTCTATTCCCAACAACAACAACAACAACAACAACAACAACAGGCGGTTGCACCAATGGCAGCACCTGTACCGCAGCCCACAGTACCCACAACGACGGTGCAAACCAATACGAACCCACGCTTGAACGATTATGAGCCGAGTATGAATCAGCCGCCGGTACAACAACAGCAACCCCAAGTGGTGTATCCGCAGCAGCAACAACAGGCCCAAGCACTACCAGAACCACAGCCCATTCCAGAAAGCCCCAGTGCGGATGAAGATGAGACGGTTGCCACAGTTCCTGCCAAGTCCACTGGTCCTGCCGGTACATTTTCAGTGCAGGTTGCTGCTTCTCAAGATATGACCGAGGCGAATCAATGGGTACAAGGCTGGCGTGACAAAGGATATTCTGCTTATATGATGGCCGCTGATATTCCTTCAAAGGGGCGTTGGTATCGCGTGCGACTGGGAACTTTCCCATCGCGTGAAACAGCAGAGGTATTTGCCTCTCAGCTTAAGGAAAAGGAACAGGTCCAGGCCATCGCTGTTCAAAACGAGTAGTCATTGTGAATCCCGAAAACATTCGAAACTTTTGCATCATTGCGCATATTGACCACGGCAAATCCACGCTGGCAGATCGCCTTATGGGTCTAACCGGTGCACTCACCAAGCGTGAGGAGCAAGAGCAATTTCTGGATAAAATGGATATTGAGCGCGAGCGTGGCATTACCATCAAAGCGCAGAGTGTACGTCTTAACTACAAGGCCAAAGATGGCAAAACGTATCAACTCAATTTGATTGATACGCCGGGTCACGTGGATTTCCACTACGAAGTTTCACGGTCGTTGGCTGCCTGCGAAGGAGCGCTGTTGGTGGTGGATTCCACACAGGGTATTCAGGCACAAACACTTGCCAATGCATTGGCGGCGATTGAGGCCAACCTCACCATTATCCCAATCATTAATAAAATTGACTTACCTAATGCCGATGTGGAGCGCGTTGCGCTCTTGGTGCATGATACTTTTGGTTTTGATCCAGATGATGCGATTCCTGTTTCTGCCAAGACAGGCATTGGTGTGGATCAAGTCCTGGAAGCAATCGTGTCAAAATTGCCGCCACCAACGGGCGATGCCAAAGCGCCGTTGCAGGCCTTGATCTTTGATAGCTGGTTCGATCCCTATCAAGGGGTTGTGGGCTTGGTGCGTGTGGTGCAAGGGACGCTGAAAGTGGGCATGCGCATTCGCTTGATCCATACAGGTCGTGAGTATGAATTATTAAAATTGAATGTCTCCACGCCGCGCACCGAAAATGTGCAGACATTGACAGCGGGTGAAGTGGGTGTTGTGGTCGCTGGCGTCAAAGAACTTAAGGATTTGCAGATTGGTGATACGATTACAGACGCCGATGCGCCGTCAGATGTGCCATTGCCTGGATTTAAAAAGACGCAGCAGATTGTGTTTGCAGGTGTGTTTCCTATCGATGCCACGCAATATGAAAACTTGCGTACGGCACTGGCCAAATTACAATTAAATGATGCCTCGTTTAGCTTTGAACCTGAAACCTCTTTGGCCTTGGGTTTTGGGTTCCGCTGCGGATTTTTGGGATCGCTTCATATGGAAATTATTCAGGAGCGATTGGAGCGCGAATATGATCTGGATTTGATCACGACTGCACCGACGGTGGTGTATCAAATCTTGCTTACCGATGGTTCCGTGATGAGTATTTCAAACCCTTCAGAATTTCCAGATGTGGGGCGCATTGAAGAAATTACGGAACCTTATGCTAAGGTATCGGTTCACACGCCGACAGAATTTTTGGGCAATATTATCAAGCTATGCCAGGAACGGCGCGGCATACAGACTCACATGGAATATTTTGGTGAAGAGCGCGTGCAGATTAAATATGACATGCCATTGGCTGAGCTGATTTTTGACTTCCATGACAAACTTAAATCCGGCAGTAAGGGATATGCGTCTATCGATTACGAAGTCAGTGATTATCGCCCGGGTGATTTGGTCAAGATGGATATGTTGGTGAATGGCGATCCGGTTGATGCTCTGTCTGTGATTGTGCACCGTGATCAAGCCTATGGCCGTGGTCGTGAGATTGCAGAGTCACTCAAGGGCCTTTTGCCGCGCCAGCAGTTCATCATTGCAATCCAAGCAGCAATTGGTGGCAAGATTGTTGCCCGGGAAACCGTGAGTGCCTTACGCAAAAACGTGACGGCAAAATGTTATGGTGGTGATATTACACGTAAGCGCAAACTTCTAGAGAAGCAAAAAGAAGGTAAAAAACGCATGAAGCAAGTGGGTAGCGTTGAAATTCCGCAGGAAGCGTTTTTGAGTGTATTACGCGTCAAATAGGGGGGGAGTCCAATTGAAGCAAAAATCCAAGACAAGAGAGTACATTGAATCCATTTTATCCGCAGTCTTGATTGCGATGCTTATTCGATCATTTGCAATAGAAGCATTTAAGATTCCATCTGCATCCATGGTGCCCAGCATTTTGATTGGTGATCATATTTTTGTGAATAAATTTATCTATGGCCTCCGCATTCCATTTACCAAAATTCGATTTTTAGATTTTAGACAACCCAAGCGTGGTGAAGTGATTGTTTTCCTGTATCCACTGGATGAGAGCGTTGACTACATCAAGCGTGTGGTGGGTCTGCCAGGTGATCGCATTCGCACACAAGGAACAGATCTCTTTGTGAATGGTGAAAAAGTCGAACATACGCCTCTTGATGTATCAATTAATCCAGAGGATCACTCACGCTTAACTGTGGCAAATAATACCAATTGGTCTTGGGTTCCCCGCGAAAATAATTGGCAGGATTTGAGTTACATGGATGAACTCTTGGGTGATGTGCATCACCTGACACAGTATGAACCGTACCGTGCCTATCCAGATCAGGAGTATGTGGTACCCGAAGGCACCTTGATGATGATGGGTGACAATCGTGATCGCAGCTCTGACAGCCGTGACTGGGGATTTATGCCCATGGAAAATGTGAAGGGGCGTGCAATGTTTGTATGGCTGTCTTGTGGCTTACCAGAAAAGCCGATGACAGGTCCGATCGAATCGATTCGTGAATTCCTATCACCCATGCTGCCGTGTGATGGCCATTGGTTGAGCATCCGGTGGCGCCGTTTTGGTCACTGGGTTAAATAGCTGATTTTAAACGGATTCTCCGGCTGCAAATCCACTGGCCCAGGCCCACTGAAAATTGTATCCGCCCAACCATCCCGTGACATCCATCACTTCACCAATAAAATAGAGGCCGTGCACCAAACGCGATTCCATTGTCTTGGATGATAGCTCATTTGTGTCCACGCCACCGCGGGTGACTTCTGCCTTGCTGTAGCCCACGGTACCGGATGGGACGATTTCCCAATGCTGTAGTTTTTCTGCAAGTTGAATCAGATCCTTATCGGCACATTGGGCAACGCGTGGCAGTTGCGATGCATAGGTGTCTGCAAAAAAGACGGCGAATCGATCTGGGAATTTTTCCTTCAGTACCGTGTGAATTTCAGCACCACTTCCGTTTGCTTTCTTCTTCAGTAGCCATTCTTTGGCTGAAGTATCTGGAAGGGTGTTGATGACAATGGTTGTGTTGGGCTTCCAATAGAGCGAGGCCTGAAGTGCTGCGGGGCCACTGATACCTTTGTGAGTGAATAAAATATTTTCACGAAATGAGGTGTCATGACATGTGACAATGCAGTCGATTGAAATGCCAGACAGGGCGCTGGTCCTTTTGAGTAAGGCAGCGGGTAGTACAAAACCATCTAATGCCGCTGCCGTTGGAATAATGCGGTGGCCAAATTGTTGCGCGATTTCATATCCAAAGCCTGTGGCACCAATCTTGGGAATGGAAAGACCCCCAGTGGCAATAACGAGAGATTGACAAGTCCAATTGCCGCGAGATGTTGCGACCTGAAATACATCACCATCTTTTTGAATGCTGTTTACACATGTCCCCAATGCAAAATGGACACCTGCATCGCGGCATTCAGCTACCAACATGTCAATGATGGCTTGAGCGGATCCATCACAAAATAGCTGACCTAACTTTTTTTCATGGTACGGAATCTTGTGCCTCTGGACCATGGCAATGAAGTCTTCTGGTGTAAATCGCGAGAGCGCCGATTTACAAAAATGGGGGTTGTGAGAGACATAATTCTTTGGGCCTGCACCGGTGTTCGTAAAATTACATCGTCCACCACCTGAAATAAGAATCTTGGCACCAAAGCTGTGGGCATGATCAATCAATACAACGCTGCGTCCACGCCTTGCTGCGGTTTGGGCACACATCATTCCCGCACCCCCAGCGCCAATAATGACGGCATCAATAGAAGTGTTAGTTGGCATGGGGCAATACGGTGGGTGGAGGGGTGGATGGCTCAATGACAGTAGGTCGCTCCAGCGCCTTGGGGTCGTGCTCCAAATTGCGATGCAGCTCCGAGAGATGGCCCTCTTCTGTCTTTAGTCGTGTCTGCCATGGCAGATAGCCTGGCTTTTGAATCACAATATCCAAAATTTTTCCCGAAGGAATTTTATCTTCATGAAATGGCGTTTCACCAACGTGTTCACCATTGATGATAACCGATGCGCCTGCTGGATGGGTAATGATCTCGAGGCTGGCATAGTTCATTTCAAGAGATGCATTCAGGCGTTCAACACCGCCAGCGTGAATACTGACTGGCACATCCCAAAACTTGTATCCCTTTAACAGAAGGCCAATGCGATGATGCGACTCTGCTGGTAAATGCTTTAACGTATAGGGTGTTGTAACATTGAGAGATTTATCATCCATATAGATTTCTGCACCCGATGGAGTTGACTCAATAACCACATCACCAAACGGCTCCGCAGGTGGAGGGGGTGGTGGTTTGATTATTGGTGTTTCAGGCAGTGTGACGGTCTCTGTTCCTGTACCGGGCAATTGCTGGGTTGGTGCCTTGATTGCAATTATTTGATGTCGACTGTTGTAGTTGCGCCAAATGCCAAATGCCAATGCTAATACAACAATAAAGACACTAGCGATGACGGCAATCATGATCCTTTGCCGACGCTTATTCAGGTGAATACCAGTAATGACTGGTGTCCATTCGGAATGATCGTTAAATTGCAGGGCGTCATCAGTCTGTGGTGGAGGTGGCTCCTGCGCACCGGGTTGTTCAGCTGGCGCCAAAATTGCAGATTGTGTGCGGTCGATGATCAAAAGAGGTGTCTGGGATTCCTCTTCGGATGAATCCGTTGTCTCTGCAGAGAAGAGATGATCCAGATAGCGCTCGACATCAGCATTTTGGAAACTTGGGTCTACGGTGTATAAACATTGAACCAATGCATCGCGGAGTGCGCCGCCTGTTTGATAACGATCTTCGCGTTGCTTAGATAACGCTTTCAAGATAATAGTTTCTAAATTTTCGGGAGTTTCGCTTCGGTAAAGAGATGGGCGCGGCACATTGGCGCGGCGTACATTACGCAATGTTTCTTGATTGTCTTTGGCTTTAAAGAGTCGGCGACCTGTCAGCATTTCAAAGAGCACAATTCCTAACGAAAAAATATCACTGCGTGAATCGAGAGGCGTTCCGCTAGCCTGCTCGGGCGACATATAGGCAAACTTTCCTTTCACAACACCGACATCTGTAATTTCAATAGATGAGGCAGCCTTTGCAATTCCGAAGTCGATGATCTTGACGGTGCCACCCTCAGTAATCATCAAATTTTGGGGTGAGACGTCACGGTGGATGATATTGAGTGGTTCGCCATTGTTGTCGGTGCGGCTGTGCATGTAGTGGAGGCCGGCGGCGGCTTCTGCGGCAATATGGATGGCAATCGAAATGGGGATGGTTTCACCCAGTTGAGCCGCACGCCGCATGATTTGGCTGACGGACTTGCCATCTACATATTCCATGACCATGAAATAATCGTCGCCGACCTTACCCAGGTCATAAACCTGGGCGATGTTGCCATGACTCAATTGAACAGCGAGTTTCGCTTCAGTGACCAGCATGTCGATAAAT
This sequence comes from Deltaproteobacteria bacterium CG11_big_fil_rev_8_21_14_0_20_47_16, assembly GCA_002796325.1. Lineage (GTDB taxonomy): Bacteria > UBA10199 > UBA10199 > 1-14-0-20-47-16 > 1-14-0-20-47-16. The sequence continues at coordinate 25,952 of PCXA01000002.1, read as the reverse complement.
TCGCGGTGGGCCGCGACGTGAGGCAAAATCTTTTTAATTACGACAGTGCGGCGAATGCCGTGCAAATCGTAGGCAAGGCCTTTATAGATTTCGGCCATGCCGCCCTGGGCAATTTTATCCAGGAGGTAATATTGGCCAATGGGGCCGCCGGGCGTTTGTAAGGGCTGTTTCTCAGACATATTATATAGTTATAAGCAACATTCACTACCGCCACAACCGATAATCTTATATAATAGGGGAAATTTGGGGGTAGGGCATGGCTGATGATGGGGGATCCTCCCAGGAAAAAACCGAAGAACCGACGCCGAAGCGACTGCGTGAGGCCCGTAAAAAGGGGCAGGTCGCCAAAAGTAAGGATCTGAATACCGTCGTTATTTTAATTGCAGCAGTGGCGGCGATTTGGGTAACGGCGGGTTATATGGCCGAGCAACTCAAGTTGGCCATGCAGGAGTCATTTACTGTCGCTGCCAAGCACAATGTGTCTGTGCAGGACATGGTTTATTACGCCAGCATCAATTTCTTTCAATACATCAAAGCCAGTTGGCCATTCATGACGATTGTTACCGCTGCGGCATTGGCAGTGGGTTATCTTCAAGTGGGATCGGTTTTTTCTGCAGAGCCACTCACGCCACAGATGAAGCGTCTGAACATGGTTGAAAATATCAAGAACATGATGAAGGTGACCACATTAATTGAACTGGTCAAAAACATTGCCAAGCTGGCGCTGATTTTTCTGCTGGCCTATCTGGTTGTAAAAGGGAGTTTGAATCTTGTTTTGGAAACAGTGAATTTGGATCTGGCTAGTTTTATGGCGATCACAGCCAATATTATTCTCAAATTCCTAGTGCGTGTATTGGCCTTCTTTGTGGTGATTGCAGTGATCGATCTTTTTGTGCAACGTCATCAGCATATCAAGCAACTCAAGATGTCCAAGGAAGAGGTCAAGCGCGAGTATAAGCAGGATGAAGGCGATCCGCACATCAAAGCGCAACGCAAACACTTGCACCAGGAATTGGCCATGAGCGATGTGCGTCAGTCGGTGGGCGCCTCTGACGTGGTGATTACCAATCCAACCCACTTGGCCATTGCCATCAAATATGATGAAGATGGAATGATGGCCCCCCAAATTGCCGCCAAGGGGCAGCGCTTATTTGCCCAAATGATCCGAGAGGTGGCTGAGGAATTCCATGTGCCAATCGTTAGAAATGTCCCGCTGGCCTGGTCCCTGATTGAACTAGAGGTCGGGGACGAGATCCCTGAAGATCTGTACCAGGCAGTGGCCGAAATCCTGATTGTCATCTACCGTATGAAGGGAAAAACCGCCTAACCCACTTTCCGGTTGCATCACAGGGCGGATCGGCGTAGAACCCGCGCCATGCAAGCGGTGATCGGTCCATTCCTAGATTATCTGGACCGCGAGCGTGATGCCTCTATTCACACCCGCAAGAACTACCATGTCGATATTGCCCAGTTTCTTATTTTTGTTCAGCATAGCTACCCCAAAATTTATGCATCTGGTGTTGATGGGCTGCGTGATATCGATAGCAATGTAATCCGCGCGTTTATTGCGGACCTGCTTCATGGCCACCAGCCTGCATCTGTCGCACGCAAATTGTCATCACTGCGCACCTTTTTTAAATTCTGGATTCGTCAGAAGAAGATGGCTCAAAATCCAGCCAAGTCAGTTGCTACTCCCAAAGTGCCCAAACGTATTCCCCGATTTTTGAGTGAAGAAGAAACAGAAGTGTTTTTGAAGCTGCCTTCTGGACCCGGTTTTCAAGATCGCCGCGATCGGGCGATGTTGGAGCTCTTTTATTCATCCGGATTACGTGTGAGTGAATTGGTTGGCGTCAACATGGGTGAATTGGATGTGGATACCGGAATGGTGCGTGTCTTGGGTAAAGGCCGCAAAGAGCGTCTGGTGCCTGTGGGACGCCCGGCAGTGCAAGCCATCCAGGATTATCTTCTAGAGCGCAATAAGCTATTGAGTGCTGCGCCAATGCAACCCATGTTTATCAATCGCAGTGGTGGTCGGATTACTGTGCGCAGTGTCGAGCGCATGGTTCAGAAGGTACTCAGGCGATCTGGAATTCAAAAGCGTGTGACTCCGCATATGCTGCGCCACACCTTTGCAACGCACATGCTCAATCATGGTGCAGACCTGCGTGGCATTCAAGAATTGTTGGGCCATTCCAGTCTTTCAACCACCCAACGATACACACATGTTACCATCGACCAATTGATGGCAGTCTACGATAAAACCCATCCTAAAGCGTAAAGAACGCATTGCGTAAATTTGGTGGACAATTTGGGAAGGCGCACTATGTATATGCGCACTATGGAACAAATTCATTCAACAACGATTTTATGTGTGCGCCGTGGCAGCGATGTAGCCATTGGCGGCGATGGCCAGGTCAGTCTGGGCAATATTGTCATGAAGCATACCGCACGCAAGGTGCGCAAACTGGGGAATGACAAGGTTTTGGCTGGCTTTGCAGGATCAGCTGCCGATGCGTTCACCTTGTTTGAAAAATTTGAGGCCAAATTGGCTCAATACCAAAACAGTGTGGCGCGTGCAGCAGTCGAGTTAGCCAAGGATTGGCGCAGTGATAAAATTTTGCGAAAACTAGAAGCACTCATGATCGTGGCGGATACCCAGCAGACCTTTATCATTTCAGGTAATGGAGATGTGATTGAACCTGATGAGGGAGTTGCTGCAATTGGTTCGGGTGGCCCATATGCATCCGCAGCTGCAACAGCGTTGTATCGCCATAGCAAAATGACGGCGCGCGAAATTGTGGAAGCCGCCATGAAAATTGCAGGGGATGTCTGTGTGTTTACCAACCAAAACATCAGTATCGAGGAGTTGAAGTAGTATGGATGCCACTAACTTTACGCCACGTGAAATTGTATCTGAATTGGATCGTTATATTATTGGTCAAAATAAAGCCAAACGTGCCGTTGCCATTGCGTTGCGCAATCGCTGGCGGCGTCAGCAAGTGCCTTCTGATTTACGAGATGAAATTGCCCCAAAGAACATTATTATGATCGGGCCAACAGGTGTGGGTAAAACCGAAATTGCACGCCGTTTGGCCAAGCTTGCGCATGCCCCATTTATTAAAGTCGAGGCCTCTAAATTCACTGAAGTAGGTTATGTGGGCAAAGATGTGGAATCCATGATTCGCGAATTGACGGATCTTGCGGTCAAGATGGTACGTGAAACCGAGACTGAAAAAGTCCAAGTGCGTGCTGCAGAGGCAGCCGAGGAACGCCTCTTGGATATTTTACTCCCACTACATACTTCTGAGTCAGTACCAGACGGTGGCAATACAGCATCGCGCGATCGTATGCGGGAAATGCTGCGTAAAGGTCAGCTGGATGAGCGCGAAGTTGAACTGCCGGCACCTGCACCCAAAGCCATGCCGATGATTGAAGTTATGTCCCCAATGGGTGGCGCTGGTATTGAAGAAATTGGTCAGAACTTAAAAGATATGTTGGGCGGCATGTTTCACCAGGGGAAAAAGGATCGCAAGGTGAAGGTGCCAGAGGCCCTGCGCTTGCTGACGCAAGAAGAAGCCAGCAAAATTGTAGACCCTGAAGATGTCAACAAGCAGGCCATTCAATTGGTCGAACAAAATGGCATTGTCTTTCTGGATGAAATTGACAAGGTCGCTGGACGAGGCGCCCAGGGTAGTGGACCCGATGTCTCCCGTGAAGGTGTGCAGCGCGACATTTTGCCAATTATCGAGGGATCTACAGTAACCACCAAATATGGCATGGTGCGTACCGACCACATTCTCTTTATTGCAGCAGGTGCCTTTCACATGAGCAAGCCATCTGACTTGATTCCGGAGTTGCAAGGACGCTTCCCGATTCGTGTTGAGCTGGATGCACTGACAGAAGATGATTTTTATCAAATTCTAACGCAGACAAAAAATTCATTGGCCAAACAGTATGTGGCTCTCATGAAAACTGAGCAGTTGGATTTGGAATGGTCAGACAGCGCATTAAAGGAAATTTGCAAAACCGCAGCCATGGTCAATTCACGTATGGAAAATATTGGTGCACGTCGACTACACACCATTTTGGAATTGGTCCTAGAAGAGATTGCATTCTCAGCACCAGAAAAGAACGGTCAAAAGATTGATATTGATGTGGCATATGTTCGAAACAAACTAAACGACATTGTAAAGGACCAGGACTTGAGCCGGTATATTCTCTAATATGACAACAGCCATTATCGTCGGAGCACAGTGGGGTGATGAAGGGAAGGGGAAGATTGTGGACCTCTTCACACCCAATGCAGATTATGTCGTTCGCTTTCAAGGGGGCGCTAACGCAGGTCACACCCTGGTGATTAATGGTGAGAAGACGGTTCTTCACTTGTTACCGTCTGGTGTGCTGCATCCTAATGTTCATTGCATTATTGGCAATGGCGTGGTGATTGATCCCAAGGCCTGCATGGATGAAATTACAGAACTGCAGAAGCGTCACTTGATCCAAGATCCAGAAAAGCTCTCAATTAGCCCGAATGCCCATGTGGTGATGCCATATCACCGACAGATTGATCAGTTGCGTGAAGCACAATTGGGTGACGCCAAGATTGGTACGACAGGTCGCGGCATTGGTCCATGTTACGAGGACAAAGTGGCGCGCACGGGAATTCGTATGGCAGAGCTCATTGATGAAAAGCGCCTGCGGAAGCGTTTGGAAAAGATTTTGCCGATTAAAAATAAATATATTGAACGTATGTTGGACGGTGAGCCGCTCGATCTTGAAGCAATCATTCGGGAATACGCAATTCTGGGAAGGTCTCTTGCCCCTTATGTGCGCGATGTATCCGCGGACTTGGCGCGGGCATGTGCACAAAAGAAGCATGTTCTCTTTGAAGGTGCACAAGGGACGGCGCTTGATGTGGATCATGGCACCTATCCCTATGTGACATCATCAACAACTGTGGCTTCAGGGGCCTGTAGTGGTTCGGGTGTCGGACCCACAATGGTTGATGAAGTCTGGGGGATATCCAAAGCCTATTGCACGCGTGTGGGGAGTGGACCATTTCCCACAGAACTGAATAATGGCACTGGCGAAATGTTGCAGAAGAAGGGTGGTGAGTTTGGTGCTACCACGGGACGACCACGCCGCTGTGGTTGGCTGGATTTGTTTGGTTTGCAATATGCGGCCCGCGTCAATGGTCTCACCGGACTTGTAATGACCAAACTGGATGTGCTGTCTGGCTTCAAAACCCTGTCGGTGGCAACGGGCTATCAAAAGGACGGCAAGCCCATTGCCAACTTTCCAAATGACCCGACGGAGCTTGATGCGTGCACGCCAATCTATACAGAGCTGCCGGGCTGGGAAGAGGATGTCTCTCTGGTCCGTGACATCAACGATCTGCCCCAAACTGCCCGTAATTATCTCAAATTTGTCGAAGATTACCTGGGGATTCCCATTACACTGGTCTCGGTTGGGCCCGGTCGTGAGGCCTGTATTCCCCTTAAAAAGCTCTTTTAATTATTTATCAATGGGTTATACCCCATTCCCTCATGGAACTCCTTGTCCGAAATAGCCCATCTCTTGAGGGAGATATTACGCCCCCCGGCTCCAAGTCGCATAGCATCCGTGCGCTGATGGTGGCACTGATGGCCAAAGGGGCTTCCACGCTATCCAATCTGCTGGATTCAGATGATATTCAAGCGGCAACGTCGGTTTGTCAGGCACTGGGAATTCAAACGCAGCAAAAGAATAATCAACTGACGATTCAAGGCCAAGGCCTGCCACTGAAATCAAACGCTACCGAATTATTCACTCGCAATTCAGGCATTACAACACGCTTTATTCTTCCCATGCTGGGTCTGCGCTCAGATACCACGCAACCCATACGATTAGACTGTGGTGAACAGATGCGTGCACGTCCCATTGAATCACTCGTGGCGTCATTGCGTGAATTGGGAATGACGATTTCATACGAAGGCAAGAACGCAGCACTGCCACTCAAAATTGCAGGCCCCTTGAAGGGCGGCAAATCTTCGGTGGATGGTACAACGTCGCAGTATATTTCAGCGCTACTTTTATCGCTGCCATGTGCTCCCCAAGACAGCGAAATTACAGTGAGCAATTTGCACGAACGTCCCTACATGGAAATGACATTGCACTGGCTACGTGAGCAGGGGGTTCAGTTTACACATCATCACCATGCAGGTGTGGATCGATTTGAAATTCCCGGCAGGCAACACTACACGGCATTCCAATTGGCAATACCTGGAGATTTCTCTTCAGCATCGTATCCTATAGCTGCCGCAGCCATTTTGAATGGCAATGTGACGGTTCGGGGATTGAACTTGTCGGATCCCCAAGGCGATAAGCGTCTGATTGCCATTTTGAAGGAAATGGGTGCCAATGTTGTTGCATCAAATGATGGCATCCAAATTCACGGTGGTGCGGCACTGCGAGGAATTGAGATTGATGCCAATGATGTGCCGGACTTATTGCCTACATTGGCTGTTGTGGGCACGCGGGCCTCAGGCAAAACAGTGATTCGCAATGTGCGTCAGGCGCGGATTAAAGAAACCGATCGGATTCGGTCTATGTGTGAAGGCTTGCAGAAAATGGGCGCAAGAATTGAGGCGCATGAAGATGGTTTAACCGTTCACCAATCCACTCTACATGGCGCATCTGTTAATGGCTATGGGGACCATCGTACTGTGATGGCGCTGGCCATTGCTGGCCTCACTGCCGTTGGGGAAACGTGCATTAGCGATGCCGAAGCAGTATCCAAGACCTATCCCAATTTTGTGACGGAGATGCAGCGATTGGGTGCGGCGTTCAAGGTGCAATCATGAGCGATCGGCATATTATATTGGTGGGTTTTAAACATGTGGGCAAGACCGCCATTGGTCGTGCACTAGCAGATAAACAAGACATTCCATTCTATGAATTGGATGCTTGGGTTGAGGATTTGAATCATCAGCGTACAGGAAAAAAACAGAGCTGCCGTGAGATTGTCGCCAGCCAAGGGGAAGCGGTATTTCGTGCGTTGGAAACGCAAGCGCTGGAAGCCATTTTACATGCGCCCGAAGGCGTCATTGATTTAGGCGGCGGGGCGCCCATGACAACTGAGAATCAAAAAATGATTTCAGGGCACCACGTCGTACATATCAGCGCCCCAGAGGAAGTTGTTTTTGCACGTGTTTCAGAGAAGAAATGGCCTCAGATATTTGCTGGTGCTAAGCCGTCGCGGGCGTTATTCCAGTCATTGTGGCAAGATCGCAAAGTTGTATATGAACATTTGGCGATGGTGACGATCATGAACGATGATTTGATTGATACCGCTGTCCAAAAAATTATGGAGCACCTGAAGTGAACTATACCATTATTAAAAAACTTCCACCCGTTGAAGATATTTTGCGCGAGATGCCACTGTCCGATGCTGGTTATGAACGTATTGCCCAAGATCGCGAAGAAGTCTGCGCGATCTTGGAAGGACGTGATCCACGGATGCTGATGATTGTGGGCCCATGTTCGGCGTGGCCCAATCCTGCGGTTTTGGAGTATGCCAAGCGCCTTGTTGCGCTAAATCAAAAAGTGAAAGAACATATTAAAGTAGTGATGCGCGTGTATATCCAAAAACCGCGTACCACACGCGGTTGGACGGGTCCTGTCAATCAACCCGATCCATTCGCTTATCCCGATATTGAAGAAGGTGTGCGTTACACTCGAAAATTAATGGTGAATGTGATTGAGATGGGATTGCCCATTGCGGATGAAGCGCTCTTTACCCACAACGCCAAAGGCTTTTTGGAATTGCTAAGCTGGGTGGCCATTGGGGCGCGTAGTGCAGAAGATCAAGAGCATCGTATTTTTGCGTCGGCCATTGATTGTCCTGTAGGGCTTAAAAATCCCACACATGGGTCATTAGCGGTAGGCGTCAATAGCATTGTGGCGGCACAGTATCCCCATGTGGCGGTTTTTGATGGCTGTGAAGTACAGACCAATGGCAATCGCCATGCCCACCTTGTGTTACGTGGTGGTGATGGGCAGCCCAATTATTCCAATGCACATCTGGAGGAAATAAAACGGCACATGGCGTTGCACAAAGTGCTAAATCCGGCTGTTGTCATTGATGCCAGTCACGATAATTGCCTGATGAATGGCAAAAAAGATCACCACCTGCAACCAAATGTGATCCACACAGTATTAGATAATCTTAAAGAACGTCCTGATTTGGCGCCTCTGGTTAAAGGGTTTATGGTGGAGAGTTTTATTAAAGAAGGAAATCAGAAAGTGGACCCCAATAATCCCGGAGCCATTGATTTGGGTGGATTATCAATTACAGATCCATGTATGGGATGGGATGCCACAGAAAATATGCTGCTAGAACTGGCAGATCGGGTGGGTAGATGAGCCACTGTGTTACCGTTAAAATCCCAGCTGAGAAATCCGCGCAATATCCCATATGGATTGGTGCGGGTGTATTAAACAAACTACCACTCTGGTTAAGGCGGCATTATCCCAAACATACGGTTGTTGTCATCAGCGACAAAACCGTCATGCGTATTCTGGCCAAGAAAGTGGTGTCGTCCATCCGTCAGAAGAAATTCAAAGTAGTCACAATTGAAATCCCAGCTGGTGAAAAATCAAAATCACGTGATGTTATGCAATCCGTCGAAAAGCGTATGTTCGCCGAGCACTGTGGTCGCGATACCATTATCATTGCAATGGGCGGCGGCGTGGTGGGGGATTTGGCAGGATTTGTGGCAGCAACGTATATGCGCGGATTGCCCTACATACAAGTCCCGACCAGTCTTTTGGCAATGGTTGATAGTAGCGTGGGTGGCAAGACGGGAATTGATACCGATTACGGCAAAAATCTTCTCGGCGCATTTTGGCAACCTAAGGCGGTATTTGCAGATACAAAGGCCCTTAAAACCTTACCCAGTGCACATATCGTGAATGGCTTGGTTGAAGCACTCAAGATGTTCATGACCCATGATGCCAAGTCCTTTTCATACGCCGTACACAATTTGGATAAAGCATTAGCCTGTGATGTGCGCATTTTGGCATCGATCATACAGCGCGCTGTTACGATTAAAGCGGCTGTTGTGCAGCGCGATGAAAAAGAATCTGGCGAGCGTATGACGCTCAACTTTGGTCACACTATTGGGCATGCCGTGGAACATCTCTCGAATTACAAGGTCATGCATGGCGCGGCTGTGGCTATGGGTATTTTGCTTGAAGCCAAAATTGCCGAGATGTTGGGATTGCTTAGTGAACAGGGGTTCCAAATCATCCGAGACGTTTTGGCTGAGTTGGATATTACACCGCGCGTCTTGAAACAGCTGAATATCGATCATCTGCTGAAGGCTACCCAGTTGGACAAGAAAAAGAAGCAAGGGAAAGTACATTATGTCTTATTGAGCGATTTGGGCAAAGTGCATCAATCTCTCAAACAATTTGCGCATTATGTTCCTGATGGCACCGTGCGACGTGCCTATAAAACTTTGATTGGAGCCTAACGATGCCCGGAAACTCATTTGGACAGCTCTTTCGCATTACCACCTGTGGTGAATCCCATGGTGGTGCTGTGGGTGTGATTGTGGATGGATGCCCACCTGGCCTGTGCATTACCGCCGAAGAGATTCAAGTCGCATTGAATCGTCGCCGTCCGGGTCAAAGTAAAATTACCACACCACGCAATGAGGCCGATGCGATTCAAATTCTGTCGGGGGTGTTTGAAGGCAAGACGACTGGAACGCCAATTCTTCTCTTGGCCTTTAACAAAGATATGCGTCCCCAGGATTATGCAGAACTTAAAAAAGTCTACCGTCCTTCACATGCGGATTTCACCTATATGAAGAAGTATGGCTTGCGTGACTTTAGGGGGAGTGGGAGGGCCAGTGCACGTGAAACCCTCGCCCGTGTAGCGGCGGGTGCCATTGCTCAAAAATACTTAAAGGAACAGTTTAAGGTTGAGATTGTAAGTTATGTGGAGCAGGTGGGAAATTTGATTACTGATATGCCAATGGCCAAGGTGACGGCAAAGGCCGTGGAATCCACGATTGTGCGATGCCCCGACAAGGCCGTCGCCAAGAAGATGATTGCGCTCATTGAGCAACTTGGCCGTGAAGGAGACTCGGTGGGCGGCGTTATCAAAACCGTTATACGCAATGCTCCAGCCGGGCTTGGTGAGCCTGTGTTTGATAAACTTCCTGCGGACTTGGCCAAGGCCATGATGAGCATCAATGCAGCCAAAGGGTTTGAAATTGGATCTGGATTTGAAGGCGTGGTGTTGCACGGTAGCCAGCATAATGATCCCTTTGCAAACGTGCGTGGTAAAACAAGAACGACAAGTAACCATGCCGGTGGCACCTTGGGTGGTATTTCCACAGGTGAAGATATTTATTTCAGAGTCGCATTCAAGCCGGTTTCAACCATCATGAAAACGCAAAATACCGTTACGACCACGGGAAAGGCCACGCGCCTTAAGGCGTCTGGTCGTCATGATCCCTGTGTGCTTCCACGTGCAGTTCCCATCGTGGACGCCATGGCAGCGCTGGTGTTGATGGACCACCTGCTGCGATATCGCGCGCAATGTGGAGATCAAAAATGAGTGTCAGAATTGATATTGGCGTTTCAGGTGATGAGGCCTCATTCTCAGAAGCAGCAGCCATGCAATACATTCAATCGGCAGGATTAAATGCACGCATTATTTTTTTAACGGATATGGAACGTGTGTTGTCAGCGGTTGAAGATGGTAAAATTGATTTGGGAATTTTTCCTGTTGCCAATCAAAAGGGTGGTCTGGTCAAGATGGCATTGAAGGCAATGGGCAACCATCCATTTACACCTGTTGATGACTTTTGGTTGAATGTACAACAATGTTTGATGGTTAAAAATGGCGTGACGATGCGACAGATTCATAAAATTGTGTCGCACCCTCAGGCGTTGGCACAATGTCCCACCTTTATAGAGACAAAGCTGCCGAATGTCTCGCGAATGGAATGGGAAGATACGGCCAAAGCGGCTGCAGACTTGGCATCTGGAAAGTTGGCTGCAGATTGTGCAGTAATTGCACCTAAGCGCGCAGCTGAATTATATGGGCTTGATTTGTTGGAAGAAGGTATTCAGGATCTCAAGCCGAACTTAACAGCATTTGTTGTGGTAAAAAAGAAATAGGAGAGCGTGATGACGATTGGAATTGTGGGCTTTGGACGATTTGGACAACTGTTGGCAGAATCATTAAAGCCCATTGGTGACGTTGTGGTCTATGATCCCAATCCTCAACGATTTTCCCAGGAGTCGGGTTTTGCCCTCACGCCACTTGAGCAGGTTGTCAAATCGGACATTCTTTTTCTAACAGTTCCCATTTCTACATTTGAAGCCGTATGCGAATCCATCAAGAATGACTTAAATCCAGAGGCCATCGTGTTGGATTGTTGCTCGGTCAAGGTGCACCCCGCGTCTGTGATGAAAAACACATTCTCACCGGCGCAGGCGATTATTGCAACCCATCCACTTTTTGGTCCTGATTCCGCAAAACGCACCAATGGGATTCGGGGGCATCGCATTGTTTTGTGTCCCATCCATGCAAGCGCTGAGCAGAAGCAGAAAATTACAGATCTGTTTACGCAGTTGGGATTGATTACGATCGATAGCACCCCCGAAGAGCATGATCGACAGATGGCGCGTTCACAGGGCTTGGTACACTTTATTGGCCGAGGTTTGGAGGCGCTGCATCTACAGCAACAGCTTCTATCAACACCCGATTTTCAATCACTGCTTTCAATTAACGCCATGGTGGTTAACGATGCGTGGCAATTGTTTTTGGATATGCATCGCTTTAATCCATATGCCAAAGAGATTCGCCGTGGGCTCTTGCAGCAACTGACTGCTCTGGATCGCAGCATTGGAGAGGGAAATGACCCAAAAGACGCTTAAAGACATGCGTAAGAAAATCGACCGTGTGGATGCCGCAATTATCAAATTGTTGGCAGAACGGCGTAAGTTATCACGCGCAGTAGGTCGCATGAAAGCCAAGGCGGGTATTGTTGTGAAAGATCCCGCCCGTGAGCGCGCCATTTTGAAACACTACCGTACCCAGTCCAAGCGCCATCGCCTGGATCCCACGTTTGTTCATCAATTATTTCGCAGTATTATTCGTTATTCTCGAAGTGTTCAGAAATAGACTAGCCCGTGTCGCCAATACCATAATGTCGCTTATGCGGCGGTAGCGATCCTTCCTTCGTCGGCTGCTACCGCCGGTAGCCAATGGCCTTTTTGCCTTCGTCATACGACTACGCTCCTAAACGCGCCTTGGGGGAACGCCTACCGAACCTTGTTGCCTCGCACAGCATGCCGTTCCAACTTTTCACATTGTGGCCGGCGCCCAAAGGGATCACATCAGCGAAGTCAGGCGGCTAATGAGGAAAATTCGCATAAGCGACATTATGGTGTGGGGTGGTCAATGGCGACACGGCCTAGTTAGTTTTTAGCTGATTGGCCCGGCGGCAGCGATTTCGGGGCTTACCTTGTCGGCGTATTTCTTGAAGTTCTCATTGAATTTGGCAACCAATGCCTTGGCCTGAGTGTTGTAGTCGGCTTCATTCTTCCACAGTTTGGAAGGATGGAGAAGTTCGCTATCCACATTGGGGCAACTGGTGGGGACATCGAAGCCAAAATTTGGATCCTTGCGATACTCTGCCTTTTCCAAGGCACCCGATTGCAGGGCATCCAAAATTGCGCGTGTGGCTTTGAGTGAAATGCGTTTACCGACACCGTAAGCACCACCCATCCAGCCAGTGTTGACCAACCAGACACTACAGTGATGTTTGCGAATCTTTTCAGCCAATAATTCGGCATAAACCGTTGGATGCAGTGGCATAAATGGCGCACCAAAGCAGGTCGAAAATGCGGCGGTGGGCTCTTTGACGCCCATTTCAGTGCCGGCCACCTTGGCTGTATATCCGGAAATAAAGTGATAGCTTGCCTGTGCTGGCGTTAAGCGCGCAACAGGGGGCAACACACCAAAGGCATCAGCTGTTAAAAAGATAATGTGATTGGGATGACCACCCTTGGAACCAGGTTGCGTGCGTGGCAGGTGCGACAGTGGGTACGAGCTGCGGGTGTTTTCTGTAATCGCATCACTATCAAAATCCACAACGTGTGTGTCGGGATTGATGACCACGTTTTCCTGAATAGCACCAAACGTATTACTGGCCGCAAAAATTTCGGGTTCTTGCGTGGCAGATAGGCGGATTAACTTAGCATAGCAACCTCCTTCGAGGTTGAACACGCCGTCATTGTCCCAGCCATGCTCATCATCACCAATCAATAAACGCTGTGGATCAGCGGAAAGGGTGGTCTTGCCTGTTCCGGATAATCCAAAGAACAAGCTGACATCCCCTGACTTGCCCACGTTGGCGGAGCAGTGCATGGGCATAACCTTCTTTTCGGGATAGCAATAATTGGCCATGGTAAATGCACTCTTTTTCACTTCACCTGCATAGTAAGTGCCACCAATCAAAACCACGCGGTTGGTGAAATCCACCATGATAAAGGTGTTGGTGCGGGTGTGATCGGTATCAGGAATGGCTTCAAATTCAGGAGCGTGTAAAATCGTGATCGGGGCTTGTCCAGAGTTGGCTGCATCTTTGGCATCGCGGAACATGTTGAGCGAAAATAGACCCTGCCAAGCTAAGGTTGTTTTAACTTTTACTGGAATTGCATATTCTTTGCTGGCACCCACTGAGGCATCGATTGTGTAGTGTTTGGTTTTGGCGAGATGCGCTTCCATCTTTTGTTTCATGGCTGCAAAAGAGGCTGCTTCCATGGGCTGGTTCACTTTGCCCCAATTGACTTTGGATTCTGTATTGGCATCACGCACGATAAACTTGTCCTGTGCCGCACGGCCGGTGTGTTTGCCGGTCTTGACTACCAAGGCACCCGTATCACTAAATTCAGCAATTCCCTGACGGATACTTTCTTCAATAAAAAATGCAGATGATGGATTCACAAAATGCCTCTCTCCCTGGTGCCCTCTCCCCAGGGGAGAGGGGATAAGTGTGTTATTTACTTTGGGCAGCGCGTTTTTCTTGGTACTTCTTCACCAATTCGTCTTGCACGTTTCTGGGTGCAGCTGCATATTTCAAAAATTCCATGGTGAATTCACCCTTACCTTGGGTGGCGCTGCGTAGGTCAGTTGAATAACCAAACATTTCAGACAATGGCACTTCGGCGTTAACCACGAAGTAAGAGCCTTCTGTCTGTGTCATGGCAATGACACCACGGCGCTGGTTGATCTGACCCACAACTGTTCCTTGGAATTCTTCTGGTGCTTGGACTTCTAATTTCATGATGGGTTCCAGCACAACTGGTTTTGCCTTGTCATAGTTTTCGCGAACAGCGGTCATGGCGCAGATGCGGAACGCCATATCAGAGGAGTCCACCGCGTGGGACGCACCATCGTTAACGCACATGCGTACACCGACGACTGGCGCGCCGATTAATTGACCTGTCTTTAATTGTTCTTGGAATCCCTTGTCACAGGATGGGATGTATTCACGAGGAATAGAACCACCGACAATGTCATCTACGAACTCATATGTTTCGACTGCATCCACAGGCAATGGTTCCATGTAACCGCCGATTTTAGCATATTGACCCGAACCACCTGTTTGCTTCTTGTGCTGGTATACAAAGTCCACATGGTTGGTGATGGTTTCACGATACGCCACCTGAGGCTGACCCGCGACCACTTCACAACCATATTCACGCTTGATGCGTTCAATGTAAATTTCCAAATGCAACTCACCCATGCCCGAAATAATGGTCTGGGCACTTTCTTCGTCACGATGCACGCGCAGGGTAGGATCTTCTTTGGTGAATCGGTTTAAGGCCTTGGAGAAGTTGGCAGCACCGGTTTTATCTTTTGGTGCCACGGCCAATGAAATAACGGCATTGGGAACGTGCATGGAAGTCATGGTCAGGCGGTTGGTACCATCGGTGAATGTATCACCCGATGCGCAATCCACGCCGAACATAGCCACAATGTCACCGGCACGTGATGATTCAATGTCATGCATTTCATCAGAGTGCATGCGTACCAATCGAGGTACTTTGACTTTCTTTTGGTTCACTGAGTTGATGATGGTATCACCCTTGTTGACTTTACCCTGATAGATACGCATGTATGTCAGCTGGCCAAAGCGACCATCTTCCAATTTGAATGCCAATGCCACAAAGGGTTTATCAGGGGTAGATTCCATGGCGACTTTGGCTTCGTTATTATCTTGATCCAGCGCAATATTTTCAACTTCAGATGGATTGGGCAAAATGCTGCAAACGTTGTCCAACAAAAGCTGCACACCTTTGTTCTTGTATGCAGAGCCCATCATGACAGGTACGAATTTGAGTGACAAAGTGGCTTTACGAACTGCCTGCATGAGCATTTCTGGTGAAACATCCTTATCATCAAGATAGAGGTGCGCGACATCGTCGTCAAAGTCAGCCATTGCACCAACCAGTTCGTGACGCAATTCCTGGGCCTTGGGCAACAAGTCAGCAGGGATCTCTTCGAGGCGAATGTTTTCACCATTGTCGCCATCATAATAGTTGGCCTTCATGTTGATCAAATCAATCACACCTTCAAATTTATCTTCAGCGCCGATGGGCATGGCAATCATGTGGGCATTGTGGCCCAGTTTCTCACGGAGCTGCGCAGCCACACGGTATGGGTTGGCACCGGAACGATCCATTTTATTGATGAAGGCGATGCGTGGTACGTTGTAGCGGGTCATCTGGCGGTCCACAGTAATGGACTGACTCTGTACACCAGCAACGGCGCAAAGGACCAAAACAGCGCCGTCCAACACGCGAAGGGCGCGTTCCACTTCAATGGTAAAGTCCACGTGGCCAGGGGTATCAATAATATTGATGTTATAGTCGCCCCACATACAGAAGGTGGCGGCTGACTGAATGGTAATACCCTTTTCACGCTCCAGGTCCATGGAGTCCATTTTGGCACCGACGCCTGATTTGCCGCGGACTTCTTCAATTCGGTGAATTTTGCCGGTATAGAAAAGAATACGCTCGGTGAGCGTTGTTTTGCCTGAGTCAATGTGGGCGGAGATACCGATGTTGCGGATTTTCTCCATGGGGACTTTATCGCTGCTCATACTTTACTCCTGTTGTGTAACTGGTTGATTTTAAAGAAAAAACCCTCCATGACAAACGCCTCTGGAGGGCAATGCGCGGCTATCTATATATAGCCTATAAAAAAGGAAAGGGTTTTTTTAAGCTTTTTAGGAGAATTTGCAAAGAATCTGTATAAATTCCAGGGAATTTCGACTCCCGTGGTCCGGCGATATTAAGGCGTTTAGGCTGAGTTGTCTCAAGCCATTTTTGGCATTGCAGTACGATGGTGTCGAATGAATGTGCGTCGAGGTCGATATGGAGTATTGGTTTTTGACGTGCCTTGGCATAGTTCCAGGTTAGGAGTGTGCCGCCTTCGAGTACACCTTTGTAAAGAATTAGTGTGGCATCTGCCCAATCGACATTGGCCTTGGTTCTGTCCTCGTAGCTGGTGGTGGGGAGTTCGGTCAGATGATAGCGCTGATCAATGATCCCGTCTTCTGCCTTGCGTCCCTTGGGAGCAAAGCCGCCATGTGGGATTTTCAATTGAATCGCAACATCCAGTGCCGCGCGGTCAACGCCCGTTTGTCCACCTGAGATAATCATCATGCGTGCATCAGTAGCAAAATAAATGCAAGTTAATGAAGAATTTTGTTGATAACTATGAAGAAAAACCTCAATAAGCGCTTCTCAAGAAGTAACAACAGGAGGTCGTTCAATGAGTGATGATTACCGCGGTTGGCCGCACTTGATGTGTTCGGGATTTGGCTGCGACAAAAAAGCGTTGATGTCTTACGACGTCATTTATTCATTTCTCAAAAAACTTCCTGATAAAATTGGGATGCAGGCAATGGGTCTGCCAATTGTTTATAAAGTGCGCCCCGAAGATCATCCCGATATTGGTATTACTGGTGTCACAATCATTGCCACAAGCCATATCAGTATCCATACATTTCCCAAAGGTCAGAAGGATGGCAAAAAGAAACCGCGTGGTATTCAACGCCGTATCTTCCAACCATTCTTTACATTTGATTGCTACAGCTGCAAAAATTTTGATGTCGACTTGGTTTATGATGAATTGAAAAAAGTGTTCAAGCCCAAGCACATTGAAACAGCCTTGGTTTATCGCTTGCGCGAAGACGAAGAATTGATCGAAGTCGAAGATTATTAAGAGCAGTTATACTTCCATATTCATACCGATATTGGCAATTTTTTGGATGAGGTCTTCGTAGCTCATTCCAGACTTCTTTGCCGATTCAGCAAAATCTTCACCGTCCGCCAAAAAGGGATTGGGATTGACTTCTAGGATGATAACCTCATTCTCAGGGGTCAAGCGTAGGTCAATACGGGCGTAACTTTGAATCTGAAGGACTTGATAGGCGCGCTTGCAGGTCTTGATAATTTTGTCCATGGCCTCTGCCGCAATCGGATTGGCAAAGCGATTTTTAATACCCCATTTCTTGCGGTAATCCTCATCCCATTTGGCACGATACGTCGCAATTTTAGGTTCGCCTTCAGGGACTTCTTCAAAACATAATTCACGGACTGGCATGACCAGTAATTTTTTCTGGCCCAAAATGCTGACATATAGTTCGCGTCCAGTTGCATACTCCTCAACCAAAGCACCCTGATTGAATGTGTCATGAACAAATTGAATACGTGTCTGCATTTCCTCGTCGTTTTCGACAAACGATGCCTGCGAAATACCATATGACGCATCTGTGCGAACCGGCTTTACCAGGAGTGGAAATTGAAGATGCTTGGGACGCGAAAATGCCTTTTTGTATCGGGCCAAAAAAAAGTGGGGCGTGCGCACGTGATGATGCACAAGTAGTTGCTTCGCCAAACTCTTGTTGCCGCACATCATGAATGTTGTGGGGTTAGCACCTGTATAGCGAACACCCATTAGTTCCAGAAGTGCTGGGATGTTACGGTCATACTCGCTGCGGCCATTAAAGTGCTCCATAAGGTTAAACACTAGGTCGGGCTTGTATTTGCGGATCCCATGAATAATGACATTAATATCGTCGTAAGCACCCACAATAGAAACGGTATGCCCCAAATTTTTTAGTGCATTAATGACGTTGGCCTCAGTTGCCCATTCCTCAGTCTTGAGTTCTTCAGTAAAATCCTGATTTTCGGGAGGGGTGCCGGCCGTATCAAAAAGCACCATGATGTTGAGTGGCTTCATGGGGTGTGTTTTCCTTTAACGAGTGGTTTAAATTTTCCGGTGTAGAGGTAGTTCATGATGCAGGCTACCATAAATGCTGTGACTTCCATTTGCGCTGACGCTTCATCACTGCGTAAATGTAGGCTGAGAGGGCGGGCTGTATCTATCAGCTGTTCAAGTAATTTGCTGATGGCGTACTTATGTCGCCCAGTCCAGCGCGCAACCGCACTTGTAATATCTTTACGTCTGCGATGTAAGAAACGAACAGCACTTTCATTCTTGGAAGTGGATTCGTCTGATGAAAACATCCGTTTTAAATCGGGCTCATAGTATCCCGGTAAGTCTTCGGCGAGTGCTTTACGTTTTCGTGCATAAAAACGCTCAAGCGTTGCCTTCATTTTGAGTGCCTCCCAATACTTTTTCCCCTTAGGATGGCGTGCCGGCAAGTTTGCAACCGACTTCATCAGATCGTCCACAAATTTCAGCTTTTTGAGTGCTGGCCAGCCTTTATATTCCTCTTCCCAATTGGAATTAGGCGTAAGCCACACGGCAAATGTCTCGGCAAAATCTTCGTCAGGGTGATATTGCGCATAGCCATTCTGCAGATGTCGGACATATTTTCGACTGTAGGGGCGATGGGTGTAGCTGTCGGGGTAGGGCTTGCCAAAGCGTCCAAAAACGTCTCTCCAGCTGGGCTTTCTGAAGAAAGCATATGCGTAGTTGATGGCGTGTCCCGCCTCATGGCGCAACAACTTCATAAATTGATCGCGATGGCCACCTTCGACATCGTACATCATCTTCATTTCCAATTTTTTAAGTCGAGGGTGAGCCAAGAAAAAGGGAATACCAATGACGGGTTCTTGGTCTGGGCAAAGCCATTCATCGGCAAGGTAGCATTCTGGCTTGAAAAGGAGCTGGTGGGCGTCTAACTCTTTATGAAGTTCATGAATGCAGGGTTCAATTTCAGGTGCAGCAATAGAAATGCCCAAGTCACAGATACGCTTCTTGAGGAGCTCTTCATCGGTCAGATCTGTTTTATCCAAGATGCTCATTTGATTCCTACAATATAAGCGATCCAGACCTCACATGCATCATCATATTCAAGGGCACGAAAATGTCCGTTACCACGTCCGTGTTTGTCGACACCCTCCCAATAAACAGAAGTTTTTTTGAATCCTGCCTCACGCATTGCCTCTCGGATTTCGGGGAGTGTCCACATTCGCCAATCATACTGAAATGCATTCCGCATAACGCGACCGTTTGACATTTTGAAGTGCATATTAAATTCAGCTTCATTGCGGATGACATTGTAATTTTTTTGCTCCCAAATATAGGTGAACTTATAGCCTTTACCTTTGACAACACGTTTTTCAACATTGGCGTCCATGGCATCCGTGCCACCAAATGCATCCACGACGATCATACCCTTCTTGCCAATTGATTTGTAGGCCGATTTAAAATAGGCCACGAGATCTGCGCGTGTTTTAAATATGTAGTAAGAAAAATTGAATGCACCGACGACATCCACGATGGGGCGATGTGTATGTAACACATTGCCACGGATAATCTTGATGCGGGATTGCTGCTGGGGGGGCAGGCGTTCTAGATGGTTCTTTTTACCATAAGAAATTGGCTCTCTGTCTAAATCAACTCCAACCGCTTTATTGTCTTTGCCCATCTTGACCCATTCACAGCAGAGCTTAAAGGTGCCGCAAAAGTCTTCGCGTAGGTAAAGGGGAGGTTTTCCAAATGTTCTTTTATAGAGAGACCTAATAAAGCGCGCTTCAACATCTGGGTCTTGGACTGAATGTTCATAGAGTTCATATTTGTTGATTTTTATCATGTTGTCTCAATTCCTATTTACAGTGTTTGGGTTGTGTGGGAGCAATCCATAGCATGTCATGTGTCATAGGTGAACCAATTTGGAAAGATGCGCCACGTTTTTGTGGCGATTTGCAATTTCCTTCATACCGATATCTTCCTGGAAAAAATTTGCACCCTGATGAAGGTCATTTGCCGCAGCTCACAGAGCACAATGCATTTCGATATGGTGTTGATCTCTATCACGCCGGATATTTCTATGAAGCGCATGAGGCGTGGGAATCGCTTTGGTTAAAACTCCCCAAAGAAGATTTAGAGCGTACGTTGCTTCATGGCTTGATTCAACTGACGGCGGCACTGTTGAAGTTGGAGTTGAAGCAAATCCCACCAGCCCAACGTCTTTCCAGACGCGCACTTCATTATGTTGAGATTGTTCAACATCACACAACACGTATGATGGGCCTTGATGTGCCACAGTTAGCGCAGCATATGCAGCGCTACTTTCAGCCACTTTGGGCATCTGCCAAATTACCACCTAAAATGAGTATTTCGCGTGCCCCAAAACTTAATCTTGTTTAGTGTGGTATTGTTATAACTCCATGTTATTTAAAAATAAATCGGCGTTTATTTTTAACCTTTTTGGCGATGCCATTTTATTGGCTCATAGGCGCAGAGACTGCATGTTAGCATACTGAGATTATGAATCCACATAACAGCGGTCTCCTGTTGAAGCAACTCTACTTTGTTGGGCTGCTTATGGTGCTGTGTAGTGCCTGTAGTGGTGGAGGAAGTACGTCGACGGTTAGTGCAAATGCTGGAGCAACACTTACAGACACCAAGTCCTCTTTGCAAATTCCTACGGGCTCGTTTACTGAAGACGTCGATGTGACAATTTCTGAAAATCAAGCAGACACGTCGAATATCGGTGATGTGCAGCTGGTTTCAGATCCTGTGACCTTAGAATTTTCAAAGGCACGTGTTGTACAAAGTGCTGACCCAATCCTTCTTGCCATTCAACTCGATGCTGAAAGTATGCGAAAAGCGATTAGTGAGGGTAAAGGAATTTACGCAAAAGCACGTGTGAGAGGTGAACAAATTTCTTATGACAAAGATGGATCAGAAGATGACGAGTGGGAATCCCTTTTAGGGGATTTGGATCCGAATAGCGCCATCCTGACAGTTCGTCTGTATTCAAGTGCAGGAGCTGTGGATGTTGTTGGCGTTGCGGGAACAGGCCTCAAAGTAGTTACAATTGACCCGCAGTCATTTTTACAATCCAAATCGGTCAAGAGATCAAGTCGTGCACAGAAAGCTGTCAATACTGTTGGTATGGGACAATACCCATGGGCTGTTGTTTGTGACACAGATGCGTTATCGGATCACGGTGCAGTGACCTGTGATGGTGCAAATCCCAATTCAATGGTGACTCAGGTACAGAATGGATTGACAGATGCATCACGAGATTTGCTGACACATCTGAATATGAATGAATTGGTTATGCAACAATTATCGGCATTGAGCTTGGGACAAACCAATCTTTCAACATTGCCAGATCCCGCAGTCTTGAGGAGACACGACCCCAGTGTACGCTACAACATGGCATATTTAACAAAGGGAAGGACATCCAGCTTTACCAGTGCAACCGGAATTTTAAAAATTGTCGAATCTCAGGTTAATAACGAGTATGCACGCAACGTAGGAACCGTGTTCCACCATGAGTTGACACATGCAGTTCAGACGGCCATTTGTAATAACTGTGCAAGTATTGATGATGCCGTCAATTTGAATCGCAATAGCCCCCTTAGCGAGGGTACAGCAACAGCGGTGGGTATGTTGGCCTCTGGCGGTTGGAGTGAAAACGCACTACGGAACAGATACCTGCATAGCGTTCCACGGAACTGGGCGCATACTTTAGCAAAGTATAATCCTTATTCGTATAGCTATTATGCAGTTGAATTTTTTGCAAATGCCAACAATGGTGACTTAACCTACTTGATGCCACTCTTTCGGGCCTTCAACGGGAGTGAACTTGGGGTCTTTAACAAGCGTCTGGATGTGGCTATTCAAGCAGCACTTGGGAAGGATTTGCCCGAAGTTTTTATGAAGCGTGTTATGCCGTTTCGTAATTCAAATACGCCCAATTCAATACATTATCACGCAGTCGATATCAGTAATAGCGACATTGATCATAGTATCGCGACAAGTGTGCAGGCGATGGCATCTGATCAGTACCTTTATAGAGTCAACACGAATGATGACGTTTGTATTAATGTCTATTTGATGAAGGGAGATGATCCTAAGTTAGCCCTTGTGATGCTGAATGGAACAGAGGGGGGCGAGCCTATGCCATACGGTGATGATAATGTGGCTCGCATGGTGACTGATGGTAATGTGTTAACAGTTCGTGGTAATAAAGCAGATGTGCAGGTGATTAATTTGAGTACAGGTGGGGTCGCAGACAAGAAGGACTATACAATTGATGCCTACTTTGATGGCGCTTGTATTCACGATCAGCCACCCGCACCATGCAACCCGTTACGCGTTGTCTGTTATGATGATGGATGCAGGCTACAGGTTGCGGCACCTGACCTGCAATGCTGGGCCACCATTGGTAGTTGCGATCCGGCAGGGCGATGCGTATATCGCAATAGAGAGGGCGGATTTGATTTCTCAGGTTGCGACAATCTCCACCAGCAAATGCTGAAGCCAACCCAGAATCGTAATGAATCCACTACCAATGATGCCGATGTTCCCGAAAACCATAGCTGCGGCGATGTGGACTACTGCCATTGGATGGTCCTGTGTCCTAAATAATTCAAATGATTTGAAACATTCCCTGGGATGCGTTAGGCCGTGCGCCCATGACAAACTCCATTAAATGGCGCAGCGAGCTTAAGAAAAAGCCAAAGCGTCTGGTGATTAAATTAGGGTCAAGCGCTGTTACGCGCGACGGTGGCGGTGTTGATTTTGATAAACTCCATAACATTTTAGCAGACGTGTCATATCTTTTAAATCAGGGTGTCCAAGTGGTAATCGTCAGTTCCGGCGCCATTCATACAGGTCGCGCCTTCTTAAAAACACGTAAGAATGAAATTTCCATGTTGCAGGCGCTGAGTGCGGTGGGTCAGCCAATGCTGATGAGTGCCTATCACGATTTTTTTGCCAAGCGTGGTTTTCAATGTGCGCAGATTTTGCTGACACATGAGGATTTTCGTAGCTCACTCCGCTACAAGAATGCGCGTAATACATTGAACCGGTTATTGGAAAATTTTGTTGTGCCTGTCTTAAATGAAAACGATACTGTCAGCTATTCTGAAATTACAGTGGGTGATAATGACCAATTGGCAGCTCTCACTTGTAAAATGACACAGCCAGATGTGCTGGTCATTCTAACTGGTACCGATGGTTTGTGCGATCGCGATCCCAAGAAGAAGGGCGCCACAATAATCCCAAGTGTGAAACATGGTGAAAAGCTAAAAGGAGTACTGGTCAGTGGTCGATCAGCGATGGGTCGTGGTGGCATGAAGACCAAGCTAGAGGCCATTCGCAAGACAACAGGGATGCGCATCCCGGTCATTTTATCCAACTATCGTCATAAGTCGCCTGTTCTTGAGGCACTAACGCGCGATGCGGGAACTTTTTTTGAAGGGAAGAAGAAATGACAACCAAGCAACTTGCTGAGTCCGCGCGTAAAGCCAGCCAAAAGTGTATGTCGGTAAGCAATGCAGAGCGACGCAAAGCCCTCCTTACCATTGCTGCAAAACTACAAAAATCCAGCCGACAAATCGTTGCGGCCAATCAAAAGGATCTGAAGGCTGCTAGAAAAATGGGGCTCACAGAGGCCATGATCAATCGTTTGGAACTCACGCCTAAGTCGGTTACCGCCATGGCCAATGCGGTACGGGCCATTGCCAAACAGCCGGATGTGGTGGGTGAAGTGGTTGAACGTTACACACGTCCCAATGGTCTTCAAGTACGGCGCGAACGCGTGCCAATTGGTGTAGTGGCCATGATTTTTGAAAGTCGTCCCAATGTGGTGGTGGATTGCTCCGCACTTGCCATTAAATCTGGAAACGCCATTTTGTTGAAGGGTGGAAAAGAGGCGGCGCACTCCAATAGAATTTTGGGTGACATTGTGCGATCTGCAATCGTACCCATTTTACCTAAAGATGCGGTCATAGTGTTGGATTCTAAGTCACGCAAATCAGTTCAAGACATGCTCTCACTTCCGCAATACATCGATCTCATGATTCCGCGCGGTGGTGAAGGCTTGATTCGTTTTGTGGTGAATAATGCCAAGATGCCAGTGGTGGCGCATTACAAAGGGCTGTGCCATGTGTATGTGCATGCCGACGCCAATCAGATGCAGGCTGTTGATATTTGTATGAATGCCAAGGTTCAGCGGCCGGGTGTGTGCAATGCGATGGAGTCACTATTGGTTCACAAGGCTGCAGCACCGGCGCTCATGTCCCGATTGATTCCACTCTATGTCAAAGCAGGTGTTCAGGTTCGGGGCTGTACACGTACGCGTAAACTGGGTGGGAGTGATGTGAAGCTGGCAACGGCCAAAGATTGGGACACCGAATATCTGGACAAGGTGATTAGTATTCGTGTCGTGGATTCACTGGATGAAGCGATTACGCATATTCAAAAACATGGCACGCATCATACCGAGGCCATACTGACACGTAGCAAGGCCGCCATCGAAGCGTTTTCCGCTCAGATTGATGCGTCGTGCATCATGGTGAATACATCGACGCGATTCAATGATGGGGGAGAGCTTGGTTTGGGTGCTGAGATGGGAATATCCACCAGTAAAATTCACGCCTATGGCCCCATGGGGGCCAGAGAACTGACGACTACACGTTTTGTGGTCGAAGGCCACGGCCAGATTCGGACTTAGTTATTTCTTCTCAAACAATTTCAGATATTGCCCGTAGCCTTCCTTGACCAAATCTTCCTTTGGAATAAAGCGCAGCGATGCAGAGTTGATGCAGTAACGTAGTCCATTCGGTCCTGGGCCATCAGGGAATACGTGACCCAAATGGGAGTCTGCTTTTTTACTGCGCACTTCAGTGCGAATCATGCCGTGGGTATCATCCACTTTTTCGACAATGTCATTTTTGGAAATGGGCTGTGTAAAGCTCGGCCAGCCGGTGCCAGAATCAAACTTGGTGGTGGAGCTGAAGAGGGGCTCGCCTGAGACGATGTCGACGTAAATGCCCTCACGATGGTTGTCCCAGTACTCATTATTGAAGGGCTGTTCGGTGCCACCTTCTTGTGTGACGTGGCATTGCAGGGGTGTAAGGCGTTTTTCGAGGTCGCAGTTCTTAGGTTTGGACATGGCAGCTCCTGGGGTTAGGGTGAGCATTAGAAGCAGTGAAAACCAGAATATTTGCATAGATACATTATACTGCACTCTTAGTATTGACACCGCAAGGGTCGATTTGTTAGGTGCCCACTCCCTTTTGTTATTAGGTTGGGCCGCTAGCTCAGTTGGTTAGAGCATCTCCCTTTTAAGGAGAGGGTCCCCGGTTCGAGTCCGGGGCGGCTCACAAAATTAGATAGGCCAATTTGTACCACTGTCCCCATCGTCTAGTGGCCTAGGACACCGCCCTTTCACGGCGGCGACACGGGTTCGACTCCCGTTGGGGACGCCATTTACAGGAACAGTGAACCTCATCAGCTTGGTGAGGTTCACTTGTCCCTGTGCTTCATAATACCCGCCGTCTTCCGCTATCGGAACCATCCGGATCACATCCACGAACATGCTCTTGATATACGCGTTGGCCCGGGGAATATCCTGCCCGATGATCGTGTCCAGGTTAATCAG
>PCXA01000012.1 GCA_002796325.1 Deltaproteobacteria bacterium CG11_big_fil_rev_8_21_14_0_20_47_16 | reverse complement strand
TTACTCCCATCCGCATTCATTATCCAAATATTAACCGCTTCACCGGATGAATTAGCGCCATCTAGTTTTTGCCAGAATTGATAAGCAATTTTATTGCCGTCTGGTGACCACTGGGGTTGGCTGGCACTTATATTCGATGTGATGGCTTTAAGGCCGGTGCCATCCGCGTTGATTGTCATGATATTGGTTGAGATAAAGACAATTTTAGAACCGTCCGGCGACCATTGTGGATTGATTACTCCTACAGATGTCAATGTCGTAAGAGGTTTAAGCCCCGAACCGTCGCTATTCAGGATCCAAACATTACTGACTTGGTTGTCACTAATTGCATCGCTCCCATCTAATTTTCGGTTGGAGAAGAAGATAATTTTTGTTCCATCTGGCGACCATTGTGGAAATTCAGCACTGAGCATTTTGCTGGGATTGTTAGCACCTGTCATGTTTGTAAGGGCTTTAGGAGCCGATCCATCTGTATTTACAACCCAAATATTTTGCGCGTTGCCGTCTGCATCGCTACCATCAAGCTTTTTCCAAGATACAAACACGACCTTTTGACCATCCGGAGACCACTGAGGCCTGCCACTTATCACATTTGTGTCAGTTGTGATCGGTTTCAAACCCGTACCGTCCGAATTGGCCACCCAAATATTATGTGCAGTACCGTCTG
Source organism: Deltaproteobacteria bacterium CG11_big_fil_rev_8_21_14_0_20_47_16 (assembly GCA_002796325.1). GTDB lineage: Bacteria > UBA10199 > UBA10199 > 1-14-0-20-47-16 > 1-14-0-20-47-16. The sequence goes on along the minus strand of PCXA01000012.1, from coordinate 15,101 downwards.
CATTGCCTCCATCCGGAAGTTTAAGCGAAGATGAAAACACAAGCTGGTTGTTCTTAGGGGACCATTGGGGTTGATAACCACCGCCGTCACCAGAAACAGCAGCTGCGGTCGTAATTGCTTTGCTATCCGTGCCATCGAAATTTACAACCCAGATATTTGTAGTTGAGTTAGCGTTGGCTGAATTACTGCCATCAATATTCCGGCTTGAATAGTAGGCAACCATGGCTTTTCCGCAGTGTATCGTAATGGTAGTGACATTTTGCGCCTTGAGTGTGCCGCTTCCATTATTCACTGCGCAAGACAGGCCGCTGGGTTGAGACTTGATGGTTACGGCGTAGGATGATCCGTCTGCGAGTGCTGTTACGAATGAAAAGGCCCCATTCGATGACAAAGTGAGATCATCAGCGGAGTTGTTTTGAAGTACCAATGACCCCGAAAGTCCTGAAACCTCGCCCCCAATCATATATTTGGTAGCTGAGTCACTTGTGTCTGGATTGGGGGTTGATGACGGTGTGCTGGCTCCGCTACAGGCCGTAAGCAGTCCCATCAAGATCAACGCAATATAACGCTTCATAGAGGCCTCCCAAGGCATTGGTGGCTTATAACGTAGCATTACCCCTTAAGCCGTGTAAAGAACAAAGCCGAACTATGACGTTCGTGGTTAGCCCAGACCCAGTATTGTAAGTGTTTCGAGGTGAAGCCCTCAAACACAGAGCTAAAAAGACTGCTCAAACGCATTGGCGACAACATTAAGAGAATTCGCTCGGAGCGGAAACTCACCCAAGAACAAATCGAAGGGCGAGGATTCAATACGCGCTGGTTGCAGTATCTGGAGGCTGGCAGTCGGAACATCAACATGAGCACGCTGCTCAAGCTGTCGCAAGCGCTGCGCGTTCCCGTTTCTGAATTTTTTAAAGAATAACCGGGCTAATTAATTCGAATAATACGCCGATTAACCTGAATTAACGGACATTAATCGGAGAGTTCTTCCTTAAATCAGCAGTATTCTTCGTATTAAAATGGGTGTTTATCACGAGAAATATGATTTTCTGAAAAATAAACAAACGTCCACAGCCCCGATTATATTGAGCTTAGAGGACATTACTAGGAATAATGGTTGATTTCTAGGTGACTGAAAATGTGAGACTGCGATTACTCACCATAAAATACATTTTATCACGAGCAGACGACGTTCTAACGGCATCAAGTGGGGAGATCTATAAAGAGCCATACACAATAAGACCAAGGCGATCTGTTGAATGAACGCATATTACTTAGTCCAATAACCGGTGGGTCAAAACGAATTTTGGCTTATAGGATTTATGTAATTTGTATGGATGGAACGGGTCGTCGGCTATCCCGAAAACTCCTCGCAAAATTCTCCGGAGGTCGCTGATTGCTTTTTTGAGGTCTCTTATGTTGACCACCATCTCCAGATGATCTTTATGTTTAGCCTCACCGTCATGTCTCGCCATTGCCTTCAACAACTCCCACCGGCTTGACGCAATATCTGGATGGCGTCGGTCAAAAAAACCGAGTTCGCCAAAGTGGTAGGTACAGTCAATTTTCTTTGTACTGATTCTTACGGTTTGATGGGATACAAAGTTAATCCTAACATCCTCCCATTTGTCTTCGAGACAGATACCCGAAATCTCTGCGGTCTCTGCAGCATCACTCTTCGAAGTTGAAATAACGTTGTCCAAGTCATCTTTAGGGTTCAACAAAATAGCTGGGCCTCTATCGACAGGATAACCGTCGAGAGCAGCATACATGTCATCCATAATTTTGGATAGCGGCCGATCCAAATTGATGTGAGGTCTTGCCATGACTAATCCTCCGGCCAGCAAGGTATCAACATCCCATCTATGAAATCAAAAAGTATTTTCACAAAATACAGTCGTTACTTTTTTAAAAGTCAGCCCACAATGTTTAGGTCTAGGTTATGATGTCATTGCATTTTTGGAAGATCTAGAAAAGCGAGGAGAGTTCGGCCTCGCAGGATGCGATTTAAGGCTGGATTTTTCTAGAAGGCATAGGCCCACACCACCCAAAATGTACCACCCCCGAACCACAGCGTTCAGCATGGTATGGCGGCTACATGGACCTGCTGTCACAATGGTGAGGCCAGTTCCAAAATCTTCATCGAGCACGCATTTTTTTAGCCCAATAAATGTTAAAAGATTCAGATAGATGAACAGCTGCCTCAAAAAATCCTCATAGCATCGTGAAAACTCACCATTACTAGTTAAACCCTACACGCATTTTGGGCTTTCCAATCTGCTTTGGGGATCGACTTCAGGCAATTAAAAATGGGACCCGTCTTTTGTTATGAAGGGACCAACACCTAACGTACCATAGGGAGAATGACATGCCGTTTTCTTGGGAAATGCCAGCACGTAAAACACAAATCAGCGCCGCAAGGGAACTTGTAGCTGCTGGATTGTCACCCATTCCCGTCAGAACCGACGGTTCGAAGGCCGCCACAGTTCCATGGAAAGCATACCAAGAACGTCCTATGACAGACGATGAGATTCTATGCCTGTTTAAGGGAGACGTCGGTATCGCCCTTGTTTGTGGTCCAGTCAGCGGCAACCTCGAACTTATAGACGTTGATGACAACGATATTTATGAAGAGTGGGCCGCAAGGGTTAACCAGCTCGCTCCCGTTCTTCTGTCACGGCTTCCGGAAATTCGAACCCCAAGGGGCGGGGGACATATCCCCTATCGATGCTCCGTTATTGAATCAAATCAAAAACTGGCTGAAGAGGCGGTGCCCGATGCTGAAACAGGGGAAATTAAAAGGAAGACCCTTATTGAAACCCGTGGAATCGGTGGTTACTTTCTCACGGAATATTCACCGGGCACGTGTCACCCCACTGGCAAGACCTATAAACACATTAGCGGCCCTCCATTAACGGAAATCCCAGAAATCACGACAGAGGAACGACAGCTTCTGCTCGATATTGCGCGATCGTTTAATCAAGTACCCAAAAAGGTTCAAGCTCTCCCAGTTGAAAAACCAACGAAGAGTGGAAACTCTCACCGTCCTGGTGACGACTATAATAAGAGAGCCTCATGGGAAGAAGTTTTGGTTCCACATGGATGGGTGCCCGTTGAACAGTCAAGGGGTGCGCTCCATTGGAGAAGACCTGGAAAAGATGACAAAGGAACGAGTGCCACCACCGGGTATTGTGGAGATCTGTTTTATGTTTTTTCCAGCAATGCCCATCCATTCGAGACAAGCGCAGGCTATGACAAATTCGCAGCATACACCCTTCTTAATCACGCAGGTGACTACAAGGCCGCTGCCAAGGAACTCTCTGAAAAAGGGTATGGGGATCATCACGCACAACAACCATCTGAGTGGCGCGAAACCAAGCCATTGCAACGGTCATTAACACCGTCCAATCCATTTCCAGTTGAGGCATTGGGCACCCTACTCGGCAATGCTACAACCAAATTGTCGGAAGTAGTTCAGGCCCCTGTTGCGATCTGCGGACAAAGTGTGCTGGCTGCTGCAGCACTGGCAATCCAGGCACATGCCAACATTAATATAGATGGCCGCATTAGCCCCGTCTCAGAATTCTTCATGACCATTGGTGAATCCGGCGAAAGAAAATCCGCAGTTGATAATCGTGCTCTCTGGGCACACCGTGACCACCAGAAATACCTCAAGACGGAGCATGACACGGCATTCATCCAATATCAAAAGGACCTCGATATCTATACCAAGGCGCGCAACAACGCCCTAGGGGGCAGAGGGAAAACTATAGATGAGATGAGAGCAGCATTGGATGCGCTAGGGGATTCCCCAAGACCGCCCATTGAACCGTACATATTAATAGAGGAGCCCACGCTTGAGGGCTTTGTCAAACTGCTTGCCAACGGGCAGCCTTCAGTCGGTTTATTTTCTGATGAGGCTGGCCGTTTTATCGGTGGGCATGCAATGAACATCGACAATATTTTGAAAACGGCAGCAGGTTTTTCGAACTTCTGGGACGGAAAAGCGATATCTCGCGTGCGCGCCGGAGACGGTAACTCACTACTATCGGGGCGCCGCGTCTCATGCCATTGGATGGCCCAGCCTAACGTCTCACAGCTAATGCTGTCCAATGCCACACTCTTGGAACAAGGTTTTCTGTCTAGAGTCCTTCCGGCATGCCCCGATTCAACCGCTGGAACCCGAATATATGTTGAGGTTGATTTGAGTCAGTCGTCCGAGATGAAGCGGTATTGGGCACGCATGCATGAAATTTTCGAAACACCATTGCCCCTTGCCGAAGGAAAACAAAATGAGTTGGACCCACGCTCATTGCAACTGTCAGCTGAGGCCAAGCACCTCTGGATTGAGTTCCATAACCAAATAGAGGTTAAGCTAGCCAACGATGGCCCATTTGCACCCATCAAGGGGTTGGCCAACAAGGCACCCGAACACGCGGCTCGGCTAGCGAGCATTCTTGCGCTCACCGACGACCTGAAATGCGCGTACATCGGTTTGACCTACATGAAGTCCGGCGTTTCCCTCATGGAGTACTATTTGAGCGAGGCCCTGCGTCTTTTCAATGCTGGGGCAATAGATCCGGATTTGGCGTTGGCCGATCGACTTCTACAGTGGCTTCGTAAACGGAATGATCGTGTCATCAGTCTCGTGGAAATTTATCAATGTGGCCCAAACGCTATCCACGATGCGAAAACTGCACGTAAGCTGATAGGGATTCTGGTGGAACATGGGTGGGCTCGTCCTATCGAAGGGGGCGTTGATTTCCGGGGAACTCGTCGGAAGGATGCTTGGGAGGTCAAACTATGAGCGCTATACCCTCCCATGAGATTAGCGGGATTATCGGAATTAGCTATGGTGCATGCCAATATTCTAATCTCACGTATCCAAAAAATCTAAATAACAGCAATAATAATAATGATGATGATGATGATGATGATTGCGAGTGTTCAATAATCGTTATTACCCGTCTAATCCCGCTAATTCACCTAATTTTTGATCATCACCACCAAGAATACGGAAGGGCTGTGACCGTGACCACATCGGCAACGGACTCGTGGGGGTGCCTATGTAACTAAATAGTACAGGTATGGCACGGTTAGACGGCAGAGTTGCCAACAGTATCAGCGCCACAAATAAATTAGAGGGAGAAGGAGCATGGACTCAATGTTTTCAGGTGATGAGGATTTTTGCGATCAAATGGGGAAAAGTACGATCGTGTTCGCAGGAGATGGTAAAATTGACCTCCTCACAATCAGTACGATTAACGGCGTCAAAACAAGAAAACTTAAAGATGATGTTTGTGCCGATGGGCATCAATATCAAATCTCCAACATGCCAACATTTCCAATGGGTGCAACAATCAAGGTTGGCATAAACAACGCAAGCTTCATTATCAGTGTTGAGGCACGCGTTTTTTCAACGCCGAAGTTGGTTTTAGATTTCTTGCATTATGTATTTGGTGTGGACCCAATGAAATTGGATGTCCTTCAAATTTGCTCTGAGGGAAATTTGGGGAAGGTGTGGCACCTCCTTGATGAAGATATGTTTAATGCTTTGTTCTGTTTTGAGGATGAGGTTGATCACGTTTTACACTAGGCGCTGAAATTGGGAATCCGGTTTTTTGAACCACGTGGGTTTCCATCTTAAAAATGCATGGGGTCGATATGGTAGGAATTGCTTATGGTTTCGAAAACGCACGAAGTGTTGAAGGTGTTGAATGGCTCGATGGGGCGCGTTCTCGATTTGGCAGAGGCGAGCTTGCCCGAGTCACAGTTTAAGGCGTTTAGGAAAATGGTGATGGATATTTTTGGAGATGCACGAAGGAGTTTGCGCGTACATGGCGCAGGATTGGACTGGTGTGGCGAAAACAAATCCATAGAAGAGGGGGTGGTCGATTATGAGTGAAGATTGAGGACAATATTCCGGTAGGTTTTGAGTTCGATAGTTCTTATATTAACGAGGCATTAACTATCCTCGGAGGTGCCTTTGAGCGAGCAATCCAAAAATGCAGTGTTATACCTGCGGTGCAGCAGCGACCGGCAAGCGCAGAAGGATCTGTCGATCCCGTCACAGCGGGTAGCTTGTCAAAAGTATGCGATTGAACAAGGGTTTACTATTATTCGTGTATTTGAAGACGCGGGAAGGTCGGCACGTTCGGACGATCGCGATGGATTTTTGGAAATGATTGAGGTCTGCAAGGCAAACCGTGGGATGGTACAAGCTGTCATTGTTTATGACACCTCACGGTTTGCCCGCGACCGGTGCGATGCGTCGGTTTATAAACGGCTTCTTAAGAATAAAGGAATCCGTGTTCATTACGCCTCTCAAGACATTGACTCATCCAGTGATAATGGGTTTTTAATGGAGGGGATTTATGAATTGTTCGATGAACATTATTCGCGCGCCCTCGGCAAAGTTACATTACGCGGCATGATTGAAAATGCAAAGCGGGGTTACCAGAACGGGGCAAATTCACCATACGCTTATCGCCGAGTGAGAGTCTTTGATGAGAAAGGAAATCCTAAGGCAAAATTAGAAATAAACGAGGCGGAGGCTCCCGCTGTGCGTATGATGTTTGAGTTGTCAGCCAAGGGGTTTGGGATGACGCTATTGCAAAGGGAGTTAACAAAACTGGGCATGTTCAACCGCCACGGAAAACCGTTTGAACGAACGACGATTGCCAAGGTGCTGCAAGACAAAACGTATACGGGAAGCACCATATTTAACCGAATGGATAACAAGTCACATCGCCTTAAGCCCAAAGAAGAATGGATTGTTGTGCCAAATACGCATCCCCCGATTGTTTCTGAAGAACTCTTTGCCAGTGTGCAACAAGCGATTGCGGAGCGTAGTCCAGAGTTGGTGGCTGGGAGAACCCTTGGGTGCCCACGTCTTTTTGGTGAATTGCTGCGCTGTTCAAAGTGTGGGAGTAAACTCTCAGCCGACACAGCACATGGGCGAGAAAAAAAGCGCTATATGTACTACAGCTGTCGTGGCCGGAGAATTCAAGGGGACAGTCAATGTGCGGGGTTGCGTGTTGACTCACAGGCCCTAGATGCGGTGCTACTCCAAAATATTGTGGGGCGGATTTTTTCGGTAAATAATGTGCGGCGATGTCTCGGGCAGTGGAACCAGATTTATAAGAGTGAGGCGGGAGGGAGTACTTCGCGTAAGATTAGCTTGCAACGGGCAATAGAAAAGGTTGAACGAAAACGTGAAAATATTATTAAGGCAATATCAGAGGGCATCATTCAGCCAGCCGATGCCAAGTTGAACATGGAAAGCTTACGCCAAGAGCAAGTGACTCTCGAAAATGACTTATACAGCCTGGACAGGCCGGCAATTCCGCATTTTACAATTACGGATGATGTGGTGAACCGCGTTCGTGAGACATTCTTGAATGAGGTAACCGATGTGCAGCCTCCGGCCGTAAAGGGGTTCCTTCGAAAATTTGTTGAAAAGATTGTTATCTCCGAAACAGAGGCATTCATTCACTACTGGCTACCAAAAATAAACCCCTCGTCCTCTACTGATAAAGCGGAGGGCAAGGGGTCCATTTTGTTTTTACGTCCAACTTGGCTCCGCGTATTGGGTACAAACCCAAAATAAATTGAAGCGTTGCAAGACGTTCACCATCGAAATCCGGGGTGGTGTGTTTACTGGCGCCAGGACTAGAACCCATTTCCTAGTGAAGGACGAGAACCCGATCCCGATCCAACTGCTGCGCAAAACCAAAGTTAGTGTTGGCAGGCCTAAAGCACACCCCATATCGGGTCAAGCAATAACCTATGGCCAAGTGCCATACGGATTTGAACGGGTTGGTGGAATCCTACAGCCCGATCCTATGCAGCAGTTCGTCCTGAAGCGCATCCATGAACTGCGCGAGAATGGGGCTAGTCTGAGCGAGATTGCTCGACAATTGGTTGATTCGGCCATCCCCACCCGGAATGGGGGCACCTGGCAGCCCAATACGATTCGAAAGATTCTGAGCCGCTAACTTTTTGTCATTCGTTGTTTCAGTTGCTTCGCTCCAGCGCCATCTTGTGATTGCTTTGGTGGCTCTGTTGGTTCTTTTGGTTCATATTCCCACCGCGCGATTGCGGTTGCGAGGAGATCCGCGACAAGCTCCCATCTTTCTTGCGGCGTCATTTTGGGTATTCGTGCAATCAAAAAGTCATTTGGTGTCGCAATAGGTTTGCCAGATCTGTTTTTGGCCAATCATGAAGCATCCTCCTTCCCGCAAAATTTAGAATTCCCTACCTGCCCGTTTTGGTGTTGTTCAGTCTGAAAAATGTCCCTCAGTTTTTTTCAACACCCCGTGTCCGAACCAACCAGTATGCTCCCAGCAGCGTAATCAAACACTGCTGGGGCATCTGGTGACGCCTTGATATCTACATCATAAAATTGAGTAGACTATCGAACATCTCATCGCCCAAATTTGGAGAATCCACGACCTTGAGAATGCCTTGGTCGATGAGAGACTCAACTTCATCCGCATTCCATCTGTCTTGAACAGCAGTCTGAAACCCATTTTCGCGAAGAGCATCCTCAAGCCCCTGTACGCGCAGGTCATCTTTATTTGCGACTTCGATGAGACGGAGATCTTCGAAAGGAGAATCCATGTCGCACAGTTCGCTTAACGTTGGATTGGGAAGAACACGAGGGTAACATTGCAACGTGATCCTTGTTTGGACTATGCCCTGATTTAGTTTTTCATCATTGGGTGATATCCATATTTTTGCGTACTCTTTTCTAAAATTCAGGCCACCATTTGTAACGTTAACCTTGTATTTAGTGATATCGGGTGTGACATAGAGATGCCGTCTAAAATAATCTGGGGTATAGCCAAGTAGATCCAAATAATAATTGGCCCATAATACCGCAGCTTCGTCGGAATCGTCAAAATCCACGTCTGGGAACGTTGTATTCATAAAATCCTCAAGTTTTTTCCATGACGAGAAATCCGAACCCACAACCTTTATTCTTGCATACTCATCAGTGTCTTCGCGTGTGAACGGATTGAGCCATATCGATAATGACGTACCATTTGGGCAAGAGGTGCTTCTGGGTATCTTGTACCTAAGAGCTTTTCTGAAATTGTCTGTTACGATGGGCATCTCTTCAACGCCAACGATTGAGGCGAGGTGATCGCAGTCGATTTCGTTGCCGTATGCTATGGAGATTAGAGTTTCTCCAATGCCCCGATTTTCAGGCAACAATGATTCACTTTGCGTCGTAATCGGTGATTCACTTACTGTCATCATGGTTTGATCTGTTGTAGCACTCATTCTATTCCGTACCTTTCTGTGGCTTGGCCACACTGTTGTTGTTTTTGATCGATCCTGTTCATAAACTCATTCAAATACTTTTCAGCCCCCCGTGTTTTCCCGAAGAGCCGCAGAACCTGCGAGCGGAATTTCGCGAACCTGTCGGGGTCTCCGGCCAACACAAGTTCACCCGCCTGTAATACGTTGGCTCGCAACCCATTGATCAAGTCCTTCATGGCTTCAAAAATCTTACCGTTACGTTGATTCATATGTGTATCCTCAAAAACCACTCAGTGAGCTCCCGAGTGACCAGACGATTCTGGAGGGAGCCCGCTGATGTGGTAGCTATCCTTATGTGGATTTCTCCAATAGGAACCCATTGGGGAATGCAAAGAGGCCATCGTCCAGCTTGGGTGATGTCAGCATCCAAGTTTGTTCTCCGTCGATGACTTGCACTTCAGTAGGTATAAGCGATCCAGGTTCCAACTTTAGGATACGGCACAAAAATTGGATTGGATCATCTCTATGGTAGAAGCAGTTGGGGTCTACCTTGATATCCGTTCTTACAACACCTTGGGGGTTAGTGTGCGTTGTTACCAGCAACGTTGTGTCGCATGGGCGCTCAGGAGTGAGGTCATCCACTGGAATATCAAATCGCAACGCCCCTCCTTCTGACACTTTAACACTGCTCATTTTGCCGAGGCCTTCTAAATCGACCTGCTCGGTTGTGGTCAGTGTGAGCCTTAGGTTAAATCCCCATTTGCTGGCATCGTTCAACAACTCAGTTTTCTTACTCATGGCTTTTCCTTTCTTTTTTAGTTGATTAGAAATCCAGCAACACTGCCGGATCACTGTCTTCGATTGTTGCTTCAGGAAGCCCGTAAATCGGGGCATTCCTTTTTTTACCAACGATCCGCACCATTCCGGATTCCTTCAAGTCACCCAGAAGGTTTGTGACCGTCCCGCGCACCACCTTGGTTGCATCGGCAATTTCTTGCGCGGTCATTTCACCGCCCTCACTTAGCGCGTTAAGGATCAACGTGCTGCCATCTGCAGTTTCGCACTCCAAGACGGTGTGTTGTTCGAAGGATACAGCTTTGCCTCCGAATCCGATTTTGACGGAGAAGGTTTTTCCGGTTTTTGAAAAATTACTCTTGGTGTTCCTCAAAACGAGATAAACACTGTCATCTCCATCTAATGGTGATTCCGTGCGCTTCAGCTGGTAAACAACACGAGCGAGGTTGTACTTGTAGGCACTACCGAACGGCGTCTTGTTCTCGTACCTCTGCTTGTCCTGAGCTTTGGCTTGGTGATCAAGTGCGAGTATCGTCACACCAAGCGTCTTCAGCTTGGAAAACAAGCCGATGATTTCCTTTGCGGATTCCGTATCAACACCAGCCGCAAGACCCATTGAGTCAATCACAACCAACTCGATGCCCTTCTCAACGATCAACTGTTGAATACTGGGCATGAGTGCATACAGCGTTGCATTTGCGGACGCGTAAAAGATGCCTTCGGGAGGCTTTTCTAAAGCCTGGCCTCTAGCAACGGCATATGCGCGCCGGAGGTGATCATCCGCGTTCAGCTCCCAGTCCAGATACAAGACGTTTGTCTTTTTAGTGGACTGTCCACAGAATGGAACGCCTTGGGCAACACATGCGGCAAGCCCCATTGCTGTGTATGTTTTGCAGTTGCCGCCATCACCATACGCGATTGCGATGTGGTTTTTTGGCAGCAGATCCTCAACAATATATTCCTGAGGGGAAGGTTCATCATGATCCGTCAAATGAATGACGTTCAGAACCTCCATGCCTCCATTGTCTATATTATAGTGCGACGACATGGAGGTCTCAGTCATTGTAGGGTCTCGACTGAGGTGCTCTCTGGCATCGGCAATGACCCCAGAGATGTATCCTTCTGCGTTTTTCTGCTCGTGAGCCTTGCCGAGTTTGTAAGCCAGGAGGACCGCTGCAATTTCATCATCGCCGTAGCCCAATTTTACTAGTCTATGGGTTAGCCGCGAATCCTGCCGCGAACGGTCCACTTGCTGTGTCCCGGCCTTACAAATGATTTGGACACCTTCCCACACCTCGCGAAAGTACTGATCTCTATTAAGGTCAGTCTGAAACCTCGGAGGGATCGCTCCCGACAGCTCTACCTGCGGCCTCTCAACCGATTCCACAATTGCGTCAGCAAAGATGTCGAAATCGTCCGGATTGTAGCGTGCATCACCCAAAAATTCCAAAACGCACGGCGCTTCGGTACGTCCAGCCGCCAGCTTCTTTGCGTTTGGGTAATTGGTAGTCCCCGGAATTCTGAAGACACGCGATACGTCGAACGTATGATCTGCACGTAGTACCTTTGCGATTCCACGCATTCTGGCTTCATGGATGGCGATGTTGCCATCGAGGAATTCCAACTCCCTAAAAATCCAGTACACATGTAACCCACCGCCGCTTGCGACAATCGCAGATGGTTGGAGTGGAAATTGTCTAAGGGCTTCCCGCGCTTCTTGCTCTCCGCCAGGATAGTCCTTGAAATCCAAATCGGCCCAGTAGGTTGCTATCTCGTAGCAATCGGCCTTGGTACCGCTTTTGGAGCCTGGCTTACGCGTGCTAAGCCCAAAGTATAAATTGTACTGCCCTGTGTTCCGTTCAATCCATTCTGAACGTTCGTCATGATCTCGTGAAAATAGACGGATGAGTTGGCCAGTCGTCTTATCTATAGCACGTAACTCGATTACTCCAGCCGCCTCAGAAAACAGGGCATTGAAAAGAGACCCGTTGCGGGTCCCCGCTTCGTTATTTTCCAGCATAAGTTTTCAAAGAGCCTTTCCCCCGCGGCTTTCGGGGTGCATGCTACCCCCTAAGCCGAAGGTGATTAGGCTGGCGTGGATCCAAACTTACAATAAGCCACGTGTTCGCCTGCCTTGGTGATGACTATTTAATGGCAGTTGAGAATTGGCGCAATTCGTAGGAGGGTCGTAATGCTCGTATTTGGGTGGTTGAATCGAATTACTGCAGGTTGGGTAGCTTCAGGCGAACGCGTTTTTGATCAGAGTGTTCTTCAATTAAGGCAGAATAGACGTCAGATTTAGTCCGAAAGGCATCAGCCCACTTGCTAGTGGGTGTTCCTAATTCTTTCATGATAACTTTTTTAAGCATATAGTGGTTACCATTCAATGCATTGTTGTAAAGACACAACATGATTTCGCCTTGTCGTTCTGAGAATTCGATTGGTTCGCTGTTGGGAAAAGTGATCATAGTAAAATCAGCTGAGTGCTCATAGGGTAGGGTGAGCTTAGATTTTACGGATGTCCTTCGGAGGTATTTGCAGTTCTCAAGGGCTTCTAGGTCAGCATCAACGCCGCGTAGGACTTTCAACATTTTTTTGTGAAGGTCAATCATGTGTCTAATTGAATCGTAGTCCAAATCATAACCAGGCTTACTGGCAAGCATTGCTTCGGCTTTTGCGATGACCTCGTTATCGCCATCGATCCATTTCTGGCAGGATCGAATGTCCGCTATATAATCAGTCACCATAGGCCATGTATGTGTATCGTTGATGAGTGACAATTTTCCGGCGAGATCGTTAGCGAGAGGATCAGCGCTTTCATAAATGCGCTCAATAGCTCTTACAAAGTCAAAGTCTGAAGATTTTATCCGCCAAACACGGCTGGATATTTCGAGCTTCCAAAATCTTCGAACTTCACTTCTTTGATCAGAAAAATATTGGCTTAGTTCGCACAAGTGGCGAACGGTTTCCTCAACGTCTGCTAAATCCGCGCGTACTGTAAAATCTGACACAGTAATCTCCTGTTGTGTGTAGTGGGAATGCAACACCCAGCACTCTAGCAATGTCCCCTTGAGGAAATCAAAAAGTATTTCCACAAAATAGGGGATGGCATTCTTTATTTTCTAGAAATAAAGAACCACCTTTTGGGTAGGCACAATAAGGCGTTTTATTTTTGGAAATCCTAGTCTCACATTTTCAGTCACTTAGAAACCAACCAGAATCCGATTAAATTCTTTAAAACTCAATTAAACCGGGGGTATAGATGTTTATCTGTTTTTTATTGAACCGTATTTCCAGTGAAAAACACCCATTTTAATACGAAGAATGCTGCTGATTTGAGGAAGAACTCTGCGTTTAATGCCCATTAATTCAGATTAATCGGCGTATTATTCGAATTAATTAGCTCGGTTATTCCTTAAAAAATTCAGAAACTGGAACGCGCAGCGCTTGCGACAGCTTGAGCAGAGTGCTCATGTTGATGTTCCGACTGCCGGCCTCCAAATACTGTAACCAGCGCGTATTGAATCCCCGCCCTTCGATTTGTTCTTGGGTGAGTTTCCGCTCCGAGCGAATTCTCTTAATATTATCGCCAATGCGTTTGAGCAGCCGTTTTAGCTCTGAGTTTGAGGGCTTCACCTCAGAACACTTACCCTACCAGGTTGGGGCTAACCACGAACGTCGTAGTTCGGCTTTGTTCTTTACACATCTTAGGGGGTAATGCTACGTTATAAGCCACCAATGCCTTGGGAGGCCTCTATGAAGCGTTATATTGCGTTGATCTTGATGGGACTGCTCGCGGCCTGTAGCGGAGCAAGCACGCCATCATCAACCCCCACTCCAGACACAAGTGACTCAGCTACCAAATATACGATTGGGGGCGAGGTTTCAGGACTTTCGGGGACTTTGGTGCTTCAAAATAACTCCGCTGATGATCTTACTTTGTCATCGAATGGTGCCTTTTCCTTCGTAACAGCACTCGCAGATGGGTATTCCTATGCCGTAACCATCAAGTCCCAACCGAGCGGTCTGTCTTGCGCAGTGAATAATGGAAGCGGCACTCTCAATGCGCAAAATGTCACTACCGTTACGATATACTGCGGGAAGGCCAGGGTTGCCTACTATTCAAGCCGGAATATTGATGGCAGTAATTCTGCCAACACGAACCTAACTACAAATATCTGGATTGTAAATTTCGATGGCACGGATAGCAAAGCCATTACGACCGCAACTGCTGTTTCTGGTGATGGCGGTGGTTATCAACCCCAATGGTCCCCTAAGAACAACCAGCTTGTGTTTTCATCTTCGCTTAAACTGCCGGATGGGGGTAATGCCGATGGTACCGCCCATAATATTTGGGTGGCCAATTCGGATGGCACGGGTTTGAAACCAATCACAACAGATACAAATGTGACAAGCGGCAGGCCTCAGTGGTCTCCGGATGGTCAAAAGGTTGTGTTCGTATCTTGGAAAAAGGTGGATGGTAGCGACGTCAACGGCGGCACTCAAAATATTTGGGTAGTCGGAGTAGATGGCACGGGCCTTAAGGCCCTAACAAGCATGACAGGTGGTAACAATCCCAGTCAAATGATCAGCGCTGAATTTCCACAGTGGTCACCAGACGGAACAAAAATCATATTCTTCTCCAATCGGAAATTAGATGGAAGTGATGCAATCAATGACAATCAGGCCAGCAACGTCTGGATAATGGATAACGACGGTTCAGGGCTTAAACCACTTACAACACTGACGACAGTGGGCGTTTATAATCCACAATGGTCGCCGGACGGTTCTAAAATTGTCTTTGTTTCAACCAATATCATGACAATCAACGCGGATGGCACCGACCTTAAAGCCATCACATCGAACATAAGTGCCAGCCAACCCCAGTGGTCACCAGACGGCAATAAAATTGCTTATCAATTCTGGCAAAAACTAGATGGCACTAATTCATCCGGTGAAGCGGTTAATATTTGGATAATGAATGCGGATGGGAGTAATCAAAAGCCTGTCACGTCCGTAACTGCCTCAGGAATCGCGTG
>PCXA01000008.1 GCA_002796325.1 Deltaproteobacteria bacterium CG11_big_fil_rev_8_21_14_0_20_47_16 | reverse complement strand
ATCGAAAAGGGTGGGCATTTATATCTGGGCTTGGATGTTCCAGTGAGTGCGTCGGCCTACGGTGTATTTGAGGCAACCCTTGAGATTCCAGGTGGACCATCACGTCGTTTGTTTGAGTATGCTTATGCATCGCCAGACAATGCGACTGTGCGTGATTTAGCGGCTAAGCCTAAATAACCATTGTTCTTAGGAATTGTTCTAGAATCCCCTTAAATTTTAGCAGGGCGGGGTAGTCGATAAACTCGTCATGGCCGTGTTGGTTACCACCAACTGGTCCCCATTCAATGCCAGGAACACCCACTGGGGTGTAATAACGGGCATCTGATGACCCATCTTGTCCAAAGATGATGGTATCCGGCCAGACCGCTTTCGTAGCTTTAAAAAGGCGTTGAACGAAGGGGTTATCCGGGGTTGTGATGACAGGATATCCGTGCGATGTTTCACGCCATGTCGCATTGTATTTTTGAAGGACTGGAGTGATTTGAGACATCACTTCTTCGATCGTTTGCTCTGGTAAATAGCGAATATCAAAATTGACCGTACAATGATCTGGAATTTTGTTCGGGCTATCACCGCCATTGATTGTTGTAAGTGCGATAGTTGCTTGTTTGAAGAGGGGACTTGATGCCTTAATATAAGGGAGTTGAAGCAACTCTTGATAACAGGCAAATGCTTTTTCAATAGCACTGTCACCCAGCCATGGTCGTGAACCGTGAGCGGCTTTTCCGGGGAAACGTGCTTCTAGCCACAAACAACCTTTACTTTGAATCGATAGCTTAAGATGCGTGGGTTCCAGGCAGATTAGAAAATCACCGATGTAGCCTTCTTCCACCAGGTGAGCGGTACCCAATTTGCCACCAACTTCTTCATCGGGTACAAACTGTGCCATGATTCGGTAAGGAAGAGGGCTGTCCTTCAATTCGACCAATAATTGCATCAAAACCGCCGCAGAGGCTTTCATATCAAAGATGCCAGGCCCAATTAGCTTGTCCCCCTCTTCTTTAAGGCTGAAATATTGGGGATCATTTCGCACGACGTCAATATGGGCATTTAGAATAATAGTTTTGATTTGTGGGTTGGGACCTTTGTCGGATTGGGGGCCAATCCATGCGACCAGTGTTTTGAGGCCACCATTTTGTAAGACTTCTGTGCGGACACCTGCGTTACGAAGATACTGATCGATATAGTCAATGCAGGCGTTGATATCGGATGGCTCAAAACTTTTGAATGCAATTAAATCGTGTAGTAATATTTTTAATTGGTTTTCAGGCATTTATGCTCCTTAATGACAGATGAATGTGGAAAGCCACTACCGCACAACATCTGGGTAAATCAACCCCAATTATGTTGACAGTGCGGCATTGGGGCGTTATTTGCGGCCCACTTTATGACACGAACCTATCTCCATGCCAAAATTCACCGTGCAACGGTGACAGATGCCAACCCAGATTATGAGGGAAGTGTCACTATTGATCAGTCCCTGCTCGAAGCAGCGGACATTCGTCCGTATGAAGCGGTCCATATTTGGGACGTGACCAACGGTGAGCGTATTGTGACCTATGCCATTCCAGGGCGCCCCAATACAGGCGTTATTGCGATAAATGGTGGGGCAGCGCACAAAATTGTGCGGGGTGATTTGGTGGTCATTGCCAGTTTTGTAGAATTATCCGCTGAAGAGTCACGTCAACACAAGCCCCGCAAAATTTTTGTGGATGACGCCAACCGCATTCGCCAAACTGTAATCGAGGCATAAGCCATGAAACTTAATATTGATGAAATCCCTGATGAGGGGGTTTCTATTGTTGCTACAAGTAGTCAGGACGAATGGTTAAACCAACTCTTTAAGAAAGCGCTGGGCGATCGTATTGGTGATGGGGATAGTCTGAAGCTCGATTTAACCGCAAGTTTGATCGGTAGCCAGGTCGAATGTCTGGGGAGCTTCTATTATAGCATTCATCCCATTTGTGCCCGGTGTGGATCGGTGTTTTGCCTGCACGAAGATCTTCCACTTCATTTTCACTACGTTTCTGCGGCAGACACCCAAATGGGCCGTCATCAGAAGCGCGAAGAAGAGATCAATATTGCTGAAGATGAGGATTTTTCCATTTATGAGGGGCGTTCAGTAGACTTGGACCCCATGCTTTACGAACAACTTATTTTGGCTCAACCGACCATTTACCTATGTAAACAGGACTGTAAGGGGCTATGCCCCCAATGTGGCATTAATCTGAATACTCAGGCCTGCCAGTGTGTACCCACCCCTAAAGTGACACCATTTGATGCCTTGAAGGGGTTTAAAGTATCTAAATAAGTCAGGAATTACCGCCTCTTTGCTTGACAAGTTGGAGTGATTTCTATAGCCAACCGCCCACTTTTACGAATGTTAAGGAGTGTTTTATGGCAGTCCCAAAACGCAAAAAATCCAAGTCTCGTCGTGACATGCGCCGGTCCCAGCATCTGAAATTGGATGCCAAGTCCCTCAATGCCTGTCCAAGCTGTGGTGCCCCTAAGCTTCCTCATCGGGTATGCCGCGCTTGTGGTCAGTACAAGGGTAGAGCTGTTGTCACTATTGAGGCCTAATACGCATGGATGATATCGAAGAAATTCTCAGAACCACGATTGCTGAACAGTTAGGAATTGGCGAAGATGAAATTGCGCCATCTTCAACCTTTGGCGGTGATTTGGGTGCTGATTCTCTGGATATTCTGGAATTGATTTTGGCCATGGAAGAACATCTGGAAATTGATTTGCCAGATGAAGACATGAAGAAACTTAAAACCGTGCAAGAATGGATTGATTACCTCAATCACCGACTATCATCATGAAAGTTGCGATCGCCGCAGACCATGCAGGTGTTGTCCTTAAAGATTCCCTAAAGTTGTATCTTGAATCTGAAAATATCAAAGTAGCTGATTTGGGTACCAATGGTGCCGATAGTGTGGATTATCCAGATTACGCCCGCAAAGTGGCGCACGCTGTTGCCTCTGGTGAAGTTGATCGGGGTGTGTTGGTTTGTGGTAGTGCTATTGGGATGGCCATCACAGCCAACCGAAACAAGGGTGTACGGGCAGCGGTTATTCGTGATGCTTACGACGCACAGATGAGTCGTGAACATAATGATGCCAATGTGGCGTGTTTTGGTGCGCGTGTGACGCCGGCTGAACAAGCCAAGGAGTTGTTGAAACAGTGGTTAACAACACCGTTTGAAGGTGGTCGACACCAAAAGCGCATTGATAAAATTGATATCTAGAACGGAGCTTCCATGAAATCGCTTGTTCAGTTTGATCCTAAAATTGCTGCCACAATTCAAGATGAAATTCGCCGTCAGGAAGAGACAGTTGAATTAATTCCATCTGAAAATATGGCGAGCATTGCCGTGCTTCAGGCTTTGGGAACACCGCTTTCAAATAAGTATGCCGAAGGTTACCCACACAAACGTTATTATGGTGGATGTGAATTTGTAGATACTGCCGAAGATATTGCCATTGAACGTGCGAAAGAACTCTTTGGTGCGGAACATGCCAATGTGCAGCCACACTCTGGGTCACAAGCCAACATGGGTGTGTATCTTGCTGTGATGAAGCCGGGTGACACCATTTTGGGTATGTCACTTTCCAATGGTGGCCATCTGACACACGGTAGCTCAGTTAATTTCTCGGGGAAAATTTTTAATGCGGTAAGCTATGGCGTAAATCCTGAAACAGAACTGTTGGATTATGACCAAGTGCGCGATTTGGCCAAGCAACATAAGCCCAAGATGATTGTATGTGGTGCATCAGCATATCCACGCCAAATTGATTTTAAAAAGTTTAAAGAGATTGCAGATGAGGTTGGGGCAATGCTCATGGCAGATATTGCGCACCCTGCAGGGTTGGTGGCTGCCAAGTTACATAACGACCCTGTGCCATATTGCGACTTTGTGACCAGCACCACACATAAAACGCTGCGCGGGCCGCGTGGTGGATTGATCATGTGCAAGCAGCAATTTGCCAAAGACGTTGATAAATGTATCTTTCCAGGCATTCAGGGTGGCCCCATGATGCATGTTATTGCGGCTAAGGCGGTTGCATTCTTAGAAGATCTACAACCTGAGTTTAAAAAGTATGCCGCACAAGTGATTAAGAACACACAAGCAATGGCAGCAACGCTAAAAGAGCGTGGATTGCGCATTGTGTCGGGTGGTACAGATGTTCATCTTTGCCTGATTGATTTGGGTGCAGATGGTGTGACTGGTAAAGAAGCGGAAGATGCGTTGGGACGTGCAGGAATTACAGTGAATAAAAACACCGTGCCGCGCGAAACCCGTTCTCCGTTTGTGACCAGTGGTATTCGCTTGGGTGCACCGTCGATTACAACGCGTGGCATGGGTGAGAAAGAAGCGATGCAAATTGCAAATTGGATGGCAGACGTCATTCAAAATCCAGCAGACGCCGCACTTCATGATAAAATTCGCAAAAATGTCTTAGATCTTTGCAAACACTTTCCCTTTTATTCAGAACTGCTGTAATGCACGGCTGTGACCGACGCCTACGCAGCTCTCAAAGTTCCTCGATTTAAATCGCTTGTCACAATTCGATTTCTGGCCGTCCTTGCTGTTCAAATGCAAGGTGTCGCTGTGGGCTGGCAGATGTATGCGCTGACCCATGACCCATTGGCATTGGGCTTGGTGGGGCTTTCTGAAGCGCTGCCCGCCATTAGTATGGGGCTGTTTGCGGGGCATTTTGTCGATCATCATGATCGCCGAATGATATTAAGTCTGGCGTTGGCAACCTGCACCGCGATGGCGATTGCATTGTATTCATTTACAGTACTGCCGCACACATTGGGCACATGGCCGCTTTATGTTGCAGTTGCGATTGTTGGAATTGCACGTTCCTTTTTTGGACCAGCAATGTTTTCTCTCACAGGTCATGTTGTTCCAAAAAATCTGTATGGAAACGCGATGACGTGGAGCACGACCTTTTGGCAAACGGGGGCGGTGACGGGTCCGTTGATTGCGGGATTTGTCTATATTGCTGGGCCTGAATGGGTTTATATCTCTGAAGCGATCATCTTTCTGTTAGCAGTTGTTTTGTCGCGCCGCATTCCATCGATGGAATCTCGTGTACTTTCTGTTGTAATGCCCGTCATGAAAAGCTTGATGGAAGGGATTCGCTTTGTGACGTCACACCCCGTTATTCTAGGGGCACTATCCTTGGATATGTTTGCAATATTCTTTGGTGGAGCTGTGGCGCTGTTGCCGATTTATGCCAAAGATATTTTATTTGTGGGCCCTGTGGGGTTGGGTTGGCTGCGTGCGGTTCCCGCGATTGGGTCCATTTTAGTGTCACTGTTTTTGGCGCACAACGCTCCCAAACAATATGCTGGTAAGATTTTGTTGGGCTGTGTGGCAGGCTTTGGGCTGTGCATCATTGGGTTTGGACTTTCAAAACTATTTATTTTATCTTTGGTTTTACTTTGCGTGAGTGGTGTTCTGGATGGTGTGAGTGTGGTATTGCGAGGTACGATTGTGCAAACATTTACTCCCGATGCAATGCGGGGGCGGGTGGCATCTGTGAATATGATGTTCATCGGATCGTCAAACGAGTTGGGTGCATTTGAATCTGGGGTGGCTGCCCGCTTGATGGGAACTGTGCCCGCTGTTGTTTTCGGTGGCATCATGACACTGGTTGTTGTAACAGCAGCGGCGTTCAAGTGGCCGCAACTACGTAAATTAAAATTATGAAATGTCCCTTTTGCGACAACATGGAAAGCAAGGTCATTGATTCGCGTCTCTCGAAAGAGGGCGACATCACACGGCGCCGTCGTGAATGCGAGCGCTGTATCAAACGGTTTACGACCTATGAGCGCGTTGAAGAGACTTTGCCACTCGTTATTAAGAAGGATGGCCGCCGGGAACCCTTCGATCGTCACAAAGTTTTGATCGGTATTCAAAAGGCCTGTGAAAAGCGTCCTGTCAGCATGGAAACAATTGAAAATATGGTGGATGACGTATTGGTATGGGCGCAAGAGCTGGGTGTTGCCGAAATCAATGGCCAGCAAATTGGCGAGCGCATCATGGAAGATCTGCATAAGCTAGATGAAGTGGCCTATGTGCGTTTTGCAAGTGTCTATCGATCCTTTAAAGACATCAACGAGTTTATGTCTGAGTTGAAGGATATACTGAATAAGCCAAAATCTTAAATAAGTGAAAAAGTAAGCAACTTTTTCTGTAACCTGCCGATAAATTGTTTGAATCGTCTACATGATCTTTAATGAGGAGAATCTATTATGGTTAACGTTATTCTTGCAGGAGCTGCAGCTGTTGCCGCAGCATTCGGTTTAGGTGGTTGTGAGCATAAAGTTCCATGTCCACCGAATAGTCCTGGGTCGTATTGTTTCAGAATACAGGATGAATATAATGCACAACATGGTGGTGGATGCCAGGCCAGCCGTGTGGCGCAGTTGCCGCATGTGGATTTTGCTCCGCTAGGTCGTGGGCTCACTCATCTTGCTGCACGTTTTGCCGGTGTTCCCCCGATTTTTTTACATTCAAAATAGAAACTGATTGTTTCAATTGCAGAACTCATGAAGGTCAAGGAAGTGAGCACTTCCTTGACCTTCTGTTTTTTTAGACGTAATTACACCAAACAATGAGTCTGAAATCGGCAGATATTCAATTTATGCAACGCGCGCTTCACTTGGCGGAAAAGGCCTTGGGCAAAACCTCGCCAAATCCGATGGTGGGGGCAGTGCTCGTCAAGAAAGGGCATATCATTGCCGAAGGCTTTCATCGCAAAGCAGGAACCGATCATGCCGAGATTGTGGCGCTGAAGGCAGCAGGTGCGAAGGCGAAGGGTGCAACGCTGTATGTAACGCTCGAGCCATGTTGTCACCAAGGACGCACGGGTCCGTGCACCGAAGCCATCATTCAATCTGGTGTAAAACGTGTGGTCTATGCCATGAAGGATCCCAATCCGCAAGTTGCTGGCAAAGGCTTGGCCAAGTTGCGTCGCGCCAAGATTAAAGTGGATGGCCCTATATGCGAAGATGAAGCATGCTATTTAAATCGCAGTTACATCCACTGGATGCGCACTGGCACGCCGTACCTTTTTGCGAAGGTGGCCATTACAATGGATGGCAAAATGGCCGACCATCGTGGCAAATCCAAATGGATCACCGAAGGGCGTGTTCGCGAGTTTACCCATTACTTACGTTCGATGGTGGATGGTATTATGGTGGGTGCTAAAACAGCCATTGCAGATGACCCCCAATTGACGGCCCGTGTGCGCAATGCCAAGCAGCCGATGCCGATTGTGATTTCGTCCAAAGGTAAACTTCCCCAAAAACTGAAAATACTGAAGGCAAAGCGCACGCGTCCAACGGTGATTCTTACCGCGCAAGACGTGTCAGATACCCTGCAGTACTGGTTGAGTCATCGTGGCCATGTGGCACTGCATGTGGGCGGTACTGCTGGAAAGGTAAATCTGCGTAAGGCCCTTCGAGAGTTGGGAAGTCGTGGTGTGACGACTGTATTATTAGAAGGGGGCCCTACATTGATTGGGGCGCTTTCCCGATTGAATGCGATTCAAGAATGGATTTTCTGTATGGCCCCCAAGTTTTTGGGGGATGCCGGTATGGGTATCAGCCAAGCGATGCCCAATCTTCCCATTGCCAACGCCAAGTCACTTTATATCCGCCAGGTCACCCAGATCGATAATGCGGTTATTATTGTAGCTACTCAAAAATTTTAACTGATCTTACGCGTATTGCGGATGGCTTCCCAAAAAATAGAGAGTGATAAAATAATCAGCACGACTGCCACGCCGGCAATCAAATAGTCGGGGCGGTCTTGTGTGGTGGATTGAATGATCTGCAGCACAAATGCACTTGTCGTCACAACCAACATAAAAATTGCGGGAATGAAGGTGTACCAATGGGGGCGTTCGCGGCGCAGCAGCCATGCGGATGCCACAAGCAGTGAGAGCCCCGCAATCAGTTGATTGGCTGTCCCAAAGGCTGGCCAGATGCGTGACCATTGGCCTGTGAGTCCCAAAAGTCCTGCGGCCACAACCACAATGAGAGTAGCCGTATACTTGTTTTGTACGCCCAGGATTTCCATGGTGAGGTAGCGTGCAATGCGTGTGGCAGAATCCAGTGTGGTGAGGATGAAGGTATTGAGTGCCAGAATCGCAAATGGTTTGCCGTAGTCACCCATTAAAAAGGACACCACATCGCCATAGCCCTGGCCAAATGCCGCAATGGGGCCGCCGCCTGTTTTTAAAGTGTCGGTGAGTGTGGAAGGTGCAAGTGCCGCCACGCAAATCAACACCATGACGGCTACCAGCCCTTCAGTCAACATGCCGCCATAACCGATGCGACAGGCGTGCACTTCATTGGCAATCTGTTTGCAGGTGGTGCCACTTGAAACAAGTGAATGAAATCCTGAAATGGCGCCACACGCAATGGTGACAAACAACATGGGGAAGAGGGGACCAGCGTTGGGCCAAGTCTCTTTGGGGTTCCATGTGGTGTAGCTAGAAGAAAGCAAGTCTGGATTGGTAAATAGAATTGAAACCACGCCCAAGCCGATTGTGAAGAAGAGTAAGTAGCTGGCCAAATAATCGCGGGGCTGAAGTAGACGATCCACAGGTGTTACTGATGCCGCAAAACAATAGATAAGAAGTAGTGTGATCCAAACGGGTGAAGAAAATGGAATGGTGATGCTTTGCCCCAGTAGCAACAACACTCCCAATAAACCAAGCCCCACGATGGTGGCATTGAGTACCGATATTTTTTTCAAAAGATAACCGACTAAAATAGCCACGGGAATAAGACCAGTGGCAGGTAGTACGGAGCTGGGTTCTTGATCAAGTGTCTTGGCGCCAAAGATGGCAAAGACCGCGATGACCAAGATGAGTGTGAACCAAATAAACCATGCAAAGAAAAGTTTGGCACGTTTGGAAATTTCAGGGTGGGCAATGTCTGAAATGGATTTGCCTTCGGAACGCATGGAAACCACAAGGCTGGAATAATCTGCTACCGCTCCCAATAAAATGGAACCGAATACAATCCAAATGAGTGATGGTGCCCATCCCCAATAGGCCACTGCCAGAACAGGTCCCACGATGGGGCCCGCTCCACAGATAGACGCAAAGTGATGGCCGAATAAAACCACCCAACTTTTGACAGGGACGAAATCCACGCCATCATATTGGGTGTGAGCGGGGGTTTTGATGTCAGAATGGATGCCATACAGGCGGTTGAGGAAGCTGCCATAGAAGCGATACGCCAGCAAAAATAGTACCAAGGTGATAATCAGAATAAGGGCAGCGCTCATAGGCGGTGTTTAATAAAATTCGTAGGCCCAATGCAAGCGGGAAGTCGTTGAAATAGAATCAGTTTGGCGTCAATCAGGAACAGGTTTACAATAATATAGTTAATTATGACACCCCAAGAGACCCCATTATCGCCGTCTGCTGCCCTTGCTTTGAAATGGGCCCGCTATGCTGGTGTATTAATAGTATTAGTGGGTTGTGCTGTCTTGGCTGGTTGGATTTTTAATATTGAAGTTCTCAAGTCGGTGTTCCCCGGTTTTGCAACCATGAAAGTTAATACGGCTATTTGTTTGATAGTAGCAGGTTTGGGCATTCGCTTGCAAATGTCTCAAAATGTGATTGTCCAGTGGGGTGCGCGTCTTTGTGGTTTGTTTGTATCGTTGATTGGTGCAGTTTCTTTGTCTGAGTATATATGGAACTGGAACGCTCATATTGATACGTTGTTTTATGATAGTATCGTCGCTGAATCTTTTCAGGTAGCACCCCATGGTCGCATGTCCATTACGACAGCAGTCATGTCGACGCTCATGGGTATTTCATTGTTTGCGGCCAATACTCGCTTTCGATCATTAATCATGTTGAATGTGGGTACAGCATTGCTTGTGGCGACATTTTCTCTGCTTGCAACAGCTGGATATTTTTATGGTGCTAGCTCGCTCTATAGTTTTGGACCATATGCAACGGTTGCTCTACACACGGCCCTGTCATTTTTGGTACTTTCAGGCGCTATGTTTTTGTCATTACCGACTTCTCCCATCATGATTGAAATAACGAGCGATTATTCGGGTAGTACTATAGCGCGGCGACTTTTGTTTCTTGCAGCCATATTGCCGCTCATTATGGGGGAGGTCAGCTTATGGGGAGAACAGCAAGGATACTATGATACGCCCATGGGAGTTGCCTTACAGGCCTTGTCCAATATTGCTGTCTTTACAGTTCTTATCTGGCTAACCGCACATTCAATTAATACTTCCGACGCGCAGCGTGAGGGAGTTTCTAAAAAATTGGCAGATAACGAAGAGCGTATGCGGTTGATTATGAAGGCCACGAACGATGGTATTTGGGACTGGGATTTAACAACACGTTGTGCCTGGTCAAATGCTGTTTTTGCAACCGCAATGGGGTTTGACTGTGCAAGTGAAGGCAATAAGGTTCATGAGTATTGGGCAGAGCATTTGCATCCAGATGATCGAGAACGTTGTTTGGCCTCACTGGATTTGGTGATTAATAGCGGCCAGCAATATTGGACGGAAGAATTTCGAATTCGGCAGGCGGATGGTCACTACAATTATATTCTGATACGCGGCTATGTAGTCCGCGACGATAATGGAAACGCCTTACGTATGGTGGGTTCCGTGATGGACATGACCCACCAAAAGAGGATCGAAGAGGAACTGCGCACATCCAGAGATGAGTTGGATGCCAAGGTGCAAGAGCGTACTAAGGAAATACAAATTGCAAATGAATCCTTGAGTAAAGAGGTGCTCCAGCGCGACCGCTTTAATAGCCGATTGCTGATTCAATACTCAGTTAGTAAGGTAATTTCAGACGCCAAATCCTTGGACGAAGTTATTCATAAAATTTTGGCGTTGGTGTGCACACAATTGGGCTGGCAGGTGGCAGCTGTGTGGCGTGTGAACGCCGCTAAAAATGTGATGGAGTGTACTGATTTTTGGCATACACCACTTAAAGACTTTGCTGAGTTTGAAAAGGCAACACGACAAACTACATTTGCACCTGAAATAGGGTTGCCGGGTCGTGTGTGGAGTTTTGGCGAGCCCGCATGGATTAAAGACGTGACAAAAGATGTTAATTTTCCCCGTGCGCCCTATGCTGAAAAAGAAAACCTACACGCGGCATTTGGGTTCCCCATTTTGGTGGCGGGGCATGTGATTGGTGTGATTGAATTTTTTAATAATGAAGTTCAGCCGCCAGATGGAGATCTTATGCAGTCGCTTTCATCCATTGGAAATCAGTTGGGTCAGTTGATCATTCGTAAAGAAGCGGAAGCAAAAGTTGAAGAGGCCGTGGCAATACGCGAAGAATTTACGTCCATGGTGTCCCATGAATTACGTTCGCCATTGAGTGTGATTCAAGGTGGCGTTGAAATGGTGTTGGATGGTGTGGATGGTCCTATTAATGATGCTCAAAAGAAACATTTGACTGCATCGCTTCGTAATGTGGATCGATTGGGGCGCTTGATTAATAATGTCTTGGATTTTCAAAAAATTGAATCAGGTAATGTGAAGTTGCAGATTGAGCCCCAAGAAGTCAATGGGCTGGTCGATGAACTGGCAGATGGGTTTCAAGAAGTGGCCAAGAAGAAAGGGCTGCATCTGGAATTGGAATTGGGCAAAAATTTGCCGCGTGCGTTGTATGACAAAGATGCCATCGCTCAAGTCGTTACCAATTTACTCAGCAATGCCATGAAGTTTACTGAAAAGGGAAAAGTAACAATTAAGACTGAACAAAAAAACGGTGCCATCTGTATTACTGTAGCTGACGAAGGTATGGGTATTAAAGAGGAAGACAAACACAAATTGTTCAAGAGTTTTAGCCAGATTCGAAGTCAGGGTTCTCCTAATATCCCTGGATCTGGATTGGGGCTCGCGATTTCCAAAAAGATGGTTGAAGCCAATCATGGTGAAATAAGCGTAGAATCGTCGTATGGGCATGGAACAAGTTTCTATGTTAAATTGCCAATAGATAAGGGGTGATCAATGGCCAAGCGCATTGTGTTAGCTGATGACGAACAAGATGGATTGGAAATGACGGCAGACCAGCTAACGTCAGCAGGCTATGAAGTGATCTTGGCCCATGATGGGGCTGAAGCGTTGGAGTTGGTCACAAAACTTTTACCCGATATGGCGCTCTTGGATATCCGGATGCCGCACATGACGGGATATGAGGTATGTGAACACATCAAAAATAATCAAACGACTGCCCAAATTCCAGTGCTTCTGATTACGGCCAATTCCATTGCTGTTACACCTGAAAAAGTGCGCAATGTGAAGGGCGATGGCTACATCCTCAGGCCTTGCAAGGCCCCAGACCTCATCAAACGTATCCGCGACTGCATTGGTTGGTAGTATTTGAATATCATGCAAATATATGATAAATAACAATAATTTTTAAGCAACTTTTGCTAAAATCTGCCGATAATAATAACAAGGGGACGGGTAAACTAAGGAGAAAGTATATGTATTCACTAGTTATAGATCGTTATCGCTATTTTTATGACCATAGCAATCCTATCGATGATCAGACCGCGATTCATATTTATAATTCAGCGATGAGCGACGGAAAGATCGATATTAATGAATATTCTCAGATAAAAGAGCTCTACGATTTTGCAACCTCAAAAAATCACTGTCCGGAATCTGAGCCAGGCTACAATGATGGCTGCTATACTGTTAAACCTATGTCAAAGTTTGCTGAAAATTTGATTTATAATGGGATTCTAAAGCCCAATGCCCCCATGTATAGACGATATCAACTGTCTGCTAAAAGACATAGAGAGTTGCCGTCTCAGTTTTCAGACAAGACTGTTCTTGGGGGAGGGCTCCTTGGCGGGTCGGTTGGTATTGTGCTAGGTGGACCTGGGCCCGGTGCTTTGGGTTCAGTTGCTGGGCTTATTGTAGGGAAGGTAGTCGGATGGGGTGGAGGCCATGCTGTGGCTGCTACGCTCAATCTAAAAGATTATCTGGTCGATTACTACGAGAGCGTGTTTTAATTGAGGCTCGTTGGTTTGGTAGTAGTGTAATTGACACGCCGCCCTAAACAACTTGCTATACCTGACTTCTCATCCCATTAAATCCCTCCCAAAATACGTGACAGCATCCTAAAACCTGCTAATAGGCCCTCCACTATGTTTACGGGCATTATTGAAGGCACCGGCAAGGTGAAGAAAATCGAGAAAAATCAAGAGGGTGTGCGCTTAGAGGTCGAGGTTCACTTTAACCTTGATGATTTGAATGTGGGCGACTCTATTGCGATTAATGGGGTCTGTCTGACCGTCACATCGCGCCTGGGCCATACGTTTTGGGCAGATTTGGCCACCGAAACCCTCAAAATCACCA
Organism: Deltaproteobacteria bacterium CG11_big_fil_rev_8_21_14_0_20_47_16; assembly: GCA_002796325.1. GTDB lineage: Bacteria > UBA10199 > UBA10199 > 1-14-0-20-47-16 > 1-14-0-20-47-16. The sequence goes on along the minus strand of PCXA01000008.1, from coordinate 41,082 downwards.
ACTTAAGCCAGCTTCAGGTGGGCAGTTCCGTGAACGTAGAACGCCCATTACGCGTCGGGGATCGCCTAGGGGGGCACTTTGTGCAAGGTCACGTGGATGCCGTCTCCCCAGTCTTGGACATCCAGGACCTGGGCAACACCAAAGAAATTACCATTGAAATTCCAAGCAACATTTTTCGCTACATTGTCGATAAGGGATCAGTCACTGTTGATGGCGTCAGCCTTACTGTGGCGCGCAGCACCGAGACCAGCTTTACGGTATGTGTCATTCCGCATACGCAGCTGCAGACCACATTCCACGCACTCAAGGTGGGGGATAGGGTCAATTTAGAAGTTGATATTTTGGGTAAATATGTAGAGAAGCTGGGCTTTATGGAATCCGAGGCGTTTCACAATGCCCCGCAAATTAAGGAACGCTTCCTCAAGAAGCATGGATTTTAATTATGAGCATTATCCCATTAAGTGACACTTCCAAAATTAGCAGCATTGCCCGCGTTGAAATGGCGCTCGAGGAAATGCGCCGTGGCAAAATTGTTATCTTGGTTGATGATGAAGATCGCGAAAACGAAGGCGACTTCTGCATGGCGGCCGAAAAGGTCACCCCCGAAACCATTAACTTCATGGCCAAGTTGGGTCGCGGTTTGATCTGTGTCACGTTGACCGAAGAGCGCTGTCGTGAACTGGATTTACCCATGATGGTGAATACGAATACCGCGCGTTACCAAACGGGGTTTACGGTTTCAATTGATGCGCGCGATGGGATTTCCACAGGGATTTCTGCTGCGGATCGTTCGCACACGATTCAAATTGTAATGAAAGATAATACCAAGCCAGAAGAGTTGGTTCGCCCCGGTCACATCTTTCCGCTGCAAGCCAAGTCTGGCGGCGTTTTGGTGCGCACAGGTCAGACCGAAGGTTCTGTGGATTTAGCACGGCTCGCGGGTCTTAAGCCTGCAGGTATCATCTGTGAAATCTTGAATGATGACGGAAGCATGGCACGTCGTCCCGAATTGGAAAAGTTAGCAGCCGAACATTCACTTCATATTGTATCCGTTGCAGACATCATCCAATACCGCATGCAGCGCGAACAACTCGTGCGCCGCGCAGCGGAGACCACACTCCCTATCCCTGTGGGAGAGGGGCGGGGTGAGGGGGGATCCACTCAGTTTAAAGTCGTGGCCTATGACAATGACTGCGATGGCCGCACACATTTGGCGCTCACATTGGGTGATATTAAAAAGGATGAACCCACTTTGGTGCGTGTGCATTCCGAATGCTTAACTGGTGATGTCTTTGGCTCTGCCCGATGCGATTGCGGCGACCAGCTGCATGCAGCACTCCAGCAGATTGCTGATCAAGGCAAAGGCGTGCTGCTCTATATCCGCCAGGAAGGCCGCGGCATTGGTTTGGTCAACAAGCTCAAGGCCTACGCGCTGCAAGACAAGGGCATGGACACCGTTGAAGCCAATGAACATCTGGGTTTCAAGGCAGATCTTCGGGAATACGGTATTGGTGCGCAAATCCTGCGTGATTTGGGTGTGGGCAAGATACGTTTGCTGACCAATAACCCCCGCAAAATTGTGGGTATTGAAGGCTATGGATTGGAAGTTGTGGAACGCGTTCAAATCGAAATGACCCCCAAAGATCAAAATCGTCATTATCTTGAAACCAAGCGCAAAAAACTCGGTCACATTCTGGAGAAAGTCTGATGTCTATAATTTGTGAGGAAATTTTATCTGCCAAAGATAAACGTGTTGCTATTGTGGTGTCGCGTTTTAATCATCACATCACCGATGCATTGTTGCAAGATGCATTGGAAGCATTTGAGAAACTCGACGGCAAGAGCAATACAATCGACGTGGCTTATGTACCCGGTGCATTTGAAATTCCGGTGGTTGCTAAAAAATTTGCACAGAGCAAAAAGTATGATGGTATTTTGTGTTTGGGTTGTGTGATTCAAGGGGGAACACCCCATTTTCAATATGTCTGCCAGGGTGTTACCGATGGTGTGATGCAAGCCATGTTGGAAACAAATACCCCCATGTCATTTGGTGTATTAACAACAGACACGTTGCAACAAGCTGCGGAACGTTCGGCAGGCAAAGAGGGTAGTAAAGGCCGAGAAGCCATGTTGGCATTATTGGAAACAATTCAGGTATTAAAAAAGGTTTAGTGCTCTATGGGAAATCGACGAAAGGGCCGTGAGGCGGCGCTCCAATTTTTGTTTCAGCGCGACATGTCGGGTGCTGTGGACACCCAGACGGTGATTCATTATTGGGAAGAAAATCCTGCTGATTCTGAAACACGCGAGTTCGCCAACCGCTTGTTGCTAGGAACGGTGGAAAAACTTGCAGATATTGACCAGCACATTGGCCAGTTCTCATCACACTGGAAATTGGGTCGTATGGCAGCTGTGGACCGCAATTTATTGCGGCTGGCCATCTTCGAGTTGGCCTATTGTCCCGACATTCCCATGAAGGTCACAATGAACGAAGCTATTGAAATTGCTAAGAAATTTGGTTCTGAGGAAAGTGGTGCTTTTGTGAACGGTATTTTGGACCAAATTGCCAAAACCGTTAAAAAATAACCCTTTGACATCTATATAACCATCCATTAGAAGCCGTCGGCTTTTACAACACGGGAAGGTCTTGTGTTTGAAGCACTTACAGGTCGTTTGCGTGAAACCTTTCGAACCCTTCGGGGTCGGGGGAAGCTCTCTGAAAATCACATTCAAGAGGCGGTCCGTGAAATTCGGATGGCCTTACTTTCCGCCGATGTTCACATCGAAGTCGTGCGGCAATTTACAGCGCAAGTTGCAGAGCGTGCACGTGGTGAAGAGTGTCTCAATAGTTTTTCACCTGCTGAACAATTTTCCAAAATTGTTTATGAAGAACTCACCACAGTTTTAGGTGGTGAAGCCCAGGCGTTTTCGTGGGCAGGCAAACCACCTGTTGTTTTTTTGGGATTGGGTTTGCAGGGAAGTGGTAAGACCACATCACTTGCCAAGTTGGCATTGGCTGCACACCGTGAAAAGCGTCGCCCACTTTTGGTACCACTCGATTTGGCGCGTCCTGCTGCAATTGAACAGCTCAATAGTTTGGGTCGGCAGTTGTCGTTGGATGTTTATCCAACGCCGAGCACTGGAAAACCGGCACAAATTGCGAAAGACGCAGTTGATCATGCAGCTAAGTTCGGCTTCGATACGGTGTTTTTGGATACCGCGGGACGATTGGCCATCGACGATGACTTGATGACGGAGTTGAAGCAAATTGCGGATGCTGTAAAACCGCAACACCGTTTTCTGGTGATCGATGCCATGGCTGGACAGACAGGTCTTTCCACCGCGAAGCGTTTTGATGAAGCCACAGATATTACCGGTGTGGTGTTGAGTAAAGCAGATGGTGACGCACGTGGTGGTGTGGCCTTATCGATTCGCCACCAATTGGGTAAGCCCATTTGCTTTATTGGAACTGGTGAAAAACCTGCGGACCTTGAAGCCTTTTATCCAGATCGCATGGCGTCTCGAATCCTCGACATGGGCGATTTGGCCAGTCTTGTTGAGCGGGCACAAGGGCTAGTCAGTGAAGATGAAGCGCGTGAAGCCGCAAAGGGATTAAGTAGCGGGCAGTTTTCATTAAATGAATTTCGCAAGCAGCTACGTATGATGAAAAAATTGGGGTCGATGGAATCGATGCTCAAGATGGTGCCCGGTGCAGGTCGCATGATGGATAAGGTGAATGTGAATGATATTGAAAAGGATCTTCGCGTAAAAGAATCGATAATCGATTCGATGACCGAAGCGGAGCGTCAGAATCCAAAGCTTTTAAACGGATCTCGGCGCAAACGCATTGCACTTGGATGCGGCCGACAAGTTTCAGATGTGAACCGATTGATTAAGGAATTTGAAACCATGCAAGTTGCGTTCAAGCGCATGCGTGGTGGTAAGATGCAAGCGTTGAAACAATTGTTTGGAAGATAACTAAAGGAGAACGTTATGGCAGTAAAGATTCGCATGGCCCGTTATGGTGCCAAGAAAAACCCACAGTTCCGGATTGTGGTTGCTGATTCAGAGTGCCCCCGTGATGGTAAGCACCTTGAGATCTTGGGTACATATGATCCCAAAAAAACAGAACAAAAAGTGACCTGGAAAGCACCGGATCGCGTGAAGTACTGGTTGTCGAAGGGTGCAAAGCCTTCTGAAACCATTCAAAGTTTGTTGAAGCAACAACCTGTTGCCTAATTACTCACTCGGAGGAATACATGGGACTCTGGCAAAAAATGACAGATATGGTGACTGGTGAATCTGGTGCAACCGTTACCCCAGAACAGGCCGCTCAAAATGCGGCAGCACTGAAAGACTTGATTGCAATGATGGCCAAGGCACTTGTGGACAGCCCAGAAAAAGTGGATGTTACCGAAGTGGATGGCAATTCTACCGTGGTTTTGGAATTGCGTGTGGCCAAAGAAGATTTAGGTAAAATTATTGGTAAGCAGGGTCGTACGGCCCGTTCCATGCGCACGATTTTGTCGGCTGCTTCTACGAAAGCGCGCCGCCGTGCCGTGTTGGAAATTATTGAGTAACAATAGTAATGCTCATTGATATTTTAACGATTTTCCCGGAGGCTTTTGAAAGTCCGCTTTCAGCAAGTATCATGAAGCGGGCAATTGAAGCTGGTTTAGTGACGATTCATCGTCACAATATCCGAGACCATGCAACTGACGTGCATCACAAAGTGGATGATACTCCCTATGGTGGTGGCGCTGGCATGGTTATGAAGGCTGATGTGTTGTCCCACGCAGTTGATGCGGTGCCAAAAAAGGGTAAGAGCCTGCGAGTTTTGCTGAGTGCCCAAGGCCAAGCCTTTAATCAGGCCATGGCACAAGAATTGGCTACTTACGATCAGTTGATTTTGGTATGTGGCCATTACGAAGGTGTTGATGAGCGCTTTGTGTCATCACGCATTGACCGGGAAATATCGATTGGAGATTATGTGGTCACAGGTGGTGAAGTTCCCGCACTTGTGGTGTGTGAAGCGGTAACGCGGCTGTTACCGGGTGTTTTGGGAAATTCTGAATCGGCCCAAAATGACTCACACACAACGGGGTTGCTAGAATATCCCCACTACACACGTCCTGCAGAGTTTGAATCTCAGCAGGTGCCAGAGATTTTAATGTCGGGTAATCATGGTGCCATTAAAAAGTGGCGACGACAGCAAGAATTGAAACGAACGTTTGAACGACGTTCGGAATTATTAAAACGAGTTGAATTAACACAAGACGATGTCTCATTTTTGAAGACACTAGGTTGGAAAGGATAAGGAGTAGTTATGAATATCATGGAAGAGATTAGCAAACAGCAGCTCAAGAAAAATATCCCAACATTCCGTTCGGGAGATTTGGTTCGTGTGCATGCCAAAATTACAGAAGGTGAAAAACAACGCATTCAGATTTTTGAAGGCATTGTCATCAAGCGCAAGGGTGGAGACATTCACGAAACCTTTACTGTGCGCAAGATGTCTTCTGGTGTTGGTGTTGAGCGTGTATTCCCATTGCATTCACCAATGATTGATAAAATTGAAGTGAAGACACGTGGTAAAGTGCGCCGTGCTAAATTGTACTACCTTCGCGAATTAACAGGTCGTTCAGCTCGTATTGAACAGCGTAAACACGATTATGGTACTGCAGCTGTTGTGGCTGAGGTTGCACCAGAGTTGATTTCTGAAGCCGCAGCGGTAACAGAAGAAGCGCCTGCAGCTGAAGTGGTAGCAACAGATACCAAGTAAATATATCAACAACGCGAGGGGGTGCGCGTGGTAGATTTATTAGAATATGAACGGGCCTGGTGGGCCCGTTCCTTTTTAAAAGTGGCGGGTGTTGATGAAGCGGGCCGTGGTTGTTTGGCGGGACCTGTTGTTGCTGCGGCCGTTATTTTTTCGCCTAAAGTATTAATCCCAGGCGTAAATGATTCCAAAAAGTTATCACCTAAAAATCGTGACGCACTCTATCCACTCATTATCTCCAACGCTATGTCGTATGGTGTTGGTATTGTAGAACCTCAAGAGATTGATAAAATTAACATTCTTCAAGCCAGTCGAAAGGCAATGCTCTTAGCTATAAAGGCGCTAAACCCATTTCCTGACGTTGTTTTGGTCGATGGTCGTGATGCGCTTGATTTGCAATGTCCCCAGCAACCCATCATTGATGGTGATGCACTTAGTCATTGTATTGCAGCTGCATCTATTATTGCCAAGGTAACGCGGGACCGCATGATGCATGCGTTACAGCAAGAATTTCCGAATTTTGGGTTTGCCAATCACAAAGGCTATGGTACGAAGGCGCACCTCGATGAAATCAATCGCTTTGGTCCAACGCCGATTCATCGGCGCAGTTTCAAGGGAGTAGTCAATGGCGGACAGAAAATCAGCTGAAATCCCCCAAACATCAGATAAACGACAATATCATACGTCAGTTGCACCTGGGGATGTTGCTCCATATATCCTGCTATGTGGTGATCCTGCACGTGCTTATAAAGTCGCTGAATTGTTTGATGAGGCCCGAAAGCCCATTACGCATCGGGAATATGTGACTATTACGGGTCGCTATAAAGGGGTAGATGTAACCGTGATGGCCACGGGCATGGGTCCAGATAATACTGAAATGGCGGTTATCGAAATTTCTCAAATTATGCAGTCGCCCACATTTTTGCGTATTGGTACCTGTGGTGGTTTGCAAAAGCATATTGCCGCTGGTGACTTGGTTATCTCCAAAGGTGCAGTCCGCATGGAAGACACCTCAACTGCATATGTCTACGAAGGCTATCCCGCATTGGCACATCATGAAGTGATATTGGCGATGTTGCAGGCGGCAAAGGATGTTGGGGCCAAACATCATCTGGGTGTGACCGCGACGGCATCGGGTTTTTATGGCAAGCAGGGGCGGAGCACCGATATTTTTAAGGCGCGCGATCCAGAACTACCAGCAAAGCTTGATCAAATGAATGTTGCCAATCTTGAAATGGAATCTTCCTGCCTATTTACATTGTCGACCTATGCCAATTTTAGAGCGGGTGCGGTGTGTGCAGTTGTTGCAAATCGCCATGCCAATACCTTTATCTCGGATGATGAAATGGCTACAGCGGTTATGAATTGTTGTAAAACAGGTCTCAGGGCCATTGAAATATTAGCCAAGATGGATTCTGCTAAAAAGGATAGCGCCTGTTGGCTGCCCACGATGGGGCTCAAGGAGTGATATGAAAAGGCTATATATCGCGATAATCGCTATTCTGATGTTGCCCACTCTGGTGCTGGCAGATGAGACAGTACCAACTCCGGCACCAGGCGCTCGCGTTGAGTCGACATTGCCATCTGACTACTCGCTTGATCCCAAAAAGGATCAATTTACACGCAAGGCTGTTGTGTTGGGTTTGTCATTAGGTGGTGGTTATCAAAATGTACTAACCCAAAACTTGTATCGCAATACGGCCACTTATACAGCAAATCTCCGAGTGGGTGCTGGTATTACAGAGCATATTCTAGTGATGCTATCACCCAGTATCAACTATTCGCGTATTGATAGCAGCAATTTCTATGCCTTTATGATTCCAGTCTCAGGACAGTTTTTTGTTTTTCGGGATTTCTATTTGCGTCCAGGTGTAGGTATTGGCATTTCTAATAAAACATTTAATGGATTTAATCGTATCACCAACATCGTTAGTAAGGTGTCAATCGCAGCTGATGTGGCCTTGGGTTACGAATTTCGGTTGAATAAGTATTTGGCGATTGGTCCTGAATTGTATTATCGCTATATGCGTTTACCAAATGGCTCCTTCGCGACACAGTTGAATATGGTGGGAGCACAAGTTTCACTAACGAGTTATATCAAATATTAGACGTGGGGGTGTTATGAATATGCGTGGGCATCATGGTTGGATAGAAGTGATTTGTGGTCCGATGTTTTCTGGAAAAAGTGAAGAGCTTATTCGCCGCTTACGTCTTGCTCAAATTGCCAAACAACGGGTTCAAATTTTCAAGCCAGCAATTGATGATCGGTATGATGAAGAATACATTACTTCACATTCAGAACAGAAGTTTCTTTGTACTCCCGTCGCTGATGTGGAGCAGATTCTTTCCAATATTCGTGATACCACACGTGTTGTGGGAATTGATGAGGCCCAGTTTTTTGATGAATCCATTGTCTTTGCCTGCGAACGGCTGGCCAATCGCGGGCTCCGTGTCATTTTGGCGGGGCTTGATCAGGATTATCTGGGAAATCCATTCGGTCCGATGCCACAACTTTTAGCGATTGCAGATTCTGTCTCAAAAAATCATGCAGTATGTGTGGTCTGTGGGGAACCTGCTACCAAGAGCCAGCGCCTTACTGAACAATCAGATCAAGTCGTGGTAGCTTCTGGTGAAGCATATGAAGCTCGGTGTCGTAGCTGCTTTGACCCGGACCTTTCTGAAGAATCCGCACGTCCTGCAATTCCCGTTTCCAAAGCCGCAGCGACTGCCTGAACTTTAGTGTATAGGACTTATCCTGCACCACTTTACTATGCGGTCTTGAGTCGATCTTCCCAGCACATGTGATTGTGGTGATATGGGCATGTGCGACATGGGGGTGCCTTTGTACTGGCAGCATTTGGTATGCCAATTGCTGTTGCAACCTCTCTTATTTGTAGCTGTGCCGTTGTCATGACTTGCTCTGTAATTGGGAAGAGTACGCTTTGATTGAGTCGTAAAAAGAGCAGTGTGACGTCCTTGATTGGGGCCAGTTCTGACTTTTGTGCTGCAATGGCATAGGCCATCATTTGGAGTTCATAGCTTTTGGCACGTTCAGGGATGTCCTTGTGGGATGCAAGTCGGTCCGTCTTATAGTCTACAATGTGCCAGCCTTCTGAGTCCTGACCAATAAAGTCAATGGTGCCGTTGATGGTGTTTTCACCTAATTGTAGAACAAAAGGCACCTCTGTTTGAAAATTGATCCAACTCCTTTCCTTATGGAAGTGAATTGCGCGTTGGCACATTTCCTTTATGTCGTTTTGTTCACTGACGACTCTCATAATGTCTCGATCAATTAAATGCCTCTGAATAATCTGATCCAATGATAATTTTGGATATAAAAGTTGGCTGCAAATACATGCGTGCACAACATCGCCTAAAACATTTCCAGCCAGTTGATTGTTGTCAGAAGTTGGAAGTGACTGACTTGGAACGTTCATGGTATACTTGAGACGATATTCCATCGGACAGCGTGAATATGTTTCAAGTTCACTTACGGTTAAACGCTTCATGATGCCACCTTATGCATAGAAATATATGGTACCAGTGCGTCGTGCCAGTTACGTGGTGGCAGTGGGGATTCTTTACCAGATTGATTGGGATGAATGGGAATGATGAGCTGGTTCTCTGCGCGCGTGAGTGCTACGTAGAGTAAACGGCTGCGCTCTGATGCCTCGTCTGATCGATATTGCGTGGCCAATGCTTCCCAGGAATCAGTTGGAGTATGGTTGGGATCCAAATCATCTGTATATTTGATTGCAAATCCAAGACCAGGTTCAAATAGCCATGCAGGTGGTTCACGGCGCGGCTCGTACTTACAGTCTGCCAATATGACTGCCGAAAATTCGTTTCCTTTAGCGGCGTGAATGGTCATGAGTTGAATGGCATTATCATGCACTGGAGCGGCCGGTGAATCGGGTACGCGCTCTCCACGGTCACGTAACTCTACAAGTTGTTCTAGTAGGTTTGGCATTGTAACAGCATGAATTTGTGAAATTCTTTGAACACGTCTTAAAAGCGACTCGACATTAGCTGCCTGTTGCCCTGTGGGATCGGTGCTATTTAAGGTTTCAAGGTAGTGTGTCGATTGAACAATGTGTTTGAGCACTTCATAAGGTGTCTGTGTATCAATAGCATCATGTAATGTGTTAAGCCACTGCCCGACAGCGCTGTGCCTTATTACAGCGCTATGGAGTGGTGCTGATTCGTGTGGGTCATCGGATTGTGGCATCATGTGCCGCCAGCGATACACATCATCAAGTGTTATTGAAAAGAGTGGGGAAATGAGCATTGCCAATAGATGGCGTTCATCTGGGTGCTTATTATGGATGCCTGTAATGACGTGAAGTGCAGTGATCAGCGTTTGTATCTCGGGGCGTTCCCAAAAGCCGCCGCTGCTATAAATGTGAATTGGAAATCCAGAGGCACGCAACGCATCTGCCCATAGCTGAAGTGTTGCACGTGTTTGAAATAAACAGGCAATGTTCGATGGGCCATCATGATCCTGAATCAGCTTTGGCAAGTTTTGAATGATGGTTTGAACTTCTAGTAGTCTTCGCTCTTCTGCAGTGGGAGTCGTTTCGCACTGGATGATAAGTGGAACAAGTGAGGGTTTATCAGATTCTCCGCGGTGTGCGATTAGAGGTGTATAATTGGGCATCTCCTTACAGACGGTATTGGTAAAATGGATAATCCCAGGAGTACTCCTAAAATTATCTGGCAGCACGATGGTTTCGCCACCTGCATCGATGATGCGGGTTAGCATGTCTGAAAAGCAGCGGACATCTGCACGTCGAAATCGATAGATTGATTGCTTGGGGTCTCCCACAATACATAGTGTGTTGTCCGGAGGGGTAAACAGCTGCTGTACAATGGCTGTCTGCAAAGGATTTGTATCTTGGAATTCATCCACCATGATGTGTCGAAATTGTCGCTGATAATCACTGAGTATTTTTGGGTCGTCATTAAATAATTTCCATAGTTCAATTTCTAAGTCGTGAAAGTCCAGCAGGGATTGCTTGATTTTGAGGGTTTTGTATTTTTCTGCACACCGTTCAAAGAGAGGGGTGATGGTGGTGTCACTCTCTGTATTTTGCTCAAATGACCAGCGGTCTTCAAGTAATGGAGCCATGTGTTTCACAATCGAGCGAAATTTGAATCGCTTGCAAAGACCTATAATAGCATCGTTATTTCCATCCAAACCCTCCAGTATTGATGACTCGATAGCGTGATGTAGCAGTGATGCGGCTTCACCTTCGCTAGCTACGCGGAACGATGATGGCAGTTTGGCGGCTGGAGCGTGTTCTTGCAAAATGCGCATTGCAAAGCCGTGGAAGGTTGTAATGCTTGCACCTAATAGGTCGAGTCGCTTCTCAATAGAAAGTCGCTTTGATAGCCGTTCTCGTAGTTCCTGTGCTGCCTTTTCGGTAAACGTTACAAGGAGTATGTTGTGAAGATCAGCTGTACCAGACTCTAATATGTGGAGAACCCTCTCGACTAGGACGCGGGTTTTCCCAGATCCAGCATTGGCTACAATGCCAACGGAATGGTCAATATGTGTGGCTGCCAATTTCTGAGGTGGTGTAAGTTCAAGTTTCGACATGAAAAGGGATCTAATCAGAAGTGGGGATCTGTGCAAATACTAAGATGGTCTTTGTTCGTTTGCTGCATTTTCGCAGGAAATGCCCAACTGCTCCAGTTTCCACTGGAGTGATTCCGATGTGATTCCAAGAGCTTGTGCTGTTGCATCAAGATCATTGTGGTAATATGCCAGCGTTGCTTCAATAACTTCTCTTTCGTACTCAATGAGTGGCTTTTTGGGGCTAAACTGTATCACCTTGTCGTTTGTGATGATTGCTGGAACAGAAGCTTGTGTTTTTAATGATGCGGCAGGGTCTGGTGAGAAAATAGATGTTTTCATTTGCGCGAATTCTTCATCCACAGGTGGTTGTGGTGTATTCATAGATTCATTACTGATACTGGTAGCTTCCGTGACGTAGGCCTCATTATTTTCAGCAGCATTTAATTCAGAGAATACGCGCGCGCGAATACGATGTTTCAGGAACCCACCTCGATACTCTTCACTGAGGCCATCTGCGATGCTTTGAATGATTTCTGCAGCCTTTGACATGTGGATGCGGACATGGTCGTATTCATCGCGCTTCTGATACAGAGTACCCAATAGATATTCTGCTTCCCATTCCAGCTCGAGCCAGTTGTTTTGGCGGCACTCATCAATGAGTGTTGAAATATTTTGGGCAAGCTCTGGACCAGGCTTTGGTGTTTTAAGAACCTGAATACGATTTTGAAGAAGCTCAAAACGTGCTTTGAATTCTGGATCTTGAACAGAGTCGATGGTTTTGGAAAGTGTTGTTATATATGGCTTTGCTTCTTCAAGTTCACCGTGATCAACTAAGACATCTGCAGCGCCATATTGACCCCAACGCAATAACTCTTCATCCTTGTGCTCTTCAGCAATAAAAATAGTTTCCTCAAAGGCATTGATGGATTCCATTAGACGGCCTAAATCTTTATAGAGATAGCCATAGTTCATATGAATCCAACCCAACAGTTGATAATCACGGCAGCGCCTTACAATGCGCATGGCTTGAATAAGGTAGCGTCCTGCAAGATCTGAGACCCCAAGATTTAAATAGAGTGTGGCGAGTGTCATTAGAGATCGACCCATATCTTGAGGCGAGCTGCCAACCGACTTGAGCTCTAGGCTCTTTTTGGCATATTGAAGGGCCTTAGTGTACGAGGTCTTCTTTTGTAATAGGGAAATAATGTTTTCGATTATGATTTTACCATTGTGCAAGTCGCCTGTTTGATTGGCAATTTTCCAGGCCAATTCAAAACTATCAATAGCATCATCCAGGAGTCCTGCTCTGAGTTGGACTGTGGCGAGTTGGCTACTGATAGACCCCTGTAGGCGTAAGTCGTGCTGAAAGAGGTCCAGTTTGTCCTTATAAAAGAGAATCGCTTCCTTAAGTTGGCCTGATCGTGCAAGCGCTGCACCCAGGTTGTTGTTGGTTACACGACGTCTTTTATCAAATGGTAGCTTTTTGGCATCTCGATGCGACTGCATAAGCATTGGAATTGCCTTAGCCACATTGCCTTCTTCTAACCATGCTAATGCACGCTCATTTTGTAAAAAGAGATATGTTGGGTCGTTTGGATCTACTGGCAGAAGTGACAGTGCCTGATCGTAAAGCTTTCCTGCCTCATCAGGTTTCCGCCGCATGCGTGATAGAAGGCCAAGTAGTTTTAAATCTTCAACTTGGGGTGATTGAGTGAGCGTCATGGTTTTACGTACGACTTGTTCGCTATCATCGATTTGACCCAAATACAGTAAATGAATGGCGATACGCCGATTGATTGCGATTATTTCGCCAGTCATATTGAGTTTATGGCGTAAGTTTGCCAGTTCCTTTAGGAATTGTAGGGCTTGTTGGGCTTTTCCGGAACGTTCTGAAAGTTCGATTGCCTGTTCCAAAATTCGACTGCTACGAATGAGGTCTCGACTATAGGGCGCATAGCGGGCAGCGTCAACCGAAGTGCAGCCTGGTGTGCCTTCGATCCAAACTAACAAGGGGTCGGCAAGTTCACTGCGTTCGGTATCTGAGAGTTGCTGTGACAGTACCGACGATAATGCACCTGTTGCCAAAGAGTAATCGCCTCTCCCTTCATTGTATTGCACAAGGCCCGCCTGCAATATTGATTGAATTTCTTTGTCAAGGGGAACACCACTCACAATTTCCAGTATGGCATGCGGAAGTGGGACGCCTGCAAAGGCCAAACAGTGCAAAATGCGCTTGGCATTTGCATTGAGCGTTTCCAAATGCTGTGAGTAAAGTTCTTCAATAGATTCTGGGAGTGATCCCTGTTGATGGTATTGACGTGCGGCTTCCGCCATCAGAAGAGGGATGCCACCTGAAAATTTCCAAACCGATTGTAAAAAGCTTTCAAAGTCTTCAGGAGATCCAATAAGTTGTTGTAAGTAAGATTCCACTTCCTCATATTTCAAGGGCGCCATGGAAACAGTGATTGCACCCAAAATGGATTGAACGCTTTCATCAGATGTAGTTGCAACGACGACTAGCGGTGGCGCATCTTCAATGAGGGTGGCGTTGTAAAGTGTACCAATCAGCGTGAAGATAAATCGTTTCACTATGGGTGCAGCATCATTGAGGTTGTCAAACGCGATACATAGAGGTTGCTTCTTGGAATCTTCGATCAGCTCTTTCTGAATATTATCATTTGGCAGATTGCCATCAATAATGCCCAATCCAATTTTAAATCGCTCCATTGATTCGCCACATTCTTGAAGATCCACTAAGCGTACTGAGTAGTCGACAAGTTGTGCGACAAATTTCAGCTCCTTTAAGAAGCGTGTTTTCCCCATGCCATCGCGACCAGATAGTAGGAACGTATGAGGTGTGTTTTCTTGAGTATGTCTCTTTTTTGAACGACGCTTTGTGCTTGCATGGAGTGCATTTTTGATTGTGGTCATGAGGCCTGCACGTCCCACAAATGGTCCTTCTTCGATCTGTGCACGTTTAACCGTTGGCATTTCAGCTTGAGAGCGGCCTGAATGGAGTGCTAGAAAATTCATGACAACTGCTGCAGATGAAAAACGTTCGCTGGGATTGGGCTTCATGAGCCGTTCAATCATTTGGCAGAAGTAATCTGGGACGCCGTGGAGCTTCAGTGGTTCCAAGTCAAGGTGAGGGTGATTGCGATGCCATTCCCAGACATCATCGAATGATCGTAATGTGTAGGGAAACTGGCCACTCAATAAATAATAGGCCATGACGCCAAATGAATATAGATCGCAACGTCCATCTGAGATTGGGTCTGGAAGGAGGAGTTCGGGCGCAATGTAATGAAGTGTGCCGGCAACTTCGGTTAATTCACGGTTGGCTGGGCTTGTGACACCGAAGTCCACAAGTTTGGCTTGCCACTTGCTATTGGAATCACGTGCAACCAAAACATTTTCACCCTTTACGTCAAAGTGGACCAAGTTAATCGAATGAAGAAAGTCGAGGGCGGACAAGACTTGCAAAAGAACAGTTTCAATTTCTTCAAATGGCGCTTGGCGTAGCGCGCGATAGAGTTCTTGCCCTTCAACAAACTCAGTTGTGAAGAAGTATTGGTTGTGTGAAGTTGCATAACCGAAGTCGTAGACGTGAGGTAGGTGGGGGTGATGTAGCTCGGATAGAAGTGCGAATTCCCGCTTGAATCCTTCGATACGGACTTCTGAGATATGTTGTGCTTGCAGAAATTTAAGTGCAACGGGGTCCTTTTGGTGGGGGGCTTGAACGAGCAAAACCTGACCCATACCCCCTTCACCCAAAGGACGTACAACACGGTACTGAGCTGCTGGGGTTTTAATTAACTTTTCCATATCGTTATTTTGACGTTCTTATTATATCGTATTTAATATATTTTGTGCCAATTTTTTTAGAAATTGTAAAATTTCACCATATGTGGTTAATAAATACCCACAAGTGACGGGTTCTATGAAAATAGAGTCTCGAACAGCTTGATTTTTATACGAATTTATTGCGTCTCATGACCACATAGATTTGACATCACTCGCATTGCCTGACTACTTTTTCTTATCTGAAACTCAAGACTGATACTCTACCCAGTACCGACATCATTTCTGATCAATCTACCTTTTAACAGATTGATATTCCCAAGGGAGCAGGCCCAGCCAGTCGCAATATTCACATTGGTGGTCCTGAATAGGGATTGTGCCAGATGAAATGGTTTGTGCGTATCGTAGCGCATGATCTGTTGCTGTTTGGATCAGGCCATCCCAATCGTCCTCTTTAATTAGCGATTTAAGGCGTGTCGATATTCCCAAAAACTCAGCTTCTGAGCGATGGGCAATCCCGTAAGAACGTTGGGTCAATTTTAGATCGAATAGAAGTGCCCCCAGAATGCGATAGTCAGGAAAGATGGTTTGTGCTGCCAGTACATAAATGGGGAGCTGCAGATGGCGACCATTTTTAATATCGGCAATAACGGAGCCTGTTTTTTTAAATTTATAATCCATGATTAACATGCGCTGTGTTTTGGGATCGATATCAATGCGGTCAATTTTGCCTTGTACTTGAATACTGTGTCCGAGGCTATCATGAATGGTGACAGCTTGTGGATCTTTGCCAAAACTCCATTCAAAATGGGTGGGTGTCAGCGCTGCAGATGCGTGCCGAGAACGCTCTGCCTGATCAAATTGAATGGCAGAGAGGGCAACAGTAAGGATTTGATCCATCTGGATGCGTTGTAGAGTGGTGGGGGTGGGCAGGAGTTGCTGCAATAACTGCTCGAGTTGCTTACGATCAGGTGCGGTGTTTGGGGTTTCCTTATAATATCGTTCCAATAGGCGGTGGATCAACCCGCCCTCATCTTTTGCCTGCAATTCGGGAGTGTCTTCATCTGGAATTGAAATGTTGAGGATATATTTTGCAAAATGACGAAATGTACATGCAGAGAATGTTTCGAGTTCTGTAACGCTGAATTGGTGATGTTGATAGCGGGAATGAACGTGAGCGATTGTGTCGGGAGCCTGAAGCAGTGTGCTGGGTAGTGGGTTAGTTTTTGTCTGTGCTGTTGGCATTTCGATAGATATATTTTGCTTCTCAGCATCAAACAATAGGCTTGGCAATTGTTCGCTACCACTGTCCGACGTTCCAGAAAATATGCCAGTCACTTCTGAAGCAATGCCCTGAAGACGCGTCCATGAGGCGAGCGCTTGTGCAAGTAAGTTGTCAGCGTTTGGGAATGCGTCTTGCAGTTGAGTGGTATTGGGATCTGTTGGAAAAAACGCTGCTCGTCTAAAGAATGGTGATGCAGTAATGCTGGGAAATGCTGATTGGGTTGCATCAAGAATAACGATGGCCTCAACAGGGTCGCCTAAAAAATCATGTAGTGTGCTGGGCGTGTAGGGGAATTCACGTTCGCTAATGTGGGCACTACTCTGTAACATTGGCTCAATCATATTTTGTAATGCGTCTTGCGTTAATGAAGTAGTATCACCAAAGAGTGCGCGACTTTGTGTCCATCGATATTCCCATTGAGCAATGGTATCTAATGCCCGTGCTGCATAGGGATTTCTTGGTAGATGCTTTTGAAGATCGCTAACACGTTGTTCTGGGTATAGCCGATTTTGCCACCAGCGATGCCACTCTTTCAATTCCTGAGATTGCGGGGCCTCTTCCCATGTTTGTGAATCATACCATGGCGCTGAAAGTGGCGAGTTGGATAGAGATACGGGTAGTGGTGTTTTGGGTAATAGGCCGTTGTCTTTGCAATGATCCCACCACAAAAAGGGATCGTTATGGGTTGTAATCACTCGCACTTGGTCGGCTGATTTTTGAGATACGAGCTTTGAAAGTAGTGATGCTGCCCATCGATATTCTGCAGTCACATTAGGAGCTTGTATGAGGTGTTGAGTGGCTGTGTTGCGATGTATCCATTCATCAGATGAAATTTCACGAGCCTCTGTTGCAAGGCGACTTTCGGCTGTGAAACGCAAGTGTTCTGGAGCAATCACATGTAGATCACAATCTGACTGTTGGTTAATGACTCTCAGAATCTCCCAAAGAATAGGCATTGGCTGCATTCCCATGTCCAGAATCAAGCGGTGGTCGGTAATGGTTGAATTATTTTGAAGGTGTTCGAGTGCCAGTTGTGGGTGTTGGTGAGTGTCGCGCAGGGTCGCTTTATGAAGGCGATCAAGGTACGCCTCAAAGACAAGGGATAGATCTTGTTCCCGTTCTTGTCCAAATTCCTTGGCAAGAATTGCGAGTGTCTTTGGATTTAAGTTTGCGTGTAATGCAGATGCAATTCCTTGGATCAAAATGTCCGCCAAACCATGAAGGGGTGGGGTGGGGTGAAAGTAGGCCAAGGGCAATGTACTAATCAGTTCGATTATGATGTGGCGACGATGGGCATCCGAAATTTGTGGCCACGTATCATCTGCAAGTGTTGTGCACCACTCCATGTGACTTAGGATGCACGGTCCAAACAAGATGCCTTCTGTCATGCAGAGTGCTTCAGCCCGACGCTTCATAGCGAGATTGGGCACAATATAGCGGGCAGGCTTTTTGGAATTCGACAGGCTTTGGGCGATGCGCTTGAAAAAGGTTGGTGAGCGGTATCCGTTCCCATGTTCAGTCCAAAGAGTAAGTGACATGGTTAGAAGATAATCCAGCATACGCCATAGTCAAGATGAATGGCATGGTGTTTGAAATACTCTCTATATGGCGATTGTGCTGTGGATTTTGTCCAAAATCTGGTCACTGCTGTTCATATTTAGGGAGGCTACATGTTGGCACAGATTCATGCGTCGGGTATTTTGGGAATGGATGTTCAGAAAGTAGAAGTTGAAGTTGATATCTCGAGTGGACTGCCAGGTTGGCAGATTGTGGGAATGCCTGAGGCGGCGGTTAGGGAAAGTAAGGAGCGGGTTACTGCTGCTATTCGCAATAGTGGTATTCAGTTGTTGTCACGTAAAGTTACGGTAAATCTGGCACCCGCGCAGTGGAAAAAGTCAGGTGCCTTTTTTGATTTACCAATTGCATTGGGACTTTTAGTGGCATCGGAAATTTTACAGCCGCTCAGCGTAGATGGATATTTGGTAGTAGGCGAGCTCTCATTGAAGGGGGATGTGCTACACCTGCCGGGCATTTTGCCAATGGTGATGGCGGCGCGTGAACGCGTTCGGTCCGGTGAGTTGCGTGGCATCATTGTTCCCATGAGTAATATGCATGAAGCGCGATTGGTGCCAGATGTGCCGATTGTGGGTGTGAAGACGCTTCAACAAGTATTGCACTATTTGGAAAGTGGAACACTCCCTGAGTGTGATGTGCCAGAGGTTATACAGCTGCAGACGCCACTTCCAGACTTGGCAGATGTTCGCGGGCAAGAGTTTGCCAAGCGTGCGCTTTTGATTGCCGCAGCGGGTGGACACAATATGCTGATGGTGTCATCCCCGGGTAGTGGTAAAACCATGTTGGCAGAACGCCTGCCATCATTGCTGCCCCCGTTGAGCATTGAACAATCACTGGATACATCGCGCATCTATAGTGTCGCAGGGAAGTTGTCGCCTCAACAGTCGGTTATTGTCTCCCCGCCATTTCGTGCACCCCATCACAATTCATCTGCTGCGGCAATTTGTGGCGGTGGGCGGCTTGTTCCCATGCCGGGTGAAGTATCTTTGGCTCATAATGGTGTTTTGTTTATGGATGAATTGCCAGAATATCCACGTGATGTGCTGGAGGCGCTGCGTGAACCGTTGGAATCAGGATATATTGCGGTTAATCGTGCAAATCAGCGGGCGCTGTTTCCTGCGTGCTTTCAATTAATTGCAGCAATGAATCCCTGTGCGTGTGGTTATTATGGTCATTCCAAGGTGGCCTGTCAGTGCAGTATGCCCCAATTGTTGGGGTATCGACGTCGTGTCTCTGGCCCGCTCTTGGATCGTATTGATTTGCAGGTCATGCTTCAACCAGTTACGCCTGATGCGCTGCTGGATGGCCCATCAGACCTGACATCTGAAAAATTGCGGATGGAAGTTGTGAGATGTCGCAAGATTCAGGCACAGCGATTTGGATCAGGTGCGCGATTGAATGCGCATATCCCATCACAAGATTTGGATCAGTATTGCTTCTTGGATATGCCGTCACGGCAGCTAGTTGACCGTCTCATGACATCAGGCAAGTGGAGTGCGCGTGGTTACCATCGTATGTTGCGTGTGGCGCGGACAATTGCAGATTTGGCGGGTGCAGATCTTCTGTGCAAAGAGCATCTTGCCGAGGCCATTCAGTTCAGGCAGCTGGATCGTCTACAAGCTTTTGGTTGACCAGTGCCCGTTAAATCAGCTAACCCCAGCGCCTCATCTATAATATACAGGAGATAATATGTCGCATCATGAGGTGGTCATTTTGGGGTCGGGTCCAGCAGGTTTAACCGCGGCGATTTACGCGGCACGCGCTGACCTGAAGCCCTTGGTAATTGAGGGCATGCAGCCAGGTGGTCAATTAACCATTACAACTGAGGTTGAAAATTATCCTGGATTTCCAAAGGGGATTTTGGGTCCTGACATGATGATGGCGTTTCGTGAGCAGGCAGCGCGCTTTGGGACCGAATTTTTGGCAGGGGATGTGACCGTCGTTGATTTAAAGGCAACGCCTAAGAAAATTACCCTCGGGAAAAATGAACTGACTGCAGATACGATTATCATTTCAACAGGTGCAAGTGCCCGACTGTTGGGATTGCCTTCCGAAAAGAAACTGATGGGTCATGGTGTTTCAGCCTGCGCTACCTGTGACGGATTTTTCTTTAAAGGGTTGGAAGTGGCTGTTGTGGGTGGTGGTGATACTGCGTTGGAAGAGGCTACCTTTTTGACCAAGTTTGCCAGTAAAGTAACAGTGATTCATCGTCGTGATACCTTGCGTGCTTCTAAAGCCATGCAGCAGCGTGCATTTGATAATAAAAAAATTCAGTGGATTTGGGATACAGCTGTTGAAGACTTTATAGACGATGGCAGCGGCAAGTTGAGCGCAGTGAAATTAAAAAATCTCAAGACCAATGAGTTGAGTGAACTTAAATGTGATGGATGTTTTGTGGCGATTGGCCATGTGCCCAACACGTCGCTTTTCAAAGGACAGCTCAAACTGGACGAAAAAGGATACATTGTTCCCAATCCATATCGTACGACTACGGATATTCCGGGTGTGTTTGCATGTGGTGATGTGCAAGATAGCTACTACCGTCAGGCGGTGTCAGCTGCTGGTACTGGGTGTATGGCAGCGCTTGATGCCGAACGCTATTTGGCAGAACATAAAAATCATTGAGTTTTGGAGGGGGAATGGCGTCTGTCTATGCACTCATTTTGGCAGGAGGCGAGGGGACTCGCTTTGCGCCGTTATCCACACCTGAAAAACCAAAGCAGTTTTTGCCATTGGTTGGGGAAGACAGTCTCATTCGCCAAACGGCAGCTCGCATTCAATCCGTTATTTCTTCAGAAGACTGGTGGGTGGCCACAAATGCCAAATATTGTGAGTTGGTGAAATCTCACTTATCTGAAATGAATCCAGATCATATTATTGGTGAAACAAAAAAGAAGAATACTGCACCTGCAATTGCATTGGCTGCTGCGGCTCTCAATCGCATGGATCCAGAGTCGATCATGGTTATTCTACCATCCGACCATGTAATCTTGGACAACACGGGTTTTATTATAACCTTACAGAAAGCAATTGATACTGCTGCAGGTTCAGACAGCTTAGTGACACTAGGCATAACGCCTACATGGCCATCATCAGATTATGGATACATCGAACAGGGTGAAGATTTGGGTGGAGGTGTATTTCGGGTGAGTCGCTTTGTTGAAAAGCCAGATCGCGAAACAGCGCGGCAGTACTTGGATGCAAAGCGCTTTGTCTGGAATAGTGGCATGTTTGTATGGCAAACTCGCAGTATACTGGATGAAATGAGAAAGCATCTACCTGTAGTGTATCAGCTATTGCAATCATTACAGTGGGGAGCACAACTGCCGACTCCAAAGGAGATTGGGCGTTTCTTTAAAGAGGTGGATTCCGTTTCAATTGACTATGGTGTTATGGAAAAGTCACATCGGTGTTTGGTTATTCCCGCAGAGTTCGGATGGAATGACGTTGGTACATGGGAAAGCTTAAAAATGCTTGTGGATTCTGGTACCGTACATATTGGCAATGAAGTACGTGATCATCTTCGAAAGCAAACGTTATCGTGAAAAAAATCTTCTTAATGATATTGGTTATTCTTTCTATTCCAGTCACTGGAAATGCCAAATATTATGAGGCCTTGGGACCATTCCCCTATCGCAATGCCAACCCCATGTATCTTCTGTTTGCAGCATTGCGTCCCACAACGGCTACCGCTTTGCCGGAAGGATTTTTACGTGCTGAAATTACAAGCATGTATTCAAATGTTTATAATGTTGCGTCGGGAAATGGATTATCTGAAACAATGGATATGGAGGAATTACGTACTGCGCTCAATTTTGACTACGGTCTTCCATTTGGAATTGAAGTGGGGCTGGAGATTCCATTTATTAAAACGTCTTCGGGGTTTTTAGATCCCTTTATTCAAGACTATCACAAGTTTTTTGGTTTTCCGAATGGCGGACGCGAATTGGTGCCTAACAATCAATTCCAGGCGCAGGTGAGTCGTGGTGGCGCAATCATTTATTCATTCACTGAAACGGCTTTCTCACTTTCAGACATCAGTTTCCGTGTGAAAGGACAGATTGCCGATGAAGGGCCTGTAATGCCCGCCATTTCGTGGATGTTCTTAATTAAGGCACCCACTGGTAAACCATCTAAAGGCACAGGCAGTGGAACATGGGATCCAGGATTGGGTTTTGCATTGCAAAAGTCGTGGGGTCGTTTTCATGCTTATATAAACGGGCAGCAATTTGTGACTGTGGGGTTGGGTGCTCTTAATAACAACATGAGTTTTGGATATTTTAATTGGATGGCTGCAGGCGAAATTAGTTTTACGCAGCGCTATTCGGGTGTGGTTGAATTATACGGCAGCACACCGCTCTTTAATGGCATGAACGTGAGCCGCTGGGATGGTCAATCCATGGACATGATCGTGGGTATCCAAGGGCGTTACCCTTACAGTGGGGCTTTCAAGGAATTCCACTGGCAGCTCGGATTTGCAGAGGATGTCAACTCTGCTGGTCCCAGTGTGGATTTTACTGCTTTTTTAAATGTAGGCGTGTCGTTTGATCTGTTTGAGAAGAAACGATACCAAGGTGATATGTGGGCAAAACGTTAAAATGGAACGTCTTCGTTAACGTCGAATCCAGGCACATTGTCAGCTCCAGCGGACATGCTGGGCCCAGCATCTGCGCCGCTTGATGGGCGATCGCTGCCACTGCGGGTTCCTAGAAACTGAACCAAGCTGGCGACAACTTCTGTGGTCCAACGCTTTTTACCTTCTTTGTCGTTCCATTCGCGAGTTTGAAGACGTCCTTCAATAAAGACGGGGCGACCCTTACTTAAGTATTCTTTGCAATTTTCAGCTTGTTTACCCCAGACCACAATGCGGTGCCATTCTGTCTTTTCCTGCTTTTGGCCACCTTTGTCTGTCCAACGTTCGGTTGTGGCAATGTTGAATGTTGCCACTGGCTGGCCACCCGGGGTGTAACGCACTTCGGGATCGGCTCCCAAGTTTCCAATGAGCATTACACGATTTAAGCTGGCCATATGATGTCCTTTCTACAGGTGGTTTTGTAAATCAACTGACCGCGGCCTAGCATGGGGCCACAGTCACAGCAAGGCCAAAAATATCATAAAATGCCGCCAATTGCCTTGACCCTCGTCCAGATGGCAGTGTAATCGGATGGCCCACTGGGGGGCAAATGTCTGCATTATATACAATGATTTTGGCCGGCGGTAAGAGCAGTCGGTTTAAAACCAAATCCAGCAAGGTGCTTTATCCCATCTGTGGGCGGCCGGCCCTACACTATCTTTTGGATGCCACACAAAAATTACGCCCAAAGGAAACCATTTTAGTGGTTTCGCCAACCCATCAATCTATTTTTAAAGAGGCCTGTGCGGATTATCATTGTCGCTTTGCAGTACAATCTAAGCCAGCAGGTTCAGGTGATGCGGTTCGTGTTGGTCTAAGTAAGCTTCCCAAATCAGGGAAGGTGCTGATTTTATCTGGTGATGTACCACTTTTATCAACCAACACCATGATGCAATTATGTGAGAAGGTACATGATAGCGCGGCTGTGGGCTCTGTGCTGTCCATGAAGTTGTCATGTGGTGGTGCATATGGGCGCGTCATTAGTAGTGCTGGCGAGTATGCATTAAGAATTGTTGAAGCCAAGGACTGTACTGAGGATGAACTCGAAATCAATGAAGTCAACGCTGGCATTTATTGTGTAGATGTGGCGTGGTTGCGGTCTGCCATTGCAAAACTAGGCTGTCATAACGCTCAGAACGAATATTACCTTCCTGATATAGTGGCTATGGCTAATGACCAAGGTCACCGTTTTGCAGTTGTGCAAGCTGCCTGTGCTGATGAACTGCAGGGAATGAATACGCGCGTAGAAGCTGCAAAAATTAATCGGACAAAGCGACTCCAAATTGCCATACGTCACATGGGAGCGGGCGTGGATATTGTGGATCCTGAAAATGTATATATTGATGACATGGTGAAAATTTCGCCCGACAGTCATATTGGCCCAGGTGTTTGTTTGATGGGCGATACCCGTATTGGTGCGAATGTGTTTATCCATGCGTACTCTGTTATACAAGACTCTGTCGTAGGGGACGGTTCTGTAATTGGTCCGTTTGGTCGCCTGCGTCCTGGTGCACAGCTGGCCGAAAATGTGCGCATCGGTAATTTTGTGGAAATCAAAAAAAGCAAATTGGGTAAGGGATCTAAAGTTAATCATCTGACCTATATCGGCGATGCTGATGTGGGCGCAGATAGTAATATTGGGTGTGGAACAATTACATGCAATTATGATGGGAAAGAAAAGCATCGCACCAAGATAGGGAAAAATGTATTTGTAGGTAGTGATGTCGCTTTTGTTGCACCCGTTACTATTAAAGATGGAGCAACAATTGCAGCAGGGTCTGTTGTAACCCAAAATGTGCCATCCAACTCATTGGCAATTGCACGTGGTCGTCAGGTTAATATTAAAAATTGGAAGAAGAGGAAAAAGTAATGTGTGGTATTGTAGGTTATATTGGTGACCGAAGTGCAATTTCAGTGTTGCTCGATGGTTTGCAGCATTTGGAATATCGGGGATACGATTCAGCAGGTGTTGCTGTTATTCAAGATGATCAGGTCATCACACATCGGTCTGTTGGTAAACTTGCAAATCTCATTCAAAAAATTGATCGTCGTGAATTACACGGAACCGTCGGAATTGGTCACACACGTTGGGCAACACATGGTCGTCCAACTGAAGTTAACGCACATCCCCACCAAGAAGGTCGTGTCGTTCTTGTTCATAACGGCATTATTGAAAATTATTTAGACCTGCGTCGTAAGTTGGAAAAATTGGGTCACAGTTTTACATCAGAAACAGATACTGAAATTTTATGTCACCTTGTTGCAGAGCAGCTTAAAAAGACAAAGCAAATGCAGCCTGCAATTCAAAAGGCTTTAGCGCTTGTTGAAGGGTCGTATGCGATTGTCGTTATGGATGCGGAAGATCCAGACAGACTATATTTTGCACGGCAGGGGAGCCCACTCGTTTTAGGTCTTGGTGAGAAGGAAAATATTCTTGCATCAGATGTTCCTGCAATTTTGGCGTACACACGTAAGATGGTTTTTTTGGAAGACGGTGACCGCGGCGTTATTTCTGCTAAGAAGTTTGAAATTTTTGATGCGAAGGGGAAGCCTGTCAAACGTAAGGTAGCGCAGATTGATTGGGACCCCGTTATGGCCGAAAAGGGTGGCTACAAGCATTTCATGCTCAAAGAAATTTTTGAGCAACCTAAAGTGATTGGGGATACTCTTGCGGGTCGTATCAGTGCTAAGCATGGTGTTGTGCTTCCAGAGCTTGCGGAGCTCTTTGGCTCAAAGAAATTTGATGTTGATCATATTCAATTTGTTGCCTGTGGCACTTCCTGGCACGCAGCGGGTGTTGCCCGTTATTGGATTGAATCCCTATGTGGTATACCCGTCTCGGTGGATTTGGCATCTGAATTTCGATATCGAAATCCGGTGATTGGCAAAAAGACATTGTGTGTAGCCATTTCACAATCTGGTGAAACTGCTGATACATTAGCTGCGGCACAGCTAGCCAAGCGCAGAGGTGCCAAACTGATTGCTGTTTGTAATGTGCAGGGAAGTTCAGTGACACGCTTAGCGCATGCTACATTATACACACGTGCGGGACCCGAAATTGGGGTGGCATCAACCAAGGCATTTACGACACAGTTAACTGTATTATGGCTTTTAACTTTATGGTTATCACGTAAACTGAAGAAAATTAAGACCGCTGCGCTTGAGCAAGAGGTAAAGGCACTTAAGCGTCTCCCCGGTCTTGTCCAAACTTCTCTTGAGAGCCATAATGAAGTTCGTGCCTTGGCAAAGCAATTTATGAACGCGTCACCTGTGTTGTTCATTGGCCGCGGTACTCATTACCCTGTTGTTCTGGAAGGGGCACTAAAGCTTAAGGAGATTGCTTACATTCATGCGGAAGGTTTTGCTGCTGGTGAATTGAAACATGGCCCCATTGCGTTGGTTGACCAAGATGTGCCGGTGATTGCATTGCTGCCACAAGGTGATTTACTGGAAAAGATGATTAGCAATATTCAAGAAGTCGCCGCACGTGGGGCATCTGTATTGATGATTGGTGAAAAGAACTGCTTTCCAAAAGGGATGGGTACCGCGCATATCCCAATGCCAAAGGCGAGCAGCTATTTAACACCCATTTTATATGTGGTGCCACTCCAGCTTTTTGCCTATGACATTGCCGACCAAATGGGGACCGATATTGATCAGCCTCGCAATCTTGCAAAGAGTGTAACTGTCGAATAAATAAGAGGTCTTCTTGTTAAATCCAGAACAACAACGCGCAGTTGAACATGTGAATGGCCCACTTTTAATTTTAGCGGGCGCGGGTAGTGGTAAAACGCGTGTGCTGACACATCGCATGGCCAACTTGGTACAAAATCACAATGTGCCGCCCAATGCAATTTTTGCAGTGACCTTTACCAATAAAGCCGCACGCGAAATGCGCGAACGATTAACGCATTTGGTGGGGCCAGTCGCGCGCGACATGTGGGTGACCACTTTCCACTCTGCGTGTTTGCGAATGTTACGCGTGCATGCTGGTGCAATGGGCTACCCACAAGACTTTGTTGTGTTTGATGCGTCTGATCAGCTCTCCACAATGAAAGAAATTTGCAAGGCCATGAACCTGGATGAAAAACGATTTCCACCCATGGGATTTGTTCAGGCCATCAGTCGTGCCAAAGATCAATGCTTAACCCATCAGGATATTGCTGATGGTAAGGGCGTCTTTATGCCCAAGTTGGCAGAGGTTTACGAGTTATATGAAAAGCGGCTCAAAGAAGCGCGCGCATTTGATTTTGGTGATTTGATTTTCCGTATGGTCCAAATTTTGGAATCAAAGCCAGAAGTTGCAGCACTTTATCAAAATCAATTTCAATTCATTATGGTGGACGAGTATCAAGATACCAATCATGCGCAGTATCGATTGGCGACGATTCTTTCCAAGGCGCATCGCAACCTTTGCGTCGTGGGTGACGATGACCAGTGTATTTACAGATGGCGCGGTGCAGATATTCAAAACATTCTCTCCTTTGAAAGTGATTACTCCGATACACAAGTGGTGCGCTTGGAACAGAATTATCGTTCAACAACAGTGATTCTGGATGCTGCCAACGCAGTGATTCAGCATAACCGTGGTCGAAAATCCAAAAAGCTTTGGACGGAAATTACAGGTGGTGCGCCCATTACGGTTCATTCTGTGGGTAATGACTTAGATGAAGCCGGTGCCGTTGTGCGTTTGGTACGCGAGCATGCACTTGAAGGGGTGCCATACTCGGATCAAGCAGTGTTCTATCGCACCAATGCGCAGTCCCGCGTTTTAGAAGAAGCCTTGCGGCGTGCGGGTGTTCCCTATGTCATTTATGGCGGCACCAAGTTTTATGAACGCATGGAAGTCAAAGACGTACTCGCGTATCTACGGCTGTGTGTGAATCCACACGATAACGTGAGCTTTGCGCGTGCCGTGCAAGCGCCATCGCGCGGCATTGGCAAGACAACCATGGCAAAGCTCCAATCGGCATCCATGGAGCGGGGACTCAGTCTTTTTGAAGCGGTGACCCAATTACCCGATGACGCTGGTGTAACCGGTGCTGCCCGCAAACGATTGGCAGAGTTTGCGAGCTTCATTGCGCATCTGCAATCCCAGATTTCAGTGCTGCAGATGTCTGAAATTGTGTCCTATGTGATTTCCGCCTGCGGCTATGAAACCTATTTACGCGCCTTGCCACCACAAGAGTCCCGTGATCGCATGGCCAACGTAGAAGAACTTTCTGGCGCATTGGCAGATTATGCAAAGCAATCACATATGAATGACCAAACACCAACACTTGGCGGCTTCTTAGACCAAGCGGCACTTACCAGCGATATTGATAGCTTGGATAATGGTCAAGGCGTGCTGCCACTCATGACGTTACACTTGGCCAAAGGGTTGGAATTTCCGGTGGTCTATATGGTGGGCATGGAAGAAGGGTTACTACCCCACGGCAGTTCAATTGATAGCCCTGATGAATTAGAAGAAGAACGCCGCCTGTGTTACGTGGGCATCACACGCACCCAGAAAAAGCTGCACATGTTGAATGCGTTTCGCCGCCGTGTGTATGGCAATGAGCAATACAATATTCCATCACGTTTTTTAAAGGACATCCCGAAGGAGTTGGTGGAATGGAAAAAAGTTCCAGTCCAAGCACAACCGACATTTGGTGGTGGGGCCTATGGTCGCGGTGGTGCTGCATCTCGCCATGCGAACAAACCCCATTGGGCGGGTGATGATGATTTTGATCAATCCTTTAGCCCAACACCGCATGTGGGTAGCAGTCGTGCTGCTTCCGATTTAGGGTTTTCACAGGACGATTCGGATGCGACATGGAAAATTGGTATGAAAGTAAAGCATCCCCAATTTGGAGAAGGTGTTATTCGTCGCATTGAAGGTAAAGAAGACAGGACCAAATTGACCGTCTATTTCGGTCCCCATGTCGTGAAGACGTTAATGGTGCAGTACGCGCAGCTTACACCAGTTACTTAAAGCTTCCATTCCATCACGGCGGGGAAGTCATCATTCTCGCTAAATGAATCTTCTGCAGCATCCAACGTGGGATCTTCTTGTGCAAGTAAATGATTTAACCACTTCACAATATCCTCGGTGCTACGGTAGGGCTTGTACAGAATGTGAAATTTTGGATCATTCAAATTAAAATGAGATAGTTTTGCTTCGTATCCAGTCGTGAGCACTACCTGTAGCCACGGATACTTTTTGCAAGACTCGTTGGCTAAATCAAATCCATTCTTGCCAGGCATAACTACATCGCAGACTAAGAGTGTTGTCATTTCCTTGTTGAGGGCTTCCTCAGCTTCATCTGCATTAGCACAGATTTTGTATTGGCAATTGGGTAGCTGCGAGAGAATTTTCTCCCACAGGCGGCGATAGAGAGGATCATCATCCGCAACGACCACATAGAAATTTTGACTCAGATGTTTACCCATATACTGTTTGCCTCCTGCCAAAGAAGTATCCAATATCTATGCCAAAGATTTACGTAGATGGATGTCGCATAAGTATTTGTAAAATAATGATTTAATTATAAGCTTAAAAAGCTGCCTGCATTTCCAAATTGATGAGAGGGGGGTATTCCTTACCGAAAAGGGGTATCTTTTGCACCGCTCAAAGCGCGCTTCATGGCCTTTAGATCGGGTTTATGCCCAATCCATATCTGGTAGCTGGCGGCGGCTTGATGCAGCAGTAGATCGCGCCCATCCATGTAGCTATGGTGCTTGCGTTTGGCCCATCTGATGAGCGCTGTTTCAGTTTTGGGCGAATACTGGCAGTCACAAATGGCGGCGTCTGAGGGGAGACTGTGCAAGGGGAGGCCGAGTTTAGAGGAGGACTTCATGCCTTGGCTTGTGGCGTTGATCAAAATATCGGTACCTGAAAAGTAATGCTGACAGTTCTGTTTGGAAAGGACTGCTGTTGATACATCAATGCGATGATTTAGTTTTTTTAATCGTGCCACCAACTTTTTAGAACGTTCAATCGTCCGATTTAAAATAATAATGTGTTTTACCCCGGCGCTCATTAGTGATGCAGCGATAGCCGACGCTGCTCCGCCTGCACCCAGGAGTGTAACAGTCTTATGGCGTAAAGAGATCTTTCGTTCCTTGCATGCTTGTAAAAATCCCGCACCATCGGTGTTGGTGCCAATCCACTGTTTACCTCGACGGTAAATGGTATTCACGCTACCTGCAATTTTTGCTGGTGGATCCAAACGATCCAAATAGGGGAGAATAGTCTGTTTATGGGGCGTGGTAACGTTACATCCATCTACATCCATAAGTAGCATACTCGTCAAAACACGCTTCACATCTTGAGGTGCAACCAAAATAGGAAGGTAGGTGGCATGTATTTTTTGCGCGCGATAAGAGGCGGTGTGGATGCGCGGTGATAGTGATTGATGAATGGGGTCACCAATTACTGCAAAGCAGCGAGGTGTATCATTTGTGTGTTGCATGGTAATTGATCGCTTCTTGGCAATCATGAGCGATTGCAGCAGTTAACTCTTCACGTCCCGAAAATTTTTGTTCACCACGGATACGACTCAAAAAATAAACAGATGCATGCTTCCCAAAAAGCTCCGGTACTGCAGAGAGCACATGTGTTTCTATGGCCAGTTCAGTGGCGCCTAACGTTGGATTTCGTCCGATGTAAGTGACAGAAGGTTCACTTGTATTATCATAGGTAAAACGAGTTACATAGATTCCTGGGGCTGGGATGCACTCATTCAGTGATGACAAGTTGGCCGTTGCAAATCCAATCTGCTTTCCCAGACCGCGACCTTTGACGATAGTCCCTGTTAATTCATAGGGTCGACCCAAGAGGACGTTTGCACCATCAATGTCGCCCGCAACAATGCGCTGACGAATCACACTCGAACTCAGTAAAGTTTCGTGATCAAATTGTGCATTCACAATGGTAACGGGTATGCCTGCCTTTTGACCTAACTGTTGCAATAGCTGAACAGTGCCACTACGGTGGCTGCCAAATGTAAAATCATATCCCACAACAATTTCTTTGGGGGTGATGCGCTTTACAATCACTTCGTTAAAAAAATCCTCTGCACCCATGTGAGCAAATTCTGCAGTGAACGGTTCTAGGATAATGTGATCAACTCCGCATTGCGTAATAGACGCAATCTTTTGTTCACGTGTTTGGATTAGTAAAAAGGGACTTTCAGGTGATAAGATTTTAACAGGGTGAGGTTCGAAGGTGTAAACCAATGAGCATGCATTACTTGCCTTTGCCCGATTTGTTAGTTCACGAAATACAACTTGATGGCCGCGGTGCACGCCATCAAAGTTCCCCAGTGACATCACAACAGATCTGTCAGGAATTTTCCAGGATTGGGATCCCTCAGTGGCCTGCATGGCTACTCCAGCCAGCTGCGCCAACTCTTGACCTTGTCAACGTTGCGCAGAATGGTGAAGGTGTTGCGACCCAGAAGGTCTGTTTCATCACGTGCAGATATGGTGATAAAATTGGTACCCGGTTTAAGTGTTACGTTTGCTGTGCATCCAAATTTGGCTGATAGGCTTGGGTTGGGTTCATATGCAACCTTTTGGTCGCCCGTATAAATGATGCAATCTTTAATGCTACGATCATCTGTTACCATGGCCTGAATTGCTTGCGATGCTGCAGTGGTAATGATGGGCAGTTTGGGTGACGTGAGTACAATCAGCGGTGCTTGATACCAAGGGCCTGTTGCTGGTTCGATTGCACCAGATCCCATGATGAAAGTTAATGACTGGGTGACACCTTCCATCGTATTGGCATCAGCAATACTCAAGTCCAGTTTAAGCGTTGAGGCTGTGTATGTTGGGTCGATGCGAAAGCGAAGTGTCGCCGTAGCCGTTTTATTGGGCGCAATTTTCCCAAGTTTAACGCGGCCAACTTTAAGGAAAGCCGGAGTTGTTGTTTCTTCAACATTGCGAATGGATACAAGTGTATCTTCACTGGTTCCCACGCCAATATTTTTAACAGTTACAACAAGTGGAATAAATTTCCCCCTTGGAAGACGCTCGGCATCAGTAATGCGTGTGTCTGTAGGGGTTTCAAGTGTGTATCGGAACGCGAATTTGGGACGCGGTTGCTCAGTAATTGAAACCAAAATGTGTGCTGGTGGTAATGATGAATTGTTGGTGTCACTAAAGTAGAGTTTTATGGGTAGCGTGAGTGAAGGTGCCTGTTTTGCGATCTTGATAGGAACAGACCAACTGCGCGTGGCATTTGGCAGTAGTTTTCCAAAGACAAATTCTTTGTTGGGGAAAAGAGGTTCATCAAGACGCGTGCTTGCGATGAGACGATAGGCTGTTCCTGTTCCTATATTATGTGCATGGATGATGATGTTGCCTTCTTCGCCGGCCTCTAGGGTGCTGACGGTTTTTCCTTTATATTGTAACTCGCTACTCAGTTGAATTTTGGGCTTTCCGTTATTGGGTCCGGTGCTCCAATCAAGACCAACTTGCTCCATTGCTTTGGCAAGCTTGGTCATCTCTTCGCCCTCTACCTGTTTGAGAAGTGGTGCCTCTTTAAGGCTGACATCTTCCGAATTGGGTCCTGACATTTCTGCCAATAATTTTTCAGCCAAGCCAACAGCAAAGTCATCTGATAAGTTGAGTGCGTTGGAAAATTCACGTGTGTTGGCTGCGTCATCATCCTGACTGTCAGGATTGGTTGGATTAAAATAGTGTACTTTGATCGTGCTTGTTTGATGACTTGGAATAGGCCGATCCAAAACACTTTCTAAATCCTTTTCACCGGAATACTCGTTTTCAAGAAGGTCCATAGATTTTTTGTCTACGGTCATTGGGATTAAAGTAATTTCGGGCGTGATGCCCACAGATTGAATAGAATATTTTGCGGCATTTAAATACTCCGCAACAGTTAACTTGAGTGCGCTGCTATCCAGCAAGTTAAACACCTGCTGCACGCTTCCCTTTCCAAATGACTGTGTCCCAATAACTTCAGCGCGGTGATTTGCTTGCAAACTACCCGCGACAATTTCGGATGCAGAGGCAGAGCCTTCGTTAATTAATACAACTATTGGGTAGGTTGGTTCTGTTCCCGTGTTGTGGGACATGTCGCGTTGCATTTCCTGGTTGTCCAAACCAACGGTGCTGACAATGGCGCCAGTCTTTAGAAAATAGTCGGCAATGGAGATAGCTTGGTTGAGTAATCCACCAGGATTGTTGCGCAGATCCATGATAAGGCCATTAAGCGGGTGCCCGGCCTTTTTTTGCATGGCTTCAAGCGCATGAACCATGTCGCGGTCGGTATTTTCCTGGAAACTTTTAATCTTGATGTAACCAAAATTCTTATTATCTGTCTTCACAAGTTCTGACTGGACGCTTTCAATTTTGATGACAGCGCGTCGGATCGTGACGGTGAATGTTGTGTTTTTACTGGGGCGCTCAACAGTGATGGTTACTGGGGTACCTACAGGGCCGCGCAGCCGCTCGACCGCCTCTGTCAGTGTCATGTTGATAGTCGAATCGTCACCAATCTGTGTAATGTGGTCTTTGGCCTTAATGCCGGCTCTAAATGCGGGTGTACCTTCAAGTGGTGAAATAACGGTGAGTTCACCATCGCGTGTACCGATGACAATTCCCAATCCACCAAAGTTGCCTTTGGTGCCAATTTTGAATTCGTTGTAAATTTTGGGAGTGAGCAAATTGGAGTGGGGATCTAAAACATCCAGCATGCCTTCAATTGCAGCATACTCAATTTCATTGGACTTAGTTTTTCCGTGATAATGCAATTCAATGAACGAAAAAATCTGTTGAAGCACATTGCCCATGTCACTGAGATTCTTAACACCACCAACTGAGAAATGCTTGCTGGCCATGCCGACAGTGACGTCGCAATCCGAGTCGCTGCATGTGGCCAAAATTTCGGGAACAAATTCCTGGATCTTGTTCATAGCACCTTTGAGCATGGCAATTGGCTTGGCACGCCCTGGATCCACATAATTCTCCTGAATCAGCGCCAGCGTATCTGGCAACAACCGTGGCTTTGAGAGATGGTAGGTGCTATCACCGGCAAGTAGTAAAAATGGGGAAATAAGACCCAGCAGGACGACCCAGACTAATTTGCGCATTTTAAAAAATCCCCTGAAATTTAAGGTTCTTAACCCAATCACTCTAACGGATTTGCGTCGGTAGGGTCAAATAAAATCCATTGGGATTTGGCATAAAAAGTGTATAATCATTTGGTCAAGGGGGCAATTCAACGGAAGACGAGGGGCGCATGCGGGTCTTAAGTTGGGCGGTTGTGGCAGTACTGATGTTGAGTGGGAGTATTGGCTTTACAACTTCGATTATCCCCGAAACAGCTCAGGGCCTCACTCAGAAGGCCAACGTCATTTTTGTGGGTACTTGCCTTGCACGTTCTGACAAAGCGGGACCACCTGTTACCACAGATTATACCTTTAATATCGAGACAGCCATCAAAGGCGACCTTCAGGCCAATAGCACATTCGCATTACATCAGTGGCGGGGGACACCCATTCCGATCAATCGTGGCGGGAATCGACTTGCTACAATCCCCACATACGAAGTTGGTCAGCGGTATATGCTGTTTTTAACGGCACCGAACGTCAATGGATTCCGCTTCCCAGTTGGTGGTGGCCAAGGTGTGTTTCATGTCACTGAATCCAATGGTGAAAGCATTGTAGCCCAAGATACATTGGGAGGCCGGTGGTTATTTCCAGAGGGTGGTAGTCAAGGTGTGTCGCTTGGTAAAACCATCGGTGGTGCGCCATCCCATTCTCTCCAGCTCAAAGAATTTGTTCAGGCGGTTCGCAAGATGGGAGGACCGCAGTGAAGCGCCTCATGATGTTGATAGCCATTAGTATGTTTTCAACAACTGTCACAGCAGGCCAGCCATGGATTGCGTCATCCACGGGTACACCATATCATTGGAATGCGGGCATCGTGAAATGGACATATACGAATAATGATTTGACCGAAAGCGTAACAAATCATCAGGCCATGCAGATGGTTGAGGATGCGTTTGCAACCTGGACGAATGCCGGAATTCTAAAGGCGGGTATTGGCAAGGTAAAAACAGCGACTCTGCAGCCTGTGAAGGTTGGGCAGCTGTCTGATAAGGTGACAAAGGATAATTATATTACCACCTTCTTCTGCGATGACGTGGACTTGTATTTTACAACGGGTGACTCCTCATACTGTGGGGCTGCACTGAAAATCCCATCAGTTGTTGTGTTTGATAAGGATGGTAGTATCGTTGCGGATTGGTGTGCAACGCGTGGTGCCTGTGATCCTACATCGATCATGGCGTACACAATGCCGCTGATCTTGGATCCATATTCTCCGCAGATTTTACATAGTATGGTCATTTTGAACGGGCCTATGCTCACAAAGCAGGGACAAGCCGAGTTTAATGCATCTGTGGTTCACGAAATTGGACACTTGTTTGGTCTTGATCATTCCGGTTTGAATGATGGTTTTGCAACAATACATGAAGAGGGGGCGAATCCGAAATTTAAAGAAGGAATGGGAACATCCATTCCCACCATGTATCCTATTTGCAATGCAGAAGAGTCCACGCTGCATATGGATGATGTCGTAGCTATCTCGTCAATTTATCCCAATGATAATTTCTCAAAAGAATTTTGCATGATTACGGGTAAGATTGTGGATTCGGAAGGAAAGGGTATTCAGGGATTGGAAGTTGAAGCCCATAGTACTGACAACGATTTTGGCACCAATGCAGTGAGCACAATGACGGGCGCTGATTTTCCCGTTCCGACTCAAACTGGCCATTACTATCTAAGAGGCATTATACCAGGTAAAACATATACCGTTCAATTTTCATCATTGCCCCAGTTTCTGTCTGCTGGGTCGGGGATTGGAATGTTTGATCCTGAAAACGGTGTAGCATCTCCCTTACTGAATATGCCACCGATTAAGGATGCTCCTGCGGGCATCTGTGATCCAAATATTCCCAATTGTATTGCTACAACCAGCGGCGGTAGCGTTAAAGTTGTATCATGTGACAAGGGTGGTCAGACGATTGTTATGGATCCTACAACGGTCAATAATGCTATTATTTCTCCACTTTATACCAACGCACCTGTTGCCAAAGTAAAGGAATATGCTGCCGCTGCTGCACCATCTTCTGGTAAAACTGGCGGTTGTACGTTGATTCGCTAACCCGACACACTGCAGATATTGACATCTATTATGGGCACACGTAGAACGCAGCCTCATTTTATCAGGAGGCTTTGTGCGCTTTTCCCAAACTTTAATTCCAACATTGCGTGAGGCGCCGGCCGAAGCCGAAATTGTCAGTCATAAACTACTCGTTCGTGGCGGTTTTATCATGCAAGTGGCACGAGGTATTTATGATTATTTGCCACTAGGGCTTCGGGTGATTCGAAAAGTAGAAGCTATTGTGCGCGATGAACTGAATCGCGTAGGTTGCGCAGAAGTGTTGCTGCCAATTGTGATCCCAGGTGAGTTATGGGAGGAATCAGGTCGTTGGGGAAAATACGGAAAAGAATTGCTACGATTGAAAGACCGTAATGAGCGTGATTTTTGTGTTGGGCCCACCCATGAAGAAGTAATTACTGATATTGTTCGAAAATTTGTACGTTCGTATCGTGATTTGCCCAAGCACCTTTATCAAATTCACACCAAATTTCGTGATGAAATTCGTCCACGCTTTGGACTCATGCGCGGGCGCGAATTTATTATGGAAGATGGCTATTCCTTTCATGCATCGGCTGAAGATTTAGATCAACACTACTTGGTCATTCGGGATGCCTACCAACGCATTTTCAAGCGCTGTGGTTTGGCATCACGTGTTGTTGAAGCGGATACGGGTGCAATTGGTGGTAAAAGCTCTCATGAAGTTGTGGTGTTGGCTGATACCGGTGAAGATGCGATTGCCGGGTGCGATGCGTGTGATTATGCCGCGAATGTGGAGCGCGCTGAATCGTGCACACCTGAATATGAATCTGCCAATACCAGTGATTTGCAAAAAGTACATACCCCCAAATTAAAATCGGTGGAAGAGGTTGCATCATTTCTGAAGGTACCCAAGCATCAAATGATCAAAACGCTTTTGTATCTGCGTGATGGTGGTGTGGTGGTTGCTCTTGTACGTGGTGATGCTGAAGTGAATGAAATCAAACTCAAGAATGCAGTGGATGCAGAATTTGTGACGCTTGCAGATGCAAATACAGTGCGTCTTGTAACCAATGCAGAAGTTGGCTTTGCGGGACCGGTTGGACTGCCAAAATCGGTTGATGGTATTGGTGCAATTACTGTTGTGGCAGATGATGCACTAAAAGGAGTTTCTGGAGCTGCAAGTGGTGCCAATGAAACAGATCAACACTTTTTGGGATTATCTGAAGGCCGCGACTTTAAAGTAACCCAATTTGCTGACCTACGTATGGTGAAGGCAGGTGATAGATGTGTTCGTTGTCAAAAGGGTGCGCTTAAAATTGTGCGTGGTATTGAAGTTGGTCACATCTTTAAGTTGGGTACTCGCTACTCGGAACCCATGAAGGCGACATTCCTTGATGCTAACAGTAAGGAACATGTCATTACAATGGGTACCTATGGTCTAGGCATTGGTCGCACAATGGCAGCTGCTGTTGAGCAGAACCATGATGCCAAGGGAATGCTCTGGCCACTCCCCATTGCACCCGCCCATGTGCATTTAATTTTAGCAAGTGATGAAAAGCGTCAGATGGGAGATGAAATTTATGAAGTGCTTCAGCGTGAAGGTATTGAGGTATTATACGATGATCGTGATGCACGGCCGGGTGTTAAATTCAACGACGCGGATCTAATAGGCATTCCGTATCAGATGGTGGTAGGCAAAAAGACGGCATCCACAAACCATTTGGAGTGGACGGAGCGTGCCGCAGGTGTTAAGCAAGAGAAGTCTCTGACAGATTGTATTGCAACTGTGAAAGAGGCTCTAAGACACTAAATAAGAGGCTACGATGACTGAAAAACGCATCAGCCCACAAGCGCGTAAGCGCCTTATTGTAACCCTTGATGGTGAATCGCTGCCACAAATTGCGGACTTGATCGAAACGCTTAAATCCGAAGTTAAAAATTTTAAAATTGGTTTACCTTTATTTACCGCATTTGGTCCCAAGGTTGTTGATCTGGTACTCAAGCATGACTGTCATCCATTCTTTGACCTGAAGTATCATGACATCCCCAGTAGTGTGTCACGTGCGGTTGCCACTGCCACAACAATGGGTGCACGCATGATCAATGTGCATGCTGCTGGTGGGCAATATATGATGAGCGAGTCTATTCAGGCAGCAAGAGAAGCAGCCAAAAGGGCGGGTAAGCCCAATCCGCTGATGATCGGGGTAACCGTATTGACGAGTTTGCAATCTCTCTCAGACATTGGTCTTCAGTTTGAATTGCGTGAGCAGGTGTTGCGCTTGGCGCGAATGGCAAAAGATGCTGGGATGGATGGTGTGCTGGCATCGCCATTGGAAATTCGCCAAATTAGGCAAGCCTGTGGGCCTGATTTTTTAATTGTGACCCCCGGCATTCGCCTGTCTCATGAGTTACAAGATGATCAACGACGTATTTCTAGCCCACGAGAGGCTGTTAATGCGGGTGCGGACTATATAGTGGTGGGTCGCCCGATTAGTGCAGCCAAAGACCCACTCTCAATTGCCCGTCAAATCCTCAAAGAAATGTCCTAGAATTCCTAGTTTATAACTTTGTATTTTGAGAAGAAATTGGGGACCATTGTCCACATATGGACAGTCCAGACACCATAATTTGGACAGTTTTCCAAGTTTATCAATACGAAAAACATAATAAAATCAATTATTTACAAACGTTTCCCTTTTGGCACGTCCTTCGCACTTAGGTAGGGGCGTACGGCAACACTAACTCCTAAAGGGGGAGATATGAAACGGGACATTCAAACAGTTGAAACACAGGAATTCAGCTTGGAACTGGAGAACAATGAGAATCTTCCAGCCAAGGGAAAAGACGCCTTGCTTGAGTTGCAAATGACCATGGCGACGTCCTCGATCAATCATGAGTATGCCCGTATTGAATACGAAGATTCCATGGATGCAGAGCGTAAAGATGAATTGGTGCAGTTCATGGAAGACTGTCACAGCAAATATCAAGAGGCGCGCGAAAAATTAGCCGCTACAAATCCACAGACTTTGGAAAGTTTTGAAAAAGACCTCGCACATCAGAAGCAATCAACAATCACACACTACAACGCGTAGTGTGCTGCCTGGGGAGTTCCTACCTAATTTCGGGTAGCTACGGTGCGGTAGCTACCCTTTCTTCTTTCTACACTAGAAATAAAACCGAGCACCCACACCACCAGTCATATCGAACGATGTAGAGGGTGCAATGTCAATGCCTGGGCCGGCTTCAAAAAAGATTTCGATGGGATGTGTTGTAAAGTGTACGGCAATACCCACCGGAATGCGAACACCGCCAACATTGCGACCGTCATTTTTCCCACGATGGGCAATGGCGAATCGACCACCGGCACCTGCATAAAATGGCAGAGTTATTTTGTCAGTTTGAACAGGAATATGGACAAAGTCATAGAGGAAGTCGCCCATAAAGGTGAACCCGCCATCAACAAATGACCATGCAGCCACGGCATCAATTGATGCATGTTCAAAGATATAACCCTTTAATGTAAAGCCGGTGGGTTCACCGGCATAGATACCAACACCGAAACGCTTGCCTTTTGGACCGTAGGTGGTGTCCGCCGCAAGTGCAGCATTGGTAATGAGTAATGCCATTGCAACAGCGACTGTAATGACGGCTCTTTTTGTAGTCATATCCCCCCCTTCGGTTAGTTGTCGCTGTATATATCCAAGTAGATAAATCGTAGCAATTGGGATTTATTGATAATACGACTTCTCTATTGCAGCCTCTAAAGTCTTTCTGTATTCGCCCGACATGGCTGCGACTGAAGTAATCTGTGGAACACATGCGGTATTAGAAGCGATTCGTGCGGGCAAGCGCCGTGTGTTCGAAGTTTATATTTCGAGTGGAAAAGCAGAAAAAATGGCAGGGCAGATTGAAGACGAAGCGCGCCGCCAAAAAATTCCGTGTCAAAAGGTAAGCGGAGATGCGCTCTATAAGATGAGTCGTATCGAAAAAAATCAGGGAGTGGCAGCCAAAGTTGAATCTTACAAATATACTTCCGAAGACGAAATTTTTGCCCAACCCCAAAAGAATCCATTTTTCCTCATTTTAGATCAAGTGACCGATCCCCAAAACCTGGGCTCTCTTTTGCGGTCTGCTCACCTTTGTGGGGTGGACGCGGTCTTCATTCCCAAAGACAATTCTGCCGGCATTGGGCCCGCTGCTGCACGGGCATCCGCAGGCGCCGCCGAGTACCTCCAAATTGTTCAAGTAACGAATCTGGTTCAATTGATTAAAGTGTTGAAAGAAAAGAATATTTGGGTGGTCGGTGCCGATGGGGATACCGAGCAGTCCTTGTATGATTTTGATGCAAAGGGTGCTGTGGCGCTTGTCATGGGGTCTGAAGGCAAGGGCATGCGTCCGCTGGTCAAAGAGACCTGTGACTTATGTCTCAAAATCCCGATGACAGGGGTGATTGGCTCGTTCAACGTGTCGGTGGCCGGAGCCATCATGATGTCCGAATTCCATCGTCAGAGAATTCTCAAAAAGTAGGAAATCCAGTATCAAATATGCTTGACAATATAGTGGTCGTTGCCTAAATGTCCGCAACTTTTTGGAAATTGGCTTGGGGTGGGGATTGTAGTGCCGGGCGCGTGGTCCAAAAACCAATACATTTTAAATGCTTGAGACGGGAACCCTCCAGAACTGCTTTTCATGGGACGTGGGGGTGTCTGTCTTAATTTTATTTTTTGATTTCTGTTCTCTGAAATTTTTTCGCCAACTTAGCTCAGTTGGTAGAGCAACTGATTTGTAATCAGTAGGTCATCGGTTCGAATCCGATAGTTGGCTCAGCGGAATTTTAGGGGGAGAGATACCCAAGTGGCCAAAGGGAGCAGACTGTAAATCTGCCGGCGTACGCCTTCGAAGGTTCGAATCCTTCTCTCTCCACATTCGTATTTTACGAGTGCGGGAGTAACTCAGTGGTAGAGTTCTTGCCTTCCAAGCAAGATGTCGCGGGTTCGAATCCCGTCTCCCGCTCAGAGCGTGACGCCCACGTAGCTCAGTCGGTAGAGCATTTCCATGGTAAGGAAAAGGTCACCAGTTCGATTCTGGTCGTGGGCTCAGAGTGATTTTTGTTTAGGCGAAAATAGTAAATTCTAAAACAGCCCGGGAGGGGAATGATATGAGTAAGGAAAAATTTAATCGATCAAAACCACACGTAAACGTTGGTACAATTGGTCACATTGACCATGGTAAAACAACGTTGACCGCTGCATTGACCAAGGTGTTGGCCGATCAAGGTA
>PCXA01000006.1 GCA_002796325.1 Deltaproteobacteria bacterium CG11_big_fil_rev_8_21_14_0_20_47_16 | reverse complement strand
TTGCCACGCACGGCGAGAGTGAGACGCGGTTTTTCGCCGTAACGAAAAACCGACGTCGTGCCCGACGAGCGAGACGGCGAGGTAAATTGGGGTGTGGTTAGGAACGAAATCCACCGGCGCCTAATCCGCATAGTGTAGGGTCGGAGAAGGAAATGGCGAGCGACGTATAATCGGTTATATGTTAGTTAATCGTCATCGCGGACGGAGATGCCGTACTTTTTAAGAAGATTGCGAATGTGTTTGCGATCAATCTTGGCCTCACGGGCGGCTTTGGAAAGATTGTTGTTGTTTCGCTTGAGTAGGTCGATGAGATAATCCTTTTCAAAGACATCCAACAATTTTTGCTTGGCTTCCTTGAATGGGAGATCTGTATCCATGACCAGCTTTTCGGTGTGCTCTTCTTCCGCATCTAGTTCCGAAAACACATAATCCAGATGGGATTTTGCAATACTGTTACCTTCAGCAAAGGATACAGCTCGTTCTACAATGTTTGCCAGCTCGCGCACGTTTCCTGGCCATTGGTAGCGCTGTAATACTTTGAGGGCATCATCTTCTACGCGTACGACGCGCAGGCCTCCATCAACTGTACGGTTAAATTTGGCATCTTTGAGGATTTTCTCAATGATCATGGGGATGTCTTCTGGGCGATCGCGTAGGGGGGGGATGTTGATTTTAACTACGGATAGGCGGTAGTATAAATCTTCGCGAAAGCGGCCTTCAGCAACTTCCTTTTTGAGATCGCGATTAGTTGCGCAGAGAACACGAACATCAATATCAGTAGCAATGTTGGAACCTACACGGCGAATTTCACGTTGTTCCAACGCACGAAGTAATTTGGGCTGCAAGTCTAGGGGGAGTTCGCCAATTTCGTCTAGGAATATGGTACCACCCGCCGCTTCTTCAAATGCGCCTTTGCGTGATTTGATCGCACCCGTGAAAGCTCCCTTTTCATGGCCAAATAGTTCACTTTCAATAAGGTTGGATGCCACGGCGCTACAGTCAAAGACAATAAATGGACGATTCTTGCGTGTGCTAAAGTGGTGGATAGCCTGCGCGACAAGGTCTTTACCCGTTCCAGTTTCACCTTCGATAACAACTGTTGCAAATGTAGGGGCAATTTTTTCAAGAATGCCGAAGATTTGTCGCATCTTGCGACTCTTTGCGACCATACTGCCGAAAGATTCGTTTTCAGATGGTTCAATTTTAACAGTTTCACTGAATGCTTGAAATTCAATTGAGGTGTTCCCCAGCTTAATGACATCGCCAGGTGCCAAGTAGGCCTCCTTAACACGTGTACCATTGAGATAGGTACCGTTGGTTGACCCTAGGTCGCGTAAAAGGAAGCTGTCAGAAGTATATTCAATCTCAATGTGATTGCGTGACACGGTCTTGTCGGAAAGCAACAGATCGTTACCTTCCTTCTTGCCGATTTTAATTTGCGGTTTTTCTAAGCGAAATTTTCGACCTTTATCTTCGCCTTCGATGACGACTAGTTGGCCTTTGCGCAGGCTAATAACATCACCAGTCTCCTCGGTTTTAATGACCTGTGTCGTATGTTCAGTATCGCGTGTCATGCTGCCTCCCTCACTGTGCTTCTAGTGATACATTAAATTTTTTCACATCGTCGTTATCAAATGTAAACGCTCTTTCCCAAGGCTGATGTCCATCAAGCGTGATGCGGATACGGTGTGGTCGGTCGCGCTTCACCTTTCGGATATTGATGGGGGTTGTACCATAATTGGTGCCATCTAAAGACACGCTTGCACCTGCGGGGGAGCTGGACACTGAAACTTCACCATAAATATTCCCAAGGGTTACCGTTCCCAAATTTTTTGTTTCACCAGGGTTTAGAGATACTTGCGTTGTGTAACGGGCTTGCCCCTCTTTGCTGACAATAATTTTCACTGTTCCAGATGACACTCCCGAAACAGTCGTGGGTGTGGTACCACGCATTTCGCCATTGATGAAGACATCTGCGCCACTTGGAGATGAACTGACTTTAATTGTACCAACACCACCTGCAATTGCCTTTTTAGGTTGCTCTGCCGGCTTGGTTGGTTCTTCTTTGGGTTTCGGTTGTGGAATAATAGGTTCCTGTGGTTTTTCTTGAGGTTGAATTACTTCCTTCATTGTTACAGAGAGCGTGGATGTCTTGTCAGAAACTGTAAATTTCCGACGGGAACTGGTGAAGCCATCCTTCTCAAGAATGAGGGTATGGGTGCTGCCGACGTCAAGCGCGGGAAGTTTTCCTGGTGTGGTACCCACGCTACGTCCATCCAAAACCATTTTAGCGCCTGCAGGAGTGGAGCGTACAGAAAGGGTAAGCTGTTTGACGGGCTCGACCTTTTTCTCTTCAATTTTCTCTTCAACCTTTTGTACGGGCTTCTCAGGTTCTACAGCCGGTGGTGGGGTGGCTGGGATTTCAGGTTTTGATTGAAGCGTAATTTCCACAGTTTGAGGTGTATCGTTAGTGAGATTAAAAATTTGCTCATAATCAGTGTAGCCTTCTTTTCTAAGAAGAAGGCGATGATTAGCGTTCAATGTAATATTGTTTATAGTGTCAGGTGTGAATTTTCCGGTGGGGGCACCATCTAAAAGAATTTCAGCGCCCGCGGGTACAGTGCTTAAATCAAGTACTCCCCGTGCTTCCATCAGCGTAATCGTGATGCTGGTTGGGGTGGTACTGTTGGTCACCACTAGCGGTAGTTCTTGAGATTCGTAGCCAGGTTTACTGAGCTTGAGTGTATAGCTTTCACCAACCTGCAAGTCAGTGAGCCGAGCCGGTGTTGTTTTGGTGGTATCCGTTCCATTTAGTGTAATGGCTGCGCCAGGAGGCGTGGAGTCAATAATGGCCTCGCCCAAAATGGGTTCAGAAGTAACGACGGGAGGAAATAGTCGGGGATGAATGAGCATCCAGTAAATGCCGCCTAGGCTGGCCAGGATAGTGAGTGTGGCAACAATGATTCCCATGCGCCATACGATTGATCGCTGCGTATTATCAGTACGATCGGTTGGTTCCGAAATAGATTCTAATGGTTTGAGAGGTCTTTGTGTGCGTGAAGAGAGTGATGATTTTCGGAGTGCAGCGCCTGTTTCATCCCGATGGACAATGTCTTCTTGCAAGGCTTCTTGGGCCAGGCTGATGGAACCTGTTTTGGATTCGCGTAATGCACTGGTTTGGGCGCGGATATTCTGATGAGTGAGCTGATTTGAAAATGTTTCTCGAACAAAGCCCGCAAGTTTTTGTGGTGAAAAATCATGATATGTTGAGTACAAAAACTTGGTGAGTTCAATCTGCATGTCGCCAGCGCTTTGGAATCGATCTTTTGGAAAATAGGCCAGTGCACGTGCCAAAATGACCTGCAATGGTTTAGGAATTGATGTAGGCAGCCGGGATAAATCAATTTTTGTGGACCGAATTTTTTTAAGGACTTCA
This sequence comes from Deltaproteobacteria bacterium CG11_big_fil_rev_8_21_14_0_20_47_16, assembly GCA_002796325.1. Lineage (GTDB taxonomy): Bacteria > UBA10199 > UBA10199 > 1-14-0-20-47-16 > 1-14-0-20-47-16. The sequence continues at coordinate 131,295 of PCXA01000006.1, read as the reverse complement.
AATTGGCTTTCACCGGAGAATAGCTTTTCACCTGTTAAAGCCTCATACAGCAGAATGCCCGTGGAAAAAATATCAGTGCGGTGATCGATGGATTTCCCCAGCGCCTGTTCCGGCGACATATAGGCAATCTTTCCCTTCAAGATGCCCGCCATCGTATGGGAGATGTTCATCGCGGCTTTGGCAATACCGAAGTCCACGATTTTAACTTCACCTTCATAGGAAATCAGGACGTTCTGTGGGCTAATATCGCGATGGACCAAGTGAAGGGGCTGTCCGCCCGTGTCAGTTTTGCGATGGGCGTAGTCCAATCCCTTACAAATTTCGCTGATGATGTAGACGGCAATGTCGGTGGGAATGGTGCGCCCTAGTTCTCGGCAGCGGTACACGAGGTCGCGTAAATTGACCCCGCTGATGTACTCCATTGAGATGAAGTAGTCATCGCCCACCTTGCCCAGGTCGTATACTTGCACAATGTTGGCATGTGAGAGAAGCACGGACAGTTTGGCTTCATCGATGAGCATGGAAATAAAATCTTTGTCAGCGGCGCAGTGGGGCAGGATGCGCTTAATGGCGAGTAATTTTTCAAAACCTTCAGCACCAAAGGTTTTGGCTTTATAAATCTCGGCCATGCCGCCAATGGCCAGCTTATCGAGGAGGAAGAACTTGCCAAATTGTTTGGGTTCAAACTCTGCCATGACTACCACCACCTCGCCAGTTTACCGACAACCCACAATCCAACGATAACTGCTGCACCGACTTTGCTGAGCCATAACCAATTGAGCTGACCCGTTTTGCTGTCTTGCCAAAGTTTTGCTTTGGAAGGTACTCCAGCAATGCGAGAAGAACCGGTGCCTTCCTTGGATATAACTTTGTTGGTACCCGGCATGGGGATACTGACTTGCATGACTTGTCCCTGAACCATGAGTTCAATGGGGACAACTTGTCCAGGTACCCAGCCCTTCCACTTCCAGTAATCATCCATATTGTTTGAGACGTAGGCGGCATGCGACAATGTGCGACCATCTTTGAGTATGAGGTCGGCCTCTAAAACGGTTGAGCGATGTTTGAGTGATGCCTGTCTAAAAATGGCCTGGCGTACATCATCTCTTTGGAGGGTAATGACCTGACGACGTGGTGTGTCTTCTCGAAATTTATTCCAAGAGGTCTCAATGCCGGGAGAGGTGAATTCGTCTTCCTCCTCATGGCGCTCATCATGTTGGCGCTGCTTCTCGTCGTGAGTTTCAGCGCTTTTTTGAATTTCATATTTGGAAATAGGATCCGGGCGATCAATTTTATCGACCATACACTACTCTCCCTTGGAGGGGGGTGGCTTTGAAGTGGTCGCTACTGGTTTTTCAGGTGCTGCGCTGGGTGCCGTTGAGGTTGTGGCATCCTTCTTTGCGGGTTTGGCATAACCGTCTTTATACCAACCCTCACCTTTGAGAGAGAAACTGGTCTGCGAAATTTGTCGTGAGGCATCTTTGCCACATTTTGGGCATGCCATTACCACGGGATCACTGATTTTTTGAATCTCCTCAAAGTGATGGTGGCAGGACTGACACGTATATTCGTAGATCGGCATCGTGAACCCTCTCTTTAATCCCCTGGGGACTATTATCCCCTATAGAGTTGGGAAGTCAAGTCCCCATTTTTCATAATGTTTCTGAAAAATCAGAGGGTTAGACGGCGATTTTTTCCAGAGTTGGGAGTGGAGAGGCCTTGTTGCTGGTGGCATGGCATCCTAAATGCAGGCGTTCAGCTAAAAAGACACTGCCAGGACCAAATTGTGCGGTGATGCTATCCATGGCTTGTGCCGCTGATTCGGCTTTGAGGCTGCGCATGGGATCTTCGAAGAGGCTAAATTGGGTACCCGATTGAGGTGTGAGTTGATGAAGTGTAACCCCAGTTGCCCGATAGAAGTGTCCTTCTTTAAAGATGTGGTGAAAGTGTTCTCTTAATAGAGCGGTGACATCTAATGGAGAACTGCTGGGTTGGGAAAGTTGTAATTCAATGGCTGTGCTGCGAAAGTTTTGCTGCTTGGCATAGACAGTGAGTCGTGACGTTGCCAAACCAAATCGCCGCGCCTTTGCCATGGCATATTCGAGATTGCGAATCAGTTGTGCAAAGACATAATCACGGCTGGAAGAAGGTGGTGTGAAGGTGCGGGTGCGACTGATAGACCCATAGGTTTGTTTGGCGGAGGCATCGACACCATACCGAACGTCGCCACGGAGCTCTTGCCAAAGATCAACCCCCACTTTTCCCAGAAGCTCTTCTGCAAAATAGAGCGGGCGTCGCACAAAATCGAGAGCTGTTTTGATAGAGTGTTTCTTGAGTAAGGCTTCGGTGTTGTGTCCCACCCCCCAAATGCTGCCCACGGGTGTGCGTGCAAGGAGTTCGTGAATTAAATATCCCGGGACACAAGTCATGCCGCGTGGCTTTCTGAATTTGGAGCATAATTTGGCTAAGCTTTTGGAAAGGCTGACACCAACAGAGACAGGAATATCCAATTCGGTGTGGATTGTATTTTGAATGTCATGTGCGATATCGATATAGGATTTGTGATGCATGCGGCGTGTACCAGTCAAATCCGCAAAAGCTTCATCGATTGAATATTCTTCGACGTCGGGTGTGTAGCGCCGCAGGATATTGAAGATGGCTTTGGAATAAAGGCCGTAATTTTCAAAATTACTGGAGATGAGTAGGCATTGTGGGCAGCGTGCGGTGACTTCTGATAGCGACATACCGCGACTGATGCCCAGTGCACGCGCCTCAATGCTGGCAGCAGTTACAATCCCACGTTCGGCACCTGTTACAATCGGTTTCCCTTTAAGCTCTGGATTGACGGTTTGTTCAACGCTTGCAAAAAAAGAATCGGCGTCGACATGTAAGATGGCGCGGGGCCAGCGGCGAATGGTGAGTGGTTCATTTTTCATAAAGCCTCCTTAGTAGCGACGCATGACACTGCGAACAACGCCTTCAATCTTGAGTTCTTGTTTGGCAAAAATTTCAGGGTAGTTTTTGTTGGCAGGTACCAAAACAACCTGGTTGCCACGACGTTCGTAGTACTTGAGTGTCCAATCATTATCGACCTGTGCAAGAACGATATCGCCATGTTTGTAGGCCGTGCCACGTTCAATGATGACCATGTCGCCGGGCTGAATACCGGCATCAATCATAGAATCACCGCTGACCTTGAGCATGAAGCTGGCCTGGGGCTTGCGAATTAAAAAATCATCGAGTGAAATGGTATCTAAAAGATCTTCTTCGGCGGGCGTGGGAAAACCAGCCTGGACATAACCAAGGAGGGGAAGTCCAAGCCGGTTCCCGCGTAGCCGGATGCGACCGCTCGCATCTTTTTCAACGATTCCAGCATCAACAAGTTTATTGACCAAACGAAACGCAGCATTTTTGGAGGCATATCCCGCTAGCTTGGCAAGCTCTGCAAATGACGGCGCACGTCCGTGAGCGTGATAAAAGTTGCGGAGGCTGTTGATCACTTCAGGGGGGATATTGTGGGTCTCCATTTTCATAATTACATTATGGTGAACGATCGTTCACTTGTCAATTGTGATGCAGGGGGTGTTGGGAGTGAGAGTTTTAAGTATTTGATTTTTATTGGTTATTTTGTTTTTCTTGACCTGTGCTGACTGCATCCGCATAATGCAAAAATGAAAAAATTACTGATTTGTTTGGGAATACTCTTAATTATTACGCCTGTAGTTCACGCCAAGCCTCATAGTAAATCCACTAAGCACCACAGTCATTATGTGAAAAAGAAGCACGCGTCTCGGCGTGCATCGCGGGTAAAAGAGCCCCCATTACCGGAAGATTGGCGTGAGGCAGCTGTGCAGGTGATGGGGAATGGCAGTCTCTTGGTCATTGATGCCCAAGGCCGTGTCTTATTGTCACATGATGCGGATATTCCACGCATGCCAGCCTCTACTATTAAAGTAGCGACAGCTGCATGGGCGCTTAAAGTGTTGGGGCCGGATTACCATTTCCCAACAGACTTCTATTGGACATCGGATGGTGTGCTGACGGTGAAGGGATATGGGGATCCATCATTAACATCAGAAGACTTGGTGCGTATTGCAGCACAACTTAAGCGTTTGGGTGTTAAAAAAGTCACCAAGATCCGCCTGGATGCCAGTTACTTTGCTTCTAATCTCAATATTGATGTGAGTGGTTTTAATGGTCGCAGTAATCCATTTGATGCGGATAATGGTGCGCTTATTGTGAACTTTAATACCGCTGCGGTACGCGTGACGGGGCGTGGCAAGCATCGTCGGGTGAGTTCAGCAGATCCTATGACGCCGCTGGTACCTATTGTGGAAGAGCGTGCGGCGCATTTGCGCGCAGGCACATACAATCTGGATATTGCGAAAAATCCTCAGGAGCTATTGCGCTTTTCGGGCGAAATGATCGCTGCCTTTTTGCAGCAGGCAGGGATTGCCACATCGGGTGATATTGTGTCCGGCAAAGTACCTGCTGGGATGCAGCCCATTTATCATCATTTATCCAGTAACAGTTTGAGGGGTATTATTATTGGGATGTTGGAGTTTTCAAATAACTTTACGGCCAATCAACTTTTCTTGGCAACGGGAGCAGCTCAAATGGGCGCGCCAGCGACCATTGCAAAGTCAGTAAATGCAGAGACGGCATTTCTCAAGCAAAGTGTGGGTTGGAAAAATTTTACCGTCGCAGAAGGATCGGGTTTGTCGCGCCACACGTATGTGACGGCAATGGATATGATGAGGCTGCTTAATTACTTTAAACCCTACCAATCATTGTTACCAACCAAAGAACGTGTCTTTCAAGCCAAGACGGGAACATTAGCAGATGTGTCGTCATTTGTGGGCTTTTTTCAAGCACCTGGCGGTGGAGATGTGTCGTTTGTGATTATGGTGAATGACCCCAAAACGAGCTACGAGCACAAGTTCAAGATTGCCAAGATCATTTATGCAGGCATCACAGGCGACCCTTTAAGATAGTTTAGGGCACCCTAAATTATTATTGACAGTAACCCTTAAAGATCATAGCAGGCCCCCCAAGCCAATGGAGGGCATTGTTATGGATCGTTGCATGGAAGCCACAAAATCTGTTTCGGAATGTACACATCGCTATCGGGGGGGGATCCGCGTTGCGCGCTGTAGCGCAGAAGAAATTACCCAGACAATTTGTGTCTCATCAGAGACAACCCAACCTTCCCAGGAACAACTGAACGATGCCATTGTGCAGTGGCGCAAAATCACTAAGGTTGGTTGGGCGATTCATGGATTGTATTCAGTGGTATACCCCGTGGTTAATGGGCGTTTGGGCCAACCGTCTGAAGTCCTGTGGAAGTAACTCGCTACCCCATCAGAGAAGGTATTACTGATGCACTGTTGGACGTGGTTGCCAATCCTTGGACAGTAGGGACCTTTGCGCTTGTTACAACTCTCGGTCCCCTCGCAATGAATCAAAATCGATTTCCACGCATTAAGGGCGCTACTTGTTGGGTTATGCGCGATGGTATGCGCGCCATGTATTATGTGGGTCTGGGTATTACCGGAGGTAAGGCGGTCTATGGTTTGTATACACATGATAATTATGAAGTCGCACATTCCGCTACACTTGGCGGTATGTTGGTGACAACGAAGTTTGTGGGCGATCGCTATATGGGTGTTTTTTTGGAATCCCTGGGACATCAATTGATTCGATGGTCAGCCCATATGCCATCTCGCATGGGGCAATGGATGACTGTTCAAGGGAAAGCCTTGGTGCAAACAGCAACAGATCAAGTTGCATCAACCGGTCTTGCGCTGTGTGCCCACTCATTGGATGAGATTGCAGCACTGACAGTGGCAGTTAAGTTTGCAGTGAAGACGGCGGTGTTTCGCGTGCAGCCATCGCCACATTATCATGCGCCATCACTCGCGCCCTCTATTTGGCCCATTGTTGGGTTTGTTGCCGTAGCAGGTGCTCTCGCAATTGCAGATGGCCCCTTGCCATTTGGTGATGCCGCAGCGGCAGTTGTGTTGCGCGTCGGCCTTGCACTGTAGCAGGTGTCTCACACCTCAGGTGCAGGGCTCTTTGCATTTAAAATCAAAGAATTAGTGAATGGTGTGTATTTTGATGGTGTTGGTTGGGCCGTGGCTGGAAAGCGGCATACCCAAAAGCATGATGATGCGATCACCATGGGACACCAATTTTTTAGATAGTAATAAATGTTCCATACGACGAATGAGCGCTTCACTATGGCGACCGCGTCGGAAGAACATGGATTGAGCACCCCAGAATAATTGGGATTGATTCACGACATGGTGTTTTGGGCTGAGCACATAAATGGGAACACGTGGATGAAATTTTGAGATGTAACGTGCGGTTGTGCCACTTTCTGTGAAAGCCACAATGGCCTTCACTCCCAAGTGTTGTGCCAAAATAGATGCTGAATAGCACAAGTGTTCTGTGACAGGTGCTGTTTCAGGTAAGTGCTCCAATGTGGATGTATGGCGGCGTGCAATGGCTCGTTCTGTTCGCTCAACAATGCGAACCATCGTGCGGGCAGCTTGTAGTGGGTGTTTGCCACGTGCGGTTTCACCCGAAAGCATAACAGCATCGGCACCATCAAAAATAGCGTTGGCAACGTCTGAGACTTCTGCGCGGGTAGGGCGCGGATGAATCGTCATGCTTTCCAGCATCTGTGTTGCAACGATGACCGGCTTTGCCAGGGTAAAGGCGTGTTGAATAATGGTCTTTTGAGACATTGGTACTTCTTCTAATGGTAGTTCTACACCCAGATCGCCACGGGCAATCATTACTGCGTCTGCTGCTTCAATAATGGGATCCAAATGTTCAGCTGAAACGGCCATGGCCAATTCAAGTTTTGCAATGATACGTGCTGAGCCATGTAGTTTTTTGATCATCTTGCGTAAACGGATGACATCTGATGCGTCGCGTACAAATGAAAGTGCAACATAATCCACCTTCATTTTAATGCCGAAGGCCAGGTCACGTTTATCTTTGGCAGTCATGGATGGCGTGGATAGGCGCGTATTGGGCAGGTTGAGTCCCATGTGAGATCCAATAATACCACCCTGAATAACCTTGCAGTAAACATCGGTTCTGCGAACACGCGTTACTTTGAGCTCCATGATGCCGTCACTCATAAAAATGGTATCGCCTGCGCTGACTTCATCCGCTAATTTTTTATAGGTGACCGATGCAATCTGACGATTACCAATGAGGTTGTGTGTCGTTAAAATAAAAGTATCACCGGGGCGAAGGGTATGAGTGCCTTCGGCGATTTTACCGAGACGAATTTTGGGTCCTTGCAAGTCCTGCAAAATGGCTACAGGGACTTTAAGTTTATTGCTTTCCTCGCGCACAATGCGAATCACTTTGGCATGGTCTGCATGGGCAGCATGTGAAAAGTTAAGTCGCGCAACCCTCATTCCAGACTGGATTAGCTGTCGAATGCGTATGGGGGTATTGGTGGCGGGTCCGATGGTGCAGATCATTTTTGCGTGGTTACTCATGTTATTTTCCTTTGGGTAGGGCCCAATTATCGGTGACTTTTCTGTGAATGTCAAAGATTTCTAAGATTAATGTTCTTTTAATTCGCCTATTTGTCCTACATTGACGCAACTTTTTGGCGAGAATGCCGATAATTCAATATATCTTGTAAGAGGAGGCTTAGCCCATGGGAAGTAACGACAAACCAATAACACCTGTACAATCCTGTCCGACACCTATTCCTGAGCAGTTTCAAGAATTTCCCATGATTGCCTTTCCAGGGCCCGATGGTAAGACGCCATTTTTGACGATTGTGACGCCAGATCTGTTGGGTCAGATGGATCCACAAAGTTCACGGTTTGTCTGTCAGGATACCAAGGATGGTAAAATCTATGCTCAAAAAGATGCAATGCCATTCTTAAATACCCTTCTGGCCGGGATTGTGAATCCACATCCTCAGTCTCAAGTTGCACCAGCAGTGACGTTGCCTCAATTGCCAATTGCGTTTCCGCATCCACGATTACGATCTGATAGTGAGATCGCAGACAAGGTCATCGTCGTCGATGATCGTTATTGGGGCGGAAGCCATGTGCGTAAAGAAACATCTATTGCGTATTTTGAAAAGAGTCCACCCAAGGAGATGAATGGGGATCCCCAATCTGGTTGGGAAATTATTTCAGATGCATTGACGGAACATCTGGTCGCACAGATTCGTTGGACTGTGGGTGATTCCGATGAGAGTGACATTTTTCGTAGAGGGCCGCGGGGTACATACTATTTTAGTAAAGACCTTGAGTCGATGATGCGTCTGTATGGTGTTCTGATCGCAGTTGCGAATGCCTTGAAGTTGGACGGTCAAATTGAAGCGTACCATGGTATTCAGAATTTGACCTATCAGGTGGATGCAGTCCGTACACATATTTTGCAAGATCCCAATGCGTTGGAAGTATTTTTCCAATACCCATTAGAAAAGCAGTTAAAAGTTGGCGTTGGCCTGTTGCTCACAGCTTTGAGTGTGGGGCGTATTTCATTCGGGTGGGCGTTGCGTGGTGGAGGTGACCTCTTCATTCGTGACGTGCGCTTGATTACTCATCCAATTCAAACTGTGCACAAAATTGTGGAAGGTATTAAGGCAATTTTTCGCAAAGATCCACCCAATGATACTCCAATGACAGGTGGTCATGGTTTCATGGCACATATTGCAGAAGCTACAGCAGCAGCTGCTGCTACTGCTGCACCAAAAAATGAGGAAGCGCCAGCTGCTGCAGATGCCCCAGAAACTCCATTACCTGACGAGTTTGTTGCGGTGGATCTTGCTGTGGAAAGCGGCCGCCGTACGAATGCCGAAATTGGCGATCCCGAAATGAAGGGCGGCAAAGGTTATCTGGATCTTGTTTTTATTGCAGGTGGTGTGATTGCTGTCGGTGCCATTGTAGGGCCTGAGTTGGCAGTCGCTGCAGGGATAGATTCCTTAATCGGCGGTGAATTGGTGGGCGTGGTCGTGGCTAGAATGGGCTTTGCAGGTGCGCTTGCTGGTGCGGCCAGCCGGTAACTTTTATGGCTGCCCCTAATCAACTATCCCCGTTTCAAATATCGATTCCACCATTCATTAGAAAATATGCGGATGGACTACACTTGCGCGCTAAGCAAGAGCTGCAAGAGCCAACCATTTCAGACCCCAGCTTGCAAGTGGCATCTTGGTTGACCGTTGCGCGTATGACAGCGATTACGGGGAATGTTAGTGATTCGCGACAAGCACTGTTTCGAGCTGCACAAATGATGCGCCATCCCCAAACGGCTGATTACAATGATGAAGATGCGCGCTGGACAACGGAGGTTCCCACCGAACAAGTACTGGCGGATGCCATTTTCTTTTTAGGTAAGATGCTTCTTGAGACCAGTGGTGACAACGATATTGCGGTTGTACGGCATGCGTTACGAACACTGCTTTTGGCGCGTGATGTCATGCAAGCAATTAATCCATCCGAAGATGCAGTTTATGAGGTCAATTTTAAAATTGGACTGGCTCACGAGAAACTGACAAGCATTTATGCTCTGGATGATTCTATTGCTGGTGTGCGTAATGCCACTAAACATGCAATGTTTTCTGCGGCATATTTTTATGCACTTGAACAGGCCGATTTGTTTGTCCAGGGCCTAAACAAATCAACGGCTGGTTTGTTGCGACTGCAAGAGGCTCAAGGGAAAGCCCGCCAGTCCCTTGATGCAGTATGTACTTTGAATCAGTTGTCGATCGTGACGAGTATGTTGGAGCCTGATGAAGATGTACCAAATGAGTTTTTCCGCCAAGAGAGCCGTGATCGATTATATGCACTGATGGCTGAGTATGGATTATTTGATACACAATTAAAAACAGTGGCGCAGGAGTGGCGTGGTGGGGTGTCGCCCAGTTGGAATGCGATTGTGATGGCAGTTTTGTGTCAGATGATTGACATCAATCCAATTCCCACGCTGATCTATGCAATGGATCAAGTCGATTTTATACTTCGAAAAGTGAAGACGATGAATCGTCATTCTCAATTGGCCAGGCGTGTGACCGAATTTTTATATTTGGCGAATGATGCGCATACTGTTGCTCAGCGACAGATTATGGTTTATCCATCCGATTATCGAGTGTCTGTCCGTGAGATCCGACGGCTTGTGGTGTCGAGACCGGTTGATGCAATGCGTTTGGTACGTATGATATCTTTTCGTTTGAACGTCATGCCAACTGATGTTGAAATTGCATTGTTGCGTCCCGATGGTGGTTTTTTGGATATTAAACTTCAACAATTGGTAACACGAGAGCAGTATCGTCAATTGCGGGCAGAATTGCCGGCGGTGCGTCTGCCGGAACTACATATGCGTTTCAAAGAAACATGGGAACACGCCAGGCGCTAAATTACTTTTATGAGTGTATTAACAATACCAGAACGTTTGCAAGAACTGGCTCGAGGCATTGCTGGGTTTGTGTACGGTGAGGCGGTTGCCGCGGATAAAGCCCATCTCCATGACAATGCAGCCAGTCATTGGCAGAGGTATGCCCAACTTCAGGCGCTGCTCACGAATATTCCAGAAATGCGAACGGGATTGTTTCGCGAAGCTCATGCTGCCCGTAAGGCTGGTGGGCGTGGGTTGAGTATTTTAGAGACGCCACTCCCAAAAATGATTGTAGGGGGATTGGGTTTGGTTGGCGAGTTTGTTTTGAACGGTATGTCGAATGATCTTGAAGCACTCCCATTGGCAGTTCAGGCCTTTGCAATGGGGCGTGATGTGCTGCTGATGACACGACAAGATACCAATGATCTTCGGTCTGTTCTGGGACAACTTGAAACAACACATCGATCAATCTCGGATTACTATGCACATGGTCACGATGATTTTCTCATGTCTGTGAATCACAAGATGTATGCAGCTGCGTATGCCCTATTGTTGGGGCATAAGGATTTGTTTGTTCGACTTTTAATAGAGGCTGTACATACGCTTGATATATTTGGGGATCGTTTGAAGAACCCATATTTGCTTGTAGATGCACTATTAATCAATTTTGTACTTCGGGATCTCAGTTATTTTGATCAAATTGCCCAGCGTTATGCGGAGACTCTTGATATCCGATGGCGCAATGGGGATGTTGTGACGAGTCGTTCTCTGGTATTGGAGAAGGCTGCAGGGATGGGGTTGTTGGATAGTGGATTGTCGGCATCTGTTGAATGGGTGGGCGACCCCATGCCATCTCACTATCAAGTAATTGCCGATGTCTTGAGTCGTTATGCCCCTGTAGATCCGCGTCCACTGGTTGTTTATAATGTCAAAATGGCCAATCTTTTGTTGCAGACAGGTGTTGCTTGGGTTCCTGGATCTGCGTTGCCTGGTCGTGTGGATCGTTTTCTGGAGCAAGCAGAGCACGCAATTGATTTGCTAAGGGAAGATGTTAGGATGCGCGTGACAACGGTTAATGAGTGGCGCGGGCCTTTTACACACTATCCACCCGTCAATAATCCCCGTGGCGCAATGGAGCTTGTGCGCCACTTATCGCTGCGACTACATGTGCCAATGTCAGAGATAGAGGCGGCTATCCATGATCCGGGGCAGCACTTTGTTTTGTCTATGGCAATTCGTCGTGAAGTGGGATTTGAGGGTGTTGGAAAATTAAGTCGTCATTTGCCGGTAGTTGTAACGACTAGTCTTCGGGAGCGATTTGAAGAACGATTGCGGGAAGCTGCACGTCGTTAGATGATATTAAATATTAAAATTGCGTTTGATAAGATCCAGGAAAACGCGAACAATGGCAGGGTTCCACTGACCACTCGAAATTTCATCTTCTAGAATTTTGGCAGCAATATCTTGAGTAAAGCCTTTACGGTATGGTCGGTCACTGGTCATGGCGTCAAATGCATCGGCGATAGCAGTGATTTGACCTTTGAGAGGGATGTTATCACCTATAAGTGCATCCGGATAGCCGCTTCCATCGTAGCGCTCATGGTGGCAACGAATGCAGGGCAGCACATCGTGCAACGATTTGAGTGGCACGCAAATATCGTAACCACGAATGGCGTGGCTCTTGATATGTTCCATTTCTTCGGGAGTGAGCTTGCCTGGTTTGAGCAAGACATCTTCTTTAACTCCAATTTTTCCAATGTCATGCAATAGTGCGCCACGACGAATGTGCTCGATTTCGCGTGGTGATAATGTAAGCGCTTTGGCTAGGCACACGGCATATTTGGCCACGCGCCCTGAGTGACCATGTGTATAGACATCCTTGGCTTCCAGTGCGTTGGCAAGGCTAAAGAGAATGCTTTCAGTGTGATCCAAGTCGTCGTGCAATGTTTTGACATGCAAGAGTGACTTGATGCGTGTGGTGAGTTCTAGTTTGTTGAATGGCTTTACAAGAAAGTCGTCGGCACCCAATTCGATGGCTTTGAGCTTGTCATCCAGTTCGTGCAAAGCGGTAATGACAATGACCGGAATAAATTGTGTTTTGATATTCTGTTTAATGGCTTTGCATACTTCGTAGCCACTGACCTTGGGCATCATCAAATCCAGCAAAACCAAATCAGGATTGTGTGTTTCTACTTTTTTGAGGGCGTCTTCGCCATCGTATGCAGGGATAACTTCGTATGGAAATGCCTTGAGTTGGGCGCGGATGAGCTCCACGTTTACTTTATTATCGTCGACGACTAAAATTTTAGCTTGGTAATGCATGATGGAGAGACGGTAACAAATCAATGCTGGAATGTCTATTGCAATGCGCAATAAATTCGGTTACTTGGGGAATATGTTTATCTTCCGCTGGATTAAAAATATTGTTGTATTCGGCATGGTGATTGTGGCGCTTTGGTGGGCATCTGGGCATTTCCGTTACCAAGGCAAAACCTATCAGGAGTGGGCCATTCAAATTTATCGCTCACCCAGTTTGCAAGAAGCTACCAAGGATTTGCGCATGTGGGTGGGGCAATTGCTGCAAGCTTCTGGTAAGAAAATTCAAGAAGGCATTACAGCAGATGACCAAAAGAAGTTAGATGCTTTAATTCGGGGTGATGATACACAACACCAGCCTTCTACTCGTACAGTAAAATCATCACCAATCCCTGTTAAAAAATAATTATGTCACGCAGTGACTTTATCACTGAAATTTATTCCAAATTATTCAACGCATTTGGTCCCCAACGCTGGTGGCCGGGAGAGACGCCATTCGAAGTGATGGTGGGGGCGATTCTTACCCAGAATACCAATTGGGGAAATGTTGAAAAGGCGATTGCAAATTTAAAGTTGCGCGGGGTGCTGACGCCGCATGCCATGCGACGGCTATCACATGAGGATTTGGCGGAGTTGATTCGACCCGCAGGATATTTCAATATCAAGGCGAATCGCTTACATCATTTTCTGACATACTTTGTGGACACTTATGGCGGTGACGTTACGCGAATGCGCGATAAGTCCCTGGCCACACTGCGCGAGGAGTTGCTGGCGGTGAAGGGAATTGGGCCGGAAACAGCCGATTCCATTTTGCTCTACGCGTTGGATCAACCGAGTTTTGTAATTGATGCTTACACGCACCGCGTGTTGTCGCGTCACTTTTTGATTACCGAAGAAGCTGATTATACTGAAATGCAGGAAACAATGACGTCGGCGCTCAGTGATGTCATTGCGAGGGGTGATCGCCCCGAAGCAATCCAGTACTATAACGAATACCATGCGTTGCTGGTGCGAGTGGGGAAGGAGTTTTGCAAACCCAAGCCCCAGTGTGAAAACTGCCCGTTAAATGGTGTGAATTGGGATTCTAAAAAATAAAATTAGCCGCGCTTTTGAAATAAATCCAACAACTCTTTCATTTTGCTGTCTGCTTCTTTGCGGTCGCCCGATTTAATGGCGGCCATCACGCAGCAATGAAGGTGTTTATCCAAAATTTCCGTTTCCAAGCTGCGAAGTGCAGCGCTGATGGCACGTGTTTGCATCAAAATGTCTGGGCAATAACGTTTTTCTTCGATCATTCGCTTGATACCTTCGAGTTGTCCTATGACACGATTGATGCGCTTTAATTCGCTTGCATGATCTGGGTAACTATTTTTAGTTTTTGTGGCCACAACAACCTCCTATTCAAAAATAATTGGCGCGGCGAATGCGAAGAAGACTCCAATGAGGTAGATTACAATTGAAATCACATAAATAATGACGGACCACTTTCGTGAACGCGTACAGCTATCGCGCAGTGCAGGATCGGTGGGGCAGGAAAGGCTGCGGGCGCGCCATTGTAAGATTCCTGATAGCAGCAACATGGTACCTGCAACACCAAAGACCAAGACCTTGTGTTCTGAAAGCCAGATCAGTTGTGGCACTGCGGATATGAGGCCCACCATTGCGGCTCCCAACCCCAATGTGACAAGGAGTGCGGGCAGCGCACAGCAGATGAGTGTGCTGAGGGATGTGAAGAGCGATAGTGTGGTGACAAAGCGCTTCATTGGTATTCCACCTTTTCGACTTTGAAGCCTGCATCAGTGATGCGCTTGCGAATGTCCGCTTCACTTAAAGTTTTTCCATCGCGTGTGGTGAGTAAGACTGTTTTCTTGGTTAGATCGACATCGACCTTTTCAACCGCCGGGTCGGATTTGAACTTTTTTTCAATGCCTTGGGCACAAAATGAGCAGACCATGCCATTCACATCGACTTTGATTTGGGCGGCGAATGCGCTGGCTGAAATAATGAGGAATGCCACTACCATTGCAATGATGCTCAATCGTTTCATATAACCTCCTTTTAAAAGACGGCCATTAGGTTGGCGTACCAAACGCCATAAACGCCATAGCCACCTTCCACAAACCACCCCTTATAAAATAGCCGTAGTCCTGGGATGAATGAGAGCTTTTGCTCGGGCTTCATGTAAGACGCGTATTCAGTTTTAAAAATAAGCCACGTGGCGACTTGCTTGTAATCCGCCAAATAAGGTGCACCACCGACTTTGACGTAGGTGCGGTAGGCATTAATGCCGTCTGACAGAAGCGACATTTGTTGAATCGAGGTGTAGAAGCGGCGCGTTTCATAATCAGCCTCGGCGCCAACAAATCCAGCAACCTTATTTGTATCTTTGTAATTGCGAAACCCAAGTCCGCCATAGAAATAGACATTGGCTTGGGAGTCGGGATTATTCCATCGTTTTACCAGCCAGTTAAGTTGGGGGAATGCAAAGTTGGCATAGGCGCCGCCCGTATGGATTTGCATATAACTGGTGCCCACTGCAAAGTGCCGCGAAAACGTGAAGTTGGCCTGGGCATCATAACGGTCAGTTTCCGCCCCCAGCATAACCATGGTACCACCCTTATATGAGACGGGGTGGGCATGCGCGGGAAGGGCGATGATTAATGCTAAAAGTGAAAGTAGGTATTTCATAAGGCCACGATATACCCCAGTGGGGTATATGTCAATAGCTGTTTTTTCACGCCACCTTAGAATTCAATTGAACATCTCTGTTACTTTTCAGTATAAACAAAATGCGCATTGCGAGTGCAGTGCATGTTTCTAGAAGGTCTTCAATAAGGGGGATGTATGAAAAAGTGGGTCGCTGGTGTTGGTGCTGTTGCAGCAGTGATGATGATGATCGGAACGGTTCACGCGTTTGGTGGTATGGAAGGCCCATGTAAGCCAGATATTCAAAAGTTCTGTAAAGATGTGAAAAGAGGCGATGGTCGCATTATCAACTGTTTGAAAGACCATGGTTCTGAACTATCTGATGGTTGTAAGGCCAAAATTGCCGAAAAGGCAGAAGAGAAGATGGAAGAAAAGAAGGGTAATTAATTTTATTCAAGTTGCCCGTATCAGTCACTGATACGGGCAACTTTTTTTTACGGCTTTACAACCGACAACACTTCTCGATCAAATTGGAAGTATTTCTTTGCGGCTTTCAAGACCTGTTCACGTGTGACAGCGGCCACTTTTTTGGGATGCTCTTCAACGTTCTTGGGACCCAGTCCATATAATAGATTAAAGGTATAGTTACCGGTCAGGCTGCTCATACGTTGTTGTTCAAGTGCATGCGAACCGATTAAATATTCCTGAGCGCGGGATAGCTCTTCGGGGCGCACTAGTTCGGTGACCATATGGTTCAATTCCTGGCGCATGGCAGCGATGGCCGTGTCGACCTTGCTGGGATCGGTACCAATGTAGACGGCAAAGAAGCCAGGATCCACGCCCATTTGCAGGCTGGAACTCACGGTATAAGCCAAGCTCATCTTATCGCGCAGTTCCAAAAAGAGACGGCCCCCTTGGCCTGCCAGAATTTGATTTAATACCAATAGTGGATAGTAATCGGGTGATACAAATTTTGCGCCGAGGAATCCCAATACAATGTGGGCTTGTTGCTTACCACTACGAATTGTTTCAACCGTTTGTGGTTTGCGGTGTGTGGGAATGGCAATTTTGGGGACTTTGAGTGCGGCCCCTTTACCGAAGCGACCCTGTTTACGGACAAGTTCAATCATGTCGCGTGAATTGAAATCACCTGCAATCGTCAACACTGCGCTTTTGGACTGCAATGCGCGGCCAAAATAGTCTGCCAAATGTTTGGGACGCAGGCGTTTGACGACATCGGCTGTGCCGAGAAGGCGCATACCATATGGGTGGGCGCCGTAGAGGGTGTTGCAGAAATGGTAAAATGCGAGCGATGCCAGCTGATCTTGCTGGTTTTTAATGGCTTCCAAAACATCGTGTTTATCATTTTCAACTTCTTTGGCAGGGAAGCTGGGATTTTTCAAAACATCAAAAAACAAATCGAGTGCCTTGTCTTGTTTGTCGCTCAAAAATTCGCAACGCAGCCCGATGGTATTGCGACCGCTAAAAGCGTTGAGGGAGCCTGCAAATGCATCGATTGTTTCGGCAATCTGCAAGGCATTGCGCGACTTGGTTCCCTTCGTGAGCGATTGTGAAATTAAGGTGTTGATGCCGTTGTTGGCAGCGGTTTCCGCGCGTAGTCCACCCATGCAGGCCAGTGTGATGGATGTCATGGGCAGGTGATGGTTTTCAATGAGCACCAAACGAAGTCCGGTGGGCATTTTGACGATTTGTGCCTTTGGTTTTGCAGTTGTCTTTGCACGATTTGCATTTTCCGACTTGGGTGATTTACAAAGTTTAAGAATGTTTTGGGTATTGATTGGTGTGCCTTTGGGGGTAAGGATCACACCGCTCATCAGTTCGGGGCGCAAATAGCGATGTGCGGCGTCCATTAAATCTTCGACGCTGGTTTCTTCGATCCAGCGATAATACTGATCTTCAAAATTAGCATCGTCTGTTACAGCCAGGAACGATGCGTATTTTCCGGCTTCGCCACCGACTGTTTCCTTTTCATAAATGCGATTACTGCGCAGGTTGAGTTTGGCACGGTCGAGCTCTTCTTGGCTAACAGGCGCGGTGTGCAGAAGTGAAATTTCCTGCCAGATGGCGTCGATGGTCTTTTCCATCTTGTCGGCTTGCAAAAGCCCGCCCACAATGAAGATGCCGGCACCCTTGGGTGTGAATGAGTATGTGTAAATTTGCTGCACCAAGTGTTTTTTCTGACGAATGACTTGTTCGAGACGGCTGCTTTCACCGCCGGCCATGATTTGGGAGAGCAAGTCCATGGTGGCAGTGTCGCGGTCTGTAAAGTGGGGAATGGTGAATCCCAAATTAAAGTACGTGGCTTGAATATCGGCAGTATCATGAATGATATGAGTGCCTGTCACCTGCGGTGGTGTGGTGAGCTGCTCCATATTGTGTGCAGGTTTGTCTTTGTGGAGCGTGCTGGAAAATGCCTTCGCTAATTTTTTGAGCATTTCCTTGGGTTCAAAGTCGCCAACCACAATGAACACCATATTGGTGGGTACATACCATTTGTTAAAATAGCTCACGAGAGAGTCGCGCGTGAAGGATTTGACCGTTTTTTCAAATCCAATGATGGGACGCCCGTATGGGTGCTTGCCATAATGGGTAGCAAAGAGTTTTTCGCTGACTTCGTGTTCGGGGCTATCCTTGCTGCGGCGAATTTCTTCCAAAATAACTTCGGATTCACGGCTAAGTTCTTCGGCATCGAAGAGGGGGTGCTGGATGGCATCTGTTAAAATAGCAAGCCCGGTATCGGCATAGCGACTGGCCATGTTAATGTAGTAAACGGTCTGATCAAATGAGGTGTAGGCATTGATATCGCCGCCCGCGGCTTCAACGCGCTTGGCAATTTCGCCCACCGGATAATTGGGCGTTCCTTTAAAGAGCATGTGTTCGATAAAATGGGAGATGCCCGCTTCGGCGTCGGTTTCGCAGGCGCTGCCCACGCGAACGAGTGCGTTAAAAGAAATTACCGGCGCGGTGTGATTTTCGACCAGAACAATTGTAAGACCGTTGTCTAACGTATGAACTTGTGGCATAGCTTCCCCCGATTTAAGATTAACGCGATCTCTGTAGCGGGTCCTGTCACCGAATTACCCCATTTGTTGGCATCACCTCGGTGCCACCCGCTAATACAAGGCTCAACTGCTATGAATTGGGACAAACTGTCAATTGCTGAGCTTGAAAAACATGTGCGTGAGCACAACGAGCGGTATTTTGTCAAAAATAAGCCGGTGATCAGTGATTATGATTTTGATCAACTGGTAGAAGCGCTGCGCAAGAAGTCGCCTAAGTCCAAGGTGCTGCAAGAGTTGGGATCGGATGTGAGTGGCGAGCGCGTTGAAATTCGCCACGCAGTGCCGATGCTCTCGCTTGATAAATGCTATGATGATGAAACACTCGATGATTGGGCGAGCAAGTTTAAGGGCGATGTTGTGGTTTCTCCCAAAATTGACGGGTGTGCCGTCGCCATGCAGTACGATGCCCATGGCAATCTGTCGGTTGCAGCCACGCGTGGCACGGGCACGGTGGGCGAAGATATTACCGAGAACGTTCGTTTCATTAAAGACATCCCTCAGAAGATTGCGCTCAAAAATGTGGAAGTGCGCGGCGAAATTTACATGCCGCTCTCGGTGTTTGCACGTTACAAATCAGACTTTGCCAATCCGCGCAACTTGGCGGCTGGCGCTATTAAGCAAAAGGACCCTGAAAAGACAGGTGCGTACACGCTGAAGTTCTGGGGATATGAGTTGTTGAATGCGGGTGCTAAGACCGAAACGGAAAAGCGTACACTGCTTAAAAAGAATCAGTTTCAAGTGGTTGAAACCAAGTGTGTTGCACACGATAAACTTCATTCTGTCTTTCAGTATTTTTTAGATAAACGCGATCAATATGATTTTGAAACCGATGGTGTCGTGTATCGTATAGATTCTGTTAGCGAACAAGAACGTGTGGGGTCAACGGCCCATCATCCGCGCTTTGCCATTGCGTATAAGTACCAAGGGGACTCTGCCAAAACAAAATTAGAAGAAGTCGAGTGGAGTGTGTCGCGCACTGGTATCATCACGCCGGTGGGAATTGTGAAGCCGGTGGAACTTTCTGGTGCAACGATTACACGTGTGTCTCTACATCATGCGGCGATGGTTAAAAAATGGAAGTTGGGGATTGGAAGTGAAGTCGTGGTGATGCGTCGTGGCGGTGTAATTCCCCATTTGGAAACCGTCGTGACAAAGGGAAAACACCCCGTTCCAATCCCTCGCAAATGCCCGTCGTGTGGGGCTCCTGTGGAAATGCGCGATGACTTTTTGTATTGCACCAATCCCAAAGGTTGTTTGAAAACCAAGCTGGGTGAACTGTCTCACTTTGTGAAAACAATTGACTGTGATGGTTTTGGCGAAAAGATTTTGGAGCAATTATATCTAAGTGAATTGGTGGTGGATGCGGCTGATTTATACGCGCTGACGGTTGATGAATTATTGCCACTTGAACGCATGGGAAAAACCTTGGCCGAAAAATTAGTGCGCAATATTCAAGCAAAGCGCGATTTGCCACTCGCCATTTTTTTGCAGGCATTGGGTATTCCCGAACTAGCGCAACACACCGCTGCCATTTTGGCCAAGATGGGAACGATGGATCGCATCATGAAAGTCACGGAAGATGAACTGCTCGCCATTCATTCCATTGGTCCGTCGATTGCGAAATCAGTTGTTCATGGTTTGCACGAGCATAAAGAGTTGATTCATCGCTTGCTCAAACAAATCAAAATTGTCGCGGCACCTAAAGCGGCAAGCCACAAGTTGAATGACAAAAGTTTTCTATTCACTGGTGCGCTCGAACACATGGAACGCAAACGCGCGCAAGAATTGGTGGCCCAACACGGAGGGGTGAATGCCAGTGGCGTCTCCAAAACGCTCGATTATCTGGTGGTGGGTGATGGCGGGGGTGCAGGCAGTAAACTCACCAAGGCCGAAAAGCTGGTTGCGGAAGGCGCTCCGCTTAGGATCCTTTCTGAATCAGCCTTCTTAAAATTAATCGGCGATAAATAATTGAAAAATAAGGACTATTTTTACGTTCATGATGTGAATCATGGCGGTGCCCAATCTTTCCCTTTTGGGCGCCTATAATAGATATGCTACAATTTCCGCATGTCGGCCGATGCAGCCCACAGCCTTACGCTTCCTGATACCGGTGACGTTGTTAATGGACGTTACCGGATTTTAAATAAACTCGGTAAAGGGGGCATGGGTCAGGTTTTCAAAGTCCACGATAGCACTCTGCAAAAAGATCTCGCGCTCAAATATCTGATTGTTCCCAAAGACAAACCCCATGCACTGGATCGTTTCAAATCCGAATTTGCAAAATTGGCTCAGTTCCCGCATCCTAACATTTCCGCAGTGTATGATTTTGGATTTGATGCAGATCACGATTTGCATTTCTTCACAACCGAGTTGATTGATGGGCGCACGTTCTTTGAAGGAACGCGTGGACTGGATCCGTTGGCTATCGAAGCGCTCATTGTGCAAACGCTGCGCGCATTGGAGTATTTGCACAATCACCACCTCATGCACTTTGATATCAAACCTGGAAATGTTTTGATCACGGAAGCTTCGGATGGCAAGTTGGTGGCCAAGGTGATTGACTTTGGTGTGGCTGACTTTGGATCCAAGGGGCGCTTGGTGGGAACACCCAGCTATATGGCGCCTGAAATGACACGTCGTGAAATTCCAGACCAGCGCGCAGACCTCTATTCATTGGGGGTGATGTGGTATCAAGTTTTAGCGGGCCTGCCCGATAGCCCATTTCGCGGGGGCGCGCGCGAAGTGACGTTTATGAATCACCAGACCATGACGTTACCACCGCTGCACAAAGTTCACCATGAAGTGCCAGGGTACGTGGATCATATTATTGCGCGACTTTTGGAAAAGCGCACTGAAGAACGCTTCCCTTACGCTGCTGCAGTGATTTCTGAAATTAATTTACATAAATCCAAACGTGCGGATCGGTATGATGTTGAAACGCGCGAAACACGCCAGAGCTATATTCCAACAGCTGCCCGATTTGTGGGGCGTGAAGCGGCGCTCGCCCAGTTGCGCAATTTTTTGCAAGCTCACATGTTGCATGCCGATGACAGTGCGCAGACATCGGATGGTGAAACTGTCGACATGGTATGGATCACGGGCGACAAGGGAATGGGTAAGTCGCGACTTTTGGGTGAAGCACGTCACACTGCGCAACTCAATGGATTTGCGATTGCAGGTGCTGAGGCCTCTGATCCCGCGTCATGGGATAATTTGCGCGTGGCGATTCACAAGGCCATGGAACATCCGTCGGAGCCCGCACTGTTGTGGGTGGATAGTTTTGGAACGTTGAATCAAGATTCGGCCGCAAAACCGCTACTGGATGATATTGCCAAGCTACAGGACTTTTTGGTGTCGGCTAAAGGTTTGGGCGCGGGACCGCTCCGTATTTGCTTGGTGATTGCCGCACGAGACCTGCCAAAGTCGGTGCAGTCGCAAGAGGTCCTGCAGCTGCCTTTAAAATCATTCACTGACAAGGAATTGGAAGACTACATTTTATCAGTGACTGGATTTGAAACAACGCCCAAGGGTTTTGTGACAGAGATGATGCGACACACCGAAGGGAACCCGTATTTTGTGACGGAGCTGATGAAGACCCTCATCGATCAAAATATTCTTTTTGATTCAGTTGGTCGTTGGAAGGCCACCACGTTTGAAGATTTGGGTGTGGATTTTTCAGCCATTCGAGTGCCGGGCAGTTTGGCAGATGCCATTTCGTTGGAATACAATCAGCTTTCATCGCCAGAGCAGGAGTTGTTGGGCTTGTTGGCAGTGTGGAATGCGGCTGCGACTGCGCAACAACTGGAAGCAGTGTTAAATCATCCGTTGAATTCTGCAACGCCGATTCGACTTTTGAAAAAGGGATGGATCGACATGGATTTGGAAAATGCCAGCATGGTGATTCCCAATCCCAATCGCCGTGCTGCTGTGGAGACTTTGTTGTCGGCAACACACCGGGAGCATTTGCATCATGCGATTGCGCAGGTCTTGGGCAATGAAGAGGGTGTTGATCCTGAGTTGCTGCACTGGCACATTGCCAATGGGTCGGATCCCAAACGGTCAACAGAGAGTTTGTGGATTTTAGCTGAACACTATGTGGCCACAGACCGACCATTGGTTGCGATTAGCACATTGCTCAAGTTGATTTCAAAATTGCCCGCACCCACCAATAAACATGATGGCGATAAATATATTCAGGCCAATCTGATGTTGGCGCGCACGTATCGTGCGATTCGCCGGTTTGATGAGACTATGGTACTTCTGCAAAAGATCGAACATGAACTGCAAGCCGCTGGCAATCACGACATCTTGCATGCCCGTATTTGGGAAGAGATGGCGATTACAGATATTAAGCAAGGTCATTTCAAAGATGCGGATCGTGCCTGTATGCGCGGATTGCAGTTGCTGAAGAAGCACCCTGAGAATCGTGTGCAATTGTTGCGCACTGAAAATTATTTGGGCCAAGTCTTTTTGGCAAGTAGTGCGGTGGATCGTGCGATTGAACTCTTCCGTCGCACACGTGACGAAGCCGCCCAGTTACCAACAGATGAGCGTTTGCAAGTGACCAATAATGAATTGTGTCATGCCCTGTTCCAAAAGGGCGATTATGCTGGCGTGGTATCTGAAGCGACGCATGATTTGGTATTTTACGAAGGCACGCTTAAGATGCGGCAGATTTATTTGCTAATGGCGAATGCCTATCGCAACCTGCGCAAGAATCAAAAGGCGCGCAGTGTGTTTGAAAAAGGAATTGATCTGGCGCGCAGCAAACACGATAGCGAGTATCTGTTCTATAACTACCAGGGATTGGGTGGCCTTTACAGCGACATGGGTGAGTATGAAGAGGGCGTGCGCCAGTATGAACGCGCGCTGGAGTTGGCGGGGCGACTGGGAGACCCCGCACAAAGCGTGGCGATCAAAACCAATCTGGGTATTTTGCACATGAAGTTGGGGCGCCAGGATATTGCCGAGCGCGAGTTGTCGGCGGTGATTGATTATATGCGGCAACATCCGCCATCGTCGGCCTTGGCGCAGATGTATGCGTGCCGCGCCCACTTGGAGTTGGGGGATATGTATGTGAAGGCCTCACGCTTCCCCGATGCGCGGGAGCATTTGGATCAGGCCGAAACTTATGTGCGCAAATATGCCAACTGTGGACCGCTGCTGTTTTCGATTCAGTTAACCCGTGCTGAAATGCACCGTGACATGGGTGACAAGCCTGGTGCCAAGAAGTTGATTGCAGGTCTGCGCAAAATTGCATCCACGCCCGAAGAAATTCATCATCTGGACATTACCGAAACGACAATGGAAGATCAGGAGTGATTTACAGTTGACCCCCGTTTCTCACCTGTGGCATTCATCCGCCATGGCCGATACGCCCAATTTAAAACACATTGCCCACCAAATTCGCGGCGCCATTGCAGTGCTCAAAGTGGCCCTTCATCCTGGCATGTTGGATGATCCCACCATTAAGACCGCAGCCGAAGCCAAGCTGACCGAACTGGATCAGCTGACCGATGAGCTGGATGTGCTGCACGGCGAGGGTTAATTCACTCTGGTGTCCCACACCGGCGGTGCAGGGCTGTTTATCTTTAAAATCAACAACTTACAATTTGTGAGCAACTTTTCCTAACTTTAGCCGATAACACCCTTATACGGCGCCCAGGGGTATTTTGGGGGTTGTATCCATAATATAAGGGGAGTAAGAAGCCATCTCATGAACTCGCGAATAGCAACAACGTGCGTTGTTCTCCTTGCCACTCTTTTGGCGGCGTGTGGTAGTGGGTCATCTGTTGCACCACAAACCGATTTCAATTCTGATCTCACAACACCACCTGCAGCTCCCACCGCGAGTGTGGACATGGATCCACTTGCCAAACGTTGGGAACCGTTGCTGCGTTCCAAAAGTTATACCGGACAAATTGCTGTGATGTTTCAAGAGAGCGCGGCGGTGCGGTTGAACAATCTGGATGCCGGCTCAGGGGCCGGCATGACGACCACATTCCGAAGCAAAACCAACGTCGATGTATCTGCACTGAATGCGCTGTTTGCAGCGCACCCCGAAGCCAGAATCCAGCGCGGTTTTCCCAACCTGGATGCCGATGCATTAGACCAACATGTGCAAGATGTGCGCATGACGCAAGGCTATCCCATGACCGATTGGGGCAGCTTGTTTATTATCAATGTCATGGATGCCGATGAGGCGTTGGAAATTTTGAACGGACTGCAACATCAGCCCGCATTGCTGGACTTTACACACCCACTGCCACTCATGCAGGCAACAACCATTAAAGTCCCCAATATCAATCCGGGGCCG
The DNA here is from genome assembly GCA_002796325.1 of Deltaproteobacteria bacterium CG11_big_fil_rev_8_21_14_0_20_47_16. GTDB lineage: Bacteria > UBA10199 > UBA10199 > 1-14-0-20-47-16 > 1-14-0-20-47-16. The sequence goes on along the minus strand of PCXA01000006.1, from coordinate 106,557 downwards.
GGCCAAGATTACTTGCTGGATCCCGCGAGTACCGGTGGCGTGAACGTCAAGGCAGCGTGGGACGCTGGGTTGGATGGCACGGGCGTGATCATGGAAGACATTGAAACCAACTGGAATGTCAACCACGTGGATCTTCCCCTGAGCGCAAAGGATTTTGTCAGTTCACTCAAGCCGGGTGATCCAGGATATCAACAAGCCCAATCCGATGATAACAAACAACACGGCACAGCAGTTGCGGGTGTGTTGGTGGGCAAGGACAATGGTTTTGGCATTACAGGTATGGCACCAGCGGGCAAATTATATTTGGGTCAGTGGGCGGGTGGTTGGCCCATTGTAAGTTGGGAACCACAGTTGGGTGATAGCCAGGCCAAGTATGCCGATGGCAACCCCAAGATGTGGAACATGCGGCCCGGTGATGTGTTTGTGATTGAGATGGGAGACGGGTTACCTGGATTTGGAGGCATTGATTGCCAAGGCTCAGAAACCAGTCCACTAGGGAAAAATTGTGCCCCTATGGAAGCATACAAACTAGACATGAAGGTCTTGAAGGAGTTGATCGACTATCAAGGATATATCGTTGTAGAGGCATCCGGCAACAGCGGTTGGAATCTGGATGACCCCAAGTATCAAATTGGAGTGGACCTTTCCAAAGAAAGTTCCGGCGCCATCATGGTGGGCGCCAGCATGGGCGGCACCACCACTTTTGGTGGTAAGCATGCTTATGAGAAGGCACCATTTTCCAACTGCGGCAGTCGCGTGGATGTCTTTGCCTGGGGTCTTGGCGTCACCACCGCAGGTTATGGCAATCATCCCATCAGTGCGCCCTCCGATAAAAACCAATGGTATACTGGCACCTTTGCAGGCACGTCTTCTGCCACAGCCATCATCGGGGGCAGCGCGGTGTTGTTGCAACAATATGCACGTCAACTGTACAACGATCCCAACTCGGTCTGTAAAATCAAGAGCTGGGAATATATGTATCTGTCCAGCCAACAAATGCGAGAGGTCATGGTTAAATCCGGAACCCCCGCCAAGCCTTATGTGAGTGACCCCGTGTGGTGGAATGGATTGCAAGATCCTAGCCCCGTTGGGTGTAACATTGGCATGCAACCCGATCTGGCCAAGGCCATGCAAATTATTAAGGATGGATGTGAAGGCAAGCCCACCGGCGTGAAGGCCACTGTAAAAGATAAAGACCTGGCGGCCAATTGCCCTGCGCCAACACTTGCAAATCCCACTCCCAAAAAAGCAGAGTGGTGTCCCAAGACAGGACCCATTCAGCCTGAAATTGGCAAGATGATGGATCTGGACGGCGATGGCCGTGCGGACTTGATTGCGTTTGGCCGTGATCGCAAATGGTATGTGGACTTGTCGAGTGTGGGACCCACAACGTTTGATGGGGGCACGCTGGGTGCTAGTGATCCCAAGGATAACTTTGGCACTTGGAATTTGGTGTTTGATCTGAAGAAGGATGTGAAAAATCCCATTCCCGATGATGCCATGCTCTTCCCCGTGGTGGCCGACTACAACACCGACGGCAAAGCGGACTTGGGCCTGTATGATTCCGTGCACGGCAAGTGGTATGTGCACTTTACGTCAGGGAATACACTGAACACCGACAACATGGTCAATGGTGTGAACCCCTGGCCCGGTTGGGATATGATTTTGGATTACAGCACTCAGCCCCACTGGCAGCCCTATAGCCGACCGATTGTGCAGGATTACAATGGGCAGGATAATGATCCGATAACACTTGATCACTATATGGATCTCGCAATCATCACTCCAGATGGATGGTGGCTTGTTGATTTTGGTGGGCAAAACATTAATGCAAACTATGGGTCATTTGATTCGATCATACAGTCAACAGTAAGCGGCAACATTACCTATGATGATTATGATGCAACGACAGGAACATTTTTTGATAAATATATTTCTGATGTTCCGGCGTGGGCGTTCCTACCTGTAGTTTATCCTGGAACATATAGTTTGTATCAAAACAAATCAAATTCAGGTTCTGGGTTTAGGTTAAAGATTCCTGATTCAGTTGTATCGGAAGATACTAATCGTCTTATTGGTAGTTTCTATGGCGAATCTGGTTGGACATTACTCGATAATGTTAATCGAGGTGATAATGCCAACTACTTTATGCAGGCTCGGTTTTTGACAACGTACCATGCCGACTTGGGTACCAAGGCACGCTCTGATCCCAATAACAATGACATCTGGTTGTGGCAAATTTCACACGACAGCAAAGACTGGGACGACCAAATCTACGTCAACCCCTACATTAATTTTGATGGTGTGAACTGCCGCCCCATTCCCGGTGATTATGATGGCGATGGTTACGACGACCGTGCCGTGTTGTGCAACAATGGTGAGTGGCGTATTTCTTATACCAGCACCAAGTACCCCGTTAACATGAATCTCAAAAATACAGCGACGATTACCATTACTGAAGCTGATGGAAGCAAAAAGCAGGTTGCGGTGAGTGATATTTATCGCAAACTCAATCATGGTCAGAAACCATCCGATCCATTACCCGGGTTTGTGTATCCCGGTGGCATTAGCTTTAAAGAAGAGAAAGAGATTTTTGAAACAGTTAACTATCTGTGTCCCACATTGGCTCCGTCTGGTAACAATGCGCCATGCTCGCTTGTCACCATGACACCCGCACCCGTAAGCCCTTACTTTCCGCAATGTGCGAACAAGGTGCGCAAGCAATACGTTGTGGACCCGTGCACCACCACCAACAAAGTTGCCTGCGAAACCATGCACATCCAGCAAGCCGGCTGCGTATATGATTATCTCTCAAAATGAGTCAAAACTAACACCTGCCCTGGGTGGGTGTTCACCCTACCTTTAGAATAAACGCCGTATAACTATTTGAAAAATAATAATTATTTTTGTGACCATCTTGGCATCCCCTTTGCTTGTATAAGCCAGCGTGATTGGGGGGACCGTATGAAACGACAAGTGATGATTTTGGGATTGATGGTGGTTTTGGTGGGGATGGCGTTGCCAGCAATGGCCCATGCGGCCATTGAGGGAATCGCCTCCGAGGCGGAGTGTCCTAATCTTAAACCTGACCAAGTTGGTAAAATCTTTGAAGTACTACGGTCGACTCCCATTACAGACTCAAACTTCCAGTCAAATTTTCAACAGGATAAGAAACGATTTGTATTTTGTTTGGGAACAACTGATGCCGAAAAGGATAAAGAGTACCCAAAACTTAAAACACAAACACTCATCACCAACGCCTCACAATATCCTGTCATCATTTATGGGCTGACAATTGATGGTGTGGCCAAAGATGATGCACAAAACTATCTTGCAAGCACTGGCGCAAAAATGCTCACGGTGATGGGTGGAAAGGTGTTGTTACAAAATTTCCATGCCAATAATTTGCGTGGCCCTATTATGTTGATGGGTAACAATGTGGGTATGAATGATGCGCATATCAGTTGCTATTTGGATAAGGGCATGAAGCAAAATGATTTTTATCCCAAAACAGCACTGACGGCGGCGGCCAGCGACTCCACGTTTTTGAAAGTGACAATCGCCAATTGTAACGAAGCCGCGAACATTTATGGGTCTGACAATGTGGCAAAAGGGTTTACAGTCACATTTGATAAAACCCAATCCCCATTTGATATGAACGGCGGCAAGGGAATCATTCTTGCCGATAGCACCCTAAGCGCAATCACAGATGCCGAAGGGGGCGTTGTTCAGAGTAACAAAATTGAAGGTTACGATGATGCATTGATTCTCATGAACCATTCATCTGCAAGTTTCGTCAATACAAACGGTCCGATTGACATGTCGTATGTTAATCCTGACCCCAATGTGGCGCCTGTGTTTGCGGATATTCCAAAGTTAATGTCGAGTACCGTAGTTGGAACAGTCTATGTGAAGGGATCTGCGATGATCCAAAAAAACACGCTCGATGGGAACCCTGCGGTGATGATTATGCAGGGGGCATCCCCTGTGGGTGTCACCCAAAACAACTTTAAATCTGCCAACACAATTGTTTATACGGATTCCAATGAAAGCAAGCAGCGCCAGCTCTTTAGTACGGAGTGGATGGGTAAACACAAGCCGAGCGAGGATGCAACAGCAGCAGATTATATTATTGGTAAGTTAATGGACCAAGCAAACACGTCCAATAAAGTGGAATTGAATTTACTTGAGGCATCATCTGATAAGAAAGAAGGGCAGGTGGATGCAGTGGATGAAAGCCGTTTAAACTATAAACTCAATTGCGATGTCTTGGTTGCGGATGATGATATTCCGTTGCGTTCGGTTTCTGCAGAGGGTGTGGAATCTACTAAGAAAATCTTAAAGGGCGAAAAATTCTTTAAATGTGATGGGGGTGAGAATGGATTTCCTTGGCCTCGTACGCTCAGGGTATTGTCAAATAGACCTACAGTAAGTCTCATGTCTGATGCAATCCAAGTAGCTCAAATGGCTGACATGACAAGTGAAGGTAAGGTTACAATCGCCGCCAGTCAACCGGTGAGCCTGCCCCTGGGCGGCGACCTGGGTGACACCGGATTCGGTGGCGGCAATGATTCCAATCTTCCCAGCATACCGAGTGTAGATGAGCCATCCATTGGTGAAGGCAGCGGTGGCTCTAACATGACCGGCAGCTTTATTTCCATGGGTAGTGACGGTGCACCATCTGCTGCCAGCGGCGCATCGGGTTGTGGTGCCATGATGATGTGGGGCGCCCCAAGCCTGCCCATGCAAGCACTCCCACTGATGCTCACACTCCTCACTTTGGTCCCAATCGTTGTGAGACGGAGTGTGAAGTAGGTATCCCTCTGCTATTTGATTCGAATTAACGCTGCTTGAGGTTTTGAACCCTCGGTGTCCCACACCTTAGGTGCAGGGTTGTTTTTCATTATTCTTGTGACAAATAGGCAACATTTTTGGACCACTGACGATACTAAAGTGAACTCGCTGTTGTGAGCGCATTCGCTTTTCCGAACACACATAGTCCTGAAATCCGGATTTTGGGACTCATCGACGGATAAGAAAAGTGGTTGCTTTTCAACCTATTGATTTTATTAAATTAATTTTTTCATGTTTTTGGCATGGGGGTTGCTTATGACAAGACAACTCTCCAACAAGAAAGGATGATTGTGGACACGGCGTCTTTGGGACAACTGTTATATATTCGTGAGAAACAATCGGTTCCGTACAGCCCCAGCCAAGATCGATTTTCTCGTACATTGGTGATTCAAGGTAAGGATGGCAATTGGGTATGGGTTCCACTCGAAGGTCAAGAACCAGGAGCGTTGGTTGTGAAAGAAATGTGGGAATACGGTATTCCAAGACAGCCAACACACAAACGAGCCGAAGACGAAAAGCGTCTAATTGAAATTGAACTTGGCAGACGGCAAAACGAAGCAGATAAAGCTGAGAATAAATTAAGTGACGATGATGTCGTTGAGAAGTATTCACAATATATTCAGGACTATTTGGAAGCCGTTCGTAAGCGTGCCAATGGTGAAAATGTGCCATTGCCGGTGCTTGTTTTTGATACTCAAGGGGAGAGCAATATGGAAATAGAAAGAAGGCCGCAGATCGTAAGTTCAACGGCTAACGCCGAGGCAACAGAAGCAACAACGGTAGCCGAATCAATTGCCCGTGACGAGCCAATAGATCACGATTTTATTAAGCGTGGAGGGTTTAGTGATGAAGAGTTGGCGACGTTGAGTGATGCTGAGTTGAGAGCCGTCCAAAGAAGTGTTAAAAATGGACTCGCGGTCAACAGCACATTTAAACGGTCAAATTATTTTCCACTTCCGCGTGACCTTAGTTTTCCTGCTGAAAAGCCGTTTTTTATTAGATGGGCTGCCGATAAGACGAGCATTGTTGAAATTGGCGTTTTTGAGGGGGCGTCAGCTGTCATATTTCGGAGAGCAATGTCCCCCAATGGCACGTTGCATCTGATTGACCCATATATTGTTGTACCCGATAGCGGATTAACTGCACGGCCCTGGATGGCTAAACTCAACCTAATGCGCTCACATAATGGAACTGTAAAATGGCACCAAGACCACAGTGATAACGTTGCTTCAGAATGGAACCAACCGATTGATTTACTTTTTATCGATGGTGACCATTCATATAGGGGTACAAGATCCGATTGGGATAAGTGGCATAGCCATGTAGTAGCAGGCGGCATTGTTATGTTTCATGATGCAAGAATGGGGAAACCGAACACGGATGAGTGGGATGGCTGGCCGGGACCTACCAGAGTGGTTGATGAATTGTTCCGTGGAGATAACAAGCTACCAAATTGGGATATTGTAGAAGAAACAGGCTCGCTGGTTGTTGTGCAAAGGGTTGCACGGAACACCGCTATACGGAGCACAACATCAAATCTCGATATTAGGGAATTTGGAGCAGTCATCTTTGACAACGATGGAATTGTCCTAGATTCTGAACCTATCAATTTTGAAGCGGCTCGACTGGTATTTGAAAAATATGGCGTCCAATTATTGCCGCAGGACGTGCAGGAAGGAATCGGTGCTGGGTCAAAATACATGAGTGACCCCATGACAAAATACAGTCTTAGTGGAACAACTGTGGAGCAACTGATGAAGGAAAGAGAGGCGCGATTTCGTGAGTTAGCCTCAGGACGGCTAGCACCATTTCCCGGCCTTCACGATTTGGTTGGGTATCTTGGTAAATTTGGAGTCCGAACAGCAGTAGCATCATCCGCCACCACCGAGGTGGTCATGACTAATTTTGGAATTGCAGGTCTTGAACCAAACACTTTCAACATCATTGTAGATAGCAGTGTGATTAAACATAAAAAACCAGCCCCAGACATTTTTCTGCAAGCTGCAAAGGATTTAGATGTACCTCCGTCACAATGTCTCGTTATCGAGGATTCCATAGCAGGTATTGAAGCTGCAAAACGTGCGGGGATGAAAGTTGTGGCGGTGGCGTCTTCATTTCCAAAGGAAAGGCTCTCTGACGCTGATTATGTTGTTACTGACTTAAAAGAGCTTCTTGCTCTGATTAAAGCCGGAAGGCAGCAATAATGGCGCAACACGTTCTCAAACTGGCAACCCTAATTTCAACAGCACTGCTATCTATGTGCTGTTCTGGGCAAAAAGCGCAGCAACAGAAGGTATTGAAAATTGCTTATGTTGCAAAACTCAAGGGTGAAAGCTTTCATGATGGTATTGCAAACGGCGTTAGAAAAGAAATGGCCAAGGACGGCATACAAGTTGACATCATCTCAGGCAGTAGCCAGCAGGACGTTGAAACCCAAAAACAGGCACTGAAAGACATCGCAAGCAGTAAAGAATACGATGGCGTTATGTTGGCCCCCAATGATTCGGAGGCCCTTGTTTCATACATGGAGGCAATCGATAAAGCGGGCATGCCGTTTATTCTTATTGATACACCACTATCAGACACGGCTACCAGCAGGTCATTTAAGAATGATTGTGGGTTTGTTGGCACGGATAATGTTTATGCCGGGAAACTGGCTGCTCAATACATTATTGAGCACGTTTCTAGTGGGTCAGTCTTTTTAATGCGAGGCAATCACAAGCACCAGTCTAGTATTGATAGGGAAAATGGTTTTGTTTCTGAGATGTCTCAGCATAAAAATATCCATCTTATTGGATTCGTTCAGGGATGGTGGGAAGAAGAATCGGCTCACACAGAGTTTTCCTCATTTGTACGAAGTAAGAAACAACCGATTGATGCCATCTTTGCTTATAACGATCCAATGGCCTTGGGCATCAGCCGTTACTACAGTGAGCACCCATCGCTTAAGCGCCCTATCATTGTTGGTGTTGACGGAACGCTGGTTGGTCAAAAAGGCTTGCTTCTTCAAAAAATTGATGCATCTATTGTGCAGGCACCCGAAGTCATGGGTAAAATTGGCCTGGATAACTTGATTGAATGTATCCAGCGTAAACACGAAAGGACAAACACTCTCACGCCAGTCACACTGCTTAAATCAACCACCACCCTTGAGGGAAATTCGGAATGAACAAAAGGCCGCCCACGCAATTTACACTGAATCAGGTGCTTGCGTGCATACTGCTGGTTGGTGCTTGCGCAACGATAGGAATCGGTTATGTCATGGTGAATAAAGAAGCCGAGAGATACAATACGGCATGGCGAAACGATAATCTTTCAAAGAGTGCCGCTTATACCTCATCATACTATGCAGTAATAACTCCGAAGATTATCTTAGACAAACAGGACGAAGTAAACAACCTCTTACAAGGAATAAAAGAGGGAGAAGGACTTAGGGCTGCTTACATTTTGCCCCAATCAGCCATTTCTACGCATGTACTGGAAACATGTCAGGTGGGAAGTTTCAAAACATATTTTCGTCAATCCCCAACCTGTTACGAATATACACCGACATCATTTCGCATTTACCACGAGCTGCTTTCAGCAGGTCAGAACGTGGGTTATCTCGTAAAGGAAATGGACCTTAAACCATTTCAGCGTTTTAGAAACACTGCATTTCTACAATACCTGACGCTTGTGCTAATTTGGCTCGTTGCAATAGTAATTGCAGCCCTTTTCATCCTTCGTCAATTTGTTATGCGCCCAACAAAACGCATGATTGAATTGATTAAAGGCGGTGACGATATTGGCATAGGTGTTAATAATTTTCGATTAAAAGAACTGAGAGCATTGGCATTATCACTACAAAAAAGCCTCAACGCCAACAAAGAATATCAAGAACAGGCCAAGCAGCTTGAATTTGATGCTGAACTTGGAAAGCTTTCTTCGCGGGTTGCCCACGACATCCGCTCCCCATTGTCATCAATGCGTGCAGCTTTAATGTTGCTACGTGATAAATTTGGAAACGACAAAGATGCTGAAGAGCTATTCAACTTACTTCAATTGTCCAGCAATCGGTTAGACAATATCGCAAACGGCCTGCTCTCAAATCATATGGGTGAATCGGCGGCTGAACAGCTATTTTCAATCCACGAAGTATTGGACGAGTTGATCGGCGAACTACGTGCGTCGCCACTGGGTCAAGGAACAGAGTTTAAAAAGCAGTACCATACAGAAGCTTTGTATGTGACCGGTGACAAAACGGGCATGGCCCGTGCCATTGGGAATATCATTAAAAACGCGCTAGAGGCGATGCAGCAGAATACTTCCGACAAAGTTAAACAGCTCACAGTGTCGACAACACTCAAGACCCCCTCACCCCAAACCTCTCCCACGGGGGGAGAGGGAGTTTCTATTCGCATCACCGACACTGGCCCGGGTATTCCTGCCGATAAAATTTCACTCATTTTGCAAGGTGGTCACAGCGAAGGCAAAGAAGATGGCCACGGCATTGGCACCAAAGTGGTGCGCGACATGGTGGATGCCCATAAGGGTTCACTGGCCATTGAGTCTAAAGTGGGTGTGGGCACCACGTTCATCATCACGCTCCCCGCAACAATTCAAAATGAAGAAATGCTTATTACAATCCCAGTCAATGCAGATTCCAAAGTTGTTGTCATCGACGACGAATCCAGTCTGCGCGAGCAATGGCGGTTAACGTTGAAGGCGCAGGGGGTGACGCCGGAGATTTATACTTGCTGGGAAGAGTATGCGAGTGCACTGCCCCCTCACCCTGGCCCTCTCCCACAAGGAGAGGGAAATACCTTCATCATCGACTACCACTTTGACAACAGCATCGTTGATGGCCTGGAAATCATCCGTCGTCTAAAAGAAAAGGGTGCCGTGCAGTGTGTTTTGGCAACCGCGGAATACTGGAAGCCGGCAATTAAAGAAGCTGCACAGAAGCTCAACGTGACCTTGTGCCCCAAACCGTTGCCCAAGGTGGTGGTGAGGAGTCTAGATTCTTCGGTCGCTACGCTCCCTCAGAATGACAAAGCTGGGCACACTGTCCTTTTAATCGACGACGACAACGCCATTCGCGTCACCTGGAACGCACTTAAAAATCGTCTTGGTATTGTCACGCTGCACAGTTTTCCAAATCTGGAGGCTGCGATTCAGGCGGACATCGATCTTGCAAGTTGCGATCTGTGTGTCATTGACAAGAATATTGAAAATTCTCAGTACAATGGGGCGCAGATGCTGGGCTATTTGAAGGAAAATGGTGCTCGCAGAGTTGTATTGGCGACTGGTGAAAACGAGTCGGATGTGCGCCGTGATCCCGCCTACCATGCTGTCGATGGCATTTTATTTGGCAAAATCCCAGAGACGTTGACGGAATTCCTGTAATTCTAAAGCACCCGCAAGCGTAAGCCGGCAATAAAGTCCTGGAAGTGGCCATGCAAGTCCCAACGGATCTGGGCCTCAAGATCTACAATTCGTGCAGCATTGATTCGCAGGGTGGTGTAGGCGCCTGTGGTGAATGGGTGGAAGGGATCAATATAGTTCACACCACCGCGAATACCGACTTGTGCTTCAATGGGCAGACGCAAATGTTCGATGCCAACAAATGCTTGTGCTTGGGTATTGGCGTGCCACAAGTTTTGTGTGTAAGCGTGTCCCAGTTCGGCAAAGAATCCACCGCCTGCAAAAATGCCAAAGTCACCCGGCAATGTAGTTAAGCCGCGCCGCACGGTTAGTTCTGGAACAAGCCACATCGATGGGGTTTGAGTGGTTGAAAGCAGGCCCAGGCGAATGATGCCGCCCATTGATCGATAGGCGCTCTCTTTGCTAATACTCGCTAATTTTGGGTCAGGTGCTTGAGTTAAAATTTTTGCATAGCTTTTAATGTCAGCATCATTAGCCATACCGTCAATCAAAAGGCCACCGTGGTCGCTATTGATCACATAATAGCCGCGCTTACCTTGGTATGCATCAACATCCCAATTCATTAACTGGTCATCTTTGCCCAGAACAATCACCAAGCGATCATCGTGGCCCACGGCGTCGAGTGGGGCCTGTAAATCCAAATTGCCCAACGTGCTGATAACACCTGCGAGTGAAATGTTGGGTTGTTCACGTGCAATTCTGGCACGTGTTTGGGGGCGCATGTATTCGGATAGTCCGTTATCAAATAAATCCAATGTGCCAGCACGCATGGCTGTAAAACCATGTGCCACTTGGCTTCCCAGACCACTCCATAAAAATGTGCGGGCTAGTTTTCCCTTTTCAGTACTTTCCTGAAACTTGGTGGGGATGGGATTGATCAGCATCATGCGTACAAGTCTGCGATTGCCAACAGGGGTTTTGCCAGCGTGAATGTCATTGAACAGTTGATAGGCACCGCTGCTACCCAGGCTGTGGGCAGCCACATAGTAGCGGCCATCTTCTGGTACATTGATACGAATGGCTTCCTTCAAGGCGTTATAAAAATCGACTTGGTTAACGGTAGATGCGCTTTGGCTGCCACCGTTTCCGGGTTGATCAAATAAAATAACCTTGCACTGCATTTCTTTGGCCAATTTTTCCATACTACGCACGTATAGTGCGCTGGGATGCGCGAATCCGGTTCCAAAAATAATCGGTGGTGCGCTGGGGTCGATTTTTTCTGGTTCAATTACCACCATGGCCAATTGTGCGGTGTTGGAAAGGGGGAAGGTTTTAAATTGAATTCTGTCGAAGCGGTTATAACCCAATTGGTGTTGCAGCTTTTGACTTACTTCAGGGGTATCTCCATAAAATGAAGGATGGGCGAGTGCAAAAAAGAGGTCTCCGTCATCCAACTGATTGATTGGTGCGGTGAGTGATGCCCAGTGTCTATCAACAGTGGTGACGTTGGACTCATTGCCCAAATCAACTGAGGCTTGAAATTGAAGACGTGCCAATGTGTCGTCCAATGGCATGCAGGGTCCGACACAATTGCGAATATTCAAATCTGACATTGCAGTATTACTCCTGTATGGTCGCTAGGCTCTATGTATCGGCAGGGAGCCCAAAAAGTTGCTAATGTATAACTATATGAAAATAAATAATATTTTACTGCGTCAGACGAAATAGATTGTCTGACAGGGGCATGTTCTCAGTGATTTGACTGAAGCGATAATGGGAGGTGTTTCCGGATCGGTTATAGATGGTGAGCTGTGTAAGAATGCCATCTGCGCTAAACGTGGCATCGAGTGCTGTGTATGACGTTTCCTTTTGGGGAACCAGTTGCAACATAATGCCTTTGGTTTTGATTTTGTCCGCTGACCACGTGGCCACGCCAAAGGTTTCACGAATGTCGCCAAAGCCATTCAAAAATGTAAGCGCTTCTTTGGGAACTTCGCTGGCACCGATCTTGTATTTGTCTGCCTGGTGAGTGGCCTTGTCAGCAACCCACAATATTTTGCCATCGCTGATATAAATTTTGCCATGGGCGTCGTCGTACGCAATGCGCATCTTGCCAGGTTTTTTAAGTTCGAGTGTCCCCGTTGACGTGACATTTTTATTCAACAGTTTAAGGCGTGTGCTCTGTGTGAATGTTGCCGAGAGTGTGTTGAGCGAGCGATATTTATTCTGCACAATGTCGATTGCATCATCGAGCGACATGGCGTGACATGTGACTGATACCAGGAGCGATAGACTAAGAATTTTCAGCTTCATGATGAGAGACCAAGACCTCGCGGGGTTTGCTGCCGACTTGGGGGCCAATAATACCTTCAGCCTCCATGCGTTCAATCATGCGGGCGGCACGGTTATAGCCAATGCGCAGGCGGCGCTGCACCATTGAAATGGATGCCTGTTGGCTTTCTGCAACAAGAGCAACAGCCTGATCATACATTTCATCTTGTTCGCTATCTTCCGCAGCACCTTCTCCGGCGGGATTGGCTGCCAAAATGCTTTCGTCATAGATGGGTTTGCCTTGTTCTTTTAAGTGACCCACGATGCGATGGATTTCATCTTCGGAAATGAACGCGCCGTGAATACGCACAAGACCGCTGGCGGATGGCGGTAAAAAGAGCATGTCACCATTGCCCAACAGGTGTTCAGAACCAACGGTATCAATAATGGTGCGCGAGTCATGTTTGGAGCTCACCTTAAATGAAATACGCGCTGGGAAGTTGGCTTTGATGATACCGGTGATCACGTCCACGGATGGCCGCTGTGTGGCCAGAATCAAGTGAATACCCGCAGCACGTGCCATCTGCGCAAGTCGTGTGACCGACTCTTCAATATCGCGTGATGCCACCATCATCAGGTCCGCCATTTCATCGATGATGATGACAATGTAAGGTAATTTTCCGGTGTGGGCCACGGCTTCGGGATTGGCTATGGTGATTTTTTCAGCTTCTTCCGGTGACACTGTATCCAACTGCTTCTTTTCGATCTTTTCGTTGTAGCCAATAATGTTGCGCACGCCCGCAGCGGACAGGTGACGATAGCGGCGTTCCATTTCACGAACGGCCCAATTGAGTGCGAGTGTGGCCTTTTTGGGTTTGGTGACAACGGGCAACAGCAAGTGGGGAATACCTTCGTAAATGGAGAGTTCCAACATTTTGGGATCCACCAAGATCATGCGTACTTCGGCTGGTGTGGCCTTGTACAAAATACTGCAGATCATGCTGTTGATGGCCACGGATTTACCAGCACCGGTGGCACCGGCCACCAACAAGTGGGGCATCTTGGTTAAGTCGGCAACAACCGGATGGCCTTCAATGTTTTTACCAATGGCCAATGGCAATTTGGTTTGTGCCTTGCGGAACTTGCTGTCGCCAATAATTTCCTTCAGCCACACGGTTTCGCGAATCATGTTGGGGATTTCAATACCAATGGCTGCTTTGCCGGGCAGATGGGGCACAATACGGGTGGAGCGACCGCCCATGGAAACACTCAAGTCGTCGGACAAATTGACGATCTTGTTGACCTTCACGCCAGGTGCAGGCTCGTATTCATACATGGTAACGACAGGGCCTGGGTGAATTTCGGTGACGCGGCCATCCACATTATAGTCCTGCAATTTGCGCTCAAGAATTTCGGCCTGTTGGCGCAGTTGTTCTTCGTCCACCTCGGTGGTTTTTTGTTCCGGTGAATCCAAGTATGCCAATGATGGGAACTCGTAGTTGCTGTGCATGCGATTGAGTTCCAGCTGTTCTTCGTTGGCAGATCGCTTCTCTTTAATATCGACGCGTTCAAAGATTTTGGGGCCACCCGCAGTAGCGGTATCTGTTTTGGATATAGGGGCAGCTGGTGCAGCGCTGGCACTGGCGCCCGCCAATAATTTTTCAGCCTCAGCGGCTTTGATAATTTTGCGAGCGGGTGCAGGCGCTTCTTCCACCATGGGCTTCGGACGATTAACTTTGACCTTGCTCTTGATGGACACCACTTTTGAGTTGGATGATTGTGCAGGACGGTATTGAGCCAATGTTTCCAGCTTGCCAAAGAGGCTCATGATAAGGCGACCCAGTTTGGGCAGCCACTTTTTGCTGCGTTCTAAATAGATGACGGCATTTTGTGAGAGACCTTCCCAGGTCCACAGCATGGCGGCCCAGATTGCTTTGAATACAGTCACCAGTGAGAGCTTTGTAGCAAACAGTAAGCATCCCATCAGGAGTGTTGCAGACACAATGTAGGCCCCAGCAGTGTTCAAGTAGTGCCGGAGTACTTCGGAGAAAAAAGAGCCCAGGAATCCACCGGATTCAATGGCGGTACCTGCAATGTGAATGGTGTCAAAGCGCAAGTGCATGAGCATGGCGGCTGAAATGACGATGCCTGCACAGGCTAGCAATTCTTTCCATTGCATGGAAATAGAGCGGCCCATGAACTGCATGACCGCAACCAGAAAGAAAACGCCGCAGAGGAAATAGCTGCCAACGCCAAAGGTTAAAAAGAGAATGTCTGCAGTGTAAGCACCAACGCGTCCCGCCAGGTTGCTGACATTTTGGACGTTTGAAACAGCGGACAGTGCGGGATCTGCGGGGTCATAAGAGATGAGACAGAGTGCAAAGAAGACGCCCAATGCAGAAAAGAGGACGCCATAGAGTTCTTTGAGCCGGCGTTGGCGAATTGTTGCAGATGTAGATTTGGATGCCCCCATGAATGCTTCTTTCTTTAAGGAATGGTTAAAAGTTGGCGTATTCTAAAGGGATTTGGCACTGTTTGTCAAAAGCAAAACGCCCTCTGGAAAAACACTTGACCGGGTCGTAAAAATGGTGTTTTAGTGTGCTACCATGTTAAAACAGTCAAAAGGTGGGGCATCCGCCGCAAACATAGACTTAGAGGCCGATTTGAAGCGATTGTATCGCGTTGTTGCGTCTTTAAAAACGGCAGAAGAGTGTGCCATGTTTTTTGAAGATCTATGCACGCGCACAGAATTGGCCGCGATGGCAGAGCGTTGGGAAGTCGTGCGGCGCCTGTCCAAAGGCGAATCGTACCGCTCAATCAACCAAGCCACTGGCGTTTCAACTGCGACAATAACACGCGTGGCCCAGTGGTTGCGCTTTGGAAAAGGGGGCTATCGCATGGCATTGGCCCGCACTCAACGTGTGAAAGGGAAAACCGCATGAAACTTCGTATCGCAATTCAAAAAGAAGGGCGCTTGTCCGAATGGAGTGTCGACTTGCTTCGTCAGATGGGCCTGCGCTTCGATACCTATAAACGTTTGTTGATTGCACCGTGTCGCAATCACGATGTGGATATTCTGTTTTTGCGCGATGATGATATTCCGGAATATGTGCAGGATGGCATCGTGGATTTGGGTATTGTCGGTGATAATGTCGTGAATGAACGTGCGGCAAAGGTGGATCGCCTGCGTCCATTGGGATTTGGTTTGTGTCGGTTGCAGATTGCGGTGCCGCAGTCGGGCAAAATCAAGACCGTGAAAGAGTTAAACGGTATGCGGATTGCCACGACGTATCCCACGATCTTGTCATCTTATTTAAAGAAAGAGGGCGTTAAGGCAGAACTGGTGCCAATTTCCGGTTCGGTTGAAATTACGCCCAGCTTGAATGTGGCCGATGCCATTTGTGATTTGGTGAGCACTGGCACCACGCTCACCACCCACAATCTTGTACCCATTGCAACGGTTATGGAATCCGAAGCAGCGCTGATTGCTAATCCGGAACGCTGCAAGGCTGCAGACACGGGGGCGCGCATTCGCGATTTGGTCATGCGCTTGGATGGTGTAATCAATGCGCGTTCCAAAAAATATGTCATGCTCAACGCACCACAATCTGCCACCGAAAAAATCCGCGACATTATGGGGGGATCCAAAAGCCCAACCATCGTGCCGTTGGCAGACACTGGCTTGGTGGCCGTGCATGCTGTAGTCGCTGAAGATGAATTTTGGGAGAAGATGGAGAAACTCAAATCGTTTGGCGCAACCGATATTTTGGTCATGAACATTGAGAAGATGATCGTATGAAACAATTTGATCTTAAAACCGCTGAAATTGAAGATGTGATGGCGTGGCTCAAGCGCAGCAGTGATGACGAACGTCAGTTGCCAGAGCAGGTGGCGCGTATTGTCTCGCGTGTGCGCCGTGGTGGGGACAAGGCGCTCAAAGACTGTATCCACAAGCTTGATCAGGTGGCACGTCCCTCTATTATATATAGTGCGGCAGATATCCGCCGTCAGGCGGCACGCTGTAGTCCCAAGTTGCGTTCTGCGCTTACGCGAGCGGCGCGCAATATTCAAAAGTTCCACAGCCACTGTTTGAAACGAGAGCGCGTGTGCACTGTTGAAAGTGGGGTGCAGGTTTGGCGCGAGTTTCGGGCGATTGATCGCGTGGGTGTCTATGTGCCAGGTGGTCGTGCCAGTTATCCTTCATCATTATTAATGGGCGCCATTCCGGCGCGGGTGGCGGGCTGCCGCGAAGTGGTCGTGGCCACACCCATTTCAGGGAAAATTGCGCCAGCAGTTGCTGCGGCGTGCGAGATTGCAGGTGTGGATACGGTCTATGCCATGGGTGGGGCGCATGCGATTGCCGCACTCGCATATGGCACTGAAACAGTCATTTCTGTTCATAAAATTGTGGGCCCGGGGAATCGCTGGGTAACCGAGGCCAAACGTCAGGTCTATGGTGTGGTGGACATCGATATGCCAGCGGGGCCATCAGAAGTCATGGTCTTGGCGGATCACACCGCAGAGGCGTCTTATGTGGCGGCAGATATGTTGTCGCAGTTAGAACATGCGCCTGATGCACAGGCTGTGCTGGTGACAACAGATGCTGCGCTTGCAATGGCGGTGCAGACGGAAATTAAAACACAACTCCAACACCTGTCACGTTGCGATATTGTGATGGCTGCTCTGAAAAAGTCGGCAGTGATCATAGCACCCAATGAGGCGTCAATGGTGGAAATGGCTAATGCATATGCGCCTGAACATTTGGAACTGATGACGCGTAATCCACGTGCGTGCCTCAAACGCATTCGTCATGCGGGATCAGTATTTTTAGGTCGATGGAGCAGCGAGCCACTCGGGGATTACGCCACAGGCGCCAATCACACCTTGCCCACTTCAGGTGGGGCGCGGGCATTTGGTCCGCTGGGAATTGAGTCGTTTGGCAAGTGGATGCAGGTGCAAGATGTGTCGCGCGCAGGGCTCAAGCGGCTGGCACCGATTGTGGCAACGCTTGCAGATGCCGAAGGTTTGGATGCTCATAAAAATGCGGTTCTCATTCGGGGGAAAAAATGAATTTGCCACGTTACATTCGACCGCATTTTGCAAAATTGAAACCGTACACAACTGCACGCGATTTGGCGACTGAAGGTCTTTTTTTGGATGCCAATGAAAATGCGTTTGAAAGTGTTTTGCCATCAGTGGGTGGTGTGGATTTGCGACGTTATCCAGACCCAGATGGTCGCATGTTGCGGGATGCACTTGCTGCCTTTCTGAATCTGCCGTTGGAAAATGTCTTGGCGACCAGTGGATCAAATGAAGCGATTGATCTGTTGATTCGATTGACGGCGGGGCCGGGGGACACGGTGATGGTGGTGGAACCCACGTTTTCGTTATACCGAACGATGGCAGAAATTAATGCGGCCGATGTGATGACCATTGATGCAGGTCCGCAGTTTTTAGTGGATGCACAGCTGGTGCTGTCGCGCGTAACACCTGCATGCAAAATTCTGTTTTTATGCTCGCCCAATAATCCTACCGGTAACTCCATTCCCCGCGACACTATTTTGGAAATCTGTCGTGGCTTTGATGGCATGGTGGTGGTGGATGAAGCCTATGTGGATTTTAGTGAAAAGGAGTCGCTTTGCACGGATGTCGTGAGCCAGCCTAATTTGGTAGTGTTGCGTACATTGGCCAAGGCGTGGGGATTGGCGGGGTTGCGCGTGGGCTATGTGGCGGCATCGCCTGTGGTGATCCGGTTACTACAATCAATTCGAAAACCGTATCCCCTGTCCAGTCCTTCAATTGTCTATGCCACGCAGGGCGTTGCCCAGGCAGGCAAAATGAGACAGCTGGTGGCTAAAATTTGTGACGGGCGTAAGTGGTTAGATGCGGCTTTGCGTGATATTGGGTTGAATCCGATGCCCAGCGATGCCAACTTTTTGCTGGTTCCCATTCCCAACGCGTCAGAGCTGTACGCGCATCTTAAAACCATGTCTGGAATTGTGCTGCGTGATATAAGTGCGCGCATTCCGGATACGTTGCGCATTACAGTGGGGACACCCGAAGAGAATCAACGTCTCGTTTTAGAAATTAAAAAATGGATGGAGCGCATATGAAAATTGCATTCGTAGATCGGGATGGAACACTCATTGAAGAACCGGCCGATGAGCAGATTGATACACTTGAGAAGTATCGGTTGCTTTCGGGAGCGGGCGCTGGTCTCAAACAATTAATGGATGCGGGGTATGAAATTGTTTTGGTCACCAATCAAGATGGACTTGGCAAAGATGGATATCCGCAGCGTGCATATGATGATATTCAAAAGCGCATGATGGCGGATCTGGAAAAATCGGGTGTGCATATTCGGGAAACATTGATGTGTCCTCACTTTCCAAAGGATGCCTGTGAGTGCCGTAAGCCCAAGTTGGGATTACTAACAGGCTATTTGAACAACGCAAAAATTGATTGGCCATCGTGTTGTGTGGTGGGCGACCGTGCAACTGATACACAGTTGGCGCTGGCACTTGGAGCCCGCCCCATTCAGGTTTCACGCAATTTGCTTGAAGAAAAATCGTGGGACAACGTTGTTGCCCGAGTTTTATCACCTTCGACGGATCGCGTGGTAGATGTGTCACGTAAAACCAAAGAGACAGATATTACAGTGCGTTTAAATTTGGACGGGCATGGCGCGGGTGTGATTCAAACCGGCATTGATTTTTTTAATCACATGCTTACTGCCATGTTGCATCATGCCTCAATTGATCATTGGGTGTTTTCAAAAGGTGATTTGCATGTGGATGAACATCACACCATTGAAGATGTGGCAATTGTTCTGGGTGATGCCATTGCCAAGGCGTTGGGCGAGCGGAAGGGTGTCATGCGTTTTGGCTTTTTGCTCCCGATGGATGAATCGTTAGCGCAGGTGGCCATTGATTTGGGTGGGCGTCCCTACTGTGTGTTTAATGCCAAATTTGATAGGGAATATGTGGGGGACATGCCGACTGAAATGGTGGAACACTTTTTCTACACGCTTGCCATGCAGCTTAAGGCAAACATTCACATCGATTTAAAATATTCAAAAAACACCCATCATGCGGTTGAGGCAATTTTCAAGGCATTTGGTCGCGCGTTGCGAATGGCCTGCGAAGTGGATGTGCGCAATCCTCAAAAAGTGGCCAGCACCAAGGGCGTCTTATGAGCCGGATTCAATTGGTGGACTACGGTGCGGGTAATTTGCGAAGTGTGGCATCTGCGCTGAAGCGTCTGGATATTGATATTCAAATTGTTCGCTCGGGCGATGATATTAAAATTGATCAGCCACTCATTTTGCCTGGTGTTGGTGCTGCAGCCGAGGCCATGCGCCATCTGCAGGAAACCGGCATTGCGTCGGTATTGCCCCGTTGTACCGCCCCCACGTTGGGAATCTGTTTGGGGATGCAGTTGATGCTTACGCATTCAGAAGAGGGCCATGTGGATACGTTGGGTATTTTCCCGGGAACGGTGCGACTCGTTACAACAGCATTAAAATTGCCGCACATGGGATGGAATTCTGTGCAGTTTACAGAAAAGGCGCTGCCACTTTTGGCAGACGTGCCCAATCCCTCATATTTTTACTTTGCACATAGCTATGCAGCCGATACAGATGCTGCGTATGTGGTGGCCTCATGTATGTATGATTCGCAAATACCCGTTGTGATTCGTAAAAATAATTTTTGGGGCATCCAATGTCATCCTGAAAAATCTGGAGATGTGGGGATGCAGGTGCTAACCAATTTTGCCAGGATGGTGTCGTGATGGAAGTTTTTCCCGCAATTGATGTGATTGGTGGTCAGTGCGTGCGCCTGACTCAAGGCCAGTATGATCAAGTGACCACCTATGGTGATTCGCCGGAAACGGTGATGGGGCGCTATAAGGACGCTGGTGTGTCTACGGTGCACGTGGTGGACTTGGATGGTGCCAAGCAGGGGCAACCGGTGAACCAATCACTTATTTTGCAGTTGGCAACGGTCCCCGATGTATCTGTTCAGGTGGGTGGTGGTATTCGGTCGCTGGAACAGGCCGCTGCATATTTGGATGCCGGAGTGGCACGCGTCATCTTGAGCACGGCCGCAATTGAAACGCCTGAGATTTTGACCGCACTTATTTCTAGTTTTGGATCCGATCGTATTATGGTTTCATTGGATCATCGCCATGGACAGGTCCTAACGCGCGGCTGGTTGGCGGGTGGAGACGCCAGTTTGGAAAGCTGTGTACCAATGCTTCAGCGCGAAAAAATATCATGGCTCATTTTAACCGACGTGGCACGCGATGGCACGTTGACTTCGGTAAGCCCCTTTCAGTGTGATGCAATCGCCAATATGGCCAATAAAAATTTCAAAGCGGTTGCCGCAGGTGGTGTGACCACACTGGATGATATTCGCTCACTTCATCAGTCGGGTGCAACAGCAGTCATTGTTGGCAAGGCCTTGGCCGAAGGGCGTTTGCAGTTGGCTGACTGTCTTAAGGTCGCAGGAGAAACGGCATGCTAACCAAACGCATCATTCCGTGTCTGGATGTCAAAGATGGCCGCGTGGTCAAAGGTGTGTCATTTGTTAATTTGGTCGATGCAGGTGATCCCGTCAGTTTGGGCAGGGCCTATAGTGAAGCAGGTGCGGATGAATTGGTTTTTCTGGATATCTCTGCATCACACGAAGGACGTGGAACGCTCATTGAAATGGTGGAGCGTGTGGCCGATAGTATTGCAATCCCATTCACTGTCGGTGGCGGCGTGCGGTCGCGTGATGATGCGCGTGCGCTTCTGCGTGCGGGTGCCGATAAGGTGGGTATGAACACAGCAGCTGTTGCCAATCCAAAGTTAATATCAGATGTGGCATCGTTATGCGGCAGTCAATGTGCTGTGGTGGCGATTGATGCCAAGCGTGTTGGCGATCATTACGAAGTGTTCACCCATGGGGGTCGTACTGCCACAGGAAAAGATGTAATGACTTGGGCACGCGAGGCCGTTGCATTGGGTGCTGGGGAAATTCTGCTTACTTCTATGGACCAAGATGGACAAAAGAGTGGGTTTGATTGCACCTTGCTTCGGCAAATGAGCGATGCCGTGTCGGTGCCCGTGATTGCGTCGGGTGGTGCAGGTGAATTATCTCATTTTAGAGATGCGGTTGTGAAAGGTGGTGCAGATGCAGTGCTTGCAGCATCCGTATTTCACTTTGGTACATTGAGTATTCATCAAACAAAAGAATATTTAAAGCGCGAAGGAGTAGGGGTGCGATTATGACGGTTGATTTCTCAAAGGGTTTGGTGCCGG
Source organism: Deltaproteobacteria bacterium CG11_big_fil_rev_8_21_14_0_20_47_16 (assembly GCA_002796325.1). Lineage (GTDB taxonomy): Bacteria > UBA10199 > UBA10199 > 1-14-0-20-47-16 > 1-14-0-20-47-16. The sequence continues at coordinate 84,764 of PCXA01000006.1, read as the reverse complement.
CAATTGTTCAAGACGCCAAAACAGGACGTGTATTGATGTTGGGGTATATGGATGAAGCTGCTTACCAAAAGACGATTCGAGATAAGTGTGTTACTTTTTTTAGTCGCAGCAAGAATCGCTTGTGGACCAAAGGCGAAACCTCGGGTCACTTTCTGGATTTGGTATCGATTCATGAAGACTGTGACCATGACGCGTTACTCGTATTGGCTAATCCCCACGGTCACACGTGTCACAAAGGTACTGCAAGCTGCTTTGCTGATGCCGAAGATGCAGACTGTCATGTGCTGGCACATGTTTTAGAAATTGCGCGCATCCGTAATAAGGAACGGCCTGAACGGTCTTATACCACCACATTATTTAACCAGGGGGCGGCCCATATTGGTGATAAAGTCATGGAAGAAGCTGAAGAAGTAGCGCGTGCAGTGCTTGAAGAAGGGCATGAACGCACTGCATCGGAAGCTGCAGATTTGATGTTTCATTTAATTGTGTTGCTCGAAGCGGCAGAGGTTCCGTGGCAGGATGTGCTGGCGGAACTTAAGAAGCGCCAGGGCAAACCTGGCAGAACTGCGCCAAAGTGATTATAAGTCTATACCCTTTGAAATTGCGGGGAGTGCAGACGTGATACCATTGATAATAAATTGAATCGAAATAGCTGCGAGTAGCAACCCAAAGAGTCGTGTCATCACACGAACACCCGATGCACCCAAAATTCTTAAAAGATAACGCGCATTGCTGAAGATCAGGAATGTGACGCCTGCAACCAGTAGAATGCAGAATATAACTGTGCCTGCCGTCAAAAAGCCAGGATGCTGACTCATGAGCAAGATAACAGTGCCAATAGAGCCAGGGCCCGCCAATAAGGGAATGGCCAGTGGTACGATTGCAATGTCTTCACGCTGCTCAGCGTCTGCGACTTCTTCCTTCAATAGTTTGCGACGTTGGTTGGCACCGCGTGTCATACTGAATGCCACTGAAAATAGAATCATACCACCCGCGATTCTAAAGGCGGGCATCGTAATGTTCATAAGGTCAAACAGAAGATTGCCAGTGAGGGCAAAGAAAATCAAAACCGCGGCCATGGTGGATGTGGCGCGAAAGGCGTTGCGGCGCATTTGTTCGGGTGTCCAGTCATTAGCATGCATCAAAAAGGTTGGAATGGCACCCAATGGATTGACGATCGTAAAGATCGAAACAAAAGTGACTAAAATAAAAGAGAGTTTCATAAGGTGCGCTCCCGTAGCATGAGCCTGAGTGGCCCACAATTTTTTTCTGGGGTTTTATGACGCACTGGCATAAATAATCTCTATGAGTAAAGAATTGCTAAAAAAGGCGTCAGAATTGGGTTTGCAGTCGGTTGCGCTAACGCCGATCTTTGACGCACCAGAGCTGGCACGGGACCTGGATACTTGGTTGGCAGAAGGGCTACAGGGCGAGATGCTGTGGATGACTCGTGACCCTGCGCGTCGTGCGGATCCTCGAAAAGTGCTGGCAGGAGCCAAGACCCTGATCAGCTGTACGCTGAACTATTACACGTTACACACCCAAACCAATAATGCCCGAAATGGACGCATTTCCCGTTATGCCTGGGGCGATGACTATCACGACGTGTTTCTGCCTAAGTTGAAACAGTTGGCTGAATGGATTGTCGCTGAAAATCCCGATGCGGAATGTTTGGCCTATGTGGACACGGGACCTGTGATGGAAAAACCCTGGGCGGTGCGTGCGGGGCTGGGGTGGCAGGGCAAGCATACCAACTTGATCGATTCCAAACGGGGTTCGTGGTTTTTTATTGGAGAAATTATTACGACTGCCTCTTTGGGTGGCACCGAATGGGGACCCCATTTTCGCCAGCAGGCCGAGTCCCGTGATATATCTAGCTCCGCGCACACCGAAGGCGATGCCGACAAATGGGGTGATTCGGTGACAGGACCCAGAGAGGCAGTCGTTTCAACGGGCAGTTGCGGCACCTGCACGCGCTGCATTGATGCCTGCCCCACGCGCGCAATCATGGCGCCGTACAAACTCGATCCCCGCAAATGTATTTCGTATCTCACCATTGAACACAAAGGTAGCATCCCACTCGAAATGCGTCCGCTGATGGGTAATCATATTTATGGCTGTGACATCTGCCAAGATGTCTGTCCGTGGAATCGCTTTGCCACGCCCACACCCGAAGCGGCGTTTGAGCCCCGCAAAGGCAATTTGAATCCAGAGCTGATGCCACTCATGTATATGTCCGACGATGAGTTTCGGGCCCGCTTCAAAAATTCCCCCATCAAGCGTATTAAGCGCGCGCGGTTTTTGCGCAATGTGGCGGTGGCGTTGGGAAATAGTAAGGACCCTGCTGCGATACCTGCGCTGCAACACGCTGTCGAAGACCCAGAACCCCTGATTCGGGAACATGCGGAATGGGCATTGCAGCAAGTGCTTGCAGCAAATGAAAAAGTCCGCTAATCACCAAAAGACGGGGATGAAAGGGAAGTATGGTAGCGCCAGTTCGAAACGGATTTTTGATTCCTCCCAAAGAGATCGCCGCGCAGTGTGCAGATGGCCTTGTAGATTCTGTGACGGGGATCCTCGCTTTTCCAGAGTTAACTTTTAAATATATTTTGGGTGTTGATGATTACCTGGGTCAGAATGCCGCGTGGTCCGGGGTGTTTCGTCATTACTATGGTGTTTGGGATGGTGTTGCCCGTGTACCCACCATTGTGAACCACATTGTTTATGGGGGAATCAACACGGTCACAGGTGGATTGCCGCACGTTGTTGTGAATCAATGGATAGGTTGGGACAACGATTTGCTTGCGCCGCCTCCGCGTAATTGGCGCGAGTTTACACAATATCTGACAGGCACTTTCTTCATTGGTATTGGTGCGCGTTATGGCCGTGAGTTTGCCGTTGAGCGCGAGGCGGCAATTCAACGTCAGAATGTTGCTGCAGAGGCGCGTGTTACGGCGGCAGCCGCAGTAGAATCTGGAACTTTCCCAGAGGTGGTTGTGCCCAAAATACGACTCACCCCAGAACAAATGGCTCAACAAGCCATTGATGGCACGATGTCTCGTGAAAGCGTTGGTGTATTCTTGAGTCGGTCTTCACCAGAGCTGATTCCATTTGTGCGGACATGGTTGATTTTGAAACCTGCGACATTGGTTGTAGACATGAGGATGTTCATTAAGGCGGTTGTGGACACAGGTACAATCTCAGATGATGCGATCTATGTGCTCTCTTCTTTGGCGCGTAGTGGAAATACGCAAGTTGCATGGGCATTGGCGCGGCTCTTGGATCGGCTGCCGCAGTATCGCTCTGCATTGATTGTGACCATGACACGCGATCCCGATTTCTGGCTACATGTGCCATGGGATGACCTTGTGAGCATTGCTAATGAGAGCCGTAGTACTTCTCTATATAGAGACATTGTAACGCTTATGGAAACTGCTGGTGATCCAGCGAAAGAAGCGTTGTATCGTTTGGAACCGGAGCGTAGGCAATGTGTTGTGACCGTTGCAGAGCCTGCAGTAGCAAATGATGTAACTGTGATGGATATTAAAGCGGGGCGTGGCGCTATTCTGGCACGAGACATTCTGAAAGGTGCGCATACACCGATTGCAAGGGATATCCAGTCACTGGGATTATTTGCACGGTATGGGGTAACAGGGGCGATTGACGCCTTATACAAGGTTGCATCGGGTACAGATCAAATGGCCCAAACGGCACTCAGTGTTTTAAAGGAATTAAACAAAGATTCTCCACACCATCAATCAACCATTGTGGTGATGTTGGGCCGTCTGGCCGAAATGAGTACAGCACCTGAAGGTCTGCGTCCTGTGGAAGTCATTGTTTCCAGCGAGGTGGCAACATTGATGCGCTACATTACGCTTCATCCTGCAGAATCAATGAACTTTGCAAAACAACTGATTGCAAAGGTGGTCGAGGGGGACCATGAGGCAATCCTTGCGCTGACTGATTTGTATTCAACATCCGATGTACGTGTTGCAACTTTATTGAAAGACGCCGTCATTGGTATGGTAATGGACGGCCGAGCGCCTGTTCAGTTACTACAGGGTATTCTGAAGAGCATTGGGGCAGGGCCATGTCTCCAGGAGTTGGTTACGGCCTTGCGTGTCGAAATTGATATACTGCACAACCCCATTTTTGATCCTCTATTGCCGATTTTGGATAACGCCGAAACGCGTTTGATGGCACAATAAAGCGGGTTGCAAGTCGGTGTATTCACACGTAAAATGGTAAGATGCGATTTTGTGTGGCTGGGGCCTTGGGGGCCTTTCTAATTATCCTTTCAAATCAAGTAGTTGCGGCCGATAACGCCGATCTGATTGCCCGTAGTGTTCAGGGCGAACATCTGATTATGGCGCGGGATTATGGTGCAGCTCTAACGCTCTTCCGGCAACTCTTGCAAGACTATCCAGATTCCCCTGCGGGTGCATTTGGTGAAATGGCCCTATGGCAGACCCGCATGTTTGAGAATCGCGACTTTCGATTCACCAAACAATATGACGCTGCTGAAAATAAAATGACTGCGTTGTGTGATGCGCGACTGCGGGGTAATCGTCAGCCGCACAGCGGCGGTGAGGGGGAGGCTCCGCCGGCTTTGCCGGTGGAGGGGGCGACGCAAGCCCCTATAACAAGCGGTCCCACGGATTGGGATATGTTTGTTTGTGGTTCTGGGTTTGGCATGAAGGGATTCTTTGATGCACGTCGCGATAAGTGGTTACAAGGTTTGGGTGGTGCGATTCGATCGATGCGTACATACAAACGGCTCATGTGGCTGAACCCTAATTTTGTTGATGCCGAAATGGGTGTTGGTATGTATGAATTTTGGCGCTCGGTGGTGACACAGCGATTTAGATGGTTACCATTCTTTAGTGATCAGCGCGCAACGGGTATGGCCAAGGTGGAAAAGGTCATGCATGACGGAAAATATGTGCAGGATTTAGCGCGTGCCAATTTGGCATATATGCAAATGGAAATGAAGCAGTACGATCAGGCAATTGCGACGTTAAATGTGCTGACGGCAAAATATCCACGCAATGTGCTGACACGGCAGGCATTGGGGGAAATTGCGTGGTTTCAAAAACGCTACCAAGATTGCTATGACATTTTTGCACAGTTGTTTGCGCAGGATCCAGAGTTAACACGCAGTTTGTATTGGATGGCCACGAGTAGTCTGATGCCATATGTTAAATCAGACGCATCGGGCGTGCCACTCGCGGGCGCAAAAATTCCAGATGATATTGCAGTGCGTGCAAAAGATCAGTTGAACATGTATCTGCGCAGTCACCCCATCCAGATTTGGTCGTCGGCCTCTCACTATTGGTTGGGGGTTATTGCGGAATGGCAAGGAGATCGTGCCACCGCGATTGTAGAATATGAAAAGGCATTGAAGCTCGACAAAAATGGTGCGAAAGATATAAAGACACGTCTTGCGCGATTGGGGGCTTGAATGGGACTGACGATTGTTCGCAAAAATAAACGCAAAAATCCACGTGATGCCAAAAAAGCACTGATTTTGGCAGGTGGCGCAGTCACTGGCGCTGCGTTTAAGGCGGGTGGTTTGCGCGCATTGGATGATTATTTTTCCAATTTCAATGTGAACAAGTTCGATATTTATGTTGGGATTAGTTCGGGCAGTTTTATTGCGGCGCCCATTGCGGCCGGCATTACGCCCTCTGAAGTTCTTAAAAGTTTGGATGGTCGTTCCAAACATTATTCTCAGCTTGCTCCGTGGCATTATTATCAGCCCAACTGGAAAGAAATGATTCTGCGTCCCATCAATTTTTTGGTGGAACAGGCCATGTTTGTGCCGCGTGCGATTAAAGATGTTTTGTCTGGTTTTGGCGAATTTGGTCCTCAATTGGCGGCAGAGGTCTGGCGTTTGGCGCTGCAACCCAATGCGGAGCACTTGGATGCCATGATGCGCACGGTTACGCGTGCCATTGCGACGCGACCCATGCCGAGCTTGCTGAGTTTGTTGCCATCAGGGTTCTTCGACAACTCAGGTATTGAACGGTATTTGCGTCACAATATTGAACGCAATCATCTGTCGAACAATTTTAAAAAAATGGAAGAGATGACAGGGAAGAAGCTCTACATTTGTGCAATGACATTGGATGGTGCCGATCGTGTTATTTTTGGCCCCGATGAAAAAAGTGATGTGAGTATTTCAGAAGCAGTACAGGCATCGACCGCCATGCCCGGGTTTTATAAGCCTGCACGTATTCACGGCGTGGATTATGTGGATGGGAATGTGTTGGAAACCGCGCACTTTGATGTGGCGGTGTCCCACGGTGCAGAATTGATTGTTTGCTACAATCCATTTAGACCTGTGGACAATAAAGTCATGCTGCAATTTTTGCGTGAGAAAAATGAGTTTGTAAGTGAGGGGCGCCGCTTGGCAGATAACGGTGTCATTACCATCTTAAGTCAGATCTTCCGAACGGTTTTCCATAGCCGTCTACATCATATGATTGAGCAGTATGCGTATGATCCGCATTTTCACGGCGATATCATCTTGATTGAACCCAGCTCATCCGACATGGCATTCTTCGACTTGAATCCACTGATCTTCAGTAATCGTCTGAAGGCGGCGCGCTTGGGGTTTGAATCGGTGCGCAATTCGGTGGGTGAGCGGTACGAAGAAGTGGCAGACATCTTTGCACGCTATGGTGTCCGCATGAACCGTCGTCACGTTGAAGTCGACGTGAAGCGCCTCAAGGTCGCGGGTTCCGATATGAAGCAACTCCGTGCCGTTCTCGAAGCACCGCGCTCTAAATAAAGATTGTCTCCCGATACTCCTCAGACTATTCACAGAACGATATGAGTCAACAGGACCTGTTTGATTTAATGAACGAAACGCCGCTGCCCGAAGAGGATAGTGCGCATTCGGAAGTGGTTGAGGACCCCAAGCCTGCAGGGCCGCGTGTTCTATCTGTCACCGAAATTACCACAGGGATTCGCAATATTCTGGAAGGCACGTTCGATGACGTCTGGGTCTGTGGCGAGGTGTCCAATTGGCGGCCGGCATCGTCGGGGCATTGGTATTTTTCTCTGAAGGACGCCAACAGTCAACTCAGTGCAGTCATGTTCCGTGGTGTGAATAGCGCTGTGAAGTTTAAAGTCGAACAGGGCATGGAACTCATTTGCCACGGCAAGTTGTCGGTCTATCCGCCGCGTGGCAGTTATCAAATCATCATCGATTACTGTGAACCCAAAGGGGTTGGGGCGTTACAACTCGCGTTCGAACAGCTTAAGAAGAAGCTTGCTGACGAAGGACTCTTTGACAAATCCAAAAAGAAACCAATTCCATACATGCCACGGCGTGTGGGTGTGGTAACGTCGCCCACGGGGGCTGCGGTGCGCGATATTTGCACGGTGCTACGGCGTCGTTTCCCCTCGGTGGATATTTGTCTGGTGCCTGCAAAAGTACAAGGGGATGGTTCTGCTGCTGAAATTGCGCGGGCGATTGAATTGCTAGATGCGCGCGGTGATGTGGATGTCATGATTGTGGGGCGTGGTGGCGGGTCGATTGAAGACTTATGGGCATTTAATGAAGAAGTGGTTGCACGTGCTATTTTTGCAGCGACAACACCAATTATTAGCGCCGTGGGACACGAAATTGATTTTACGATTGCGGATTTTGTGGCGGATGTTCGTGCGCCCACGCCGTCAGCAGCGGCCGAAATTGCGGTACCGGTGCGTGCAGAACTCTTGCAGGGGATTGGGAATATCCAGCGCCGATTGGATCAAGGGTTGCGCGGTGCGATTACGCGTGCATCTGAACGCCTGCACCATTTGCGCCAGCGGTTGCGGTTTCCCACGCAGCGGATTACCGATGGATTGCAGTGGGTGGATAGTTTAAGGGAGCGCTTGCAGATGGCCATGCGGCGTGGCATAGGGGATCGCCGTCAGGCAGTCGCCCAGTGGGCGGGGCAGTTGCAACATTTGTCACCGCTCGCGGTGTTGGCCAAAGGCTATGCCGTTGTTCAAAAAGATGGCGCCACGGTACGCGATGCAGCGCAGTTAAAGCCCGGCGATGTCTTGGATGTGCGCTTGGAAAAAGGGCATGTTGAAACAAAGGTGATTTAATTCCCCTCTCCCAGTGGGAGAGGGTTAGGGTGAGGGGGTAGTCATTATGTCGGCCAAAAAAACAGAAGAAACCGTTTCATTTGAAAAATCGCTCGAGCAATTAGAAGGCGCTGTCAAAAAATTGGAATCAGGCACGCTTACATTAGATGATTCTCTCAAAATGTACGAAGAGGGTGTTGCGTGGGCGCGAAAATGTGAATCCGCACTGACAGCTGCTCAAGGTAAAATTGAAAAATTGATTCAAAAGGAAGATGGACAGCTGAGCCGTGAACCTTTCAACGTCGAAGAGTAAATCATGTCACTTAAAAATTATCTCGCAGAGAAAAAACAAATTGTCGATGCCGCACTGGATGCTTACTTGAACGAAAGCGCAGTTTATCCGCCCACAATTGTCAAAGCCATGAAATATAGTCTAGATGCGGGTGGCAAGCGTATTCGCCCGGTGCTCATGTTTGCAGCGGCCGAAGCGGTAGCAGGGCCATCTGAAGAACTGACAAAATCCGTGTTGCCATTTGCGTGCGCCATGGAAATGATTCACACGTTTTCACTGATTCATGACGATTTGCCATGCATGGATGACGATGATCTGCGTCGTGGCAAACCCACCAATCACAAAGTGTTTGGTGAAGCGATTGCGGTTTTGGCAGGGGACGGATTGTTGGCAGAGGCGTTTCGCATTATGGCCGCGCATCATAATGCTGTTCCAGTGGAGCGGCGTCTTGAAGTGTTGTGCGATATGGCTGTTGCAACAGGTGCGCGGGGCATGGTGGGTGGTCAGGTGATTGATTTGGAATCTGAAAATAAAAAAATTACGGTGAATGAACTCGAACACTTGCATGAGTTAAAGACGGGTGCGCTGTTGGTCAATTCGGTGGTGAGTGGGGCCAAGCTCGCAGGTGCAACTGCCGCGCAAATTGGTGCCATGGAAACCTATGGGGACAGTGTGGGGTTGGCGTTCCAAATTGCCGATGACTTGCTCGACATTGAAGGAACAACCGAAGAATTGGGCAAGCCAGCGGGCAGCGATGTGGAAAATCATAAATCCACATTTCCGGCGTTGTTGGGGAAAGAAGAATCCCGTGCCCAAGCGCAGGCCTTGATGGCGCAAGCGATTGAATCGTTGGCGATGTTTCAGCCTCGCCACTCAATTTTAGCAGAACTGGCACATTATATTGTGGAACGTAAATCATGATTGAAACTCAGGACATCCCCGGATTTTTTGCAGATCGCACAACACTGGATTTGTCGCGCTATGTGATGCTGCGCTATCGCTTTGAAACTGATGCCGACCCTAAGTTTGCTGCCGCTTCATTGTGCAGTGAACAAAGTACCGCCCAGTGGCATCGCCCAGGATCCACCGAAGATTTGCGCCCTCAATTTGCTGCAAAGGTGGTGGCGTTGAATGCAAAGAGCGGCGTGGTAGACGTCACGATTGCTCACCCTTGGGAAAATTTTGGTGCGAAACTCCCCAACTTGATTGCAGCTGTAGCCGGCGAAGGCGCGTTCTATGCGCCGATGGTCAAGGCTATCAAACTCATGGATATTGAATTTCCTGACGCTTATCTTAAACAATTTGAAGGGCCGCAATTTGGCATCAAAGGTTCGCGCGATATTTTCAAAATTGAAGGCCGTCCCTTTTTTATTGGTGTGGTGAAACCCAATTTGGGTCTGCCGCCTGAACAGTTTGCCGAACTCGCCTATGAAAGTTGGGTGGGCGGCTTGGACATCGCAAAAGATGATGAAATGCTGGGTGATATGACCTGGTCCCCATTGGCGGATCGTGCGCGTGCAGCGGGTCTTGCGCGCCGGCGCGCTGAAAAGGAAACGGGCACACCTAAATGTTACCTGGCCTGCATTAGTGATGAAGTTTACGACCTGCCATCCTTATATAAGACCGCTGTTGAAAATGGTGCGAATGCCGTGATGATCAATCCGATTTGCACTGGCATATCTGCCGCACGCCAATTGCGCCGCATCAGCGAAGTGCCAGTGATGGGTCATTTTGCCGGTGTTGCGGTCTCCGGCCGCGTGTCCAATTTTGGGGTGGCATCCGTTGTGTGGACCAAGCTCATGCGACTGGCGGGTTGCGACTGGATTGGTATTGCGGGGTTTGGCCCGCGCATGCAGTGCAGCGACGAAGAAGTGATGGCAAACGTGCGGGCCTGTTGGGAACCGATGGGAAATATTGCCCAAGCGCTACCCATTCCAGGGGGGAGTGACACCGCTGAAACGCTCCCGATGGTTGCCCAAAAAGTGGGGTCCCCCGATTTTGGATTTATTTCAGGCCGTGGGGTGTTTGGCCATGAACAAGGTCCCCGTGCAGGGGCTACCAGCCTGCATCAGGCGTGGAAAAATGTTGCTCCAATATAACATTTTTTAACGCAACAAATTGGGACATGATCCGATATATGGTCAAAGGATATATATGTCCAAAATAGCACCTCAATATAATCTCGTAACCAGGCCGAACTCGGCAGACTTTTATCGCCACGGGCATTTTGAAGTGGCGAGTAATGCGGTTGATTATGAGTCTGTCGGGGATGGGTCTAACCTTGTCGCCATTGTTGATAGCAAAGATCATTATGTGGGTGACACCACAACACTCACGATTGATTGTGCGCTCAGCCAGTGCCGATTGACAGTTGCCTTTGATAGCAGCGCCAAACATCCGCTTTTTAATCATGGAAAAGTCAGTTTCACTTACGATGCCGAAACGCAAAGTTTGGGGGCAATGACCGCTAGCGTGTCGGATTGGTACTTTTGGGAATCACCGTGGGTACCGGAACGCAATGATCAGTTGAAGGCGCAAGTGGCTTTGGCGCTGGCAATTGTGTTGAAGGATAATTTGAAAATTGCTGTAAGTGAGATCTTTTATTGCAAACATCACTTTTCAGAATCAGACGTGTCGGGTTGTCGGTCACATGATGGTCATGGGGGTGACGGCTATACCGATACTCTTGTGGATGGCGTGCTCAAGATGTTTCTAAAACAACTATCTCCCACCAAAGCAGAACTTGATGGACCTGGCCGCCTGGCCATGACAAATGTCTGCCAATGAAACAGCGCATTGATCAGTTGTTGGTTGAAAAGGGGCTCGCACCATCACGTGAACGTGCGCAATCCATGATTATGGCGGGCTTGGTGTTGGTCAATGATGTTCCGGTTACAAAATCTGGCCATAAAGTTGCGGAAGATGCAGTGATTCGTGTCAAAGGGCATGACCACCCTTATGTCGGGCGCGGTGGTGTAAAGCTGGCGGGTGCACTCGATCACTTCAAGATTAATCCCAAAGATACCATTTGTGCGGACATTGGGTCATCGACCGGTGGGTTTACGGATTGTTTGCTTCAGCGTGGAGCTGCCAAGGTCTATGCCGTGGATGTGGGGACCAATCAATTGGCCTGGAAACTACGCGAAGATCCTCGTGTGGTGGTGATGGAAAAAACCCATGTAAAAGAATTGCAGCCCAGCCATTTTCCCAATGCCCCATTGCTTATTGTGATTGATTGTTCTTTCATTTCACTCGCACGTGTTTTGCCAGAACTTGTACGCTGGGTTGCACCGCATGCCACCGTGTTAGCACTAATCAAACCTCAGTTTGAAGTGGGCCCTGATAAAATTGGCAAAGGGGGCATTGTGAAAGATGATGATGCCCAGAAACAGGCCATTGATGGTGTTTTATCTGTAGCCGCGGATTTAGGGTGGTCACTTGTTGGTGTGTGCGATTCACCCATCACTGGCACCGATGGAAACCGGGAATACTTCGCTTGCTTCCATTCGTAGAACTCTGTACAAACCGCACTCATATGAAGCGACTTTTGGGAGTCATTGCTGCTATTGTATTTTGTGGAGGGTGTGCACATTCGCATGCCACGACACCCAGTCGCACGATCTTTGGAATGCCCGTTAAAACGCTTTCTACTTCAGATATTTCCCAGTCCAATTCATTGTATGCCTATATGAAAGGGGATATTTTGGCGCTCGAAGGGCAGCCACAGAAAGCCATCCCAGAACTAACAGCGGCTATTCAGCACAATCCCGATTCAGCATATCTTTATTATGATCGCGCCATGTCGTATGCAGCTGCCCAACAATTACAACTTGCTGAAGACGATTGTAAGAAGGCCTTGGAGTTGGCACCTAAATTGACCGAAGCCAAGCTGTTATTGGCACGGTTGTTGTCGGTGCAGAGTAAATTTGCGCAAATGGTTCCCTTGTTAGAAGATGTCATTCGCACAACGCCAGACGATCGTGAGGCCTACTCACTTTTAGGGTTGGCTTATATGAATACTGGTAAGGCATCGCGTAGCATCCCCCTCATGAAGAAGTTATTGGATATCGATCCTGATGCCATGGTGGCTTACTATTATATGGGGGCGGCATATGGTGGACCGCTCAATCGCCCTCAGTTGGCTATTCAAATGTACCGTAAGATACTGGAACAAGACCCTCGAAATGTGTCGGTCTATACATCAATGGCACAGCTCTACGTTGACCACAACCAAATCCGGCAAGCGATTGAGATTCTGAACGAGGCCTCTACTAATGGTGTGGATGATATTACTATGCAGTTACGCTTGAGTGCATTGTACTATCAGGAAAAGCAATATAGCAAAGCAGCTGAGATTCTTGAGGCGGTGTTGCAGCGTACACCCAATTCTTCAAAGGTGCATTACTATTTGGGTGTTATTTACGAAGAGAATGGTGAGTTTGACAAGGCCGATGCCCAGTTTCAGAAAATTACCCCTGACTCCAATTATTATAAGGATGCAGTATTGCGACGTGCTCTTCATTTTTACCGCCAGTCGCAATTGAATGCAGCTATTGCAGTTTTGCAATCCGGAATTTTGCATGCCCCTAAGGTGGATGAGTTCTATCCACTTCTGGCGATAATCTATGAGGAAGTAGATAATCTACCTGCGGCTCGTTCTACTTTACAAAAGGGTGTTAAAGCGCTCCCTGATAATGCCTCGATTTTATATACCCTCGCCGTACTGACCGACCGCATGAAGGACACCTCAAAAGCAGTGAAGCTGATGCAAAAGGTGCTGATACTGGAACCCAACAATGTAAGCGCCATGAATTATATTGGTTACATCTGGACAGAAGAAGGGAAGCATCTAGACGAAGCCGAAGTTTTATTATTGCATGCCGCCGAATTGCAGCCTGGCGATGGATTTATTTTAGATAGTTTGGGGTGGCTCTATTTTAAAAAGAATGAATATGGCAAGGCACAAACACTTTTGGAGCAGGCTGTGCGCCGTATTCCCAACGAGGCCGTTGTGCACCGTCACTTGGCTATGCTGTATGTGGCAATGGAACGCAATCAAGAGGCAATTGAACAGTACCGTCAGGCAATTTTACTTGCCCAAGGCAAGCCATCTGATGATGCAAATGTGAATGCCATGGTGGAGGCGCTCGATGCACTTGAAAAGAAGTAGTGCGATTGTTGTTCTGGTCACGTGTTTGGCGGCATGTGCGACCACAGGGTCACATCACGTTGACTGGGAGCCTGTATCCAGTGAGCGTGTATTAAAGGTGGCCATGAAAACCGTTGATCAATATTCCCGTCAGCGTCGCAGTATGCGGGCACAAATTAAAATTGCTGCACCTTTTTTGCCGGGAAAAACAACTTCTGATGGTGTTGTTCTTGCGCAGCCAATTGATTTGATGCGATTAGACTTAATGGATCCTGTGGGTGAAATTTTGGTCAGTCTGAATTTAAAACTGGACGCTCTAGAGTTGTGGTTGCCTCAACAGGGGCGAGTGTATGAAACTGACTCTACGGATGAATCTATTGCACGCCTAACAAGGCTACCTTGGACTTTGTCTGAATTCTTTGCGTTATTGCAAGGCTTGCCACCGCGTCAGTTTAGTGAAGACTATGAAGAGTGGTTTGTGGATCCCGATGGCATGGCGACCAGTCCCGATGGTGATGCCGTGATGTCATTGACACCTGGTATCAATTTGCCTCAGGAAATGATTCGGTATAAAAATGACCTACATAAAAAGGTGCTTTATCAGGTGCAATTTGATGATTATCGAGCAACCAACTTGGGAATGTTCCCACATCATATGACAATTGAATTCATGCATCCTCATAAAGTAGTTGAGATGTGGTTTGAAAATGTAGAATGGAATCCTGTTGTGGCGTGGGGTGCGTTGGCGCCAGAGTATCCGGAAGGTACTAAAGTTGTGAATGTGCACTAATGTCATTAAGTAGCTGAGGGGGAGCTCACTTTTGAAGAAGCGTACTATTGTCGCATTACTGGCGCTTGCCTTTGTATCCTGCATCTCGCGTATTGAGCGCGATCCCGGAATTTTGGTGCGCAATCTCATGGATGATCCTGCCCATTTAAATCCCTACACTAATACATCAGCCTATGCTTCTCAGGTTTATGCCTATATTTATGAATCACTTCTTGTGGCAGATAACACCACTCTGGCGCCAAAGCCTTGGATCGCCACATCATGGGAAGTATCGCCCGATGGATTAAGTTATACCTTTCACATGCGTCACGATGTGACCTGGAGTGACGGCAAACCTTTAACGGCGGATGATGTTCTCTTTTCCGTTGAAACGATGATGAATCCCAAGGTGGATGCTGCCGCTCAACGTTCGGGTTACAAAGATTTGGATCATGTTGAAAAAATTGACGACTATACTGTTCGATTTGTGTTCAAGAGACTCAACTTTAGAGCGTTTGAAATGGCAGGTTATCTAACCATCATTCCCAAACATGTTTTTGGGGATGGCCATGATTTTAATACCCATCCCGCAAACTTTTCCCCAATTGGCAGCGGGCCTTTTGTATTGGCAGGCTGGGAACGTGGGCGGTATGTCAATTTGCGACGCAATGATCAATATTGGAATCATGAGCATCTGCCCAGGCTCAAGGGTATTCAGTATGTGATTATTCCAGACTCCAATACATCATTCCAATATCTGAAGAAGGGTGGAATGGATTATTCAGATAATTTGCGATCAGTGCAATGGGTGCGACAGACAGAAAGTGCAAAATTTAAAGAGCGATTCAAAAAGTATAAGTTTTTCCCACCAGGACTGGCCTATATCGGATGGAATGAAAAGAAGCCATTTTTTGCAGATCGTCGTGTGCGCCAAGCCATGACCATGATGTTGGATCGACAAAAGATTGTAGATAAGTTGCAGTATGGACAGGCCATGCTGGTTTCAGGGCCAGGGTATTATTTCGGGGTGAGTTATGACCGATCTATTCAGCCATGGCCATATGATTCCAAGCGCGCGGTGCAATTGCTGGATGCTGCGGGTTGGATTGATCACGATGGCGATGGGATTCGTGATAAAGATGGTGTCCCATTCCGATTCGAGCTGGTTTATGGATCGGGCAGCCCCACAGGAGACCGCGTGGGCACAATTTTGCGCGAGGACTTGAGTCAGATTGGTATTGATATGACGCCACGCCCCCTGGAATTTTCGGCCCTGATTAAAATGATTCTTGCAAAAGACTTTGATGCGACATTTTTGGGATGGTCCGGTGGATTTCCAGAATCAGATCACTACCAACTCTTTCACTCGTCTCAAATCGATGGCGGATCCAATAATATTTCATTTTCCAATAAAGAGGCAGATCGCCTCATGGAACAAATTCGTGCGACAATTGATCCCAATAAGCGCAAAGAGCTACATTATATGTTGCATGCGTTACTGCACGAAGAAGAGCCCTATACATTTGTTTATCTGCCACCTGCGTTGGCAGCGGTGGATCGACGATTTACCGATGTAACAGCTTATCCGATGGGATTTGATATTACCGAATGGGGATTTAAACCGGTACTGCGATATATGGAGTAGTCATGCTTGGATATGTTGCAAAACGATTACTGCTGATGATCCCCACATTTTTTGGGATTACAGTGCTCACATTTTTCATCATTAAGCTCGCACCTGGCGATCCAGCGCTGATGCGCGTGCAGATGCAGGGAATGGGTAAAGTGGATGCCCAAATGGCAGCTCAAATCGTAGAAGAGACACGCAAACTCTATGGATTAGATCAACCGCTGTATGTGCAATATGGCAAGTGGATGAAGCGTTTGGTAACGCTAGATTTCGGGGAATCATATGCCGACCATCGTCCTGTCATCGAAAAAATCAAAGAAGCTTTTCCAATTACGATTTTGCTCAATGTTCTGACGATCATCATCATTTATGTCATCTCGATTCCAGTTGGAATTTTTACGGCGCTTAAACCTCAAAGTTGGTGGGACTATGGCAGCGCATTGCTGCTCTTTATTTTATACTCATTACCATCGTTTTGGGTGGCAGCACTTCTCATGACGTACTTTGCGGGCGGCGATTATTTAAATTTATTTCCCATTATGGGTATTTCCTCGTTTGGGGCGGAATCGCTGCCATGGTATGAGTATGTGAGTAATGTTGCATGGCACTTGGTGTTACCCATTGTATGTCTAACCTATGGCGGCTTTGCATTTCTGGCGCGCTTTGCACGCAGCAATATGTTGGAAGTGATACATCAAGATTTTATGCGCACAGCCCGCGCCAAAGGATTAAGTGAATGGGCGGTGATCATGCGTCACGGGTTTCGCAATTCATTGGTACCATTGGTGTCGCTTATGGGTAGTCTGTTGCCTGCACTACTCGGTGGCAGTGTCATTATTGAACAGATCTTTTCAATTCCGGGTATGGGGCGACTGGGATTTCAATCCATTCTGCAGCGCGACTATCCCACGATTATGGCTCTGACTGCGATCGAGGCGGTTCTAACATTGTTAAGCATTTTATTATCGGATCTTCTTTATGCAGTTGTAGATCCAAGGATACGATATGGCGACGATTAAAAAATCACCAAGCTATTGGAAGATGGTCTGGCGACAATATCGGCGCAATCATTTGGCCACATGGGGCTTGGTGTTTATTGCTTTTTTAATTGTGATGGCGTTGGGGGCACCGTGGATTGCAACCAACAAGCCGCTATGGTGCAATGCAAGCGGCAGTTATTGTCTCAAGGCACCCATTCCCTATACGCCTACACAATATAATCTCGATGAATCGCTCATGCCGCCAAATCGCCATCACTGGTTGGGCACTGATGAGCAGGGGCGCGATGTGGCCGCGCGTATGGTGTTTGGATCACGCATTTCATTGGCGGTGGGTGTGGTGGCAGTCGGTATTTATGTAGCGATTGGTATTTTACTGGGCGCGCTTGCAGGGTATTACGGCGGATGGGTGGATCAAGTGGTCTCACGTGCGATCGAAATCATGATCTGCTTTCCCACATTCTTTCTAATTCTAACGCTGCTCGCATTTTTGGGACCCAGCATCTACAACATCATGATCATTATTGGACTCACCAGTTGGACGGGCATTGCGCGTTTGGTGCGTGGTGAATTCCTGAAACTCAAGAATCAGGACTTTGTGCAAGCAGCGATTGCGTTGGGTGCCAGTGATAGCCGCGTTATCTTCCGCCATATGCTGCCCAATGCATTAGCACCGGTATTGGTTTCGGCGACATTTGGTGTGGCTGCTGCGATTCTTATTGAATCAGGGTTGAGCTTTTTAGGATTCGGCGTGCCGCCACACATTCCCAGTTGGGGGAGTATCTTGTCCCAGTCGCAGGAATTTATGGATATTGCGTGGTGGTTGACCTTGGTGCCGGGTGCGGCAATCTTTATTACAATCACGGTTTATAATATTGTGGGTGAAGGCCTGCGTGATGCCATCGACCCGCGATTGAAGGTATAATGTCATTACTTGAGATCAAAAATCTTTGTACCTACTTTGAAACCTCTGCCGGTACGGTTAAGGCTGTGGATGATGTGAGCCTTTCAATCAATGCCGGTGAAGTGATGGGGCTCGTGGGTGAATCTGGCTCTGGCAAGAGTGTGATGGCCATGTCTGTGCTGCGCCTGCTCCCGCAACCCCCCGCACGCTTTGCGAACGGAGAAATTCTATGGTGCGAGGAAAATGATCAGAAGACAGATTTGCTTAAATTGCCAGTACCAGACCTGCGGCGTATACGCGGTAGCCAGATTGCCATGATCTTTCAGGAGCCCATGACAGCGTTAAACCCGGTGATGACGATTGGTCGGCAAATCTCAGAGGTCTTTCAAACGCATACCAAGCTCTCTGACAATGATATCCATAAAAAGAGTGTGGAGTTGCTGCGCATGGTGGGTATTCCGTCGCCAGAAGAGCGTATGGACGGTTTTTCACACGAGTTGTCGGGTGGTCAACGTCAACGCGTTATGATTGCCATGGCCCTCGCGTGCAAGCCGCGTCTTCTGATTGCTGATGAACCCACAACGGCCTTAGATGTCACCATTCAAGCACAGATCTTGGGATTGTTGCATGAGCTGCAACAAGAAATGGGCATGGCCATGCTATTCATTACCCATGACTTGGGAGTTGTGGCGCAAATTGCGGACCATATTGCAGTGATGTGTAAAGGCAAGTTGGTGGAATCGGGGAATCCGGAAGAAATTTTCTTCCATCCACGCGAGGCGTACACACGCAAGTTAATTGAATCGGTGCCGAAGCTATGAGTAAGTTACTAACCATTAGTGATCTGTACAAATCTTTCCCCATCCGTCGCAGTAAATTGGGTGAGAAGCGGCGATTTGTGCACGCGGTGCGCGGCGTGTCGTTTGATGTGGCCGAAGGTGAAACGGTTGGTATCATTGGCGAAAGTGGTTGTGGTAAAACCACCTTGGGGCGGATGATTGTCCGCTTGCTTAAACCAGATAGTGGTAGGATCCTATATAATGATGTGGATATCAGTCAAAAGCCGGCCAAGGCCCTGCATGAATTTCGCCGTGACGTTCAGATCATTTTCCAAGATCCGTTTGCATCACTCAATCCTCGCATGACGGTAGAGCAAATTTTGGGTGAGCCCTTTATCATCCATGGTATTAAGCGTCGCAAATCACGCCGTGAATTGGTTGCTGAACTATTGCAGTTGGTGAATCTCCCCGAATCCAGCATGCTCAAATATCCACATGAATTTTCAGGTGGTCAGCGTCAGCGTATTGGAATTGCGCGTGCAGTGGCGTTAAAGCCCAAGCTGATTGTGGCAGATGAACCGCTCTCGGCGCTCGATGTTACCATCCAGGCTGAAATCATTGCGCTTATGCAAGATATTCAAAAGAAGTTTGGCATGACCATTCTCATGATTACCCACGACATGAAGGTAGTGGCCAACATGGCCAATCGCATCTTGGTGATGTACTTGGGTCAAATTATGGAAGAGTTGCCCGCATCGCAAATTCTGACACCCCGTCATCCATATACGATGGCATTACTCGAGGCGGTTCCTGTGGCAGACCCACGTCGTAAGAAGGCGATGGTGCCATTGGCAGGTGACGTGCCTTCGGCGGTCACGCCCCCACGCGGCTGCCCATTTCATCCGCGTTGCCCATACAAGCAAGCACGCTGTGAAACGGAAGACCCCAAACTGCGGACGCTCACCCCAGGCAACGTCGTTGCCTGCCACTTCGCCGAAGAAATTGCGAAACGCTGATGTTGCGTCGAAAATTCATTTAGGTTAAGACGTAGTCATGCGACTGAAACGTCTCCCTATAATAGTAGTGACCTTATCAATGTGTCTTTCAGCATGTGCAACAAGTGGTGGCGCTGGCCCTGGATTCAAGGCTGCAGGGAATAAGCAATATCCCGACATATTTGTTCCCTCAGGTACGAGCTCCCCATCGCTCAATATGGGATTTGAAGTGGCATACGACTCACGACTCGATAACATTATTCCGGGCTACAAAATCCTAACGGTCGCAATTACCAATAACTCTCTAGAATATCTGCAAATGGATCCATTGGCGGACAAGTGGTGGGTGGTCGATAGTAATAAAGGACGTCATCGTGCTATTCTGATGATGCGTGATGAAAATCCCAAGGTGTGGGCAAAGCTACCGCAACGGTTACGCCAAATGATTGAATATCCTTTGATGGTGCGCATCGCGGAATCCACAACCATTGATCTGATGTTCCCAGATAGTGTGAATTTAGAGACGTTTCGCGAAGCTATTTTTCAAAGTTCTTCTAAGAAGTATACCATTCATATCGTACCCCGCGAATAGTTCCGGGTAAGCTTTCACTTTTACATCATATAAGTGTCAAAAAATTGACCTATGTTTTTCAATAGGTTACATTGTCATTCTCAAAATGAGAGTGTTTTGTGTTTCTATGCTAAAATATTACCAAGATGATTTGAGGTTATTGAATGGAGAATTTTGTATAAGTATATGTAAAATAATGTAATTTAATAAAATTTGCCTGTGGTTTCAGTTTGGCCCGCCTGTTGCAATCTCTCCCAGTAACAAGGGAGAGTCAAATGAAACCACAACAAAAAATACCATATAAACAGCTATTTGCGGTTGCATGGGTAATTTTCATATCAGCTTGTGGTTCCATGAATGACAATTCCCCTAGCAATTCACTAAGCGCCACCAACACAGCAGCAACCGATCCTGTTTCTGTGAGTAACACTGTCAATTCAGTAAAGGAGCTTGGGGT
This sequence comes from Deltaproteobacteria bacterium CG11_big_fil_rev_8_21_14_0_20_47_16, assembly GCA_002796325.1. GTDB lineage: Bacteria > UBA10199 > UBA10199 > 1-14-0-20-47-16 > 1-14-0-20-47-16. Next base: position 64,138 of record PCXA01000006.1, on the reverse strand, counting down.
TGGTGATGTGTACCAAGTGGCATTTGCAGGTAGTCAGCCCATGACACTGGATATGTCGGATGTGCCAGAAGGGGCAGAATATATTCTGGCGGTGTCCAATCTGAATACCAGTGGCTCCAGTAGTAATATGCAACTGGCGAGTAGCGAAAGTGAAGTTCTGGCAAAGAGCGTGTCAGCGAATGTGGATGAAGAAGTTGCTGATCATGAGAATGAGATTGCACTTTCAGATGTGGCTGCTCGTTTTCATGAGGAGCTGCGTTTTCAAGAAGAGATCACGGCTTCCGAAGATCATGATGATTCAGTTGTGAGTGCTTCTAAATCGGTTGCTGCAGCGTCGGCATCTTCAGCTGTACCACAGGTTGGGGATCAAGCCCGGTTCAACGTGCTTTCCAGTCTGGGAAATACTGGTACAACAACTGTTACAGCGACTGCGAAGTGCATTGGACAGAATGTAATCTTCTATGTGGATAACGAAGTGGCTTCTAAGACGGCCTCGGACCTTCCAGACAGTGATGTTCAGTTACTGTGTGACACCTTTGATCGTCGTGTGCCACAAGAACGCGCTATCTTTGGAAGTGAATCCGATGTGGATGGTAATGGTCACCTGAATGTGCTGATGACCCCACAAATTAACAAAATGGGTGCCGCTCTCGGTGGCCTCATCACAGGCTTCTTCTATGCTGCCAATCTCTATGACCCCGGTATGGAGATTATTTATACCCTGGTTCCAGATGGTTCAGCTGTTTATGGTCAAACCGTTCCAAGAGACTTTGCCATGGAAAACCTACTGCCATCTGTTCTGATTCATGAATTTCAACATGCGATTAGTTATAACCAACATGTGCTGATTCATGGTGGCTCACCTGAAGAGCCTGTGTTTAACGAAGGACTCTCTCACCTGAGCGAAGATCTCTTTGGTGAAGGTCGCGAGAATTATGCGCGATATGAAACATTCCTGGCGCACCCTGCAAACTATGGTCTCTTTTCTGGTGGATCCCCAAATCTGGGTACGCGTGGTGCGAGTTATCTTTTCCTGCGCTATCTTATGGAGCAGAGTGGAAGCACAAGTTTTGTAACACGTCTGCTGAATACTGATCAAAAGGGTGCCGGTAATATTGAGTCAGCTTTTGATAGTAAGGATGCGAGTTTTGATCAATTCGGTGAGTTTTATCTTCGCTGGGTGGCCACGCTGGCTCTGGGAAGTCAGGGGCTGAGTAAGGATCCACGCTTCAGCTACCAAGATCGTACCCGTAATTCAGAAACCAATAACTGGGAAGGTGTGACACTGCTCGGAGATGCGGATGATGGACGTGGTACTCAGATAACCGGTATCGTTCCTGCCACATATCGTGGCTATACATCGTCGAATGTTATGCCAGGCGGTTCTCAATTCTATCGCGTCACAAGCGCTCCTTCTGAAATTAGCTTATATAGCAGAGGTACGGGTAATTTTGGTGCCGTGGTAGTGCGTGTTAAGTAGGTGGTTTTTGACACGGTGGGTGTGCCGCCTTTCAGTAGCATAATTATAAAAATCAAAGGGTTACGTGACTTCCATCCCGAAAGTGGGTGGAAGCCCACGTAACTGACAAAGGTCTGGCGCTAATGTGTGGTAAATATGTGATCTTAAGTCACTGTATTTGAAATTGAAAATTCCAAAAACGAGTAATTCTTTGGCTGGCACAACCGTTGCTTTTCCATAGTCCCCAGAAGGGGGAGCTATGGTACTGGGATTTGCCAAATTAAGTAAAACCATCCGGACCTTGGGAATGACAGGTTTGGTGGCAATAGCCCTGACTGCTTGCGGTTCCTCGAGTGGTGGCGATGCGGCGAGTACCAGTTCTGAGTCCACAACAATCCAGAACGGGACTGTCTCGAGTACAACGAAAGTGTCTGAGTTGAATGTAGGTGACATTTATCCCGTCACTTTCAGCGAAGGAAATGCAACAATCGATTTTACTGATGCATCATCGTCTTCCCAATACGAACTGGTAGTTCAATCAACCAATACCAGCGGCGGATCCAGTTCAGTGACGTTGGGTGATGTTTCTGTCGAGGATTTTGATTCAATGGCAAAGGCATTAGACATCTCTACGAATGAAATAAGTACGGATGTGGGCGATGCTTTTGATACATTTTTACGCTTCAATGAGGAAGATCTGGCTATAAATGAAGTTCCTGTTGAAGGTGGCAGTCGTGGGGTTGGCAAGTCTGTGGCCAAGACATTGTCATCTGTAACCACAGTTGGCGATCAGGAAAGCTTTCGTGTTTTAGCTTCTCTTACATCAACAACCTCATATGCTGACATTACAGCAACTGTTGTATGTGTGACAGACCATTTGGTTGTGGCATTGGACAATAATGATGGTGATATTTTCACAGCCCAAGAGTTACAAGACCTTTGTACCATATCTGAAAGTTCTGCTGCTATTGATGTTGCTGTATTAGGCGATGCATCTGACATTAATGGCGATGGACGCCTTACATTTTTATTGACCGACCGTGTAAATCGCTTGGGTGGCCAAGGTGGTGGTATTGTCACAGGATTCTTCTACGCAGCAGATTTGTATCCCCGTACTGGTAGTAACCCTGTGAGCAATGAGCAGGAAATTGTTTTCGCTTTAGTGCCAGATCCTAGTGGCGAATATGGTTCAGCAATTAGTAAGTCATTTGCCTTAAACAATTTGCTCAACGCTGTGTTGCCTCATGAAATTCAGCATGCCATTAGCTACAACCAACACGTGTTACTGCGCGGTGGTAGTCCAGAGCGGACATGGTTGAATGAAGCACTGTCTCATAACATGGAATGCGTGACGGGCTATTGTCAGGAAAATCCATCCCGTGTGGATCTGTTCTTGAATGCCACCGCAACAACATCATTAGTTTCTGGAAGCTCGGCCAATCTGAAGCAACGTGGTGCTTCATTCTTGTTCATCCGATTTTTATATGAACAAAGTAGTGATGGTAATGCGTTTTTAGCACGTCTTGTGGGCACCGATAAAACGGAAGTGGATAATATTGAAAATGCGTTTGCAGGAACGGATTCTAGTTTTGACCAATTTGAAGAGTTCTTTATGAGATGGGCAGTGGCGGTTGGAATGACCAATGCCGGCATCATTAGCGATTCGCGCTATGTGTTCAAAGATCGCACCTATAATTCAACGACTAGCCAATGGGATGGTGTTTGTCTGCAGTGTATTGCAGATGATGGACGCGGTACAGTTTTGGATGGTCCCTCCGTGAGCAGTTTTAGTGGTAGTAGTGGTGTAACTTTGGCTCCAACAGGTACCGCATACTACAGTCTTTCAGCGCAGTCTGATCCGCTGACCATTACAGGTAGCAGTAGCGCCAATTTACAGGCCGTTTTGATTCGTACCCGCTAAGAATGCCCATTGCTGCAGCAGGTCAAAACACCTCTCAAAAAGTCTTGATTCATTATGATGGCTCCGTTAGAGGCCCCCGCATTATTTAATACGGAGGCTTCAATGAGTGCACTAACTACAGATGTTGGTTTAACATATGTGCGTAACCATCACACATATAATGCATTTGAAGATGCTTTACAGAACAGAGGCTATTTTAGTCGCCTTTTGGATGTCCCCGTTTGTTTAACCGTTCGTGACGAACATCGTGCAAAAGTTGTTATCGGGGATGACTGCGATAGTGGATCAGATCATTTCTTAGGTCATGTTTCAGACTATCAATACAATTTGTTCAAAGCTGAAGTGCTAAAAGGGAATATTCCGCTTGTTGCGCTGTCCCGCCAAAAGCGTTCTGAATTTCTCAATTATTCTGAATATCCTATAGAAGCACCTGCCATTGGTGGCGTTGCAGGCGCTCTTGCTGGTGGGATTGTTTTTTCATCCACAGGCCCGTTCCTACTTGTTGCAGCTGCTGGTTGTGCACTTGGCGGTGTCGTGGGCGCAATCATCCAGTAAGTGAGTAATTTCTAGCCGATTTTTCATTTACTTCTAGTACTTCCTCCCTTATAGACGCAGCACTTATGCATCCGGTTTTATTTACAATTCCAGTATTCGGGGGAATTACAATTCATACGTACGGCGTTATGGCAGCCGCGGGGTTCTTGGCAGGTATGTGGTGGTGTGGTTTTGATGCCAAGCGTCGCGGTGAAAATCCCAACCGTATCATGGACATGGTATTTTACATGATCCTTACGGGCCTTGTTGTTTCCCGTCTTCATTACATTTTGGTGGTGGATCCAGGCATGTTTATTCATGCACCGCTGGATATCTTTAAAATTTGGCAAGGTGGCATTACATTCTATGGCGGTGTTGTTGGTGGTATTATGGCCGTTGCATTCTATGTCTGGCGTTATAAATTATCATTCTGGACTTGTGCTGATATTGTTGCGCCAGGCGTTTCCTTGGGACATGCTTTTGGACGTCTTGGGTGCCTGATGGCGGGTTGTTGCCATGGTCGTCCCGCACCATTGGATGCATGGTATGGCATCACATTTCCGGATGGTGTGGGGTCACTGGCCCCTGTAGGAATCGCATTGTATCCCACGCAAATTATGGAATCTCTGGGCGAAGTGTGTATTTTTCTGTTTCTGGCATGGATGGGGCGGCGCCAAAAATTTTCAGGCCAGATCATCTTGTTGTATCTGATGATTTATGCAGTGTTGCGCTTCACTCTGGAATACATTCGTGGTGATACCGATCGTGGGTATTGGATTGATCCTTACGTATCAACGTCTCAAGGAATCGCATTGATTATGGCATCAATGGGATTGGGACTATATTTGTGGCGGAGGCGTTATGCAAAATAAATGCGGTTTTGGTATGTTGGTGGCATTGGTCTTGTTATCTGCCTGTGCAAAGCCCTTGATCCAGGGTAAAGACCAAACAACTAAATCATATGAGAAGACATTCTCAGCAACGCCTAACCAAGTGTACTATGCCATTCGCTGGGCGTTAGCTGCAGATGATTATCCTGTTGGGCATGAAGATTTGGTGAATGGATTGATTTCGACATCGTGGGTGCCAACAACTCCCAACTCCCATTATATTAATCCATTTGATCGTACGGATCCTGATACGCGTGATTTCGGGAACTTTGCTGGTTACTACCAATTGGTATTGAATGTTATGCCTGAAGGAGGCAAAACGCGTGTGGTGATTACATCGCATGTACGTACAATTGTTCACGAAGTAAAATCAAGCGGCTATCAGGAAGAAGATGTGTTTAAGAAAATCGGTAATTATCTAAGATCTGATACGCCGGATGTAACCAACCTGGGGGTTGAGGATTATCACGAATGACAGACTACAAAGATACACTTCTGCTGCCCCAAACGGAATTCCCGATGAAGGCAGACCTGGCGCGGCGTGAGCCAGAATTTCTTGCGCGCTGGGAATCGATGGACATCTATAATAAATTATTGAGTGAGCGTAAATCAGCGCCGCCTTTCATTTTGCACGATGGTCCCCCGTACGCCAATGGGGATATTCACATCGGTCACATCATGAACAAAGTGCTCAAAGATATTACGATTAAGTTCAAGGCAATGTCGGGGTTTGCGACGCCATTAACTCCTGGTTGGGATTGCCACGGTTTGCCCATTGAGTTGCAAGTTGAAAAGGAATTGGGTGGCAAAAAGAAAGAAATGACTGCGCTAGAAATTCGTCAAAAGTGCCGGGACTATGCAGCGGGTGTGATTGACCGTCAACGTGAACAGTTTAAGCGTTTGGGTGCATTTGCAGATTGGGACAATCCTTACCGAACAATGGACTTCTCATACGAAGGGCAAATTGCGCGTGAATTTGCCAACTGTGTTGAAAAGGGAATGGTGTATCGGGGGCGCAAGCCTATTTATTGGTGTATGTCTTGTGCAACGGCATTGGCAGAAGCTGAAGTAGAGTATGCAGATCACAGCTCACCTTCAATCTATGTCAAATTTCGTTTGAATGGTGACGAGCAAGTCGCCAAAGAAAACAATTTACCCAACTTGCCAATGTACATGGTGATCTGGACAACAACTCCATGGACTCTGCCTGCCAATTTGGGCATCGCGTTGAATCCGCATTTTCACTACGTTGCTGTGCAAGTAGATCAGGAATTGTGGGTGGTGGCAGAAGGCCTTGTGCGTCCCATGCTTGAAGCCACTGGTTTGGAAAACGCCAAAGTAGTCGGTTCTGTGGACCCCAAATTGTTGGATAGGAAGACAGCACGTCATCCATTTATTGATCGTGATTCGCTTATTGTGATGGGTGATCATGTGACAATCGATGCAGGTACTGGCTGCGTCCATACTGCACCTGGGCACGGTCAGGAAGACTTCATTGTGGGTCAGAAGTACGGTTTGGATGCCTTTGCGCCTTTGGATCATTATGGTAAGTTTACGCAAGATGTGAACTGCGATTGGTTGGTGGGAGTGACAACTACCAAAGCCAATCCTCTAGTTATCGATAAATTAAAAGATTTGGGTGCTTTAATTTTTGAATCCAAAATTTCACATTCCTATCCCCATTGTTGGCGATGCAAAAAACCAGTGATCTATCGTGCAACCGAGCAGTGGTTTTTAAGCATGGAAAAGGACAATTTCCGTTCGCGCGTCTTGGAAGAAGTGGATCGTGTTCAATGGATTCCATCGTGGGGACGTGAGCGCATTTTTGGGATGCTACAAAATCGTCCGGATTGGTGTTTGTCGCGTCAGCGTTCTTGGGGTGTTCCCATTGTGGCGGTGACCTGCACACAGTGTAATCAAGTGCACACCACGCCCGAGTTTATTCGTCATGTGGCAAGCGTCTTTGATGAGAAGGGTGCTGATGCATGGTACAGCGATGAACTTGAATCGTTAATGCCAGAAGGTTTTGTATGCCCCACTTGTAATACTGCTGATCATTTTGTCAAAGAGTGGAATATCTTGGATGTGTGGTTTGATTCCGGTGTGTCCTATGCGGCAGTCATTGAGAAGAAGGGCATTCAATTGCCTGTGGACTTGTATCTGGAAGGTAGCGATCAGCATCGTGGCTGGTTTCATACGTCACTGCTTACAGCGATGGCGACCCGCGGACACGCGCCTTACAAAGCTGTGCTGACACATGGGTTTGTAATGGATGCAGAAGGTCGCAAATATTCCAAATCGGCCAAAAATTTTATCCCACCGGAAGAAGTGATTGCCAAAAACGGTGCAGAGGTGCTGCGCTTGTGGGTGTCGGCTGAAGACTATCGCAATGATACACGCTTTTCGTCTGAAATTTTGAGTCGCGTTATCGAAGGCTACCGCAAAATTCGCAATACGGCACGGTTCATTTTGGGGAACTTAAATGATTTTGATCCCAAAGGTGATTTTATTCCCCCAGAAAAAATGCAGCTTTTGGATCGTTATGCATTGCACCTGTTGCGTCAATTGGTGTGGCGTTGCCAGGCGGCCTATCAGAATTTTGAATTTCATGCGGTGTATCATGCCCTCAATCAATTCTGCACAGTGGACATGAGTGCGTTCTATTTAGATGTTTTAAAAGACCGTTTATACTGTGAAAAGAAGTGTGGCGAACTTCGGCGTTCAGCGCAGTCCGCCATGTGGATTATTTTAGAGACTGTCGCACGTTTGATTGCGCCGATTCTTTCTTTTACAGCAGAAGAAATTTGGCAATTTTCGCCGACTTACACAGGCCGCCAGGAATCTGTATTCCTGGCACCAATGCCAACAACTGAAACAACTTTGGGTGATATTAATCCTACTGAAATTGAGCGTTGGGAACGGTTGCGTGAGTTTCGATCGGACGTGACTGCCGTGATTGAACCTGCGCGTAAGGACAAAGAAATTGGTAATTCATTGGATGCTAAAATTACAGTCTCTGCAGATGGTGATCTTAAGGGATTCTTAGAGCGCTTTGGAGATGAACTGGCTGATTTGTTGTTGGTATCTGAAGTTGAATTTGGTCCTGCTGAGGGAAAATATGTGGGGGCATTTACGCGCAATCCCAGTATCCAAATTGCGGTGACGCGTTCTGACCGCGAAAAGTGCGAGCGGTGTTGGCGGCGTGCATCCGGTGTGGGGCAGCATGGCAACGCACCTACATTATGTACGCGTTGTATCGAGGTTGTGGGGTAAGGCTGTCATTGCGAGGCCCTTCAGGGCGCTGCAATCACCTTGGGGGAATAAGTATCATGCCATCCAAATACAAATTGGTTATCATTGTCAGTGCTGTCATTATTGCGTTGGATCAACTTACCAAGTGGCTCATTCTAACGTATGTGCCGCTGTATAGCACCGTACCTGTGATTCCAGGATTCTTTGATATTGTTCACATTCGCAATACGGGCGCTGCTTTTGGGATGTTTGCCAATTCAGACAGCCCATTGCGCGAACCCTTCTTTTATGTCGTTGCCCTGATAGCGGTGGTAGTACTCATCAGTATTTTACGCAAACTTCCCAATTATGTTACACTGATGTCCTGGGTCATTGCTTTGGTGTTTGGTGGCTTAGTGGGTAACTTAGTTGACCGCATTCGCTTTGGGAATGTTGTGGATTTCTTGTCTTTTCATTGGCGTGATGCGGTTGCTAATTGGAATGTCTTGGGTTGGCACATTGGATTTAAATGGGAGTGGCCATCATTTAATGTGGCAGATAGTGCGATCACAATTGCAATGGTCTTAATTGTTATTCATATGATATTTTTTGAGGGGAGGAACAACGCATGATGCCGATATTGTTTAAAGGCTGGTTTTCGTCGCTCGGTATTGCGGGTGTTCCCGCATTCTTCTTTATGATTATGGTGGCGACATTGGTAGCCACTTATTTTGCTGTTCGATTTGCGCGACAAGATGGTCGTTCTGAAGTGGTTGTTTTGGACATGGCCATTATTGCCGTGGTTGCATCAATGTTGGGTGCGCGCATTTTTCACGTCTTGGTTGAAGCGCCTGATTACTATGGCATTTGGCCCTGGGATCCATCGTTGTTTGTGCGTGTGTTTTACTTCTGGCAGGGTGGTTTTGTTTCCCTAGGGGCATTTATTGCGACCATTGGAGGTTGGATTCTCTACTTCAAGTGGCGCAAACAGCCGATGTTGCCATACTTGGATATCATGGCGAGAGTCGTGCCATTTATTCTCTTCTTTGTTCGTTTGGGATGTCTACTGGCGGGTTGTTGCTATGGCCGGCCGACGGACTTTTTTATACACCTGACGTTTACGGATCCCAATTCAACAGCATATCATTTTTATCCCAATATTCCGCTTCATGCCTCACAAATCTATTTTCAAATTAGTGCAATTGTCTTGTTCTTCTTCATGCAGTGGCGCCACCGCTATCAAACATTTCATGGACAGATGGTGGCCATATTTTTGATGTATTATGGTTTATCACGTTTTCTTATTGAGTTTTTGCGGGGTGATGAAGATCGTGGCATGTATTTCAACGGCTTGGTCTCCACAGGTCAAGTCGTAATGATTGGTTTCTTTGTGGCGGGCGTGTTGGTGTATCGCTGGTGTCAAAAACGGTATCCAGTCGCATGATACAAGTTCTTTTGGTCACAGCAGTTGTTGTGGCATTTGGCCACATGATTGAGCGGCTTCAGTCGTTTTCCATTTTATTTCAATACCGTAGTCTTATTTTTGCAGCAGTATTGCTTTATGTCCCCTTGGCGATAACGCGCAAGCACCGCAACCAGCTTGTCTTTATTGAAACCTCACCCCTACATGTTTTGCGATCACTGGGGTTCTTTTTGCTGTGGGCAATTATTATATTTGTGCCTTATACATTTTTGGTACATCTCTGGGCGCAGCTCTACTGGGGTGGCAATCCATTCAAATTTGCGATGTTGCCATCTTGGAATCTGATTCTGACACAATTGATCGTGGTCGCATTACCGGAAGAAACATTTTTTCGGGGATATATGCAAACGCGGTTCCAACAGATCTTTAAGCCACGGTGGTCAATTTTTGGTGCACGATTGGGGTGGGGTTGGATACTAACGTGTATTATCTTTGCAGCGGCTCATAGTTTGATTCAATTTCAATGGTGGCATTTTGCTATTTTCTTTCCATCGCTTGTCTTTGGTTATTTGCGCGAACGCACTGATGGCCTCATTGCTCCCATCTTATTTCATGCACTCTCCAACTTGTTTATGGAATGGATTGTACGCTGCTACATTTACTAACTTTGTGTACCCGGTACATTTCGCCTAGGGTTCTTTCTTTTTAAAATTAATGGGTTATGGGTTTTGGAGGTCAAAAGTGATGGTGAAAAAGAGGTGGGTTGGACTGGTTATGTTATGGGCAGTGTCGGCTGTAGGTAAAGACATGCTTCCGCCACCGGAGTGTAATATCAAACCAACACAAGCAGTTACAACGCCTGCGCCAGTGAATATTGATCAACTGATTCAAGATCTTAATGCCCTCACAACATCATCAAGAATCAAAATGCTTAAGGCGGAAACATTACGTCCAGTGTTGCAGCAAATATTTGATACATCTCACGTGAATTCCAAATTGCAGCAGTTTTATCGGTTGTTGAATGTGATTGCCGAGAATAGTTTGGCCGATATTGGTATGGGTGTTCAGTTTGATGTCACAAGTGCACGTAAGATTTTGGTTACCGCAAAGGTGTTTCAGGATCCTGCATTCCCAGCACATATTACCAAAATTTATCTTGTTTCAACGGACTCCATTCCCCAATACACAGTGTCGTTTGATAAGGCGGTGCAGTTTCCACTCAATCAAGGCAAAGGCTTTAAGAGTTGGGATGATGGCTATTGCCAATATGCCAAAGAGTTGGTGTTTGAGCCGCAATTTTCATTCAAAATGAAGGAATCGCGTGATGGAAATTTGAAGGTGTATAAGTTTCAAGGTGTTGATCTGTATGGTGATTTTGGAACTCGAGGTGTGGTGGATGTTTCACTTCGATATGTTCGACTTGCTGAAGTGGAGTTTATCAAGAATACAAATCTTGGACGTGTGAAGGCTTATATCTCCAAGAAAGAATTTCAGGAAAATAAGCATAATGCGTTACTGCGACTGGTGAGTCAAATTGTCCCCAACACCAGTTTGCAGGCAATTGATTGGTAAGACGCAACTTTTTTTGGGATCAACCGATAACAACTTCTATAGATAAAGGGAGCATTTATGGCAAATTGCGCATGTGGGTCTGCACAAAAATTAGATGACTGTTGTGGACGATATTTGAAGGGTACGGCAAATCCTCCAACCGCTGAAGCATTGATGCGCGCACGTTACACTGCATACACGCAGTGTGATATTGATTTCGTGGCGCGTACCAATGATCCCAATAATAAGGAACCCTTCGATGCTGATTCGGCGCGTGAGTGGGCCAAGTCATCCAAATGGTTGGGCCTAGAAGTCGTGAAAACTGAAAAGGGCGGCGTTGCAGATAGCCAAGGCAAAGTGGAGTTTATTGCGCGCTTTCGCGTTGAAGGTGAAGATCACGAACATCATGAAATCGGCTTTTTCCGCCGTCGTGGTGATAATTGGTACTTTGTTGAAGGCAAAACTCCTGGAGTGACAGTGCGTAAAGAGACGCCAACACCAGGGCGAAACGATCCATGCAGCTGTGGTAGTGGTAAGAAATTTAAAAAGTGCTGTGGAAACTGAGGCGACATGAAAACCGTCGGATTTGTAAGCCTAGGTTGTGCACGCAACCAAGTAGACAGCGAAGTGATGATGGGCCTCATGCAAAAGGCGGGGTATCGGATTGTCAAAGATCCCGAAACCGCCAATGTCTTGGTCGTCAACACCTGCGCGTTCATTGATTCGGCCAAACAAGAATCTGTCGATTCCATTTTGGAAATGGCGCAATACAAAGAAGCAGGTGCGTGCGAAAAGTTGGTTGTCGCAGGTTGTTTATCGCAGCGGTACCGTGAAGAATTGGCGGTTGAAATTCCAGAAGTGGACTTGTGGGTGGGCACGGGTGAATTCCCCAAAATTGTCGAACTGCTCAAAATGACCAGCGGTGTTATGCAAACCAAAAATGTGAAGGGTGAGCTCATTTCGCAAACGCCCACGTATTTGTACGATGACCACACGCCGCGTGTTCTCACTACGGCAACGCATAGTGTCTATTTGAAAATTTCAGAAGGCTGCCACCACAAGTGTGCATTTTGCATCATTCCGCAGTTGCGTGGTCCTCATCGGTCGCGACCTCTCGATTCCATTTTGGAAGAGGCCAAGCGCTACATTGGCATGGGCACCAAGGAAATCAATTTGATTGCGCAAGACTCCACTGCATATGGCACTGACCTGCAACCAGCACTGAATCTGGCTTCACTCATGAAAGCCATGGCAGACTTGGATGGCGATAAATGGGTGCGCTTGTTCTATACATTCCCACATACGTTCACCGATGAATTAGTGGAGCTCTACCGCACACATCCTGCACTCTGCAAATATGTCGACATGCCCATCCAGCATGTCGATGAAGATGTTTTGAAATCCATGCGTCGTGCCGCAACAGTGCGCCACATTCCGCGAGTGATTGAAAAATTGCGCACTGCAGTTCCGGACATCACACTACGCACCACATTAATTGCCGGTTTCCCAGGCGAAACCGATGCGCAGTTTATGAAATTGCTCAAGTTTGTAGAAGAAGGGCACTTTGATCATGTGGGTTGTTTTGCCTATTCAGTAGAAGACGGAACAGAAGCCGCAAAAATGGAAGGCCAAGTTCCTGATGATGTGAAGCAAGAACGCCACGCAGCCATTATGGCAGCCCAGTCCAAAGTTGCGGCACGCAAGAACGCCGAAAAAGTGGGCAAGACTTACCGCGCATTGATCGAAGGGCCTTCAGAAGAGACAGACCTTCTCTGGCAGGCGCGTATTGAATCGCAGGGGCCCGAAATCGACGGTGTGACCTACATTAACGATGATTCCGGTGTTGAGCTTAAGCCTGGGATGTTTGCCAATGTGGAAATCACCGAGGCCCACACGTACGATCTCGTTGCAAAGATTTTGCCGCCACAGTAAAGACTCCGCATGGGGATTTTTTCACACTTCGATGCAACTTATATCAAAGCCAACGATCCAATTACCAAACGCGCGTTTTGGCTGCGCGAGCAGCGCACTGGAAAATCGATTCGCCATTGGGCCGTGCTGACAGATCCATCTTGGACCGAGCCGCGCGTGCTTGAAACAGTGCACACTGATTTTCACTGGGACGATCCTGGAAAATCGCTGCGTCTAATGCCGTCATGGATGTACGCGTTGCCTGTCCCCACCAAATATGAATCACTCCATTGGAATGGTCGAATAAGTGGATACATTCAGTTTGATGGGGGAGAGTGGCCAATGACCCATTGGCCTGCACAGCAAGGTCATCTGTGGGGGTGGCGTACCTCTCGGGAATGGGCATGGGCACATGGTAATTGTTTTCAAGAAGACCACACTGCTGCATTTGAAATCCTGACAAGTGGCAATCGCACAGTGCTCTGCTTTCAGAGTCAGCAATTTCAGTATCTGGCCAACGGTATTTCGACACTGCATTGCACCCAACATGAATTGACCGACACACACTGGAACTGGACGTTTTCCCATCATGATTTGGTCATCGCTGGCCAGTTTCGATTGGGTTACGCGGACATGGCTACCGTTATTTACCCGACGCCGCAGGGTGACACGCGCACGTGTCACAACACCAAGGTCGGCGCTGGCGTGATTGAGGTGGCCCGTGGTGGCAAACCTCTGCTGCAACTGACGGCAGTTGACACGCTTGCGTGGGAATGGGTTCGCTAAACGGGTGGGATGATAAGCCATTTTGGTTGCCATTCGCTTCCCCCTTCTATAAAGGCTCTGCTTAAGTTGCCCACCCTAACTACACTAATATCATTAGCCGCACGTGCGGCGGTGAGGGGGAGGCTCCAACGGCTTTGCCGGTGGAGGGGGCGACGCGAGCCCCTACTATGACGAATGAATTGGTTGTAAACGTAACCCCCGGTGAAACCCGAATTGCACGCCTTGAAAATGGCGCGGTGACGGAGTTGTATGTTGAGCGCGCCAGCGAGTCGGGCATTGTGGGGAACATCTATAAAGGTAAAGTGGTGCGTGTGCTGCCGGGTATGCAGGCAGCCTTCGTGGAAATTGGATTGGATCGCACAGCCTTTATCCATGCCTCTGATGCGTTGCCACCTGAGCTGGTGGCCACTGGCGAATTTAAGATCCCTGGGCTATCCGATAGCGATAGTGATAGCGATGATGATACCGGTGAAGCGGCTTTAGAAGCGGATACCGATAGTGAAACTGCAGAAGACGATGAAGGGGCGCCAAAGGCGGGCAAAAAACGCCGCCGCAAACGCCCCGTCCCACGCAATACCAAGATTCAAGACCTCTTAAAAGAAGGCAAAGAAATCATCGTTCAAGTGACCAAAGAACCCATGGGCACCAAAGGCGCGCGTCTCACGTCTTACTGCTCCTTGCCTGGCCGCTACTTGGTATTCATGCCCACAATCAATCACATTGGGGTTTCCCGTCGCATTGGTGATGACAAAGAGCGTCGCCGCCTTAAGGAAATTATTATAAAGCATCGCCCCGAAGGCGCGGGCATTATTGTACGCACTGCGAGTGAAGGGGTGAGTGAAGAAGATCTGGTCGCGGATATTCAATATCTAACTAAGACATGGACTGAAATTGAATCGCGCGCATCTAAGGGTAAATCGCCCATGATGGCACATTCCGAACTCGATGTGACACTCCGTGTTGTACGTGATCTATTCACCGCAGACATTGATCGCTTGGTCATTGATTCCAAACCAGAGCATGAACGCATTCAAACTTTTGTGCATACCTTCATGCCGGAAATGAAACAGTCGGTGGAGTTGTATGACAGTGCTGAACCGCTATTTGATAAGTATGGTATCGAAGTGGAAGTCACACGTGCTTTGGGTCGCAAAGTATGGCTTAAATCCGGTGGTTACATTATTATTGAACGCACCGAAGCGCTCACAGCTGTAGACGTTAACACGGGTCGATTTGTGGGTAAGCGCAACGTCGAAGATACGATCCTCAAGACCAATCTCGAAGCCGTTAAGGAAATTGTTTATCAGCTACGTCTACGTAACATTGGTGGCATTATCATTTTGGATTTCATTGATATGGAGCGGCAAAGTGATCGCACCAAAGTATATAATGCATTGAAAGAGGCCCTCAAAACAGATCGCGCCAAAACCAACATCACTAAAATTTCAGAGTTGGGTTTGGTGGAAATGACACGCAAACGCACGCGCGAAGAAATTCAACGTATTCTTACAGATCCATGTCCATACTGTGAAGGTAAGGGCTATCTGAAAAGTCCTCAGACGTTGGTGTATGAAATTTTCCGAGAGATTCAACGTGAGGCGCGTCACTTTAAGGGACGTAATATCCATGTGTTTGCCCACCCTACAATTACCAACCTCATGATTGACGAAGAACGATCCTTTTTAGAGATGCTCGAAAAGGGGCTTAAACGCCGCATTATGGTGAAGGCGCAGCAAGAGTATCATTTGGAGCAATACGAGGTCCTTGAAAAGCCATAACTAATTGATTTTAAATGGAAAATGATATACGCCTCCGGTGTGGGACACCTGGGGTGCGGGGGTGTTGGGGTTGTGAGGTCGATAATCCATTGACAGCAATGAGGAAATTCACTAATTGCCCCCGCTCTTCAAGATTTAACCGAAATGAGAGGGTTTTATGTACGCAGTCATTGCCACAGGTGGCAAACAATACAATGTTGAGAAGGGTTCCATTCTAAAAGTGGAAAAGCTCGAAGGCAACGTGGGTGATAAAATCACTCTCGATCAAGTGCTGTGTGTGGGCGGCGAAGGCGACATCAAAGTGGGTAAGCCTACTTTGTCTGGTGCTAGCGTCATATGCACCATCACAGAGCAAGATCGCGCCGCTAAGATTATCGTTTTCAAAAAGAAGCGTCGCAAAGGGTACCAAAAGAAGCGTGGGCATCGTCAATCCTACACCTCACTTAAAGTGGAAGATATCAAAGCTTAACGTAAACGGAGTTCGTCATGGCACATAAGAAAGCAGCTGGTTCAACTCGAAACGGACGCGACAGTCACGGTCAACGCCGTGGTATGAAGTGTTTTGGTGGTGAAGTGGTAAAGGGTGGCGACATCCTGTTCCGCCAATGTGGCACCAAAATTTTCCCAGGTGATAACGTGGGTATGGGTCGCGATTTCACATTGTTTGCTAAAGTTCCTGGAATTGTGAACTACAAAAAACGCAAGAATCGCACATACGCGGTTGTTATAGCGGCTGCTCAGTAAATTTAACTAGAAATTCTCAAAAGCCCCCGCAAGCGCGGGGGCTTTTTTATTGGTGCTTATGAAATTCATTGATGAAGCTAAAATCGAAGTCTGGGCAGGTGATGGTGGCAACGGAGCCTGCAGCTTCCGTCGCGAAAAATTTATCCCGAGAGGCGGCCCTGATGGTGGCAATGGGGGTAATGGGGGTAATATCCTTGCGCGCACCGACACGGGTTTGGGAACGCTCATGGATATGCGATCCCAGAAGCAGTATCGTGCGGGTCGCGGGGAGAATGGCCGCGGTGCCAATCAATTTGGTGCGTATGGTGAAGATGTGGTTTTACGTTTGCCGGTGGGAACCATGGTTTTTGATGATGAAACTGGCGAATTGATTGTTGATTTAAACCAACCCAATCAAGAGTACGTTTTAGCCAAGGGGGGTAAGGGAGGGCGTGGAAACTCCTGCTTTGCTACATCCACACACCAAGCACCCCGTGAATTTGAAGAAGGGACAGAAGGCGAACATCGCATTCTTCGCTTGGAGCTTAAGTTGCTAGCAGATGTTGGATTGATTGGATTGCCTAACGCCGGAAAGTCGACACTGATTAGTGTGATCTCCCGCGCACGTCCCAAGATTGCGGATTATCCATTTACAACACTTGTACCGCAGTTAGGTGTTGTGAGTTTGGGTGAGGGGCAGGCATTTACGGTTGCTGATATACCGGGTCTCATTGAAGGTGCACACGAAGGACATGGTTTGGGAATCCAGTTTTTAAAACATGTGGAGCGTACACGCGTGCTGTTGCATCTTTTAGATATTGTTGATCCAGCCAATCCAGACCCCATTCACAACTATGAAATGATTCACAAAGAGCTGGCTGAATATAGTCCTGAAATTGCTAAACGCCCTGAAATTGTGGTGTTAACCAAGATGGATCTGCCTGATGTCCAAGAGAAGGCGCCCGCAGTGCGCGCCGAGCTTCAAAAGCGTGGATGTGTGGTTACTGAGATTTCGGCGGCAACCCACGTTGGGTTGAGCGAGTTGATGGGCCAGACTTGGGAGGTTTTGAGTCGCGCACGAGCCACCCCCGATGCTTAAAGTTGTGTAGTAAAAGCCCTGCTACTGTCAGCATTACAGCCCAAACTGCTGGGTATCCCCACTTCCAAGTGAGCTCAGGCATATACTCAAAATTCATTCCATAGATGCCCACAATAAATGTGAGTGGAATAAAAATACTGGCCATAATGGTAAGTACCTTCATGACTTCGTTAGTTTTGTTGGACAGTGTGGTCAGGTAAATGTCCATCAGGTTGCTGGACATTTCACGGTAAGTATCCACGACATCCATCAGCTGAATAATGTGATCGTAACAGTCACGAAGGTAGACCTTAACTGATCGGCTAATAAATGGTGTTTCTTCACGAATGAGGCTGCTCATGACATCGCGCTGAGGCCAGACGGATCGTCGTACGTCGAGTAACTCGCGTTTAATACGATAAATTTGCTGCAATGTTTTATTGGTTGGGTTTTCAATTGTCTGACGCTCTGTGGACTCGAGTTGCTCGCCATATTGTTCAAGGACTGGGTAGTACTTGTCGATCACCGTATCTAATATGGCATATCCAACATAATCTGCTCCCGCTTTGCGGATGGAGCCTTTGCCTGTTTGAATGCGGTCGCGGACAGGATTTAGCGTGCCTGTAGAGTGACCTTGAAAGCTCAGAACGTAGTTTTGGCCAATAAAGACACTGAGTTGTTCTGTGCTAGCTGTAGGGGCACCGTTCATGAAGATCATGCGGGTGATAACAAATAGGTGATTGTCGTAAGTTTCAGTTTTGGGGCGCTGTGGTGTATGGACGACGTCTTCTAAGGCAAGCGGGTGAATTGAAAACTGATCAGCCAATTGTCTTAACACGGACTCATCCTTTAATCCGTGTACGTCAATCCATGTAATGGTTTTGTCCGACAGGAATTTGGGAACGTCGCTGACGGTTACCTCTTGTTCGATGAGGCTTGCATCATTAAATTGCATGATATGGATACGTGTCGGTTGAGCAATTTCAGATATGGCAAGTGTTCCAGGTATTGCGCCAGCAGGTGGGCGATGTTTTTTGAAGATCATGGGTCGCTTATGCGACTATTTTTTTAGTTTATCAAGGGAGAAGCGTGTTCCATTTTCTGTAATTCTGTCCGGAAGTCTGAACACTCAGTGCAAACTAAATTAATTGTCGTCGGATTCATCTGTTTATCTATTGAATATTCAACACTATTGTTTGTTTTGGTTTTGATCCGATAGTTGGCACAGCAATTGCTTAATGTTGGGTTGCTGATTGAGCTGCAGACCAATCAGAAGTGATTTATCAATAAACAAATTGTCCCATTGGGACATACTACAGGGGGTAAAATGAATATCAGTCATAAGCATGGAATCGGCTTCGGAAATGAATGTGATTTGGTTTGTCCATCTGGAACACGTATTGATGCAAAAAGTTGTGAATGCAAGCCCAACGAAGATTGGCCAACGTTTCCTATTAAATTTGAAGAGAAATATGAGAATAGTCGTCTAATGTCAGGATTATGGAAGTATTCTGCTAGTGATGGGGGAGTTGTGATTGGCAAAGCATCAGTGGGTGAGGGGGGATCCACTGCTGGCGGTGGTGGTATTGTGATTGGCGCACAAATGCTTGCGGTGGCAACTGAACCAAAAGAGCCCGCACCAAAAGAGAGCCCAGAGCCAAAAGAAACAAAGGAGGGGAATGACAATAGAGGTGTGGGTAATGGTAACAAAGTTGAAATCAATATTTTTCCAAAGGGATGTGCTCCAGCTCGATAAATTTAGAGAGTTGTAACTGTTAGATCAATTGAGGGGTGCAGTCTTTGCACCCCTCTTTTATCTTGTGCAAAAGGAGCAGTCTTGATTTACCCCAGTTGAAAGGGGACTATGCGATGAAACCTGTGGTTTTGATGGTTCTGGATGGCTGGGGATGGCGCGAAGATAAGACGGCAAATGCGGTTTTGGAGGCCAAGACACCTAACTTTGATCGATTATGGAAGCAATATCCGCATACCCTTGTGAATACAACAGGGTTGGCGGTAGGATTGCCTGATAATGTTATGGGCAATTCCGAAGTGGGGCACATGAATATTGGTGCGGGTCGTGTAGTGTATCAAGATCTCACGCGTATTAATGAATCCATTAAGTCCGGTGAGTTCTACAAAAATCCAACATTATTGTCGGCATGTGAAACGGTAAAAGCAACCGGTGGTTGTCTACATTTGATGGGGCTCTTCTCTGATGGTGGTGTGCATAGTCACATTGTCCACTTGCAGGCACTATTGGAAATGACCAAGCGGCAAGAAGTTTTGAATGTGGCTGTGCACTGCTTTACCGATGGTCGCGATACGTCACCACATGGTGCTGAAAAATATTTAGAGCAATTTTGTGGCAAGTGTTGCGTGTATCCCAATTGGAAAATTGCAACGGTATCGGGCCGCTACTATGCCATGGATCGTGACAAACGTTGGGACCGTACGGAAAAGGCTTACAATGCGATGGTTTTGGGGGAGGGTCGCAAAGCCGCGTCCGCCAAGGCTGCAGTGGCAGAAGCCTATGCCGCCGGTGAGACCGATGAATTTATTATCCCAACGGTCATTGAAACTGATGGGGCGCCAGTAGCCACCATTAATGATGGTGATGTTGTTGTATTCTTTAATTTTCGAGGTGATCGTGCGCGCCAAATCACACGCGCTTTAACTGATCCTGCTTTTGATGGCTTTGTTCGCAAAAAAATCCCGAAGCTTGCACAATTCATCTGTCTCACCCGATATGACCAAGAATTTGATTTGCCAGTGGTGTATGCGCCACAGTCATTGCAGGATAACTTTGGGGAATGGGTGAGCAAACACAATCGCACTCAGCTGCGCATTGCGGAAACTGAAAAATATGCGCACGTCACTTTCTTTTTTAATGGCGGTGAAGAACATCCCTATCCCGGTGAAGACCGCTGTTTGATTCAATCCCCCAAAGATGTGCCGACATACGATCACAAGCCTGAGATGAGTGCGCGTGAAGTGACGAATGCCGTTCTGGATCGCATTGCGACACAAAAGTACGATGCCATCATTTTGAATTTTGCGAACCCCGACATGGTGGGGCATACCGGCGTTATTTCGGCAGCCGTTAAGGCTGTGGAAACAGTGGATGCCTGTGTGGGGAAGATTGTGGATGCTGTTTTGGCGCAGGGTGGCGGTATGATCATTACTGCAGACCATGGCAACTGTGAGCAGATGCAGAATCCCGATGGCAGTGTGCATACCTCGCATACCACAAATTTAGTACCATGTATTTATGTGGCCAATGACGTGTCGGACGTTTCATTGCGCAGTGGTGGCAAGTTGAGCGATTTGGCACCCACCTTATTGGAAATGATGCGCTTACCCCAACCCCCGGAGATGACGGGATGCTCTCTTATCGCTACATCAAGATAGCGCTCGATTTTTTCTTTCCATATCGTTGTCCGTGGTGCCGGGACACGTCTCATGCGCATGCAGATAGCATGATATGTCCGAAATGTTTTCACGCCATTCAGTGGAGTCCTGGAATGTGGCGTAGTACGCGTGTACCAATCCATTGTGACAGTATTCATGCGGCGGCATTGTTTCAGGGGTCGCTGCGTTCTGCGATTCATGAGTTCAAATACAATAAGCAGCCATTTCTAGCAAAAAGCTGTGCGGCGGTGATGCTGCCATTTGCGCGCGGACTGCCTGTTCCTGATCTTGTGATTCCTGTTCCATTAAGCCGTAAGCGCTTGCGTGAGCGCCGCTATAATCAAAGTGCACTTTTGGCGCGGCAACTTGCAAAGGCTCTGGATGTTTCTCTTGCAGATGACGTTGTTGGTCGTATGCACGCGGATATGAATCAAGTGGGGCTAGATGCCAAAGCACGGTGGGAAAATGTGAAAAGTCAGTTTACGGTTTTACATACAGCAATCGCGCAAATTAAAGACCGCCGTATCTTGCTGGTTGATGATGTAATTACAACCGGTGCCACATTGAATGCATTGGCCCAAATACTTAAAAAATCCGGTGCAGCCAGCGTCCACGCGTTGACTCTTGGCCAGACGGTGTGATACGGTTTATCTATGAAACCAATCGATGCTGCAATCCATATTGCTCGTAAAGCCGGTGACTATCAAATCTCTCGCCTTCATACCGATTTTAAAGTGGAACATAAGGGGGTTATCAACCTTGTTACCGAAGTTGATAAATACTGTGAAAAATTAATTGTCGATTATTTGCGCGAACAATTTCCGGACTACGATGTGTTGGCCGAAGAGGGTAGCAATACGAACAGTAACGCCGAGTATAAATGGATTATTGATCCATTGGATGGGACCACCAATTTTGCTCACGGCTATCCATTATTCTGCGTCTGTATTGCGTTGGAATATCGCGGAGAAATTGTGATGGGTGTGATCTATGAACCCAACCGCGGTGAAATGTTTACGGCAGAAAAGGGGAAGGGCGCTTTTTGTAATGGTAAACCCATTAAAGTTTCCCCTAGTAAGTCCCTGCAGAATGCACTTTTGGTAACTGGCTTTGCTTATAATATTCAAGAAGGCGAGCGCATGAATAACCTGAATCACTTCTGCAACTTTATGCTTAAGTCGCATGCGGTGCGCCGTGATGGCGTGGCGGGTGTAGATTTATGCTATGTCGCGTGTGGTCGTTACGAGGGATTTTGGGAACTGTATTTGAAGCCCTGGGATATTGCTGCGGGTAGCTTGATTTTGAAAGAGGCGGGTGGAACGGTAACGTCATTTGATGGGTCCAAATTTGATGTTTATGGCACCGAAATTTTAGCAACCAATACGCATATCCACGATGAAATGAAGGACGTGCTCGTTAATGGATAAACTCGAAGACAATTTACTGCCACAAGATATTTGCCGGACGGCATTTGAATCCATGGCGTCTAAGCAATTTGATGAGGCCGAAAAGTTGTTGGGTTATCACATGAGCCAGACCGAAGATCCTGTGGCGCTAGGGTTGTATCATTCTGCCATGGGTGTGGCAGCCAAGATGCAGGGAAAATTTAAAGAAGCGTGGCGGCATTATGACCGTGCTGAAAAATTAATTCCCACAGATCCTGCATTGAAATTGATTTCTGCACGTCTCATGATCGATCAATTTCATGAATTTGATACTGCAATTAAGAAAGCCAAGAAGGTCTTGGAAATTATCCCCAACAATCGCGCGATGGTGCACCAAGCACGTACCATTATGGGTTTGGCCTATGCCAAACAGGGCAAAAAGGCCAAGGCGTGCGACTGCTTGCGCGACTCAATTGTTGAGCAATTTCAAGGGTTTGTAACGACAGATAATATCAATTTTCGCCTTGTCGAAGAAGTGGCGCGAAAAGGATGGGATCAAAATCTTTGTCGCACATTCATTGAGACTGCACTTCGGTGTGCCCAAGAGCACAATGAAAACCTCTGGTGTAACAAGCTCCAAAAAATCCTGGATGCAATGCCCACCGCATAAATTAAACATAAAACCAATTATATGGTGTGCTGAATTAAGGGCGCAGGAATTTGTCGTACAGTTGTGGGAAGACGCCTTTGGGATCCAGTTGCAATTTGGCTTTGTTGTAGTTCTTCTGGTGATAGATCTTCCAAAATTCATCTTTGGTGTAGTGGTTGCGGGAGATAAGTGTTTTGATCCCACCAAACTCAGTGGTCTTCCTTTCCAGAATTTCGGAGTAGTCAATTGTGGGGTGTGCATTGGGTTTGCCATAGACGGCGCAATCAATGAATAAGGCATCGCCCATGTTGCTGGCATGTTCATCCGAGATCCAACCATAAATTTTGGGCATACGATAGGGGATGACCCACAGTGGGAAGAAGTCAAATTCACTTTCGTACCAATTGTAAAAATCACCAAAGCGCTTTTCGGGGATGAATACGTCTACCACGACATCCGGGCGTTTTTTGAATTTAAGGATCTGCTCAATGCGCTTGGACCATTTAATGATATTGGTAGAACCCAAAATGAATTTTCCAAGGGCAAAACGTGCGGGTTTTGTTTCTAGCATGGGAATGGTCTTGGTGATCCAGTGACACTCGGTATCGTAACGGAAACAGTAGTCAAATGTGGTTAGGTAATCTTCTTTTAACTCTGCCGTGCTTTTGTAGAAGATGTTTAGCCAGCGGTAATTACTAATATAAGGCGCATGATCTACAAAGCGGCCCAAGCAAATAACGAATGTGCTGCGGTCGTGAATGATGCCGTCCACAAATTCATAGTCGCCAATGGTGCAGCGCTCCCGCATCTCGGCGCGGAACGCTTCAAAGTTATCAAACTTGCGATACTCCATTTTGACAAATGGTTTGGCAGGCAATAATTTAAACGTTAGTTGCGTTAGCACGCCCAGGGTACCATAGGATCCATGAATCATTTCAAATGCGTGGGCGTCTTGTTCACGTGAACATCTTAATATTTTACCTTCACCCGTAATGACTTCGTATTCCAAGCAGGTGTCGTGAAATCCACCATACTTGTATGACATGGATTCAACAGAGCAACCTGCAACAGCGCCACCAATCGTAATGCCTTCTAGTTCCGGAACCACTGCGGGAATCAAGCCGTGTGCCATGGTTATTTTGACGAGTTCAGCGAATGTGACACCTGGCTCTGCCGTGCAGGTACGGCTTTTGACGTCAACCCTCAGAACATTTTTGAGTGTGGAAATATCAATGGGCATGCCTTTAAAGCGCCGATCGCCCGGAAGTGGCACAAAGTGGGAAACGCCGCCCTTGGCAATATGGACAGGCTGATTGTCGATGATACGTGCCTGAATTTCTGTAGCAATCTTGGCAACGGTGTCGTTATGCTGGTCTTGTAATGTTTTCATAGGCGGCGCCCTTTAGCCGAATTTTCAGAAAATCGCCAGAATTGCTTTAAATTATCCAACCTCATTGAAAGGGCGGTCGCGGAAGCGTGCTCCGAGCTCATTTTCGACAATGCTACGGCACTCGTCGACGTCCAAACCGGGTACGGTGACTACCGAGGCGATGACTTCTGGAATGTATTGCGTGGCTTCTTTTATGAATGCTTTCACAGCAGGGTAAGCGGCTTCTCCATATTTATTGGGACACCATTTTACATAATCCTGTGGGTTGGCGGCATTCAAGCTGACCGACATGGCGTCAATGAGCCCTTTGAGTTCAGGCAAAATATTGCGGTTGTGTGTTAAGTTCCCAAGTCCGTCTGTGTTGAGACGTACCTTAATGCCCCGTTTTTTCAATTCACCTGCAATCGCCTTTAGTAGCTCTAATCGTTTAGTAGGTTCGCCATAGCCACAGAAAACCACCTCTTTGTACGGTGATGTGTCGCCCATGGCACGAAGGATATCTTGCAAGTCCGGTTCTTTGGGAAGGCGCAGGTAATAGCCTTTGACTTCCCAGTCTTTGAATTTAGGGCAAAACTTACATGCAAGTGTGCATTTGTTGGTGATGTTCAAATAGAGACTGTCGCGAATGGCATATGCGATTTGTGGTTCCATTGTCGCACCGGGTAGACGAAAGAGGCGCTTGGCGTTCAATGTGGTAATGCGTGCAACGTCGTCGTAAGCAAGTCCTTTGATCTCTGCAATTGCCTTGGCAACTTCTGCTACATATGACGGTTCGTTGCGTTTACCGCGGTAGGGGATGGGTGCCAAGTAGGGTGCGTCTGTTTCAATCAGCATTTTTTCGACGGGGCAGGCGCGTACGACGTCTTGTAGTTGTTCTGCCTTTTTAAATGTGACGATTCCCGGAATCGAAATATAAAATCCCATGTCAAAGCAGGCCTTAGCCGCTTCCACATTGCCACCAAAACAGTGCATGACGCCGCCAGGGATTTCTTCCCAGAACTCACGCAGAATGGCGTAGGTGTCGGCATCTGCATCGCGGGAGTGAATCGTAACGGGCAGGCCCGCATGGCTCGCCAATTCCAACTGTCGGCGAAATGCTTCTTGTTGGATGTTTCGCGGCGCATGATCGTAGTGGTAGTCCAGTCCAATTTCACCAATGGCAACCACGCGGTCATGCTTCGCCAATTTTTCAAATTCGGCAATGACGTCTGGAGTGAGTTTTTCAGCGTCGTGGGGGTGAACGCCAATTGTGGCAAAAAGACGTTCATCCAATGCGGTTAAATCCACCGTCTTTTGATTGCCTTCAATGCCTTGGCCTGCGCCAATCATGATGATGGATTCAAGGCCGGCATCCCACGCGCGTTGCAGGACTTCGGCGCGGTCTGCGTCGTAGTCAGAAAATCCGATGTGGCAATGGGTATCAATTATGGGGGCTAGTTTATTTGACTCCGCAAAATTTTCAATTTTGCTGCGCGTCTCGGCAGAGCCGCGACTTGCCACCCCCTCCGATCCCGCAATGCGGGACGGAGCCTCCCCCTCATCGCCGCTGTGCGGCTGGTTTTTAGAAGAGGACTTTAGTGTGCATGGCTTGGACATGGCAGAGGTGTCTAACCGATCCTGATTGAGAGTGTCGAGACATAAATGCCCCTCATATTGAGGGGCATTTTGTGGAATGATTTAGTTCCCGCAGCAGGTGCC
Source organism: Deltaproteobacteria bacterium CG11_big_fil_rev_8_21_14_0_20_47_16 (assembly GCA_002796325.1). Taxonomy (GTDB): domain Bacteria; phylum UBA10199; class UBA10199; family 1-14-0-20-47-16; genus 1-14-0-20-47-16. The sequence goes on along the minus strand of PCXA01000006.1, from coordinate 38,320 downwards.
GCCTTTGTCGCCATCTTTTCCTTTACAGCACGCTGGACACTTTTTGACACATGTGAAGAGCTTGAGTAAGCCTGCAATGCCTACTAGCCCATAGACTGCACGGCTGGCCATACTGGCGTCGCCAAAAATATAGCTAACGAGATTGAAATCGAAAAAGCCGACCAATCCCCAGTTCAGTGCACCAACAATGACCAATATGCAGGTCGCCCAGCACACCGGACAACACATCTTATTCTCTCCCATAACCCACCCCCTTAGTCGTTATAGACCCAACCTTAATTCTACTCCGATTACAGAAGGATGCAAATTTAGGCCAAAAAAAGCCCCTGCAATTGCAGGGGCTTTTAATGCTTACTTCAAATGCTTAGATTATTTCTTAATAGGTGTTGTCTTTGTGGGTGCTGTGGCTTGAACGGGTGTTTGTGTTGGTGTTGTCGCAACAGCCGGTTGTTCCTTCACTGGCTTGATGCTGAAGTCACCAAAGTTAAAGCCTAGGTCAACGCCTTTGCCGGTACCACCCATTGAAAGTGAGATACCATCTTTGGTCAACACTTGTCCGGTGGCGGCGCCTGCAACAGCAGCGCTTCCGGATGAAGTGGCATAAGATCCATAGATTTGATCAAGACTCTTCAAGTCAGAGAATGTTCCTGTACCATTTACAGTCTTTTCCTTACCAAATTCAACACCAACACCATGATAGCGGAGGTCAACTTTAGCCGTTTGTCCATTGTTGCATGTAACCGTTCCTGTGCCATGACCACTCTTATAGAGTGCAGACCACGACTTTGTATTGTAATCCAATGTACACTTGATTGGATTTTGAATCTTTTCCCGCATTCCCATCTTATCGGCAGCATGTGTATTGACCGCCAAGAACAGCCCCGCAACTGCGAGTACAGCAATGCATTTCTTATTCATAGACCCCCCTGGGTTAGTTTGAATTGTGAGCTCGTGAGTGTACTACGACGGAATGGATTCTGGATAGTGTAAAATTTGACACCCTTAAAAACAAAAAATCCAAGTGGTGATGCACTTGGATTTTTTGATTGAAGCTTCAATTTCAAAACAATTTATGCAACCCAATCCTTAAGCTGTTTACCGGGCTTGAAGCGCGGCACAGTGGCGGCTTTGATGTTGATCTCGGCGCCTGTTTGAGGATTGCGACCCTTGCGGGCTTTGCGCTTGGCGCAATAGAAAGTGCCGAAACCAGTCAAAGTGATCTTGTCCTTTTTACGGAGACATTTGGCCACGTTGTTAATGGTTGAGTTAAGCACCTTCTCTGCTGTTGCCTTGGGCAACTTGCAATCCTTCGCGATGTAATTCACGAGTTCTGCTTTTGTCATTTGATTCACCCCCCTTCGTGATTAAGATGAGAGAATTTTTACTCTCCCCGCAAACCCTTGTCAAATAAAAATCTGCGGGCATCCGCATTTTTTGCCACATTTGTTGACACAAGACGTGTTTGTGTTCATAACGCGCAGAGCAATAAATCATCAGCATTCGGGGGATTCATGGTTGTTTCCGCAGAAGTAATTCCAATTAATATTGAAGACGAGATGCGCAGTGCGTATCTCGATTACTCCATGAGCGTCATTGTGGGGCGTGCGTTGCCCGATGTACGTGATGGACTCAAACCTGTGCACCGCCGCATATTATACGCCATGTTCAGAGAAGGACTTCTCGCTAACAAGCGTTACTCCAAGTGCGCTGGTGTGGTGGGTGAAGTGCTCAAGAAATACCATCCGCATGGTGACATGGCTGTGTACGACACTTTGGTGCGTATGGCGCAGCCTTGGAACATGCGCTATCCCTTGATTGATGGACAGGGTAACTTTGGTAGCGTTGACGGTGATTCTGCTGCTGCATATCGTTATACCGAAGCCAAACTGACCAAGTTGGCTGAAGAATTGCTTGCTGATATTGATAAAGACACCGTTGATTTTTCTCCCAACTTTGATGACTCGACCGTTGAACCGGTTGTTCTCCCCACACGTGTTCCCAACTTATTGGTAAATGGTTCGGATGGTATTGCCGTGGGTATGGCCACCAAGATTCCGCCACACAATCTGGGTGAAGTGATTGATGGCACCATTGCGGTCATGGAAGATCCCAACATCACAACAGCACAACTCATGCGCCATATTAAAGGCCCTGATTTCCCAACAGGTGCTAGCATCAACGGGCGCGAAGGAATTAAAAAGGCCTATGAAACAGGCAAGGGCATTATCCAAATGCGTGCCAAGGCCATGATTGAAACCATTGCACGTGGTGATCGTGAAAGTATCGTGATTACCGAAATTCCATTTCAGGTAAATAAGGCCAAGTTGATTGAGCACATTGCCAACTTGGTGCAAGATGGAAAGATTGAAGGTATTTCTGACCTGCGTGACGAATCTGATCGTGATGGAATGCGAATCGTTGTGGAGCTCAAACGCGGTACTGTTGCCGGTGTTATTTTGAATCAGCTCTATAAATACACCGCCATGCAGTCATCCTTTGGTGTGATCATGCTCTCGATCGTGTCAGGTCAGCCCAAAGTCTTGCCGCTCAAGTCAATGCTCGAACGATTTGTGGATCACCGTCGTGAAGTGGTTATCCGTCGAACGGCCTATGAACTTCGCAAAGCCGAAGAACGCGCACACATTTTGGAAGGCTTAAAAATTGCGGTCGAAAATATCGACGATGTTGTAGCGCTTATTAAGAAGAGCAAGTCCCCAGAAGAAGCCAAGACGGGCTTGATTAAAAAGTACAGCCTCTCTGAAATTCAGGCGCAAGCCATTTTGGATATGCGTCTGCAGCGTTTGACTGGTTTGGAACGCGACAAGATCATTCAAGAATACAAGGCCATTCTTGAAACCATCAAAGATTTGAAAGATATTTTGGCGAGCGAAAAGCGTGTGACCAAAATTATTGTTGATGAACTCAAAGAAATCCGCAGCAAATATGCGGACGAACGTCGCACAGAAATTATCGCGCAGCAAACCGAAGACATGTCGGTCGAAGACTTAATTCAAGAAGAAGACATGGTTGTCACCATTTCCCATAATGGTTATATTAAACGCAATCCGATCAGCATCTATCGGGCGCAGCGTCGCGGTGGGCGTGGCAAGACGGGTATGTCGACTGGTGAAGAAGACTTTGTCAGCAATCTCTTTATTGCAACCACTCACTGCACCATGTTGGTGTTTGCAGCATCGGGTCAAGTCTATTGGCTCAAGGTGCACGAAATCCCCCAAATTGGTCGTACAGCAAAGGGTAAAGCAATTACCAATTTGATTAACATGCCAAATACAGACTCTATTGCGGCCATTCTCCCGATTCGTGAATTTGCGGAAGGTCAGTTTATTGTCATGGGCACCAAAAACGGTGTCGTGAAGAAGACCGATCTTATGGAATACAGTCGCCCGCGTGCGGGTGGTATCATTGGCATTACGCTTGATGCTGAAGACGCGATTGTTTCTGTGCGTTTAACAGATGGTAAACAAGACATTCTGCTGTCCACCAAGGAAGGTCAGGCAATTCGCTTTAAGGAAGAAGATGCGCGACCCATTGGTCGTACATCACGCGGCGTGCGCGGCATCACACTTTCCAAGGGTGATGCAGTGGTGAGCATGGAAACGGTCTCGCAAAAATGCAACATTCTCACGGTCACACAAAATGGCTACGGAAAACGCACTGACTCCGATGAGTATCGCATCCAAGGGCGTGGTGGCAGTGGTATCATTACCATCAAGACAACGGATCGTAACGGTCCTGTAGTTGGTACAATGGTTGCTGGTGATACCGACGACATCATGATGGTCACAAATGGTGGTAAAGTAATTCGCCAGCATGCTAAGGACATCTCGGTTATCGGTCGTAACACTCAGGGTGTGCGTTTGATCAATTTGGAGAAGGGCGAGCATGTTGTTTCTTTCGCCAAGCTTGTCGAAAATGAAGAAGAAGGCGGGGAGTAAGTGGCTCACATGTTATCGCAAGGAGTGTAGCGACATGGCGATCTCATGTATCTTAAAGAGGTTGGCTTGGCCCGTTATCTGTGTCTTGGTTGTGTCTGCCTGTACTTCTTCTCGTATTGATCGTGCATTAAAATCTGCGGATGCGTTGCGTGGTGCTCAGAATTTTGATGCAGCGCTTTCGGCCTATCAATCCATTATCAAAAAGTTTCCGGGGAAGCCCAAGTTGTCCAAGGTGTATTTGCACCTTGGAGACCTCTATTTTTATAATCTCAAAGAAAATGACCATGCGGTTGATACGTATAATGTTGTTTTACAGAAGTGGCCGCTTTCGTCAGATGCTGCGTTGGCGATGCAGCATCTAGCAGAGCTATATGGGCAAGAAAGTCGGTATGATCGTGTAATCGAGATGTATAGCGATCTTTTGAAGTATTTTCCCGAGAATCCAGACCGATATTCATTTATGCATGAAATTGCGGCCATGTATCTTAAGATGAACAATTTTATACAGGCACGCTTGGAGTTGCAGCCACTCTTGAATGACAAAGACGTACCCGCCGACATACAGGCCCAGTCATGGTACGACATGGGCGAGACGTATTTTTTAGAAGGCAATGAGAGCCAAGCCATTACCTATTATAAGAAAGTCATCGAACTGTTTCCAAAAAGTACCTTGGTGCCAATGGCCAAGTTGCAAATGGCGCAGTGTTACGAAGATCTTAATGATTTGCCGAATGCCGTGGCGCTGGAACGGGAAATTCGTACACAGTATCCAGATAATGAGGCAGTTACAGCAAAGTTAAAGTTTATGGAAAAGCGACGTCATGCGGTGGATCGTGCCAATAAACTGTTGCCCTGGGATCGGCGTGCCAAAACGAAAGAGGGTGAGCAGTGAGTTTAAAGAAGGGTCATGTTCTTTTCACCGTTATATTTCTTTTGATCTGTACTCACGCAGCGGCTGCTTGTGATGAGAGTCGTGCTATTTTTAAAGTAGGTGATGCGATTGTGAAGGCCGAAGTGGCGAATACGCCGACGTTGCACCAAAAGGGGCTCATGTTTCGCAAGAAGCTGGGCGCGAATCAGGGCATGTGGTTTGTTATGGGGCACGCCAGTACGGCGTCCTTTTGGATGAAGAATACCTATGTGCCATTAGATTTGCTTTTCGTGGGATACAATATGGTGGTTTTGCATATTCATGAAGATGCCCGACCGATGGATGAAACGCTGATTAGCTCGCCCATTCCATATTGGTTCGTGTTGGAAGTGCCTGCGGGATTTGCCAGAAAGCATGGTGTTAAGCCTGGTGATACCATCGAAAATCGCACGCCGAAGTGCTGATAACGTAACCCTTGTCATCTGCTGAAAATCCCGCTATCGACGCGGCTCATTACGCAACTACTTATTAGTGGTGCTTATAAGATGCTTAATGTTTATCTATTTTACTCACATAAGATCATTCGGCAGAATAGGTCAGTAAGAAAAGGAGAATACAATGTCCAAACTTGATACGACCCCTGAGATGATGTCCTCAATTTATAAGAAAGCACGTGAGCGTTTGGCAGTTGTACGCAAACGTCTGAATCGTCCATTGACGTTGGCTGAAAAGGTTCTCTTTGGTCATTTACATGATCCTGAAAATCAAGAGTTGGCACCTGGTAAAGCTATTTTGGCTTTGCACCCTGATCGTGTGGTGATGCAGGATGCAACCGCACAAATGGCAATTCTGCAATTCATGCAAGCCCAAAAGCCAACGACGGCGGTGCCATCGACTGTGCATTGCGATCACTTGATTCGTGCGTATCAAGGTGCGCAACATGATTTGAGTGATGCGTTGTCTGAAAATCGCGAAGTCTATGACTTCTTAAGTTCCGCTTGTAACAAGTTCGGTATTGGATTTTGGAAACCTGGCTCAGGCATTATTCACCAAGTAGTTTTAGAAAATTATGCGTTTCCGGGTGGCTTGATTATCGGAACCGATTCACACACACCAAATGCCGGTGGTTTGGGTATGGTGGCTTGTGGTGTGGGTGGTGCCGACGCGGTCGACGTGATGGTGGGTCTGCCATGGGAAGTGCTGCACCCCAAGTTGATCGGTGTGAAGCTGACCGGAAAAATGAACGGATGGACGGCACCGAAGGATATTATTCTGAAGGTCTGCGGTGAACTCACCACCAAGGGTGGTACCAACTGCATTATTGAATATTTTGGTCCCGGCACCAAGTCGATCAGCTGCACCGGTAAAGCAACAATCACCAACATGGGTGCAGAGCTCGGTGCGACGACATCCATCTTCCCCTATGACCCCCGCATGGCATTGTACTTGGATGCCACAGAACGTGCGGCATTAACCAAAGTGGCGGATGCCAATTTGGATTTGATTACTGCTGATCCCGAAGTGGAACAAAATCCCAGCAAGTATTTTGACCGTGTTGTCGAAATTGATCTCGATACGTTAGAACCCTATGTGGTGGGTCCGCACACACCTGATTTGGCGCGTCCCATTTCCAAGCTAAAAGAAGATGTCGAGAAGAACGGATACAACGATAAAATTTCAGCAGCGCTCATTGGGAGCTGCACCAATTCATCCTATGAAGATATTGAACGGTCTGCAGATGTGTCACGTCAGGCCACAAAAGCGGGGCTCACCATGCAAACGCAATTCATGGTGTCGCCGGGTTCCGAACTTGTTTTTGAAACCATTCGTCGTGATGGCCAACTCGAAGCTTTAGAAGCTGTAGGTGGCGTGGTTTTATCCAACGCCTGTGGTCCATGCATTGGTCAGTGGAAACGCGATGATGTGAAGATGGGTGAGAAGAATTCCATTATCACGTCCTTTAATCGCAACTTCCCACGTCGTAACGATGGCAACCCAGACACAATGGCTTTTATTGCGAGCCCCGAAATTGTTGTAGCGATGGGGTTGGCAGGTCGCTTGAGTTTTAATCCATTAAAAGATGAAATTGAAACCCAAGATGGTCGCAAAGTAAAATTGGAAGCACCAAAGCCAGCTGCTGAAGTGCCGAGCAAAGGGTTCATTTTGGCGCGTCAAGGCTATCAAGAGCCTGCAACAGATAGCGCAGCTGTGAATATCCAAGTGGATTCCGCTAGTGATCGCTTGCAACTCTTGTTGCCATTCGCAGAGCGTAGCGACAAAGAGTACATCAACATGCCACTACTTTTGAAAGTGAAGGGCAAGTGCACCACCGACCATATTTCTCCTGCGGGCAAGTGGCTTAAATACCGTGGTCATTTGGACAAGATCAGTGACAACATGTTCTTGGCCGCACTCAATGCCTTTACCGATGAATCTGGTAAGGCAACCGACTTGCTTTCAGGTGAAAAGGGCAAAGCCATTTCTGAAATTGCGCGCCACTACAAATCCAAAGGTCACTTCTGGGCCGTTGTGGGCGACGAAAATTACGGCGAAGGGTCTTCACGTGAACATGCAGCAATGAGCCCGCGTTACTTGGGCGCTGGTGTGGTGATTGTGCGCAGCTTCGCCCGTATTCATGAAACCAATTTGAAGAAGCAGGGCGTGTTGCCGCTCACGTTTGAAAACGCCAAAGACTACGACAAGGTCCAGGAAATGGATCGTGTGACGATTCCTAATCTGAAGGACCAGCTCAAGCCCGGCAGCACCATCACGGTGGAACTCCACCATGCCAGTGGGGATAAAGAATCCTTCAAAGCGCGCCATTCCTTGACGCCAGAGCAAATTAAATGGTTCTGGGCAGGTTCTGCATTGAATTTGGTGCAATAGTCGCAACTTCTGGTACAATTTTGCCGATACTATAAAGAGATTATGGCACCTTCACGTACCCCAAATAGCGCATCTCCAAAACCCCGCCAGTCCGCGGAAGTGCCGGATGTTGCAGGTGATGCCAGACGTCTCGAACGGCAGCAAAAGGCCAAACCAAATTCTGGAATGCCACTGACGGATGCCGCCACTAAGCCTGACCCCACAAGCACAGAAAGTGATAACTTCCCGCGCTTTGGTAATCAAGACGATCATGACACCTATGTTGAATTTTTACGTGAATCCTTCCATGCCAAAAAGGAAGGGGACATGGCGTTGCGCATTGCCAAGGCAATGAAGAAGTTTGTGGATTCTGTATGGGGATTAAGTCCTGTGAGGCGCTCCCCAATGGAACCACCTGATGAAGGCGACATTCCCGATATTGCAGAACGAAGCTTGGCGTCGGCGGCTGGGACTGTGTCAACAGACGCAAACTCATATGGCAATCCGTTCGATAATCATTACAACTTGCTCGCCCAGCAAGCGCAACAAGGGGCAACATCTGTTTATTCCTAATACGATTCAGATAACTCAATATTATAACGTTTGATTTTAGCAATCAGCGTGGTGCGTGAAATGCCCAATGTGGCAGCGGTTTGCGTCTTATTGCCACCGTGTTGTTGCAATGTGCTCATAATGACTGCGCGTTCATGATCTGCCATATTGCCTGTGCATGGTGCCGCGGTATTGCTTTGGAGTAGTGAGATGTCATTTTCACCAATTGTATGATGTGTTGCCAAGACGAGTGCGCGCTGAACGGTGTTTTTTAGTTCTCGTACATTACCCGGCCAACTGTAGTGAATCAATTTGGCCATGGCCTCTTCAGACCAATTGACAGACGTGCGCCCAAAGAGTGTAGAGAAATGCGCAACCAACAGTGGGATGTCGCCTGTTCGATTGCGGAGCGGGGGCAAGTTGAGTGGTAGTACAAACAACCGAAAGAAAAGATCTTCGCGGAACGTTCCTTCTTTAATGGCCTGTTGCAAGTTGCGATGTGTTGCGCAGATGATGCGAAAATCTGCAGTCACATTGGACTGCGATCCAATGCGACGAAAGCTCCCCGTTTCCAATACACGTAAGAAGCGCGTTTGCAATTCCAGTGGTAACTCACCAATCTCATCCAGAAAAATGGTGCCGCCATTGGCCTGTTCAAAATAACCGCGGTGGTCACGAACGGCGCCAGTAAATGCACCGCGCTCATAGCCAAATAACTCGCTTTCAATCATGCTGGCAGGAATGGCGCCGCAATTGACCGCCACAAATGGTTTTTGGGACCGCGTGCTTTCTGCATGGATGGCGTGGGCGACGACTTCTTTACCTGAGCCCGTTTCACCTGTGATGCAAACCGGTGCAGCGGTGTGCGCAATGCGACTGATTTGTTCACGCAGTGTTTTAATGGCAGCACTGTCACCGACAAGGGTATGTGATGGTGTAGGGTTGTTTGATGTCCTCTTCTGGACAATGGTTTCGGTTGTGGGTACTGTGTCCGTGGTTAAAAACTGTAACTCCCAATCCGCAATGCGCAAGATGTCGCCTGCCTGCAGCCGATGATCCCGGATGTTACGACCTGCGAGTATGGTGCCATTGCGTCCCAAGTTGGTATAGCGATATGCCCCATTCTCTGGGGCGATGATGCCGTGTTGGCGCGACACAGCGTCACCCAATAACATAATGTCACTCGCATCATCACGGCCAATATGAATGGGTGATCCATTGAGTGGGTAGCGTAGAATGGGGATGCGATCACGTTTGATGATGAGTGTTGCCATGTCGCTGCACTACGTAAATTTTTTGTGAAGCGTCAATCGTAAAGTAACTTGAATGGGTTTTTTGGATCAGTTTTTTTCAAAACTGTTCCGAAGCTAGAACAGTTTGTTCATGATTCAGAAATGATTTCAATTTTTGGAACACTGAATTGGCATCATGCTTGCTGAGTATGCGTGCATGAATCTGATTGCTGCGGTATTGTTGCAAATCTTAACAGTTGGTCCACTGGCGCCGTTCAATTCTGCAACGGTGCAACAGCTCCATCCCACAATTGTGGCTCACCTTCCTGCGGAAGGGATCATCACATCCATCTTTGGTGTTCGGTATCATCCTGTTCTCAGGTTTCATCGGCAGCATCAGGGCATTGATATTGCCAACAAATACGCCAGTCTCATTTACGCTGCCGCTGCTGGCCGGATTCGACGCATCGGTTTTCAGGGGGGCTATGGTTTGATGGTCGAAATTGACCATGGAAATGGCTGGCAGAGCCGTTATGCCCATCTGGCCAGTACATCGCTTAAAGCTGGGGATTATGTCTGGTCAGGGGCGATTATTGGGCGAATGGGGGCCAGTGGTGTGGCGACAGGTTCGCATTTACACTTTGAACTGCGGTTTCAGGGGCATTCTATCGATCCAATACCCTATTTAGAGGCACTATATCCCAAAAATACCGTGATTTTGGCTAAAAACGATGGGCTTTGACCCCAAAATACCCCTGCTTTACCTGAAATCTCAGAAGTCCAAGGAATGGAGTCCCCAGTATGTGCTCTCAGGGCGCATTTAAAGTCAGTTGGCTGGCATGGCCCTTGCTCTATAAGCCCCCGCAAGTTAACCAAGGGGGAGAGAATGATACAGTTATTGGCAATTATTATGACAGGGCTTTCAATGGGTATGGGGCATTCTGCTTGGAATATTCCTTCATCTACTCAAAATACTGCAGTTCAGGTGATGCCCACTGAAGGACGCTTTACATCTGATTTTGGATTTCGCAAGCACCCAATTCGTGGTGGACATTGCATGCATGCAGGTGTGGATATCGCGAATGAAAAGGGAACCGATATTGAAGCGTCAGGTGCCGGTACGGTTGTTAGTGTAGAACGTGAACGTGGCTATGGATTGATGGTTGTCATTGATCATGGTCATGGATGGACGACACGATACGCTCATTTGTCTGAAGCGCTTGTGAAAGAAGGCGATAAGGTTGCTGCTGGAACATTGATTGCAAAAATGGGTTCAACTGGTTCATCAACGGGATCGCATTTACATTTTGAAGTGAGGCACTACACATTTGCTGTAAATCCAATGCCGTATCTCACAATGGCACGCGCAGCCTATGCAGTAAATCAATAACGACTCGGCCGTATCGTCACACCCCACAACCACTTATACGGCGGCCACAGTGTGAAAAGTTGGATCGGCATGCTGCGTGAGGCAACAAAGTTCGGTAGGTGTTCCCTTAGAAGACTCACCGCATAGGCGACATTATGTTATTGGCGAGATGGTCTAATAAGAAGTTAAAATCCGGATGTGGGTATGAAGGCGTTGGACTGTGGTACATTGGCATTACCCAGCTGGTGATGATTGTTGAGGCCTGCGCAATACACTTTACACGCGGTGTCTACGATACAGGTATGATAATCACCGACGGCCACCTTTACAACAGGAGCAGAGAGACCTTTGACCAACGTGGGGCTGCATACCATTGCATCGCTGCTACCGGTCCCGGTTTGACCATATTCATTACTTCCCCAACAATAGAGGGCACCATCTGTGGTGAGGGCACATCCAGTGCGACCATGTGCAAAAATTTCTGCAATGGTAATGTTGGGCGCAAATGAAATGCCAATGGATTTTGCGGTGAGTGTTTTTTTGTTGTCCAAATTCTGACCTAGCTGACACACTTCATTGCCGCCGCGGGCTTCAACTGAACAGTTTTGATTTTGAATGACTGTGAAGTTGCTACCGGTTGCAAAGTGATCAATGCCCTTATAAATGGCCGTTGCAGGTGTGGTTTGGGTTTCAGGATTTGGAAGATCTGCAGCGTCGTATAGCCCTAATTGGCCCGCGCTGTTGTCCCCACACACCGCAGTTGAAACAGCGTTTTGGAAAATTGTGAAGAGTGCGCTTGCATAGATATTTTTTACGCCAAATGAGAGAGGAATGACTTGAGGTGTGTTTGCGAGGACAAGTTGGTTTAGTCCAAATTGTGAAAATTTATTATAACCCCAGCAGTAGGCTTTTCCACCTGCATCCCACGCGCAGGCATGAAAGTCCCCAACACTTAAACCAATGATTTTGACGGGCACTTGGGTTTTGCTGGGTTTGGTTTTGCTTTTTAAAGTACCATCCCCCAATTGACCAAAGAAGTTATCTCCCACACATGAGACGTCACTGTTTTGATCAAGTGTGCACATGTGAGTGAGTCCTAGATCTGCTTGTGTGATATTGGAGAACCCATCAATCTTTTGGGGGGTGTTTGAGTCAATCAGTGCTTGTTCGAGCGTGGTGACATAGCTGAGACTACCCCATCCCCAGATTGTACCATTCTTGACAGCGATTGTTGCAAATTGCCCTGCATCAATGCTGCTGATGCTGCAATTTGCGGGTAATGCAACTTTGAGTGAACAGCTGGGTTGAACGGGGGTATCTGTATCGTTGTTTGTATCGATCGTGGTGTCGGGTGTTGTGTCAACGACTTGAGTATCTGCAGGTGCATCGGTTGTGATATCTGGTGTGTTGGTATCGGGTAAATCAGTGTCAGGGGTTTTAGTGTCTGGATTGGCCGTTGTGTCGTCTATGTCGGGCGCGTTTGTTTCTTCTGCTGCATCAACGGGTGTGGTGTCAGGCGTATCAGCATCCTCACTGGCATCTACTGTGTCAGTGGGTGTTGTATCTTGAATATCCACATCAAAGTCTGTGCTTGCATCGGTATCCACTGTGATGATGGATGTGTCAGGCGAAGTTGTGTCGGTGGTGTCGTCTATGAGTGTGCCATCATGAGCATCGGCATCAAAGTTAACTGTGTACTCTTGGTTGTGAGGTAACCCGTATGGTGTGCATCCGCCACCAAAGAGTATTGCACCTCTAGAAACCGCTATTTCATAATCAAACTTGTTGGGTGGTGGCGCCACTTTGAATGACGATGGAAAGATCATTTCCATGAATGACTTTGCAATAGACGGTGTTGATGAAGGATATGGGTCGGGTACAGATGCCGCCACAAAAAGTTGCCCCAAATTTTGAATCCAACCGCTCATAAGCCACCCATGCCGCCCGAAAAGCCGACTGTCAATTGCATAGTGGGTATCGACCAAGCGCAATAAATGTTGCGTTCAATGGCATTCCACACCTGGGGTTTAGGGGTGTTGTCTATATATTACAAGTGGTTGGCGCTGTTAAAATTGGCTCCAAAGGTACTGGTTGGTTACCTCGTGGTGGAAGAGGACTTCGCCCATTTTCACCATGGTGCCCAATTCTTTGGGGCAGCGTTCAGCGGCTGCAATCTTGCGTTGAATATATTTGTCCGCCGTTTCGGGGCCCAAGAGTTCAGACATGAATGTGCTCGCCTTCATAAGACGAATGCCATCATAAATGTTGTCGGGCAAAAACTTTGTACGCGTCCGACGACTTTCAGAGGTAATCGTTTCTGTCATGGGGCCATTTAGTCCGGTACCCAATAGTGTCAAGAAGGCCATGTAGGGGTTGGCATCGGGTGCAACTGTGCGCACTTCGATGCGTGCTGACTTCTCATTGCCCAACGGGATGCGCACCATGGATGTGCGATCCACCGGTGATGATTTGATCTGGTTGGGTGCTTCGTAATGAGGATCCAGGCGACGATAGGCGTTGACGCTAGGATTGAGTGTTAAGCAAATGTCATTTGCATTGTTTAAGATGCGGTCAACAAAGTCCCAAGCTTCTTTTGAAATCTTTTCTTCACCATTGGCGTCCCAGAAAATATTTTTGCCATTCTTGGAAAGCGACATATTGCAATGCATGCCGCTGCCGTTGATGCCGGCGATGGGCTTTGGCAGAAAGCTGGCTGTCATTCCCATGTTGGCTGCGACTTGGCGGGCAAGTAGTTTGTAGAGTTGTAGCTGATCCGCAGCTTGTAATGCATGGCAATATGAATAGTTGAGTTCAAATTGGGATGGCGCAACTTCGGGATGATCTTTTTCATTTTCGAATCCCATGGCGCGTTGGGCTTCAGCAAAGGTGTCGATGAAGAGCTTGAGTGGATCTTTGGGTAAGGAATTATAGTAACCGCCACTTGAAACTAGTTTGAATCCATCACGTGGGTTAAAGCTTTGTTCAGCATTAATGCCTTCAAATAAAAACCCTTCACATTCGACTGAGATGTTTGCAACAAGGCCTTGATTCTTTTGGAGCGTGTCACAAAAATGTTTGAGGCGACCGCGCATGTCAGATTCATAGTTGACGCCTTCACGGTCTTGAACCAGCCCAAATACAATCACTTTGCCAGGACCGAAGACATCGCTGGGCAACCAACGGAATGATCCCCAGTCCACAACCAAACGCAAATCGGATTCACGCACTTGTGAGAATCCGCGAATGGAAGAGCCGTCGAAGGTAAGATTGTCATGAGATTTGAGTAAGAACTTTTTATCATAGTCCAGCATGTGCAGGCGGCCTTCAATGTCGCTGAAACAGACGGTCACGGCCTTGATGCGTTTTTCATCGGCAAGATATTTAAGGTAGTACTCCTGCAGTTTTTCATCTGGGGTGCCTTTGGCGACCTTTTCTTTGGCTTCGAGATTGAGTTCTTCAAGTGTGTCGTAGGGAATTTCGAGAAAGTTACGTAGAGAGGTGTCGCTCATCTGGGTCTCCTGGATGGTTTTGTTATTTTTAAGTAAATAACAATTAATTTTAAAAGATTAAGTATTAATGTTGCAAGGTTAATATTAAATCAAGTAAATTTTGTGGAATTATTGGGCTCGATACCAGTTTTGACTGCGCCCTAGGAGGCTAAATCCAATAAACCCGCGGACGCTTAAGGTGTTGCCCCCCGGCATGAGCCGCATGCGGCATTTGTAGGTCTTGCCCTTGCGGGGGTCCAGGATGCGGCCGTCGGCCCATTCATCATTGGGTTTGGTTTCCTTCATGCCCCACAGGATTTCAAGTCCAACCACGGGCTTGCCGTTTTTGTCGCCAGGGCAGTTGTGGCAAGTCGGGTTGGGTTCGTCCGGGTTGATGAGTTGGATGACCTTGCCGCGGTATTCGCTACCAACTTTAAAGATATCGACTATGGAAGAGGGCTTTCCTGTTTCATCATCGATGGTGCGCCACTGGCCAATGATGGATGGCGTTGCGGCCTGGGACGTAAGGCTGATTCCCAAAACAAGAATAAATAAAATGCGATTCACGCGGGCTTCAATACCCACGTTGCCAATATCTGTCCAGTAAGATAAACTCGTGAGTCACATTTGCATTGGGGGGACTATGAATCAGAAAAAGCTGAGTGGTCGATATGCAGCTGGCATTGCAGTGGTTGCTTTTTTTCTGTTTTATTATGTGTTGGGTGTTGTGATTACAAATATCGCAAGTGGTGTTATTGAGGCCGAACGTCATAATGTGGCTGGCGTTGCATTGCAAATTGGGAGTTATCATTTTAGTGCGCTTCGTGCATCGATCAAATTGAATCATGTCAAAATCTTCCCCGCAGGTAAAGAAACCGATGATCAGTTGTTGGCATCGGCTGATGAGATGTATGTGAAGCTTTCATTGTTTTCACTGCTGCATAAGGAGCTCTATATCAATGAGGTGTTGTTGGTTGATCCCAAGATTACCTATATTGCTGAAGGGAATGACACGAGCAACTGGACAGGTGTGAAACCCATTCATGCGAAGGTGCAGGTGGATGACGTGAAGATCAAGAACGGTGATGTGGTGTATGAAGACCGTCGCCAGGGCATGCATATGGAATTGCAGGATGTGAATGTTACGGTTGAAGATATTCGACCGGCACGCCACGACGGACAGTTGCCAACTTCGATTGATTTTAGTGCAGCGATTGCAAACACCTCTTCAAAGATTCATGTAACAGGAGATGCGAGTTTGTTTGGTGAAGGCATTTCGTTTGATGTGAAGGGCAAGATGACCTCTGCGCCGGTTGGTATTTTTGCACCTTATTATGCTGGGCAGGTGCCATTCCCTGTGGTGGGTGGGTCGGTGTCAGTGGCAATCAAAGGAACGGCGACGAATGGCCAGTTTAAATCGACCAACCATGTGGTGTTAACGGGTCTACGACTCGGTGGCGGATTGGAAGGTGCGTTGGTGAACAAGTTCATTCTCGCGCATTCAGGGCCCATTGTATTTAATGTGACTGTGAGTGGGGATTTGAATACCGGCAATTTTTCTATTGCGACGGGGCTGTCTAAAAATATTGCCGCAGAGTTGGTGGCACGCGCCGCAGGCAATGCGCCGGTTACTATTATCAAAGATGTGGGTCATGTGGGAAAAGACGTGACCAAACCGATTGAGAAGGGTGGAAAGTCAATCGAACGCGGGCTGAAGCGGTTGTTTCATTGAGGGTGATAATGAAAGGAGCTTGAGTTGCAATGTCGAAGATAAAATTACAAAAATTATTTGCACCACCGATGTGATTATCAGGAGTTTGTTGATAAGTCGTCTTACGATGGGTGTCTTTATATTCGGCCTACTTCGGCAGCAGGGTACGATTGCAGAGTTGATTTGTGGTTCAAAAATTCCAAGCGCGATTTAGAGGTGTCATTTTTGCCACTGCTGGGAGACTAGGATTCACAGGCTCACGCCTGTGCTCCGCAAGGAGATGCCTCGCGACCCCGCGCTGCGGGGTGCCCGCTCGGCATTCATTTGTATTCCGACCCTAAAAACTGGGCCGGTGCGTAGTCGAACCTGCGGTTCTCATCCTAGCTCCAATAAAAAACCCCAATCTTGCGATTGGGGTTTTGGCTGGGAGACTAGGATTCGAACCTAGATAGTCAGAGTCAGAGTCTGACGTCCTACCATTAGACGATCTCCCAAGTGATTCGGGCGCGTGGCTAACACCACCCCCAAAACATGTCAAGATTCGGGCTAGAACGGATAGTTCAACACGGTAAAGACCTGGAAGTTTTCTTCGCGGGAAAAGCCAACATCCACGCGGGCGAGCATCCCAGGAGGGATATAGAAACGAAAACCCAAACCACCTACCGGTTGTAAATTATTCCAGGCAAAGTCGCTGGTTTCATGAAAGACTTGGCCTACTTCAAAGAAGGGGTCGATATACAAATCACCAGCGGCGCGATGGAAAAAGTCAATGTGAGCGATGTGATTACGTTGTTCAATTTGCAAAATGCCCATGCCTTTATCCACAAATCGACCCGCTGTATAGCCACGCAATTCGTTGGCACCGCCCAGGCTGGGTAATTCAAAGAAGGGGAGTGTGCTGCCAAAGACCTGTCGATAGTGGAAGCGAATTATAGTCGAAAACCAGCGCTTGGGTCCGTAACTAAGGGTTTGTTTCACCATCCAATCTGTTCCGGTGAAATTAAAATCACTGCCGAGTTTCTTGTTAGAGAACAAAAATGCGCCGCTGGCTTCTGTTTTGGAAAAGGGAATGGCCGTCGAATTAAATCGATTGCTATTGTAGGATAGTGCCACTGAGTTGGTCAGGTTGCGTCCATTGGCCACGTCATTGCTATTGCCAAATGCTGTTATAATATCTGGGTTCTTGCCAGGGAGTGGGTTGCGCAGGGATTGATAATAGAAGTGTTCAATCGAACTGACACGGAGCTGTGGAAGAATATTATAACCAATAGTTGTTTCTGCCAAATAGGTATTGGCGGTAAAGTAGGCCTTTGATGCCTTGGTACTTGTTGGACCCAGTCCAAAGAAACGGCCGAATGGGTTACGATAAAATCGTGATGCCACGTTAATATA
Source organism: Deltaproteobacteria bacterium CG11_big_fil_rev_8_21_14_0_20_47_16 (assembly GCA_002796325.1). GTDB lineage: Bacteria > UBA10199 > UBA10199 > 1-14-0-20-47-16 > 1-14-0-20-47-16. The sequence goes on along the minus strand of PCXA01000006.1, from coordinate 20,884 downwards.
AAAATCACCATTAAATGCTTTTTGGTCACTATAAATGACTTCGTATTCTTGATAGAAGCGCTCTGCGGCGCCACCGAAAACACTGAGCGTTGAATTTTTACTTGGATAGACCAGTATGGCCGCTGTGCCCATCACGCGGGTGAGTGTGTTGTAAGCAATTTGCGGTGAAATGATTGTCTTCATGCGACTGCCTGATTTATTGGTAATCAAAATTGTGGGCATTACACCGTAGGTTTGCCCTTCATCGGGTTGGGTGGCAAAAACGGGAATGGGGACTACTGTGACCTGGCTATTTTTATAAAACTTTTTGAAGCCAGGAAATTCTTCGAGTGATTCATCAAAAGCGTTGCTTTCTGTTTCTGTTTCAAGCGCACCGGTACCTGATTCGATGGATTCTGCTTCAGTAGATGCTTCAGGAGAATCTTCAGTGGGTGGCTCATTTTGCGCATGTACGGGTGCATGCCAGAATACGATGGCAAAAAGCATGCACACAGTGATGAATCTGATTTTCTTCACTTCAGCTGACTCCTAGAACTCGGCGCTTAATTCCGTGCTGACGGTCACAGTATTGCCGCCTGGATCTAGCGCAGTATCTGGGGGGCGACTACCTGTTTGTACGTTCACCGTCGTTGTTGAATTCAAGATGGCATAAGGGCTATCAGTACAAAGTCCATGTGCAAAGAGTGCTGTTACAGCCCAGTGCATATATTTGGCAAATGTGATCTCGAGGCCTCCGCCGCTTGTATAACTGACCACGTTGGGTTGTCCAGAAACCCATGTATATCCCAGAGCGCCCAATGCTGTAAAATCGAGCCACTTGGTGGCATTAAAATCCAGTTCAATGGCGCCTTCTACCTGTTGGGTATTAATAGTGTCATAAAAGTATTGAGGCCCACCTTCGATGATAAACCAATCATTGATTACTGCACGTGTGTGAAGATCCACCAGTGCGCCAACATAGCCTCCTTGATTTGCAACCAGCCAAGATGTTTCCATGCGCTCTTGGAGAGTGTCACTAAAGTAATAGGCCAATTCCAGTCCTGGGTTGGTGTAGGTGTCGATTTGTCCTGCTGTGGTATCAACACCCAATCTCAGTGCAGGTGAGGCCTCCCACTTGTTGTTCCAAACCAATGCTACAGAACCTCCAAAGTCATTGTAATAATCATTGGCACGCTTTGTTGCTGTGTAGGCCGTATTGGGTGTGATTGCACTTGAAATAGATACCGATGGGTGAACTTCCAATTTAGCAAATGTAGACTTGCAAATCGAAACAGCAATAATAAGGATGACGAGACCCCCCAATCGTCGCGACATAGGTGCATACATTTACACGCCCGTGGTTTGGTCGTAAAGAAGGATGTGGAGTCGAGAACAGAAATTCATACCTGACTCTTTGGCAAGTTGGGCAATAGTAGGTTGCAATTCTAGTAACGTCTTGCGAGTTGCTGCACCAGGCATTAGCCAAACACGATTTAGAGGGATGTTGAAGGGGGTTATGTAGGTGTTGGTCAAATCCCGTACATCCTCTTTATTGGTTACGACAAATTTGAAAAATGACCGTGGATTTTGGCAGTGCCATTGAATCACTTCAGGTACAAAGCGCATTGCCTTGGGCATGCCACTGGACGTTAGCTTGGGCGATACATTATATTGGGCAATATGTGTATTAAGTGCGGGTGAGGGACAGATTGTGCCATTGGTTTCAACTTCAATAAATGGGTCTTTGAGCATTTTTAAAAAGGGAATGAGCTGCTCTTGACGTTCAAGAATTAGCGGTTCGCCGCCGGTGATTACCAGATGGGTACCCCGGGTTAATTCTGTGATCCACCCACGCGTTTCCCAGTCGCTGAATAGTTCTTCGGCGGTATAGTGCTTCTGAATTTTTGTAAAAACTGGAATAGTGTCACACGTCCAAGTGCTCTCTTTGGCATATTTCCCCGCACCGCATAATAGGTTGCAGGCGTGTGTGCGCAAAAAGATGGCACGTTTTCCTGCGGTGGGTCCTTCACCTTGAATGGATAAAAATTGTTCGCTGACTGGAATTAGTATGACGATTCTCTTTCGCGAATGATGTGTGCCTTGCCATTTTCAATCAAAATTTCAGCAGGAAGCCCACGTGTATTGTAATGGCTGGCCATGGCAAAGCCATAGGCTCCAGCGTCACAAATGGCGAGCAAGTCTCCCTCTTGGCAGGTGGGAAGGCTGCGTTTAGAACCTAAAATGTCGCCTGTTTCACAGATGGGTCCACAAATTGTGTAATGTTCGGTGGCGGGTTTGTCCATTTTATCAGCAGCCACAATGTGGTGGTAAGCATCATACATGGTGGGGCGTACCAATGTATTAAATCCAGCGTCGACCCCCAAGAATGTAATACGCGGTGTTTCCTTTACTGTGTTGATGCGCGTCAGCAAATAAGTGGATTCTGCGACGATAAAGCGGCCCGGTTCAATTGCTAAAAGTGGTTTCTTAGGGAACAATTCATCAATGCGCTTCCAAATGCGTTCGGCCACTTGTTCTATATTGAGCGGCTTTTCATTGGGTTCGTAGGGAATGCCATAACCACCACCAATGTCGATGGTATCGATGGTCATGCCACAGGTTTCAGCCAAAAATTTTGAAATACGAGCCAGTTCATCAATGAGCACTAAATAAGGGGCTTCGTCCATGATGCCACTACCAATATGGGCATGAAGTCCGGTGAGTTTATCGCCGCGCTCCTTGAGAGTTTTAGTAAGAGTTACAAGATCATTTTCGTGCAAACCAAATTTGGTTTCCTCATGACCGGTCACGACATGCTCATGGTGACCTGCGCCTACGCGAGGATTGATGCGAATTGAAAAATTGCGACTATGATCTGTAGGAAAGCGTCGTGCCATGGATAGAGAATCGAGATTGATATGAATACCAGTCTTGGCAAGATAAGCGAGCTCGTCATTGCGGGGATTAGTCCCGGTAAACATAATCTGATCTGCCGCAAACCCTGCTTTTAAGCATAGTGCAACTTCACCAGGAGAAACGCAATCTGCCTGAGCCCCAAGAGAATGTAATAGTTGTAAGATTGCAGGGTTACTGTTGGCTTTGCAAGCGTAGCGGATAACAGTTTTTCCATGTGCATTAAAGGCATCGTGGATTTTCTTAAATTGAACTTTGATGATGCTAGCATCTGTTGCAAATGTGGGGGTATCAAATTTCTCAGCAATATCAGATGCTTTGAGACCACCAATGGTTAGGTGATTGTTTTGTGTGTGTAGTTGCATAATTATTCTCGTCCAAAGTCATCTTCGAGACGTACGATATCGTCTTCGTCAACGCGACTGCCGCGCTGAATTTCAATGAGCGACATGGGTATTGCGGTATTGTTGCCCATGCGATGATGGGCTTTAATGGGTATGTTAATATAGTCACCGGCTTGGAGGGTGAGTTCCTTGCCATCTAGTGTGATGGTCACTGTACCTTCCACTACAATCCAGTGCTCGTGACGATAGTTGTGATATTGGTAACTAAGGCGCTTACCAGGCATAACAGTGACCCGTTTGACTTTATAGCCCTGGCCTTCATCTAGAACTGCAAACTGGCCCCAAGGGCGATTTTCTGTATAAATTGCCATAGTGGTCGTTTTAATCACACTATTTTTTAGATGTCTAGACTTGGAATTGGGTTCGGGCTTTGCTAGGTAACTTTGGTTTCAGCGTCAATAACCAGGGAGTCTTATGCAAAAGCAATCATATAAAATACTCAAAGACAGTATGGGCGAGATGAAGGTTCCATCTCATGTGATGTACGGTGCTTCGACGCAGCGGGCTGTCGAGAACTTTCCAATTAGCAACGCTAGGTTTGCGTCTGAGATGGTGCGAACATTGGGATTGATCAAATCCAAAGCTGCTGAGGTAAATGCCAAGCTGGGTCACTTGGATAAGTCGATTGCCAAAGCTATTGCAGAAGCTGCATGGGAAATTTACCAGGGGCAGTGGAACTCAGAGTTCGTAGTCGATATTTATCAAACGGGTTCAGGCACTTCCACCAACATGAATGCCAATGAAGTCATTGCCCATCGTGCAACTCAGTTGGTGAAAAAGGGTGTTGCTGTTCTTGCCAATGATCATGTCAATTTTGGGCAAAGTTCAAATGATGTGATTCCCACGATGGTGCATATTACGGTAACACAGTTGATGGTGGAGCGTTTGTTACCCGCATTGGCTGTTTTAAAATCCGAGCTGGTTAATAAATCCAAACAATTCGATAAAATTGTCAAAACAGGCCGTACGCATTTGCAAGATGCCACTCCCATTCGCGTGGGTCAGGTGTTTTCTGGCTATGCGCACCAAATTCAATTGGCGATTGAGCGATTTGAGTCGCTGTTGCCGCGTTTGTCTGAACTGCCATTGGGTGGGACGGCGGTGGGAACTGGGATTAACACCGACCCCAAGTTTGCGCGTCTTACCATTGCAGCTATTTCAGAAGAGTTGGGTGTTAAATTTACCGAAACCCGAAATCACTTTCAGGCGCAGGCATGCCCCGATAGCCTGATGGAATTGGCGGCGCAGCTCAAAGTCGTAGCGATTGCATTGAATCGTATTGGTCGGGACATCCGCTTTTTAGCCTGTGGCCCCCATGCCGGCATCGCTGAATTGCAAATTGCGGCGGTGCAGCCGGGTTCCAGCATCATGCCAGCTAAGGTGAATCCCGTGATTATTGAATCACTTATTCAAGTCTGCGCGCGCGTCATTGGCAACGAGTCCACTGTGACTATGGGCATGATGGAAAGTAACTGCGAATTAAATACCGCGTATCCCGTGATTGGCGATGCGCTATATGAATCAATCGATCTCCTGGCGTCGCAGCTCTATAATTTTACAGCGAAATGTTTAAAGGATATTACTGTGAATAAGAGCCAGTGCGAAAAGTTGCTCGATCACAACTATGCACTGGGCACGGCATTAAATCCTATTTTAGGCTATCAAACAGTTGCCGCTGTGATTAAAGAGGCGTCTGCCAAGCACATGAGCTTACGCGAGGCTTTTTTAAAGACGGGTAAGATTTCGAAGGCGGAATTGGATAAGCACCTCAATCCATACCCAATGACGGAACCAGGAGTTTAAATGAACACCGAGTTATTTCAATGGACTGCAAACCAAGCACCGCTTCCCACTGCAATTGTGGTGACGGCGAGTGCGGATACAGTTCCGTCATTCGTAGACGAAAATGACAACTTCTCAAAAGGGGTTATCACTAAATATTTTCAGAGCCAGTCCTACGGATTTGTGCAAGATCGCTTGGGCCGGGAATTATTTTTTCATGTAGATGAAATGGATTTTTGCGGTACCAAAAATCACAGAAAATACCTCACTGTTGGCGCGCACATTGGCTACGACGTGAGCCGCACATCCCACGGACTTCGCATCAAACGTATTAAGATTTATTAATAGCGGCAGTAAGGCGCTTGAGCGTTTTTTCTTTGCCTAGAATCGCCATGACTTCGTAAACGCCGGGGCTTACCGTGCAGCCGCAAAGAGCCACGCGGCAGGGCTGGGCGAGGGAAACCATCTTAAGTCCTGATTCGGTCACCAATTCTTTAAATGCCGCACCAATGGCTTCAGCTGTGAAAGGTTCCACCTGGGTCATGCGATCATGGATTTTTTGCAGTAGTGCTTTGCCATCTGCGGTGAGCCATTTTTCAACGGACGCTGGATCATATTCCACCTGATCGACAAAATAGAAACGGCATTGTTTGGCTATGTCAGCGAGTGTTTTTGCGCGTTCGCGTTCAGAACGTACGGCGGCAATGGCAAATTCTTGATTATCCCATGCAACACCTTCCTTTTGAAAGAAGGGGACACACATGTGGGTGAGCTCGGCGTCGCCTAGCTTTTTAATGTGTTGTTGATTGACCCAGTTCAATTTGTCGGGATCAAAAATCGCAGCCGATTTTCCAACGTGTTCCAAATCAAAGGCTTCAATCATGTCCATGAGTGAAAAGATTTCTTGATCGCCGTGTGACCACCCAAGCCGCGCCAAATAGTTGAGGAGCGCTTCGGGCAAATAACCCAAATCACGATAGGCCACGACAGAAGTCGCTGCATGGCGCTTGGACAATTTCTTTTTGTCCGACCCTAAAATCATGGGTAAGTGCGCAAATGTGGGAACAGGATAATTAAACGCGTTGTACATCAAGATTTGACGGGGTGTGTTGTTCAAATGGTCGTCACCGCGAATGACGTGTGTGATCTTCATGGTCACGTCATCAACCACCACTGTAAAATTATAGGTGGGGGTGTTATTGCCGCGCATGATGATTAGGTCATCAAGTTCCTTGTTTTCAAATGGAATGTCGCCACGAATGGCATCGTGCACAACGGTCGTGCCTTTAGTGGGTGCCTTGAATCGAATGACATAGGGGCGTGAATCATCTTGCAAGTTAAGATCGCGACAGGTGCCGTCGTACTTAGGCTTTTGGCCGGCCTTTTGGGCGGCTTCGCGTTTGGCGGTTAATTCTTCAACGGTGCAATAACAGCGGTACGCATTGCCTTCGCGCATGAGTTGGTCCACGTGCGCGCGGTAAATGTCCATGCGTTCCATTTGGTGATAAGGTCCTTCATCCCACAGCAATCCCAACCAGCGCATGCCGTCCATGATGGAATCCACGTATTCCTGCGTGGAGCGCTCGGTGTCAGTGTCTTCGACGCGCAAAATAAATTTACCACCCAGTTTGCGGGCAAGCAGCCAATTGTAAAGTGCGGTGCGGGCGCCGCCAATGTGCAAGTGGCCAGTGGGGGATGGGGCAAAGCGAACACGACATGTCATTTGGTAAACTCCTGATGCGTGGTTTCAATGGAATTCGATTTCATTTCACGAATAGCGTCTTTGGATTTGGGGTAACCTTCTTGGGCTTCTTGTTGCAACTCTTTCAAAAATTTGCCGGACTGAATTTCGTCCATGATCGTTTTCATCTCAGCGCGTGTGGCATCGCTAATAATGCGACGACCCCGTGTTAATGCTCCGTACTTGGCAGTGGCACTGACGTTGTCCACAAATGCCGCCATACCGCGATTTGCAATAATGCGCATCATGCCTTCCATTTCGCGCAGTGTGGACCAGTATGCAATTTCCGGCTGATAGCCTGCCGCGACCATGGTATCAAATGATGCACCAATCAACGCGGTGAGCCCACCGACGCTTGTGGTTTGCTCGGCAAATAAATCCGTTTCGGTTTCTTCCTTAAATGTGGAGGTGATTGCGCCCACACGCGCGCATCCAATGGCTTGGGCATAAGCGAGCGCAATATCTTTGGCGTTCCCTGTGCCATCTTGATGGATGGCATAGACTGCGGGAATTGCGCCGCCGTCTAAAAACTGCTGACGCAAGATGCTGCCATGTCCCATAGGTGCGACGAGCAAGACATCTTGGGTCGGCTTGGGCGTCATCAAATTATAGTGAATTGTAAACCCATGCGCGAAAATAAGGGCACACTTGCTGGGTAGGGCGTCCCGCAGTGCGGATTCCCAGAGCGCTGGTATAGCGGCATCGGGGGTTAACAAGACAGCAACCTCGGTTTGGCGTGCGGCCATGGCCGGGTCGGTCATAACGGTCAGCCCTGCTGCTTTGGCCTTATCAATCGATTTGCTGCCGGGATAAAGGCAAACGGTGACCCTACAACCCATATCCTTCAAGTTAAGGGCCTGAGCCTCGCCCTGGGCGCCATAGCCGAATACCGTAATGGCCTTATCCTTCAGCCAAGTGGGTGGCGCGTCCTGTGATGTAAAGATGTCAGCCATGTCGCGGGGGTAGCATGGTGGCTGATCGATGACAAGTGTTCCAAATTATCGACGGCGTGCAATATCTGACCAGCCGCGGCGTCTGAAAAGTCCCTCACGTTCTTGTCGTTCGTGCTCAAGCGGTGCCATGTGGCGGGCATGTTGGATAGCCTCTAGAAGACCGTCGTATCCCGCCGCACGAAGATGGCTGGTAATTTGAGTGGTGGTGAGTGGAGAGCCGTCACCACGAACATACGCGTCTAACAGAGCTGGTGGAATATTTAGCCCAATCAATGCCTGTCTAAGGAGTGGTTGCAGTTCAGCTTGGGTGACAGGGTAGGCCGGGAGTGCCTGGGCACCTGCAAAAGCCCGCTGTGCCGCAGTCTTTGCAGCAGTAACGGCGTCAGCTGCCATAAATAAAGGTGCTCCCATTGCACCAATGGTTGCAAAGCCACGTTCACCTGCAGGCACTGCTGGTTTGGGACGGAACTCAGATGCGGGTAGTAAATAAGATTTGCCATAGCGATGAATATAGGCGGCCGAAAATTTTGCAAATAGCGGTGTAATCCTGGGATCCAATAAATACGTGTCATAGTGTCTCATCTCAGCCGTCTGTTTCCACGCACTCAATTTGATGCGAATCATCTCTACATAATCGGGTAGGTTGCCATCTTCGTCTCGTGGCCGGTCATCTGGGAGCAATGTGAGTAATCGCACGCTGGCATCAATCACTTTGCCACCTTCCCTTTTGATATCAATGGCAAACGCATATTCCAGTCGATGCTCAACACCACTTGTATCCCTGTACGTATGTGTCACGTTGTATTGCTTATCCGTGAGAATTGGTTGGATACCTTCTGTTTCGTCGCCCAAGATCATGAGTCCCAAAAGTTTGGAAACATGGTTGTCCAGATTGAGGGCCGTGTATTTGGTGCGCGTTAGTCGGACCAGATCTGCGCAAACGCGTAGGATTTGCTTAGGGTCTGTGGGATCTGTGACATAATTAATTTCATTCGCCAAGTCAGTAAGCTCGGGTCGGATTGAATGGATGAACCCTTCGCGATTGGGGTGTGTTGGAATGGCGGCAGTGATGAGATGTGCATCTCGTCCATAGGCCCGCATGAGGTTCAATAATGGCGCGACGGTGGGTTTGAGCTGGCCATCACCCGTACGGAAGACGAGGGGAATGCCCCCATGCACGTGGACGCCCACCACATTTTTGGCACGGGTCCCTTCAAACCCAGCTGTATGAAGACCCGCGATTAAATGCTCTACAATATCGATTTGTCCTGCATCTAATTTAGGTGTAATCAGTTCTAAGTCCGGATCCGCTTCCACAACGATTTTAAATTGGCCATCGATACCCTTGATGCTGAGGCCACTGTATCGGTCAACTTTTTTGGCAAAAGCGGTTCGGGCAACTTTTTTTCGCAGATAAACATCTACTGCTTTGAATCGCTCAGCTGGTGTGGTCCCGGTGGTATCAATATCAATGAATGGTTTTGCAATGCGCTCTTTTTCTGCTGGGTCGTAGATTGTGCAATTAAGGCCGGTTAGGCGAGCTTTATTGTTTCCCAATAACTCAACTTCTACTTTGGCAATGTCCCCAGAATCATCCTTAAGTAAATATACATTCTTTTGAGTGTATTCGGGGGCTCCTCTTGCCATGAGTGTTTTGACACTGTCCACACTATCCAGTCCCAGCGCTTCAGCAACACGTTCGTACATTTCTGCAAAGGCACCCTCAACGTCCTCTGATTTGGCACGTAGACGAACCGAGTCATCTTCGCTGCGTGTAATGGTGTGCATGATGGAGCTGGTGGCAACTAAGAGCTCTGCGACAATTTGTTTATTCCAATCAAAGTAACCACGTGTTGTGGGGAAAATACCTGGCTTTGCGCCATAAACAAAATCGCGATCTCCTTCATGAAGCGTAACTGTATAGCCCTTTGATTCAAGTTGGGCTTTGAGAGCCAAATATGCATCATCACGGGTTTGGGCTGTACCATGCGGCGAGAACTCGATTTCGACACCAATCTTTTGTCCAGCCCTAATAGCCTCATCGAGATGGTCATGAATGATTTGCATAAAAAATTGTGTACCCCGCAAAATGCCATTCATTTGGGGTGTGAGTGCTTGCGAAAATGTGGTGAATCCCGCTGCAGTCATGATGCTGGCAATATTGGTGGGATTACTGGCTTGAAGCACTTGGGTAACTTGGGTCTGTTGAAAAAGACCTCCCAATTGTTCTGCGAGTAAAACCATGGTGGGTAGCGGGGGATGTTCGAAGACCTTAGCTACTGCCATGAGTGGTGGAACGCCATATTGATTAACAAGTGTGGCGGCGGTCCATACTCGTTGGGGGCGTTCACCAAGATCGTGAACGGCGAGACTTCCTGCTCCAAATGTCCTTTGGGCATACTCAATAAGGGCAGCATGCGCAGGGGGAAATGTATTAATAGGCGGTGCCATCGTAACCTCGATGAGTGAATACACTCAGTTGGTTAAACCTAATCAGAACCCATGTTACAGGGCAATAGAAAATGCCCGCTTCGTCTCATACCCAATATCGGTTTCCTGCTAAAAAAGTTGCTTAGATTTTCTATTTTTTTTCAGCATGGATCGCATTTCTAGCTGGGTTGAGATGCTATAAGCAACTTTTTTAGAAAAATGACGATAAGTAATTAGGGCATGTGCAGCCTGGTTGTATATGCAAATTGACATGTTAGGGGTGATCGTGTGGGAAATGTGAAAGTCGGGATAGGTGTCCCCCAAGTGACACCGCCACTCCAGTCGTTGACACCTGCCCAACTGGGGGTGTTTGGTCAAACACAATCAAATGGTACAAGTGTAGAAAAATACTTAAATATTGGTGAGTTACCTTCGTTTAATATCACGCTTCCGGAAAATCGATTATTTTCACCTCTCCACAACGATTATGCAGACGTTCGCGTCTGGTTGGAAGACCGCCGTGTTTTGACTGATGAAATTAAGAAATTTTTGGAAACCCATAAAAAATGGTTTGATGAGTCAAGTGCAACGGGAGATTATTCGGCAGGTGCTGCCATTGGTATTTTGAAATTCAAACGGATGCTCCTTGGTTTTGTTGAGTCCATGAATGGAATCGAGGCTGGGGTTGATAGCCCCATTAAGCGGTCTGCATGGTGGCAAGATTCAAAATCACTGGCTTCATTTGATGAAGAATTACGATGGGTAGCATCGTACATTCCGATCATAACACGCCTGGTTACAGTCTCGCAAAATTTGCGATCGTTGATGGCTAAAGATAACGTTATCAAATACGCAACTCCGCTTGCCCAAGTTGTTGTTGATGATTTTTTTATTGGCATTGCGGCTATGAATAGTCAGAATGAGTCACTTAATACGCGCGGTGCAAGCCTTTTAAAGGGTGTTGCTCAGCATATACAGTTGTTGGCGCAATATGATCAGGTGACACAACGTTACAAGAAGGCCGTTACCCAGCTTAAACAATATACAAGCCCACTTGTTGGAAGCGATTTTCCATGGTTGGGCCATTATGCAAAGGAATACCCCGAGATTGTGGATGGGTTTAATCCCTCTACACTTCCGGCAGATCATTTGAACGAACAAGCACTCCAAAAATCTTACAGTGCAATTAAGGATACATCGCTTGTTTCAGAATATGACAATGTATTTAGAACTTTGAATCATGATGATGCGAGTGTTGAGCACCAGAAATCGGAACTGACTGCAAATGCAACGTGGAATCGAGCAGAGCAGAAATTTGAATATTGGGGTGGCGAGCCCTGGAAGCGTCTTGCAGACATTACCAATCGTCGTGCCAGCGTTGTAAAACGTATGGAAGAAATGGCTCAAGCTGCGGAATCGTACAAATCGCCTTCGATGACTCCCGAAGAAGGCATCGCTAAGATGAAGAAAGTGATCGCAACATCCCGCGACATTTTACAAGTAATGGACAAGTCATTTCGAGGAAATTGGTGGATATTGGTTCCTGGTGTGCCGGAATATAGCCGTATTCTGAAGCCAATTATGATGCAAGTGGATGCCGCACATAGTGCAATTTTAGCAGCAGATGTTGCGTTCAAAGCTGGGAATAATACAGAAGCATTGAAACAACTTTTTAGCGCACAACACTCGTATATTACTGCAGTGGGAACGCCACGGTTTCAATCTTTGTTTACATTGGCCGGTAAATACCAAGATATTGCATTTTATAATTATATGGGTGCCATGGTTTTGGTGACCGCTGCAAGCGCCGGTATCGCAGGAGTGGTAGCTGGAGAAGTTGAGGCAGCGATGATTGCCGCCAATTATTCTACACGTGCCATTCAGTTTGGTTCTCTTTTGGCTAACGCAGCTACCTTTACAGTGAGCTCGAATTCTCTTGGCAATGTTTGGGTAGATCAGGAAGTCCCTGATGGTGTGGGTGGATGGAGTTATGAAGTTGCTTCTAATACTGTGTTGTTTGGTGCTCTGGGTAAGATTGCACTTAAATATGGTAGGCCGATGGGTGAGTGGACAAGGGGTTCGTTGACCGGTGCTCTGGGTGCTCGTGCAGCCACATGGTATGGCACGCGTCTTGTCACTTTAGGGAGTGAGGCAGCGCAGATGTTGCCGACGTACACATTCTTTGCTGGTGCTTGGACGCCGATGGATATGATGCGGCAGGAATTTTTTGCGGATGCTCCATTTAATCCTTTGGATACACTTGAAAAAGCTTACTCACGTCAGTCATTGGTCAAACAGCTTGGATTCTTGGTTGCATTAAGAGTGGGTAACGAAGTGCTTTCCAAGTTACCGCCACTAAAAAATTTGGAGTCGGTAGTAAAAGTCCACCTGAATGAAGCGATACAAAAGCGTTTCAAATATTTTGATGATCAGAGACTGTCATTGGATATTCAGGAAGACGTTTTTAGAGAGCGTTGGGCTAATGATCCAATTGGTAGTATCGAATATGGGCGTGCGTTGATGGCCAAACGCGTTGCGCAATGCAAAGAGGAGTTGGACTTCTTAAAGCTCCCACTTTTTGATGATCAAGACGTAACGGTGATCCAGCAGAGTGGGGAATTGCGGACTCGTGCAAAGGAATACGCAGATGCGGAAGAATCTTTAAGGGATATTTCTCAGCTGGTTTCAGCCTTCAAAGCGGCCAATGTCCATGAAATTGCTACAGAACTTTTTGTATACAATCCTGAGATGCAGGGGTTGCTGCAGGCGCTTTCTGGAATAAAACGATTGTTTTCTCTTCAGGATCTTGGGAAAGGCACGTTCCTCTTTACTTGGCGGGGATCTGATGGTGAAAGTCTGTCATTTATACTGATACCAGATACTGGAGTGAGTCTCTCAGGTTCGACTGAAATTGTGCTAGTGAAATAACATCGTCGTTAAGCAACTTTTGTTGTGATGTGCCGATATATAATTGAAGGGACTGTTGAATGGGTGGAATGGGTAAAATGGGTAAGATCAGAGTTACGCCCGAACCTCTTGGTTTAAGAACGCGAAACCAATTGGGAGAGTGGGCGGCTCGTATTGCCATTGGCACGGCAGGGCTTACTGGTGCATCAATTGTACCAGCTTCTGCTGATGCACAAGCGCCCACAACTTCCATTGTTGATCCTTCAATGTCTGCTAGCCCTCTACAAATATTTACTGATCCAAATGTTGTCCCTGTCGATATCGTTGAACAAGCCATGAAGCGAGGTGTGAATAGAGGTACACATGTGTTTCGTACCAAAGGCATCTCAGAAGATCATAGTTTCTTTTCTCCAATTCAGCACCCAGGTCGCATTATGGATCGTGTTGTAGAGGGACTTAATGCTGCAGGAATAGAAGTCGATCGCGTGACGGGCACAGCGTATGACTGGTTCAAACCACTTACAGCGTTACTGCTTTTGTCGGGCATTTCAATGGTTATCATGCAAGACTATCGGAAGCGTCCCATTGTGGGTGGGGTCACCACATTGGCGGAGAGTGTTGGTTTGACTGGTGCTGCAGGCACGCTTTTGATGGTGGGCTGGATTTACACGGCACCATACACAATTTCTGCCCTTTTGCGTGACGGGTTTGTGCTTTCCAGTTTCCGTTCCAACTATGGTGCATCGACAGCCAACTTTTTAGTGATGGGTATGTGGGCGTTCCTTGGTGCGTGGTCGTTGGTATCCCGACTGACATTCCGTCTACCTGGACTTGTTTTCCAACATGTCTTTATGCGTGATCGTACACGACATGAACCGACAATTCTATCTGGTGATAGATTGTTCGAAGCAACTGTAGAAAATGTTAGAGAGTTGTTTCGTACAGGTAGAGGTCGATTTAAATTTTCAATTGAAGCTGCACATCTACAAGATGCAAATGTTGCTGCTGCTACTCAGCAATTAGCGAATACGCCTGTTACTGCAACAATTTCTGGAATCCCCTATACGGAGTTTTTGACGCTGCGTGGTGTGGTTCGTGATCAGGGTGGTGTGGTGACAGTAACTACCATTCAGAACATTAGGAATCGCAATGTTACAGATGCTCATTTCACTCAGGTCAATCGGGCTACGGTTCTAATTGCAGGAAGTCGTCTGGCAGACAATGATGCCACACGTGCTTGGGCGGATGGTGTGGCTATAAGAGATCGTGTTTACTGGCAAAGAAAGGCCAAAGGAACGGGCCGTGTTCTTATTCTAAAACAAGATATTAATTTGAATGAACTGCCGCAAAATGGTCTGATGGTTACTTCTGGAGTGCTCAAGCACCATAAATCACATCAGGGTCTCCCTTCACGTCGAGAAATGCCAGGTTCGGGGACATATACAGTTCAATTCCAAGGCCCTGCAGCAACGTTGATGCCGCAACTGGCTCGTGCAATTAGTCGTCGCCCCTTTGTCAGTGGAGTGCGTCCACGTGCCATATTCTTTTCTCCATTACATCTGACGCCTGCACCCGTGAGAAGTGCATTGCATAGTGCTTTGTGGCCCACGAATTTGACAATTGAACTGACAGATCCCAATACTCCCGATGATGCAGTCTATGGCGCGATTGCAACTATCGCTGGACAACAGCGTTACGTGGTTCAGCCCAAGTCCCCTTTGGTACCAGTGTCTCGTGCAGTGATTGAGTCCATGAACATGGGAGTGGTGACTTTGGCTATGGAACGTCGTGAGTGGGAGCGCGGTGCCAACTCTCTTGGCTCATTGGTGGATCCAGATTCTGTTGAAACATCAACCGATTATCCGAGTATGGTGAACTTTCCTGTAAATAGTGTGGGATTGGTTATGTCTCTGAATGGTCGTAGTACATTATCAAGGCTGATTCGTGAGGGGAAAATCAAGTTGGTGGTTCCTGCACCTCGATGTGCCCCACAAAATGTTGTTAGAAATCTACCTGAAGAAGCAATCGCTATTCAAGTACCACCTGGTGATATGACGGCTCTTGATGATTTGCGTTTTCCTAAAGTCGAGGGATCACCTGTTCCTTGGTGGCAGTTTTTGGGTCGTTCAGTGAGGCAAGGGGTGCGATATGGTCGGCTCCCAGCCATTTCAGCAACAACGTTGGTTAGCGGTCCTCTATCAGCGCCAATTACAATTTCAACTAAGGCGCTCACTGGTTATACAGATCCATCAACATGGCTTGTATCAGGTGGTCGTGTTTTCGTGAGTGGCTTTGTGAATTTATTATTTACACCAGGTGTGCGTGGCATGGTGCGCCCTGAACGATTTAATAACTATTTGGCCTTCTTACCGGGCTTGTTAATCCTTGCTGGTTTGTTTGAGCCCATTAACGATGTTGCACATGGTGAACCACCCAGAATGTGGGTTCGTAGTCTTGAGGAGGATTTGAGCTATGAAAATCGTCCAATAGAACGTGCACAAGCGCTTGCCAATTTACATCGGGAAGAGGCGAGTATCACTGATACCGAAGGCCGTGAGTTTGTTCTTAGTCTGCGATTGGGTAATTTGTTGCCTACTGGGTATTACACGGCAAAGGATTTGGGTCTTGTAACCAAAATGTACATTAAGCAATTATCTCAAGATCCACAAGCAGCCCGCCGTCTCTTGGCAGGTATTATTTCAGACCCCGGTTTTGTCTATTTGGTACAGCGTGATCCTGTTGCACGGGATTTCTTCATGGAGGAAATTCAGAGGCAGCGTTCTGAAATTCAAGCTGTGTTACACACAGAGCGACCCAATTTGGATTCTGAACAACTTTTCTCAGCATTTGGATTGTCTGTTCCAAGTGGATCAACCACATCTCCCCAAAATGTAGGCAAGGCTGGCGATTAACCTCTTTGTAAACGGAATATCCAAAAATTCATTGGGTCCATGTGCGTTACTGCCGGGCCCTAATGCACCCGTTACAATAAACTCTGCGTTGGGAAACTTTTGGCCAAAAGATGCTAAAAATGGAATCGATCCACCAAGACCCATAAACATGGGAGGCTTGCCATATGACATTTGGCAGGCTTCTGTTACCAGTTGGGTTAATTTTGGTCCAGACTCTGGAACAACCCAGCCATTATCAGCACCATCAATATCAAATGAGACCTTTGCACCATAAGGTGGGTCCTGTGTTAGCGTTGTCTGGATTGCCTTTGCGGCATGTGTTGCGGATACTGTGGGTGGTAGGCGAAAACTTAATTTTAATTGAGTGAAGGGCCGCAACATATTGCCACCCGTTTGGCTTGGTGGCATACCGTCCTGACCAATATAGGATAAGGTTGGGCGCCATGATCGATTGAGAATTAATTCGAGTGGGTCATTGCTCATTGGGAGTGTTCCCTGAGGAAATGTGTATGCACGATGCACAGTATTACCCAAAAACGTGGCTAGGTCCTTTGCCTCTGCAAGACGCTGTGGCGGAATCGGTGCATGTAAAGCTTCAATGGAGATGTTGCCCGTATTAGCGTCTTCGATACGATCCAGGAGTTGTCTCAAGATACGAAATGAGGAGGGAACAACGCCACTGGCGCCACCGGAATGGGCACCTGTTTCCAAAACTTGTACCTTCAATGTGCCCGTCACAACGCCACGCTGAGAAGTGGAAATCCATAGTTGGTCGTAGTTGGCACCCCCTGCATCGAGGCACACAATCAAATCAGGTGAACCAATTAGTGCGCTGCAATGATCACAATATGCTTCAAGGTCTTCGGATCCTGTTTCTTCTGCACATTCAATTAATAGAACAATGTGGGGTAGCGGTAGCTTTTGCTCGAGGGCAGCCTTGATGGCCCCCACTGCAGCAAAAACGGCATAGCCGTCATCGACTGTACCGCGTGCGTATAGCTTGTTATCTTTGACGACGGGTGCCCATGGCCCAAGGCCTGGGAGCCAGCCACTTGCCTCAGGTTGTTTATCAAGGTGTCCATAGATCAGGACATTTTTCTTTATTGTGCCTGGGATGTCGACAATGAGTAGTGGGGTACGTTGGGGTAGTCGTTCTATGTGCAATGTTGCACCTGGAAGATCCTGTGCTTGAATCCATTTTGATATAAGTTGGATTGCCTTCTCCATATGACCATTTTTGATCCAATTGGGGTCGAAAGCGGGGGATACGTTAGGTATACGCAAAAAATCATGGAATGTCGGAAGGATTTGATGTTCCCAAAATACTTCAACAAATGGAGCGTAAGGATTGTTTTTCATAGGGTTTTCCCTGCTATCAGTGCGAGTCACTCATTTCAATGATTTATGGTATAAATTGAAATGTGAACTTTGTGTGACAAGTTAGCCTGGTCTAAGAACTTATCTATCTATCCCTTTTTAAATAGATTTTTATTTTGGCGCAACTTTTTTGAAAATTAACCGATAACTAATAGTGAACACCATTGGTGTCCGAGTAGTGTTGGCGTGCGAAAAGCGGACCCTTAAAAAAGTTATTTTGAGCCATTTTTCTTTTGGTGATTACGAGGCTCTTAATATAGATGGGGAAGTCCAACGAAATAGTTGGCTTCACGCATGATCTAAATAAAAGGGGTGTTATGAGCAGTCAATCCACTGAAGCAGTTTGTGATGGTGAGTTAGTCGCGGTTGCGAATAACTCAGCGCAGAAGATGCCGCGCAGTATTCCTTACCTTGTGGGTAATGAGCTGGCAGAACGGTTTAGCTACTATGGCATGAAGGCCATCCTGGTGATCTTCATGACACAGTATCTTGTGAATAAAGACAATGTTTTAGATACAATGTCAGTTGCAGATGCCCGTGGTTGGTATCACATGTTTAATTCTGCAAACTACTTCTTCCCAATTTTGGGATCCCTTGTTGCAGATATTTTCTGGGGTAAATACAAAACAATTTTGTGGCTTTCGGTTGTCTATTGTCTGGGTCACCTGTGTTTGGCGTTGGATGATACGCGAATGGGGTTAACTCTTGGGCTCACGCTAATTGCAATGGGTGCAGGTGGTATTAAACCAGTTGTATCTTCCAACGTGGGCGATCAGTTTACTGCAAAAAATGAAAACATGCTTGAGAAGATTTTTGGTATTTTCTACCTTGCAATTAACGTTGGTGCATTCCTTTCTGTGATTATTACGCCACTTTTACTCAAGAATTATGGTCCCAGTGTTGCTTTTGGTTTTCCTGGTATTTTGATGTTGTTGGCAACAATCGTCTTTCGTATCGGTAAAAAGAAGAGTGTCATCATGCCACCGGTCGGTTGGGCGCAATACAAGAAAGATATTTTTAGTCCTCAGGGTAAGAAAGCAATTATTAGCTTGAGCGTTCTTTACCTGTTTGTTTCCATCTTCTGGGCGTTATTTGATCAGGGTGGTTCTGCGTGGGTTTTACAAGCGCAACAAATGAATCGAGTGATTGATCTGCGATTCTGGGTGTTCCAGTACGATTGGTTGCATTTCGAAATACTTGCAGCACAAATCAAAGCTGCCAATCCAATTTTGGTTCTTCTGTTGATTCCGCTCTTTACGGGCGTGATTTATCCTGCTGTGAACAAGGTTTATGAGTTGAGGCCCATGAGAAAGATGGCAATTGGTATGTGTTTGGCGGCACTTTCATATGTGGTTGCTGCTATTATCGAGGCGCATATCCGCGGTGGTGATCAAGTGAATGTGGCTTGGCAGTTAGTGGGATATCTTTTGTTAACATCTGGTGAAATTATGCTGTCAGTAACGGGTTTGGAATTTTCATACACGCAAGCCCCCAATAGTATGAAGTCCTTCATCATGGGCTTGTGGATGCTCTCCATGTCAGTTGGAAACCTGTTTGCGGCTGTTGTGAATTTTGTCATCCAGAGAGACGACGGCTCCGTAATTCTCGAAGGGCCCTCTTACTTTTTGTTCTTTGCAGGTCTGATGATGATTAATACTGTTTTGTTTGCACTTATTTCACGCCGTTACAAAGAAGAGAACTATGTGCAGACGCATGAAGGTGAAGATAACTTAGTATAGGAGAAGCGAGAATGGCCATTCCTCGATTACAAAGTCTCGGTGAAGGAAGAGCAACCCGAATTGTAACACGGCTTGAACTTGAAGCATTGCCGCGTGTGGACAATAATGGAATTTATCAGGCAATGGCAGATAGCGAATTGCCAGGTGTTAGAGCTGTTCTTGATGGACAGTTAGAACCATTTTCTGCTGCTCCCACACGTGCTGTATGCAACTATGTTGATCCCAATGCAGCGAGACGCTATGGCTTAGGTGATTTGTTGGGAAAGGCGCCATTTCCTGTCAATGCGGCGTTCTTGAAGGCACTTTCAGACCGATTTGCACTGCGCCCTGTTGCTGAAGCTGCACCAGGTGCCGAAACTGTAACCGTGCGCGCTTCTCGGTATGTTCAAAGCGAACGCAACCTGGGTGATGGTCGCGGAGGATATATTGTGCGCGCTACCCCAGACGGGACAACGGCTACGCTGTTTGCTAAGGGAATTGGTCAAACACCACTTTGTAAACCAGCAGAAGCACAGGCTGGCCATTCGGATGGGTATATATCGTCCCATAGTTCGCTTGCAGAGTCCATTTGGCCCCAACTGTTTCACCACTTGTTTACACACTCAACGCCAGTTACTGTTGCCTTCTTTGGTACTGAAGTTTTCGGTCGTGAATTTGAACCGCGTATTCCTTATGAAGAACAGGCGGTCATTTTGCTTCGTGGGGGGCAGATGCTCCGGCCCGCACACTTTACCGAACAGGGTGTTTATGATCGTGTTTTAGAGATTGCGGGTGCGCAGAAGAGTGCCAACCCTAATGACTGGACGTCGGTACCATGGCGCATACTGTCTCAGCCAATACCTCTGGATGGTCTTAAAGGGACGATGCCATCCATTGATCCATTCCTGCGGGCGGCACATGCAACGGGTGTGCTCCGCTATCGTACAGTGCCTCAATATGGTGAAGTCCCAGATTTGCGCGCCACATTTGCTGAAATTGTGGATCGTTTTGCACTGACGGCCGCAGAATCGTGGGGTTGGCGTTGGATGCAATCTGCACCAAGTGCAGGTAATGCGGAGCTTGGGGGCGGCCTCATTGATGTGGAAACAGCCTCGTCGAATCCACGTACGGGGCAGATGTATGTCCTGTCGTATAGTTTCCCATTTGGTCATTCAGAATACACGTGGCGTGCTGTTGCTGTGAAAATGATGTGGGAATCACTGCGCTTGAATATGACTACTGGAGAACGACAATTTTACAATGCAGCTGGAGATCTTGATTTTGCACAGCTTCATGGTGCTCTTTATTCGCAGCATTTATCAGAGCAATACCTCAAGGCTATGGGCTTAAAAACAGAAGTTGTAGCAGAGCTAATGAAACATTCTTTTGATGATGTTTCAAGATTTCAAGCTGCAATGCATACTCTGGCAACCATGGAGAACGAGGGACCAATTCCTTACGTCATGACGCGTGAAGGACGTCTTCTTGAAGATGCTGAAGCAATTGTTACCAGTCGTTCAGTTGTTGATGTGTTTGGTTTCCTTGGGAGATGGCCACAGATTTACTTTGATGCAGTTGCACGTGGTGAAAAGCCAACGTTAGAGCAAGCTGTTTCTGCCTTGGAGCCAATCTACTCAAGTAGTCCAGAAGTGCACACTGGCCAAGAGAGTAATGTTCGTCAGCTTGCGCATGATCTGATGGTGACATACGATCGCTTGATGCGCGCTGCTGAAACGCACGGCGCTAGCCACTATGATGATGCATCATC
>PCXA01000018.1 GCA_002796325.1 Deltaproteobacteria bacterium CG11_big_fil_rev_8_21_14_0_20_47_16 | reverse complement strand
ACGGAGCTCCTGCGCCATACGCCTACTGAGCCTTGTTGCCGAGGGTAGCAGCATGCCGTTCCCTTAGAAGATCGCCGCATAAGCGACATTATGTTGTGGGGTGGAAAATGACGATACGGGCTAAATTCTATTTCCGCCAATAAAGCTTCAATGGATGCTTGGCAGCTGCCACGGTAATCTCGGCACCTTCGGGGGCAGGATATTGGATGTGTGACCCATCGATAGAAATAATCCCTTCGGCCACATGTGAACGAATTTGGATACGCGCTGTCTCAGATAAAATTCCCTGCACCAGGCGGTAATACTTTCCATGATAGTACGGTTCCCGCACCAGATATTCCATTTGCTTGGAGGTAATGGGCAGCGGTGTACCACCTGCTGCATAAATGGCGGCTGTCGATCCTGCTGCGGTGCTAATCCACACACCTGAACTACGGTGTTCCTCTTTGCGCCGTCCAACAGTCAATTCGTATCGGGTCATTGATGCCGGCAATGCGTGGGCAAACAAAATTTCATTTAACACCAATTCACGCAGTGGCTTACCATCAATCAAAACTTGTAGGCGGTGCAAATGAGTGGGCTTGCGTTTTCCTGCCACCAGATCCTGAATATATTTGCGCATCGTCTTTTGGGTGGCACCACAAAAGTAACCCACACTGGTTTGACCAAATGATTTGATTCCCAAAATGGGTTTATCAGTCACATAATGCGATGTGGTGAGCACGGTACCATCGCCACCGACCGTAATCACCAGGTCAGTGCCTTCTGAGCTGCACAACTGCCCCACTTTGCAACTTTCAAAATCCACACCCAGTTCTTTGAGCAATGAATACAGCTCATCTAATGTGGCCAAATGATTGGCCACACCGGTAACACCGGGGCGGGCTTCCTTATAAACGATAATGGCGCGATTTAATTTCATCTGTATCTTTCAATTGACGCATTTCTTAAAATCCGTCAAAGCAATTCTCAATGGCACGCATCGGAATATTGGGTGGCTCTTTCAACCCGCCTCACAATGGTCACATCGGCATCGCCCAACACGTCTTGCGCAATGATTGGGTTGATGAAGTGTGGGTAATTCCTTGTCTTGATCACCCTTATGGAAAAACCATCGCCCCTTTTTTAGATCGTATTGCCATGTGCCAACTGGCATTTCAAGGAATCGAACACGTCATAGTGTCCGACTTTGAATCACAACTATCAACCCCCAGCTATACCGTGCAAACATTGCGCGCTTTAAAACAAAAGTTTTCCCATGATTGGTCGCTCATTGTAGGATCAGATATTTCGGATGAGGTTCTTTCACACTGGAAGGATGGCGCTGAGATTCCAACACTCGCACCACTGCTATTGGTGCCCCGCGGTCCCCGCTCTCCCATTCCCAATGTCAGTGCAACCAACATTCGAAAGGCAGTGCAAGACGGAACCTCTATTACTGCCCTGGTCCCAGAACCGGTGGCGCAGTATATTCAATCGCATCAGCTGTATCAGACTCGCTAACCGATTCTTCGGGTGAAAACACACGCATACGCTCGGTAATAACCCCCAACCGTTTATCCGTCTTGGCATAAGCCGTGGCTGCATTGGTCAAATGGGTGCCCACCCTGCCAAATTCGTCTTGGAATCGGGTAATCTCTTTTTGCAGACGAATCATGCGATCAATCACAAGCTGCGCATTTTTTTCAACAGCCATGCCACGCAGCCCCAGACTGATTGTGTATAAATAGACATAGAGCGTGTTCGGGGACACTGGAATGACTTTCTTACGCAACGCATATTCCAGGATTGGCCGATCTTCGGTTCCCCAGTCATTCTTAACAGCCACTTCGTAATAAATACTTTCGGCAGGAATATACATCAGCGCAAACTCAAATGTATTTTCGTCAGGCAAAATATATTTTTCAACTGCATCAATATGTTTGCGCACATCTGTTGCAAACTGGCGTCGCGCAAGCTTCCGTGCATCATCCCCTTCAGCAGCACTGGCTTTGGTAAAATTTTCCAAAGGAAACTTGGAATCAATGGGAATCAATTTATCCCCCAACATAACCGCTGCATCTACAGCAGTCCCGTTGCGAAAGCGATGCTGGAGCAAATAGCGACGCGGCAAAATCTGTTCCAATAAGTCTCCTAGAAAGATTTCGCCAAAACCACCCCGCAATTTGGGGGCCTTTAATATATCCTGAATTTCTGAAACAGCTTTCATGCTCGTAGAAACTTTCCCCAATTCATTTTTAACCTCACCAATAACCCGTGCTGCCGCATCC
Source organism: Deltaproteobacteria bacterium CG11_big_fil_rev_8_21_14_0_20_47_16 (assembly GCA_002796325.1). Lineage (GTDB taxonomy): Bacteria > UBA10199 > UBA10199 > 1-14-0-20-47-16 > 1-14-0-20-47-16. The sequence goes on along the minus strand of PCXA01000018.1, from coordinate 268,436 downwards.
AATCGGTGATTGAGCGACTGTGTGGTCGTGTCCATGCGTGTCGACAGACCCTGGTTGGTGGATTGTAGGATTGTGGATTGATGTTGCAGGCTTTGTGCAATCTGCCCCTGCAATGCCGCCATTTGCTGATTCACGGTCTGCGCGTTGGCTTCCAAGGCACGACCCAACTCACCTTGCAGTTGTTGGACCTGTTGCATCAATTGAAGGTTGGAATCGACTTGGGGTTTCCGGGAACGCAGCCAAATTGCTACTGCACCACCGAGCAAAACGAAAGAGATGACAATGAGTGTGATTTCCATGCGGCCGTCATAGGGCGTTTGCCAGCCCTTGGCAACCGGAATTAGCTATCCCTTTTAACTACCAGAATCGTGCTACCGGCATTCCATGGGGTGTTCCCTTTTGCAATACGTTCATTCACAATACCTGCAATGTTTTGCGCTGCTGAGTTGGCATCTGGATTTTGTGCAACCAGTTCAATAGCGACCGGCTTATTGGCGGGGGGCCTTTCACTCAAGGCACGCACAAGAGCAAAACCTGACGCAAAATCTTTAACTCGAATTGATAAAATATTGCGATTACCGCGCCGCTCAATATGGGCATCACCACTTCCCTTTAAATTGGCACGCGCGACTGCACGCGACATCCACGCCTGGTACATAACTTCATCTGCACGACTACGATCTGCTGCTGCTGCAGCGGCGTTACGCACAAACGGTGCTGGAACAGCGCCTCTCGATGCAGCTCTCGACGGTGCTGGTGCAGCGCCTGCTGCACGGCTACCTGCTGGTGGTGTCGGCGCTGGCACTGGGGGCGGTACAACTGGAGCAGCTGGTGGAGGTCCTCCCGCTGTACCACTGCCTGCTCCTGCTGCAGCACGTGGTGGCACGCTTGTCCCACTTGATGGCGATGATGCCGGTGCCGCAGATGGCTTTGCCGCATTCAGTGCATCTGATACAGCCCGTGTGTTGGGCCCATAACTTGGCACACGTCTTGTGACCGGACGACCCGCCGCATCCATTTTTGGCACCTTTGTTCCATCGGGTTTTGTCTCCATTACAGGAACACTCCTGCTCCCCGTACGCGCCTGCACAGGAATCGCTGTCGTACCCGTATCCCCTACAATGACATCCTTCACGCCATCACGTTTCAGTTTGCGTAAACTCGACGCCAATTCACGTCTGGATGCCGCCGGATCATAACTGGCATCCGGCTTAATGCGTACACGACCATCATCGGTTACACCCAAGACGTTTACGCCGGGCACATTAAAGTCACGGCGCACTTTGGCTTCATCCACACGATGTCCCGCAGCCGGAGTACCCGACGCAGCACTGGTACCAGTTGTTGAAGCTGGGGAAGCAGATGCATCCTTTTCAACATCAGGTGCTGGATTTTGGGTAGCTGGCTCTGACGCAAGAGGCGGTGGTGCAGACGGCGTTACAGCATTGGCGGGACCCGCAGCATACGTAGGGAATGAAGCCGGCGCCAAGTTCTCTGCCAGTTGCGCCATCATCGGGCCCAAATTACTAAACGGATAGGCCATGTTAAAAGCACCCATCATTGGTGATCCAAACCCACCATATCCACCGAATCCACCCAAGCCATAGGTACCGCGTTGCAGATCATTGGATCCGATCGCAATGTCCGCCACACCTCGAAAGTCTGAACTTCCCCAATAACTGGTACGCGGAGCCCCAAATCCATATGTGGGAAATGCCATGCCACCCGATGGCATCAATGAAAATCCATAACCCGGTGTCCCTGTGGCTTGGGCACCCAGGTTCATGGTGTCCCATACATCCATACCACCACCGAAACTCAGGCCACCTACTAATGGATTAATTCCGAATGCCATAACCGACTCCTTTTAAAGTCCAAACAAATTGCCCAAATAATTTCGGGCACCATTCAATAAATTACTGACTGTTCCACCACCACTTGCTGGCGCACCCGGTGTTGCACTGGGTGCAGCAGGTGCCGGCTCAAATAGTGCTGGGAACCGCCTTTGCATATTGGCCACAAATTGCTGCTCATCTGGTGTTAGGGGTTGATGTGCATTTTGCTTCGCAGCAAGTGCCCGGAGCTTTTGCATCTCAGACGCTGTGGGCGTTGTACGACGGTGCCCTCGACCACCACGGTGCCCAGCCCCGGCCTGAGGCGCTTGTGCAGGCGAAGCCGCAGCCGACTGCGAATCACTTGGCGCTTCACCTGCATCCACCATGCGCTTCGCTTCTTTCATGAACGCGGCAAAATCGTAGACTGGTTTCTGGCTATTGGCTGCTTTCTGAATTTTCTCCTGGATCTGGGCGTAATATTTATTGATCTGACCATCATCTGACACACCAAGCGCCTTGAGACCGGCAACACAAATCTGTTCGTGGCGCTTGCGTTTCTTTTCATCGTCGCCAATCATATTGGGCAAGTGGGTTAAATCAGTAAAGTCCGCCACAATTTTGCGCGCGTTATAGTCTTTCTTTCCAGCAAGTGCTGTGTCTGCAACGATCGCCGCTTCATCCGCGCTAAGTCCTTTTTTGCGCAGATCATTTTTGTAATCACTGGTGGATTGTGGCTGTGAATATCCGCCACGGGCTTGTGCCTGTTGCCACACGGCATCGAGCATGGGGCGCAGCCATTCCCACACCTTCGCTTCGCCACCCAACTTGGCAATGTACGCATTCATATAAGCATCCGCTGTCTTCTCGCCCGCTGGTTTTTCAGAAGCCCTCAAATGCTTTGCGAGCTCACCGCCCACATCATCAGTCACAGATGTCGATCCCGGCGCAATTAAATTGGCCAGCGCTGCCTTCACACCATTTCCGTAAGGTGTGCCGCCCATTTCTTGCACTGCGTGGAAAAAATCCATGCGCTTTTGATCATTGTTCATCCATTCTTTTGAGGAGTCCGCCAGCCACATCATCTCTTCATCATAACCTTCAGTGCCATCACGCCGTGCATCTTCACTGCGCGCCGCATGTTGATTGCTGGAATACGCATCATAGGCGGTGGCCTTCTCCCACTTCTGTAATTGTTGATTCCATTTTTGAGAATAGGCCGCATTCACATACCGTTGGGCACGCGTACCCGGATCACGATCATACTCACGGGACTGTTGGGGCGTTGGCGCATCATTATTAAAAAATCGATTGGCCCAACCGGGCTGATATTCACCAGGACGGCACAGCGAATGACCACCATGCCCATAGCCACTTGAAAATCCACCAATGGGACTATTCCATGCACAGGTCCAACTACCCACCGTTTCCGCTGATGAATAGGTCTCGGATGTCACGTTCACAAATGGTGACTGCCACACTGACATCCCCCATGGTGAAATGAAACTCATTATGCAATCACCTTTCCGCGACCATTCGCCGTAATATACGCTGCACCAACGGGCACATCCGGTGCGCGTTCAGATATTCCGACATATGTTTCGTTGGCCATCTTCACATCCACAGCAACTTGCGCATAAATTTCTTGTTTACCACTCACCGTATAAGACAATCCCAATGCATGATACATCCCCTTTGTGGCCTCTGCAAAACGGGGATCCTGCAAACTCTTATCCAGGACAACGGGCAAGTGCGGCATTGGACCTGCACCCGACAACTGTGACAGATCGCCATATTCTTCCTGGGCACCATCACTAAATCCACCAAAGCCACCTTCACCAAATACCTGCGACCCCACACCACCAACACGCTTGTCCGCTGCACCTGCCAGGACGCGCCCCAAGGTATCGGATGTATCACGATTTGATTTCACTTCTTCCCGACGTTCACCACGTTTTGTCGTGGGCTTCTCAACAAATGGGGGTGGCGTTTTTTGCGCCACCATCTGTTCTTGCACACCACTTTGCGCCTCTTCACCTGGTGTTGTCGGAACACTGGGTTGCAGCGTTACAGTGGGTTTACCTGGTTGTTTAGAAGGCACTGGCGCCTTCGCAAATGGCTTCGTCAATAATGCCGAGGCTGTCCCTTTTGCATCAGGGTGCATCATTGCCGTAAAGGACCCTTGGGGTGGCGGCTTTGTAGCTTGTGCAGGTTGCCCCCCACGCAACAGTTGGGCCAATTGTTTATTTTGACCTTGAGAATGCAAAAAATGCTTATGAGGATCTGTCTGATGTTGTTGCGCTGTTCCAGTGGTTGAGCGTCCTTCTCCGTGTGCCACTGGCGTTTCGCCGTGTGTTTCTGCTTTTGGAATTACCTTGGAATCGGCTGTTGCTCGTGTCCCAGCTGCACCAGTTTTTGGCTGTGCATGTACTGCTGGCCCTGCTTTGGCATTGTGCGAAGGCTCTGGTTTAGCGGGCGGTCTCTGATCCTTGGGCAGGCCTTTATCGCCACGCTTTTGATCATCGCTTGCAGGACGCAAAATGCCCGTACCCGCAGCACCAGGTACTTGCTTTGTTAACTTCCAATCATTGGGCCCAAATGCGGACATAATACCCCAGTTTCCGTCGTTTTATTGACATCCCACCCCACCTTGAAATGGGTGTTTTCTTTATATTTCAACAACTTACAAGGAACCCCTCAAGTCGGAATTCCCCAGTCCCTCTATGTATAAGCAAATTATATACCAACCCTAAACCCGCGCCAAATCAGTAAATTTACCTAACCACCACACCCAAATTTACCTCGCCGTCTCGCTCGTCGGGCACGACGTCGCTAAATTTGGGTGTACTCGTTTCACTCAAATAAGCTTGCCATTTCATTCGGAGACCTACGTTGTACTGAGTATTAAGGCGCGTTTATGAGCGTAGTCGTATGACGATGGCAAAAATGCCATTGGCCACCGAGATTGAAGGCCGACAGGCAGGAGGACATTCAAGCTCGTTTTGTGGCCAAGGCATTTTTGTCGAGTCATGACGGAGCGATTGCGCCACTCAGTACAACGTAGGGTCGGAGGAGGAAATGGCAAGCGCCAGCGTAACTGCGCCATACGCCTGCTGGGGTTTGGTCACCGAACGCTGGTGTACGTATTAAAGAATTTTGCGAATCAGTTCTTTGTGGGAGGCGCAGCCGATGCATGTGGCATCAGGCGCAGGAGATATGAGAATATTTTTGAGTGACTGAATGCGGGCAATACTTTTTTCTAAACGCTCCACCAAAATCTGACCATCAGCCACCGCATTTTTCACGGTTTCAATTCCCTGACGCGCCGTTTCGGGGTATCGGCAAACCGCCAACAAATCGCATCCCGCAGTGAGTGCCATGCGCGATGCGGTTCCCACATCCCAAAATTTGGCAATGCCCTGCATGTGCAGATCGTCTGTAATGACCACACCATCAAATTCACACTGATCACGCAGCACTGATTCAATAATGCGCGGTGATAAAGTGGCAGGACGTTCCGTATCCCATCCCTCATAGACGACATGCGCGGTCATGAGCATGGGCACTCCATGATGAATGGCCGCACGGAATGGCACCAACTCCATAATGTCCATGCGTTCGGGTGTGTGTGGCACGTGTGGCAACGCATGATGTGAATCTTCATAGGTATCGCCGTGCCCTGGAAAATGTTTACCACAAGGCACAACCCCCACATTCATATGTCCTTCTAGCAAATCACAGCCCAAGTTGGCCACACGCAGTGGATCCGCGCTAAACGCACGATCGCCAATAATAGGATTATTCGCATTGGTATCCAAATCCAGCACTGGCGCAAAGTTGATGTGAATGCCCGCAGCAGAAAGCTCGCGGCCCATGAGCTGACCTAACTTGTACGCAATGCGCTCTTCAGGAAATTTTTGGGCATAGGCTGCCACAGCACGCATGCTGGGGATTTGCGTAAACGGCGGTGGCATGCGAAAAACCCGCCCCCCTTCGTGGTCGATCCCAATTAGCAAATTACCACCTGCAATTTCTTGAAGTTGTGATGTTAACCGACGCAGTTGATCAACAGACTCGATATTGCGACGAAATAAAATGATCGCACCCACTTCCTCTTCACGAATGAGTTGAATCAGATCGGGTGGCGGCGTTGTGCCATCGAACCCCACGATAAAACATTGTCCTACTGCGATATGTGCCATGCCTCTTTCATATATTTTTCAGAATCGGGACGCAACAGCCTTTCATGCATTTTCAATCTATGCTACGGTGAGCGGATATGCGTCGTTTATCAGCCATCATTTTTTCATTTTTTGCCATTTTTTCCTGTATTGATACTGTTGCTGCAGCATCTAAAGGACCGTCAGCACCCAGTTGGACGCAAACCCCAAAGACATTGCAACCCGACGTTCAGTTTTGGATCGACGTCTATTCCAAGTATGACAACAATACCGCTGTTCTGCATGATACCGAATACATGGGCGTCATTTATGGCACGGTAAATTTGCAGGACCTACCATGCCTGGATTTCTGTGCAGACTCAGTGAAGAAGGCACGGCAAGATCGCGTAAATGACGCCAAAGAACGCGTCCGAAAAATATTATTAACATTGGCCAACAACCCACCCGATGCCGCCCTATCCCCTGAAGCAAAACGCATCAAGGCCATCTGGCGCAAACACACTAACAGCAACGTTTTTGAGGAGGCCGCTGATAAAAAGCGTCTGCGGGCGCAAACTGGTCAAAAGACCCGATTTGAGATTGGTCTCACGTATGCGGAACTGTACATGCCCAAATTCGAAGCTATTTTTAAAAATGCACGACTTCCCATTGAACTCACGCGCTTGGTCATGGTGGAATCCATGTTTAACATGAAGGCCATTTCACATGCGGGCGCCAGTGGAGTGTGGCAATTCATGCCGGGAACCGGACGCCGCTATGGCCTGCGGATTACCAAGTCCATTGATGAACGTAACGACCCCCTTCTTGCAACCTATGCCGCGACCCGCATGCTCAAACATGATTACGATATTCTGGGAACATGGCCGTTAACGATCAACGCATACAATGCGGGGCTGGGACATCTGAATCGTGCAGTCGCGGCATTGGGAACGCGCGATATCAGCAAAATCATTCGCAATCACCGGCAAGGGTCCTATGGGTTTGCATCGCGAAACTACTATCCTGAATTTTTGGCAGCCTGTGATGTCTACGACAAGCGCAATATCTATTTTCCACAGATGAAACACTTGCCTCAACTGTCCTACAAGACCATTAGTATCAACAAGCCCATTCCCATTAAGGATTTGGCGCGCAAACAGCGCACCAGCGTTGCTGTAATTGAGAATCTGAATCCGAGCCTACAAGATGCCGTCATTTCGGGCCGTATTCCAATTCCAGATGGGGTTGAAATTCGCATTCCCACCCGCTAACACATTCCGCATCTTAATCTTTACTCCCAATCCCGTTCTGCTATTTGGGTCCCCATGCGAATCAAACCTATTTTTATTGCCCTTATTCTCTGTGTAGCGGTTGTCGGTTGTGCGCGCCAACCCAGTGAAAAGAAGGCCGCCAATTTGGGCAAACACTATTTCAACAAGTATGGCCGAAAATACAAGACCAGCACGTTTGGCTTGGCTAAAATTCAAAAAGTAGAAGTAGAAAGCATTCAAGAAGTCCACAAGGGCATGGTGCAAGCCACCATGACGCTCACCAATAAAGAGGGGCTCACCTCACACGTACTGTGCATGATTCAGCGCAACGATCCCTTCGGATGGCGAATTGTGTCTTGGGAAAATCTGTATTAGCGAATTTTTCTTTTTAGTTTTTTGAGCGCCTCTCCAAAAATATCTGATTCACTCATTTTGTCTGGCATCGCAGAAAGCACTCGATGAAAATACTTCTTCGTTGAAGGGGAAAGATGTTTTTGTAAAGCTAGATTAGATCCAATCACATTATCAAATTCCATCTCAGCCATGAAATGCTTCCCACCCTTCCAAAGTGCGTAGCACGTTAAGGCATGAACTGTGAATTTCCCCATCTCAATACCAGTATCGATTTTAAATTGCTTCGCAATCTTCTGTTGTTTTCCATATGCACTTTGCGACACAAACATAGAAAATGAAAAAGCAACGGCGACGACAATCTCTGACAATCTTCCATTAGTCATCTGGATAAGCGTTGCAGCATCATCTATTGCTTCATTAGATTGCCCTTTCAGCCATCGACAAACAAGACCATTCATATATGGTTCTGGCCGCTTAGGATCCAAGAGAACAGAGGCTGTGTAGTCTTGAATTGCCAAGTCAAGCTTCCCTCGAAGCCCCCAAATATTGCCCCGATTAGAGCGGGCTACTGCATCTTTTGAATCCAATTCGACCGCCTTGTTATAATAGTAAAATGCCTTATCCAAATCATTTTTCATTTGCCACACAACACCAAGATTAGAGTATGGAACAGCATATTGAGTGTCTACCTCTGTTGCCTTAATAAAGGCTTCAATTGCTTTATCCAATTCCCCCTTCTCACGTAACGCATTGGCAAGAGCGCAATATAGCTCTGCCCTTTTAGGGTGAATTTTAATCCCTTTCCTCGCCTCAACGATGGCGCGATCGTAATCTCCCTTTTTGAAAAATGTGATAGAACGATTTTCATAGATGTTCGCAGCATCTGGATCTAAGGCAACCCCCTTATCATATTCATCAAGTGCCAAATCGTAGTCATTTTTAAAAAACCATGCGGCACCAAGGCCACTGTAGTCCTCACTCAAATATAATCTCAGAGAAAGTGGACGATAATACTGATACGTGGCATCCGAAGTCAAAAGCGTTGGATCCAACATTCTCATTCTATCACCATTCTTAAGAGCGATGCATACATGGCTAATGTTTCTTGGCGTAACTAGATATTGACCGAGCATATATACATTTTCTGGCTTTTCTTTGTAGATTTCTACATCCAAAAACTGGGGATTCAGATGGGCCATCTTGAGAACAGCATACAATATTTTCGACATCTCAGTACATTCACCTTGATGAAATCGAATTGCATCTAAAGCTGAATATTCTCTTGAGTAATCGCCATCAACTCTTAGTCCCCCCTTAGCTTGCAAATACTTTGTAAAATCCTCCAACCCATCTTTCTTCATTTCATCTGCTATTCTTTGATTAACCAATGGAATATCCAGAGGCGATTTTAATACAGGCATTGCCACAAACCAATGCAGTCCCACAGCAAGCTTTTCGTTATATTCAGCTGAACCTTTAACAAGACCCTTTGCCTTAAGAATTTTATCTAATGCATCAATTGCCGTTTGAACCTGCTCACGAATTTTTGTGTCAAAATCTGTCTTGGGGTCAAGGTCGTCCAATACCCAAGGCAACTTTAAATTGAGTTGGCCCTCAATTATTTCCCGATATTTTTCATAGTTATTAAGTACATATTCCAAGACCTCTGAAGATTCCAAAACACCGTCTCCACTGCCCTTAATACAAGTTTTGGAGTTGCTATCTGCACAATGAATACCTGCATAATTAACAACGGTATATCCTTGGTCTATCTTTTCGCATGATTCACCATTTTGGAGAATGGCATTGTAAATTCCTTCTACCGTCTTTTTTAACGCTCCCTGAAAATTAACATGACACTTAGTAATCACCACACAACCCTCCACTTCATTTATTGATTAACTTAATGGCCATACACATATCGTCCGTACTCCAAAATAGTTGCTTAATTTCCTATTTTTTTAATAATCATTCCAGATTTTGGCCTTGTGGACATGCTAATGGCACCATCCAAATCGGTTCGGAACAATGCCGTATCCAGCCTTTTATAGCGCGCCACCACTTCCTGGTGTGGAAAGCCATAGCGATTTTCAAATCCCAGCTGAGCCACGGCAATCTTGGGCTTTAGCCGATTCAAAAATGCCTCTGTGCTGGACGTACGGCTACCATGATGCGGCACCTGCATGACATCTACGGGACCCAACTCATCAGTCTGCAATAATTTACCCTCCGCCTCTTTCTCCACATCACCCACAATCACTGCACGAAAATCACCATATTGAATATCCGCAACAAGGGATCCGTTATTGGTGTTTTGGATGGGATCCGGTCCCGTAACGGGCGGATGTCGCCATGTGAGTTGTACATCACCTTCGTTTGATTGCATACCATTGTGCACAGCTGTTGCCTGCATCCCGGCATCCATCATCCGCTGCATATATGCCGACCACTGCGGATCACGCTCCTCACCCACAGCACCATTGGTCAAATACGTGGTTGGATGAAAATGTTCAGCGATATACGCCATGCCACCGTAGTGATCAGGATGCGGATGTGTCAGGGCAATCGTATCCACATGCGCAATGCCGCGCGCCAGCAGCGCTGGTGCAACCACCCAACGTCCCATATCAAAATCACTTCCAGGTGCACCACCAGCATCAATCAACATGGTTTTGCGATTGGGAAATTCAATGAGAACAGATGCCCCCTGCCCCACATCCAAAAAAGTAATCTGAAGGGGTTGCGCTTTATAATAATTATAACTGTGAAGCGAGACGATAAGAAGCCCCACTGCACACCACGTCATAATCCCCTTCACCCGAGCTCTCTCCCACAAAGAGAGTGGAATGAGCGCATACCACCACACGATTTCAAAAATTGTGGGCGTGAATGTCCACAGACTGTTCATAGCCCATTCACCACTCACAGAAATGACATGCACAAATGGTGTGGCTGCCCAAACCCACAAGTGTTGTAGAAATGCGGACACTCCTGGAATGGCAGAACAGACGGTCCATAATAACCCCAATGGCATCAACACCAGTGTGGTGTATGGCGCAGCCAATAAATTTGCAGGCACGCTCAATAATGGTGTCTGATGAAAATGGTAGGCCACCAGTGGCGCTGTCGCCCATGTGGCAACCGATGCGGCAATGATCGCTTCGCCTATCCAGCGCAGCGTGCGCGATCGGAGCTGTGCAATTTTGAACCGTTGAATGAGTTTTGGATAAATACCCACAAGTGCCATCACGGCCACAAAACTCAACTGAAAACCGGGTAGGAAAATCACGTGTGGTGATTGCAGAATTAAAATAATCGCTGCAAGTGCAATGGCTGCACCCACGTGCGCATGTCGATCGCGGATTCGGGCCAGCAAATACACACTGATCATCACACTCGCACGAATGACAGAAACGCCCATGCCCACCAATGCTGCATAGATCCATACCAACACAATGGCACCAGCCGCTGACCATCGCCACAGTGGGTAACGCAATGCCCACCGCGAACGACGTGACAGCAACCAATAAATTAATTCGTACGCTGCCCATGCCACAATTGCGACGTGCAATCCTGAAATGACATACAAATGAATAATTCCCAAATAGCGCAGATGATCACCCAAGGTGTCTGGCAGCAAACCAGCATTACCCAGCAACAATGCCGACGCACTACCTTGAATATAGGGATCTGAGATAGTGGAAATCTGCTGAGCCAGTTTTTGGCGCCACTGATCAACCCATCGCAGCGGTGACCACGCCCCCTCTTTCACCACCATCATCCAATCGCCGCTTTCAATGGACCCCGTCCATGCCACGCCATCAGCAAGCGCTTTACGTTCCCAATCGGGTGCCCCAGGATTGTGATAACGATGTGGTGTGTGCAAATGACTACGAAACCGAATGCGATCCCCGATCAACGGTGATGGTGCGCCACCCATCACCGTAAGCTGCGCAACACCAGATACGGGTTGCATCCATTCCCCATCACGGCAATGAAGGTCATCGACCCATAATCGCAATCCTCGCAAACGCTGTGATGCCATACGCGACACACGACCTTCACAGATTTCAGCAGACTTGGGCAGAAATGCAGGACGATCTGGAAAGTGAATGGAAAGAATGCCGACGTAATTAGATAGGACGACGCCCACCAGGAGCAGGCAGGCAACGATGATCAATGGTGGAAACGGATAGCGAGTCAGTAATTTCATCATACAGGTCCTGCGCAAGGTCTTTCACGCGCGCATGAGCCGGACTAGCGTGTGCACCCGACAAGATCAAGCCGAGTTTTGCCCTCAAGCCATTTAAATAGCATTTCGCCTTTTCAGTGGGCCGTACATGGTACATGGCCATTAGCGCCCGCACATTGACGTTATTCAGCAATGCGGCACCATCCCCCCAGCGCAATTGCACCGCGCTCATCTTTTCATCAAAGATACGTTTCATGTGAAACATGATTCGGCTTTGTATCCGATCAGCCACTTGCACCAAGCGCGCATACCGCGCTGCTGCACGTGCAAACACATGGGCCTTGTATTGATCAATCCCGGCCGAAACATCCTGCCATTCCTTCACACTCGATTTTGGATTTTCAATACACTCTTCCACATCATCACCATTACGCATGATATGGTTGCCATCAAATTGCCAGGTGTCGCCTGTGTCAGAATTAAAGCTCAGTTGGTGATCTAATGGAAGGTCGGTACGTGTGGCTTTTTCCGTGCCAGTCGTTTTGCTACCCCTGACCCGTTCCACCCGCTCTCGAATGTGAGAAATCCAGCTCATATATGGTTATCGTCCAGAAGCTTCCTCAAAGTTGCGGAATAATCGCCCGCATAGTCATTTCCCTTGGGATCTGTGGTTAAAACCTCTGCCAGCTCCCATAAATAGCCACGAACCTCCTCGCCCAGCGTCATATTGCGGACATTATGGCCTTTATAGAAAATCTCGCCTCGGTTTTGATCAAAGTGAATGGATGCCACTTCGTGACCGGCAATGAATGTATAAGTGAGTCGCCCATTATACACGGCCAACATGGCATCGACCGCCCGCTGCTGCCCCTTACTCTTAACCTTGTGGGCCACAGTCGACATTGAGCGTAGCCGGTCTAATGGAGTGGTAGTCGCACCCTCTGATTCGTGATGCTGAACATCTGGCATTTCATCTCTTGGCATTTTCATTCTCACATCCCCCTTGTTGTTCGTTAGCTAGAGAATGCAGAAGTCGTGCCAAGTGACCCACCCCCAATAAACACGCAAGATAATGTTTTTTATACGTTTTTTAACAATCAAGGAGCATTGCTTATTTTATCAAAGCAAGAAGAATGGGGAAATTTGGGGTAGAAAGTTACCTATTTGCTCGTTTAAGCCGCCATCGGGGGTGGATCGAAGGGTTCAAGACTGTGTTTACCTTGATGCAGAAATTCGGCAATCTCCACCATCAGTGCGACAAGATGAGATGTGAGCGCAATGTCTTCTGTACGATGCAATGTGATTTCGGCGTATGCATTGTGTTTGTGAAAATCAATATGAAACGGTGGAAATTGCACGCGCATGAAACGCTCGATCAGATAGGGTGTAAAAAGTAATTGGGCACTGGCTTCATCAGTGGAACAGACCAAAATCTGGTTATCAAAAGTGCTGTTCCCGGTAATAATCACTTCCATGCCATAGAGACGCGCGATTTTAGCGGGCTTATTTTCACTTTGAATGTAGAGGCGCCCTTCCAATTGATGTTGCAGTTCCAAATGGATGCGAAAGATCCACGGATAATGGGGATCGGATTGCGTTTTGGCTTCTACTGCAACTTCGTATGAAAAATAGCGGCCATGGAGTGTGGTTACTGGATACGGTTTAATGCTGGGATATTGCAGGTGCATTTGTTGTGCAATGACGGAAAGAAGTTTACGAAATAATATCCGCTTCTTTCGCGCACGCACATAAATCCAAATGCCCACGAGCACCGCAACGATACCTATGCCAATCCATGGCAAATAGGGATTCCAATTGACTTGCATACCTATTCCCCCGCTACCAAGAGCGTGAATTCCCCGCGTGGTGGATTGCGCTCTACATGTTGCGCCAGATCCGACAACTTTCCGCGACGAAATTCTTCATGAACCTTGGTGAGCTCGCGACAAATAACGGCATCACGATCACCCAACACATCTGCCATTTCACGCAGTACTTTTTGCACATCCCATTTTGCTACATAAAAAACCAAGGTGTGACGCAATTCTTTAACTTCTTCCAGGAGTGATGTGCGACGCCCCTTTTTGTCGGGCAAAAACCCAATGAACGTAAAACGATGCGTGGGCATACCACTGGGCACCAATGCAGCCAACAATGCAGAAGCCCCTGGAATTGGTACCACTGGGATTTTGAGTTCGATTGCTTCGCAAATCAATTTGTAACCGGGATCAGAAAGTCCCGGTGTTCCGGCGTCACTGACAAGCGCAACGTTCTTTCCCTTTTCCAATGCATTCAAGATCACATCTGATTTGAATTCTTCGTTATGCGCAAAAAAACTGGTGAGTGGCGTGCGGATTCCCAAGTGATTGAGCAGATTTTTCGTGCGGCGTGTATCTTCGGCGGCCACCAAATCCACTTCACCCAAAATGCGGATGCCCCGCTGGGTCATGTCCTCCAGATTTCCGATAGGCGTTGAGACGATGTAGAGTGTTCCGGACATAGTGCGTTCATAGAATGGATTTTGCTCGCTGACAAGGGTTGTGCAGCATAAAATGGATTATGCAAAGTACGGACATAACAACACGGCAACATAATAATAGCACAAGATTGCAAGGCAACCACATAGGCCACTACGTATAATCAGCTTCAATAGATTAGCCTGCGTAGGTTTTTTCGCGGCGTTCTTCTTCTTCTTTGCAGCGGATGCAAAGATCGGTTACAGGACGTGCTTCAAGACGCTTGATATCGATATCATCACCACACTTTTCACAGATACCAAAATCACCGTCATCAATTTTCTGAATGGTCTTTAAAATCTTTTTGAGGAGCACATTTTCGCGGTCACGCAAGCGCAACTGCATGGACTGATCCGCTTCACTGGAGGCCTGATCCACTTCGTCGGGCAAATCACTTGGATCAACAACCCGAGTCGCGTCCTTGGTTGCATTGAGCGACTCTAAAATCTGTTCAGAACGCTCAGTTAACATGTCACGGAACCGCTTAAGGTCTTTTTTATTCATAACCACCTCATATCAAAGGTTTAAAGGGTGCATGGCTTTTTCCCATCCACCCATTTTTGTCAACCCTAAAAGCCTACTCCTCTAAACGGCCTATTTCCAGTCGAATATCCTGAACCAGGGATGGCTCCACATGAGCATGAATTTTCTTAAGAATTTGTGGTTTCATGTACTGAAGCTCCTGTAACCAGGCTGCCGACTCTACACGCACCACCAGCGTCAGGTCCATCATTTTGACCGGCTGAGTGTGTTTGGCGATGCGTGCTCCAACAACATCATTCCAAACGGCAAAAACGGAATACTGTTTAAGCTTTTTTTGCGCAGTTGGATCTTTGGCAAAATAGTTTGAAAGTATATCTGAAATAGTTTCGAGTTTGGTTTTGACTTTCAAGAAAATTCTCCAGAGGGCTTAGGCAGGTTTTCCCTGAAACGCCCGAATCACGCAATCTGCCTGAATGGCGCCCTCACGAATGATGGCCATAGTATCTTCTGAGACATCTACAACGGTTGATCCCAAGCTAGGCCTGCATTCGCCGCCATCTAAAATGCAGTCAATACGATCTGAGAAGTACTTTTTAACATGCTTCACCTGTAGTGATGGCGGATACCCAGATAAGTTTGCACTCGTTGTTGTAATTGGCTTTCCAAACGCCCGCACAAGAGCTGTGGCGACAGGATGTGATGAAATGCGAATACCAATCTTACCTGTGTTCGTCATAAGGCTTCTGGAAATTTTGTCGCCCGCCGTAAACAAGATCGTTAACGCTCCAGGCCAAAACTGCTTCACCATTCCCCGTGCCGGCTCAGGAATGTTGGTAACATAGTCTTGCAGCATTTTCATGTCTGCCACCAAGATGGCCACAGGCAATCCATAGTCACGACGCTTCAGATCATATAGATGTTTAACGGCCTTATCACTCGTCACATCAACGGCCAATCCATAGAGCGTTTCAGTAGGATACGCCACTGCCTGACCCGCCTTCAACGCTTCAACTGCTTCAGCAATCACATGGGGTTCCGGATCCCGCGCATCAACATGCAAAATTTTACTCATAGTTTCACCAGTGACTTACCGATATCATGACGATACCAGGCACCCTTCCAACGAATTTTTTTAGCGACATCATAGGCACGATACTGTGCACCTTCCAATGTGTCACCCAACGCTGTAACTCCTAAAACGCGGCCACCTGCAGTTTGTAGCTTTTCATCTTTCATGCAAGTTCCTGCCTGAAACACGACCGCATCTTCTGTAGGGGATGGAATACCTTGAATCTCGGACCCTGTAACTACTGTACCTGGATAGCCCTCTGCAGCCATTACCACACACACCGACGAACGCGAATCCCATTTAAGTTGTTCTTGTTGATAAAGCGCAACTGCGGCCGATCGCCCACACAGCTCTACAAAATCAGTTTGCAACCGTGGCAATAAGGCTTGTGCTTCAGGATCACCAAGTCGTACGTTGTACTCCAAGACATGGGGTGTCTGCCCCACCACCATAATACCCATATACAAAAAGCCAGAAAATGGCATGCCATCTAGCGCCATACCGGCAATGGTAGGTTCTAGAATTTCGGTACGAACCCGTTCCACCAATGCAGCATTCACCCATGGTACGGGACTCACAGCTCCCATTCCGCCCGTATTGGGCCCCTGATCACCATCATAAGCACGCTTATGATCCGCTGCTGATTGAAGCAATACAGCCTTCTCACCATCGGCAATAGCAATCATGGAAATCTCACGGCCCTGTAAAAATTCTTCAATCACCACGCTCTGACCTGCACCACCCAACTGTTTACCACCCATCCAGTCCGACAATGTTTTTTGGGCCTCATCTGCCGTTTGCGCAATCACAACGCCTTTTCCTGCAGCAAGACCATCTGCTTTGATCACCACTGGGTACTGTTGAGATTTCAAATAATGAAGGGCTTTGGCAATATCGGTAAACGTTCCCCACTTTGCAGTGGGAATATGATGACGATCCATAAATGATTTTGCGAACGACTTGCTGGATTCTAATTGTGCGGCCATGCGTGTGGGTCCCATAATGGGGAGACCCGCATTTCTAAATGTATCCACCACCCCCAGACTTAATGGCAGTTCTGGCCCTACAATTGTCATATCAATTTTTTCAGTTTGAGCAAAAGAGAGAAGCTTGTTGATATTATCAACGGGAATATCCACACAAGTTGCAAGTGCAGCAATCCCCGGATTACCCGGCGCCACGAATAGTTGGGGGGCATGCTGACTACGCGACAATGCAAATGCAATGGCATGCTCGCGCCCACCACCGCCAATTACTAGAATCTTCATGGGACGCATGCTTAACGAATGCCCCCAAAAGAGTACATAAAAAACTCTATTCCCCTAGGCCGTGTCGCCAATACCATAATGTCGCTTATACGAATTTTCCTCACTGGCCGCCTGACTTCGCCGATGTGGTCCCTTCGGGCGCCGGTGGTCGTTTTTTCTCATACGCCGAAAAAACGCCACGCTGCTCTCTCAGAGCGTGCAGTTTATAGGCTTAGATGCACGCTCTTCCGAGAGCCGCCCTGCCGGGATCACATCGGCTCAGAATACGGCGGCCACAGTGTGAAAAGTTGGAACGGCATGCTGCTCCCTTACGAAGATCGCCGTATAAGCGACATTATGTTGTGACTTTAATGGCGGAAGTGGCGTGTGCCTGTGAAAATCATGGCCATGTTATGCTGATTGGCAGCTGCAATGACTTCTTCGTCGCGGACAGAACCGCCAGGTTGAACGACAGCTGTTGCACCGGCTTTGGCAGCCGCCAAAAGCCCATCTGCAAACGGAAAGAACGCATCTGACGCAACGACTGTGCCTTTGAGGGGGAGCTGAGCCTTCATGACTGCCAATTGCACAGAGTCCACTCGACTCATCTGGCCCGCACCAATGGCGACTGTTCCCGTTGCATTTGCAAAGACAATTGCATTGGATTTGACATAATGGGCAGCACGCCACCCCAAATCAAGTGCAAGTAACTCTTCTCGACTGGGTGCACGCGTCGTAACAATACGCATCGACCCTAAATCTTGAAATTCACAGTCCCGCATCTGCCACAGAAATCCTCCCTGTACAGATCTTAATATTGGATCTGAGGTTGGCAGCTCCGCAGCACACGGCACTTTCAACAGACGTAAATTCTTTTTGGATTCTAAAATCGCCAGCGCTTTTGCATCAAAGCCTGGTGCCATCACCACTTCAAAAAAAGTTTTGGCAATTGCCTCAGCCGTTTCTACATCTAAAGGACGCGATAGTGCCACAATGCCACCAAAGCTACTCACAGGATCTGTTGCTTGTGCACGTACAAAGGCGTCATTCAATTTTTGTTCAACCCCAATCCCGCAGGGATTACCATGTTTTACAATGACACATGCTGTCTTCTCAGAAAACGCACGGACTGTTTCAAGGGCTGCATCTGCATCAAGAATATTATTATAAGACAGCTCTTTCCCCTGCAGTTGCTGTGCCGCAGACAAACCAGTTGCTGAGGTTTGATACCACGCAGCCGATTGATGGGGATTTTCACCGTAGCGCAATGATTGAATACGCCTTCCAGAAACCACTACTGTTTCCGGTATGTCACTTTTCTGTGACTCATCAGTAAATTGTGTCAAATAGTGACAAATCGCGGCGTCGTATTCAGCCACTCGTGCAAATGCTTTTTGGGCCAGTCGAAATCGTGTCGATCGCGTCACTTCCCTTTTTTCAGACAACTCCCGTAATATCACTTCATAATCTGATGGATCCGTCACAACGGCTACATCAGTATAGTTCTTGGCTGCAGAGCGCACCATACCCGGACCACCAATGTCAATTTGTTCAACGGCATCTGCAAGTGAGCACTGGGGATCTGAAACAGCTTTCTCGAATGGATAAAAATTCACAACCAGCAAATCAATATAAGGAAGCCCTTCTCGTTGCATAATTGCATCATGAATATCACGACGTGCAAGTAGCCCTGCATGCACCTTAGGATGCAGTGTTTTAACACGCCCATCTAAAATTTCAGGGAACCCTGTAAAATCAGACACTTCAACAACAGGGATACCTGCACCTGAAATAACCTTAGCGGTCCCCCCTGTGGAAAGAATCTTAATGTTCATGGCATGCAGTTGCTTGGCAAGATCAAGAATTCCAGATTTGTCAGAAACACTAATGAGGGCACGCTCAATCATACTACTTGTTTCCAACGGTGCTAGCACCGAGTCCTAAGAGACCTTTAACATCATCATCACTCACCTTCACACCAGCACCAACAATCCAGCTTCGTGATTGTGTTGAATTGAGCAAGTCGTTACCACCACCTGTCAAGTAGAGGCTCTTCGTAACATTTAGGTTACCATACACCTTAACCTGTGGTGTACGACCGTCGTTGGAACCAAAGTCCCAAACAGATGTTCCTGCAGAAAGGGGACCATTCATATAATCAAGACCCACACCACCGCGGGATTCAATAATACCACCGCGCAATCGCCAGTTATAAAACTTCTTGGCCAACTCAGCAGACACCAAGAACTTGTTTCGCTGAGTCACGCTGTTGACGGAGTAGACCGACGTCGTGGCCCCGCCCACAGAGATATTGGATTGCTGAATGCTGACGCTTGGTGGTGGATACGGGTTGGTCACAAATTCCAAAATGAAAGCCTGATCCGGACGCGGCTTCAAATCCAAATGCACATAGTTTTTGAAGTCCCGCTTATTAGCTAGATATTCCGTATGATAGCCAATATCAGTTTGCATACGGTGAACACCACCTACAAGACCATTAATATTATCCAAAGCCTCATTGGCTTTATTGACTGTTGAATCATCATTGATCAAGCGCCCCACCGTACCGCGTCCTTCATCAACCTTTTGGGTGATACTTGCAATGCGTTCAGCAGTTTCTTGAACATTTGGCCCGGCACCTGAAATAGTTGTTCGCAAATCAGAAGACAACATCGCGAAATTTTCCAAAATGCGATTCACATTTTGTTCATTGCGAATCATCAGATCTTTAAGAACCGTTGTAAACTTATCCAAATTATCAACTGCATGGGCAGCACCCGGTGTCATGTCATTCAATCGTGACACCAGACTATTAATATCACCGCCAGAACCATTATAAATCAATTCTGAGTTATCCGCCAATTCCGGCTGACCCACTGGACCGGGAACAATTTCAACAAAGGTTTCACCCAAAGCGCCCTTAGCACGGACAGCAGCTTGTGTTCCCTCTGGAAGGAACACATCTTTTTGCACAGAAAGCTTAAGACGTGCACGACGGGAATCATCAAGCGAAATTTTGGCAACAACACCTGCTTGGTAACCTGCAATCAGCACTGGCGTTTTGTCATTAATACCCAACGCTGAGTTCACGGTAACATAATACGTTTTGCCACCCGCAAAATCAGAGCCACCACCCACTTTGAGTGTCATGTAGCCCATAATCACAAGAGCAATAAGCACAAACGTGCCAACCATTGTTTCACGCTTCATTAACGTAGGTCCTTAATATCGTTGAGGCCACTTGCAGACGGCGTGGAACGTCCTTCCAAAAATTGTCTAACAAATGGAACATCAGTTTTTTTAAATACGTCGGGAGTTCCAGACAAGATAATTTCCCCCTCACTTAACATGGCAATCTTATCAGCCACGTGAAATGTTGCTGCAATATCATGACTAATGACTACAGATGTAATTCCGAGCTCCTTTTGCATGGAGAGGATCAAATTGTCAATCGCATCGGTCATAATTGGATCAAGCCCTGTAGTGGGTTCGTCATACAGCATAATTTCAGGCTTTAAGGCAATAGCACGTGCCAATCCCACACGCTTACGCATACCACCTGACAATTCCGACGGCATCTTATGTCCGATATCTGGCAATCCAACGAGACTCAACAGTTCCTTCACACGTTTGGCTAATTTATTTTTATCAAGATCACTATGCTCTACCATTGGAAACGCGACATTATCAAAGACATTCATGGAATCAAACAGGGCCGCATTTTGAAAGAGCATGCCAAACTTGGTGCGAATTTCGCGCAGCTTCATGGAGTCCAATGTCGACAAGTTGGTGCCATCGACGGTGACCTCGCCCGAATCAGGGCGCAGCAAGCCAATCATATGCTTCAAGATAACGGATTTTCCCCCACCGCTTCGGCCAATAATGACTGTAATCTTCCCACGTGGGATGGTTAAATTAAGTCCTCTAAGTACCTTTTGAGTACCAAAAGATTTGCAAACATCATGAAATACAATGGCATCACCGGTCATATGATCGTGCTCTTAAAGACGTGTAAAATCCAAGACGTCAGGAAGTAATCCAAAATCAAAATCGTAACACTCGAAATCACCACGGCTTGCGTAGTAGCGCGACCTACACCCTCGGCACCGTTGCGAGTATTGAAGCCTTGGTAACAACTAATGAGTGATATCGCGAACCCGAAGAACGCCGACTTCACTAAACCACCAATCAAGTCATTCACATCGACGTAATAATATAACTTGTTTAAAAAGGAGCCTTCATCAATATTCAGCAATTGAACACCCACCAAGTAACCGCCAAACACACCGATAAAAATAAAAATGCCGGTGAGCAGTGGCGTCATGAGTGTGGCCGCTACAACACGTGGCACAACCAAATAGTGAATGGGGTCCACCGCCATGGTTTCCAGTGCATCGATTTGCTCAGTAACACGCATGGTACCGAGCTCTGCGGCCATTGCTGAGCAGGCACGCGCAGTCACCATGAGTGCGGTAAACACCGGACCAATTTCGCGCGCGAGTGACAACCCAATCGTGGCCCCCACCAAAGTTTCGGCATTGAACAGGGCAAAGGCTTTACCCGTTTGCAGCCCAAAGACAGCACCTACAAAAAGCCCAGTCAATGCAATGATCGGAACCGAACGCACACCGATAAATTCCATCTGTTGGAAATAGAGACGCATGCGGTATGGGGCGTGGGTAAGCCAGCGCATGGCTTCCCAAACAAATAACGACCAATTGCCCAAACCACGACAGGCATTAATCGCCATACCGCCCGCATAATCCGCAACATATTCGATTCCGCCCAACATCCGATTCATCAACTACTCCACATAGACACGCGGCACCCGAGGCCCCACGTGACACATAATTTCATAAGAGATTGTACTTGCCCACCCTGCAACATCGTCTGAGGTGATGGTTTCAGTGCCTTGGCTACCAATTAACGTAACCTCATCCCCCACCTGTACATCGGGATAGTCGGATACATCCAGCATCAACATATCCATTGTGATGCGGCCAGCCACTTTAACGCGACACCCCTTAACCAATACTTGAGCATTTCCCTGAGCGGCCCACGGATATCCATCGGCATATCCAATCGGCACCACCGCAACGCGCCCCTCTTCTGGCAACTGATACGCCCCCATATAACTGATGGGAGTTCCTTTGGGCACATGCTTCACGAGCACAATGCGGCTTTTCACCGACATAACCACTTGCAATGGGTGCGTTTTTAAATCGTCTGAATAGCTGGAGCTGCCGTACAGCGCGATTCCAGGCCGCACCAAGATGGTTTCGCCGGCTTCAATTTCCGGCACAACATGCCGTAAAATGGCAGCACTATTGGCCACATGAATACATGGAATTGTCCCCAGCTCAGAGCGGACCTCTCTCACACATTTGTTCCAGACATGCAACTGTTCGGTCAAGACTTTCGGGTCCCCCGCATTGGCGAAGTGCGTCATAACACCGCCCAACTTAAGGTTCGCGTGCTGCTTCCAAACACGTAGCAACGCGGACAATGACTCTGGTCGAATTCCCAAACGACCCATGCCGGTATCGATCTTTAAGTGGGCCGTAACAGATTGTGGGCCTGCCACTTTTGCCAAACACTCAATGGCTTGTGTTGAATGGATAACCGGAATAAGGCCAAATTGAATACACGCCTTGGCCGCCCTGTCAGATGCCCCCTGCAAGCCCCCCATTACAACAATTGGCTTTTTGATTCCCGCCATCACAAGTGCCACACCCTCTTCAATGGTTGCGACACCAAATGCCGTCACACCTGCATCGGATAACCATTGCGCCACGTGAACTGCGCCGTGACCATAGGCATCGGCCTTCACCATGGCTAAAATTTCTGCGCCCTTGGGCAATTCCCTTTGAATCACATTTAAATTATGCAGTAATGCAGCGCGCTCCACCGTTGCAATTGTGGGACGAAAAATTTCTGTGGAAGTTGTCGGCGATTCGGATATGGGTGACATGAGGGGCGTTGCATAAAATGACCGAGCCACAAGAGCAATCGCAAATTTCAGTTTCCGTCCAAAACTTTGGGCATAGCACTCAACTCATTGGTTTGGGTGGGCATTATGTTTTGACGGATCCCCACTTTGGCAGCCGATGCCTGCTGTGGAAGCGACAAAGTGAGATGCCGGATCCTGGCCAGCTTCCAACGCTGGATGCGGTTGTCATCAGCCATGCTCACCCTGATCACCTTAATATCGACAGCTTCAAATTCATTCCTGGTTCTGTGCCTGTCTTTGTACCAGAAGGCATGGCAATGGCACTGCGGGCAACTATCCAAAATCCGATCATTGCACTCAATTGGTGGACCCATTTCGCTCTACCATCAGGACTTACGATCACAGCAGTTCCGGCACGCCACAATGGCGGCAAAATACTACCGTGGCGCTTTCGAAAAGTCTGTGGCTGGGTCATCCGGTATAATAACAAGTCCGTCTACTTTGCTGGCGATACCCGCGCGGGTACCCATTTTAAAGAAATTGGCAATACCATGAAGATCAATGTGGCACTTCTACCAGTGGGCACAATGGTCTCTGTGCCCTGGAATCATATGGCGCACTTGTCCCCCAAACAAGCCGCAGAGGCCGCACAAGAATTGAACCCTGAATTTGTCATTCCCAATCACTGGGGAAGTTTTGGCTGGAACCGTCACCCGGGCGAGGGTGATGTCGAAACATTTAAAGGTGCCATGCTTATGCACAACATGGGCGACCGTTGTGTTGTGGTGCCACCCAACAACAATTGGACACAAACGATATAAGGAGATCTGCATGCAAGAACTCAACGCACGACCTATTACGGCTTCAGCCACCACCAATCAATTTTTGAGCCGCATGTATGGCTGGATGGGATTTGGATTGGGACTCACAGCGGTCGTTTCATTTTTTGTGGTCACGACACCCGCTGTCATGGAATTCGTGTTCAAAACACCCGGTGTGTTCATGGGACTCATGATCGCTGAACTGGCAATGGTTCTTGGGTTTTCCTTTTTGCTGAATAAAATTACGAGCACTGTGGCCTCACTACTTTTCGTCACCTATGCCGCCATGAACGGCGTCACCCTCTCCGTTATTTTTCTGGCGTACACATCGGCATCCATTGCCGGCACATTTGCAATTACCGCAGGCATGTATGTCTCCATGAGTATTTATGGTGCAGTTACCAAGCGCGACCTCACCCAAGTGGGCAGCTTTGCGATTATGGGACTTTTTGGAGTTGTGATTGCGAGTGTCGTGAATATGTTTACCCACAGTGATTCGATGGGTTGGATGATTGGTTTCATTGGCGTGATCGTCTTCACATTACTCACCGCCTATGACACGCAACGCGCCAAAGAGATGGGTAAATTCTTTGCTTCGGATTCAGATGAATCGCGCAAGGCATCGCTCATGATGGCGCTGGCCCTGTACCTGAACTTCATCAACTTGTTCCTGAGCTTACTGCGACTCTTCGGACGCCGGCGGTAAACTTAGTTCGTTGGGTCAATTCCGTTCGGTGGTTGTAGGTAGAAGTCAGCCTGGAATGTGTAATCTGTTGGCACCGCGGGCTCAAAGAAGCTATCCGTAATTGCAGCAATCCCGGTACAACTGGTGCCACTCACGTCTTGCACACCTGTCGTGCGATTCACACAAGCATTGCGCACCACGATTTCCTCTGTACCCCTGGTATTGGTGAATTTAATATTTTCTCGGATGTAGGATCCAGTGTCATAAAAATATGCTGTCAACAAGCTCGCTGCATTACTTTGGAAACCTGCCTTATTTAAATAGTGCAGCACATCCCCTGAATCAACTTCGTCACTAACATACAATCGATCGCCGTATGCCTCAAATTCCAATACAGGATCAAGAATGTTAACATTTGCGAACACTTCACGGTTATCACCGCTGCGATTATATGAGTAGCCACCTTGGAACGGCTCACTGTTTTGAATTGGTGCAACAATATGGAACGACCCAGCACCATCATTTGTAGCTGTTGGTTTCACGGTGAACAAAGCTTCCATATACCGTAAATCCGTTGATTCCGTAACGACTTGCCCAGGGGATAACTTCCAAACACGCATGCAAATGGCTTTTCCTGTCGTAGCTGGATCCGCATTATTGCCAGAGCAGGTTTGTGAACCAGGATTAATGCCAACAGGATCCGTCGTCGTAAATGCAGTAAACTCAAACGCCTTATAGTCGATGTATAATATCACACCACTACTTAGTGTCACTGTTGCAGAGTGCTTACTGATGCTTGATGTTAATTCAACTGGTGTACCATTATCCAAAAACACAGACGCCAGAGCATCATCCACAAAATTATTTAGAATGGTAGTCGTCGTATCCACTTCTTCATTAACGCTCAAATAGGTACCTGGCGCAATCGCCGCCATAATCGACTTACCCAGTGGTGATGAAATATTTGCTGATCCTACCAGACCGCCACCCACACCAATAGATGCTGGCACAATCATCGGCACTTCTACTGCGATTGGTGCACTACTACCGCCCGATGGCGCTGCATTGTTAGTAATAGCACACGATGCACCACTAACAGCTAAGACCAACCCTAGCAGGCCTACGTGCCATGACTTCCTCAAGAAATGTCTTACCTGTTTCATCATAGCCGTCTACTCCGCAAAGGTTCCATAGAAGTTGGACATGGTCACTGTACTTGCCGTACCAGATCCATTCTTCATACCCAGTATCTGCACATCCAAGTCTGTTAAATCCATCGCCAAACTAATGTTGGCCACAGTCCCACCACCACCCGCACCATCATCAAATACGATGGATACTGTTGTCGCTGTCAGTTGGATATACATCTCATCCCCAGCTGTATATGTTGAGGCATAGAATGTGTCTGTGTCAGTAGAAGTTGTACCATATAGTGCACGGTATTTATTCGTACCTGCATCACTGGACACCATAAACACGATATAGTTGCCATCGGGGTCAGACACACGTAACCCAACACCATCACCGTCATTTAAGAATCCTGTAATAGAGTCAATTGTGATGCCAAAGCGCATGTAGTCTGCTTCAGCTAATTTGCGAATGCCCGTTTTTAACAAACCAGCGGCCGTCGGGCTTTGTCCAGCCGCCGTTGATGTAACTGCACCCGGAATTGAAAGTGTCAGGACACTGCTACTGGCACTGAATGTACCATTGTCCGTATTCACCGCCGTCCAGCAACTTAATCCATTTGAGAAGTCGTCGGACACGCCACAACCTGTATTAATTGTGTATGTCGTTTTAATCAGAGGGTTATGATATTGATCACGAATACGTTGCGTACCACCAATACCATTTTCAGCACCATTGAGTACAAGCGTGCAAGCCGTATCAGCCGGAAGTGTTGCACGTAATGAAAATGCCAAAGTTGTGCTGGTGCTGTACTGAATAGTGGCACCACTCACGCGGTTTTGTGTTGAATCATCACCCGTACACAAGAAGTCAATATCAGCCGCATCCACGGGAACCCCACTGCTCCCAGCCTCTTGGTCCGTAAGCATGGCCTCATCGAATGTAATGACAAAACTATCGTAACTGCTCCCACTACCACGCAGTGGAAAGCTGTTGTTACCCGACGTACTCATTGTATATGTGCTGTTAACAACAATTGAACTCACCGTTGGTGCTGTAATGTTTGAGGGGAAACCACTATACGGAGCAGTCGGCGTGGTACCAGGTGTCGCCCCTTCCGTACATGCGACTGTTCCACACATATCTGTCGTAATACCATCCACTGATGTTGTTGCAGGAATCCCATATGTAACCGATCCATTGTCTGAATTGACAGTTGTGACAGTAGAGTTGTTCGCCGTCCCGCCGCACGAAATTTCCAGCAGTAGGATCACAATAGTAACACCCGCATGTAGACGCGAACGGCACATATGTCAGGTATAAGAGCAATAACAATGCCAAACAATACAGGGATAAACCCCTTATTTAACAAATACTTAAAAAAACTCATTTTGATACAATCCTCGAAAAGAGGTGAATTGATACACACCAGGTGATGTAAAACCAACGCAGCTGGAAGAAACTTTACAGGTAGCAAAGCACCCATTTAAATTGACAAAACATACTCACCATTTTCAAAACTACAAGAAACATTCTCATATTAGGAATTTCAACTACTTGATATTTAAAAGTAATTCAAAATTTGGACAAAATTATATTTGGCCCAATTTTTGCTCTAAGCAACTGCATGAAGTCTAACATTACAAGATCGTTCCTGTTCATCCTTACCGCAGCCATAATGGGCATCAGCTTGATTTCCTGTAGCCCACCAGGCTCCGGTGGCAATGCTGCACCATCGGGTGGCGTGGGAATCCCAGTTGCAGTTGAAATTCCATCGCTCGATTCGGTGGGTGACCTACTCTATATTACGGGGCCCGTTGTCATGGATGGCGGCGCCAACATATCGGCAAAATCAGTGAAGGCTGCAAATCAGAGTGTTGCTAAAGGCATGGGACTCACCAGCAAGTTTGGCAACAGTTTGAATGCCTGCGAAACACGTAATTTTTTTTGGGGCATGATGAGCGATGGTGCGCAAACGGACTTGGAATTATGTCTTCTCAAAAACTATGTGGCCCCATCACTCACCAATGCTGGCGTCAACATGTATGATGGTAACTACCACAATGCTTCTATCAAGGTAGATGTTGGACATGGAATGTCTGATGTGATCTTTCGATTTCGCCTTGTGAAGGATGATTCTGGCAACCTATCAAAATTTAATTTATATGCTTGTGAAGCAGGAGTACAAACCCTCTACAGTTCTCAAACCATCACAGGCGATACCGCGATCATTACATCAAAAAATTTGGAAAATGGGAATCGGCATATTATCAATGCAACAGGTTCATTAAATGATAGTGCTCAATACACATCAAAGGTTATTGATAGCGAACACTACGATCCCACCGATGACAACAGTACAATTCGCACGCGTAAAGGGGAAATGATCCAAGAGCAGACAAACGCAACGCTATCCGCATTTTATAAAAGAGCAGGTGAAACTGAGGTTGTTCAAGAACGTATCTTTTCTGCTTTTGGAATCGATTACGCTGGACCCATTATATTGGATCCTTCTCAGTATCAAATTCTCAATGGCGCAGGGCATTTGATTTATGGACACACAGATCAAACAGAATGCTGGGATGCCAATGGCAATAAAAGCAGCGATCCCAGAGACTGCAACCCATATCTTGCAATCGTCGAACAAAATTCACCCATGGCTGTACAAGATGTTGCACCGATCAGTTTCTCCGCAGATGAAAGTGTTAATTGTGCATTATTGGACGATATCACCACTGCACCACCCGTGGAAATTGCCAATAGCGTATGTTCTGGCTTTGCACTCGATAACAATCAAGTTGATTGTCATGCCAAGGTAGATGGTGAATTTGCAGTAGTAGCCACCATTAATGGTGAGCTTTTATCAACAGACGCTTCAAACCCGACATCAGTCACATTAACGCCCACAATTTTACTGTCTCTTTCTTATGAACCTTATCTTGCATCATTTAATTCGGGTAACATCATTCTGGAACCTTACGAAGGAAACATTCCGGTTAACTATGGCAACAACCTCATCGGCGACGATGATTTTTCCGTTGAAAATTGGAGCCATGACTATACACGCCTTACGCTAACCCACCACCTCACACCAGGTACTGTTTATCGCCTAACTCTCACTAAAGACTTAGGTGGAGTGGGCTCCATGAATCATCCCACAGCTGCAGGCGTCTATTACATATCAGTACCGTGAGTTTGACGTTATTCACCCATATACAGGTATTTTAAACCCCCGCTTCTCAATTTGAAAACCCAGAAGCAAGAACAACACATTGATATATATATGTTTTCCAAAACAAAACTGTCCAAACATTTGGCACAAGAGTTGCTCTTAGTCAGTACGTTGAGGCCAACAACTGGAGGTTGTGTGCATACGCGGATACAGCAAATTTTGCTTTCGGCGGGAGTGGTCCTTCTGCTTGTCCACTGCGGCAGTAGCACTAGTACAACATCGCCATCTTCAGGCCCCACGGTATCCTCACTCGCCACCACTGGTGGTACTACAATCAATACAAGCGGCACCACAGGCATTGCTATTGATTCTGCATTCACACTTACCTTCTCTGAAGCAATGCTATCCAGCACAGCATCTACCAGTAACATCACATTGACTTGTAGCTCGGCACAGACAGTTACGATTGCCGGCGTTACATCTGGTGACACGAGTACGGCATTCACCATCACGCCATCTACATCAATGCCAACTGGCACGGCATGCACATTATCAGTCAGTGCAGGGGTAACCAACGCCTCTGCGACAGCAGTAACAGCTGCAAGCTATACATTCACAACAGCCTCTGCATCCACGCCAACAGCATCGCTATCAGGTACCGTTTTAAGTACGGGAAGCAGTGGCACCATTGCCACATCAGGCACCACAGACATTTCAGGTGCCACAACAGCGCCACTGACATTAACATTTTCAACAGCCATGTCCAACAGCACTGTTACTGCTGGAACAACATTTCAGTGTCCCAGCGGTACGTCGCTAAGCCCTACCCTTGCAACAGCTGACAACACAATCTACACCATTACACCGACAGCTGCGTTGCCCCAGATTTCAAACTGTGTTTTGAACTTGGCCGAGACGATCGAGGACTCTAATGGCAACGCACTCGCTGCAACCAGTTATAATTATACTACAGGCTGTTCTACCTCTGATGACTTCAGCAATTCGAGTACATTAAGTTCCTGTTGGACAGCAGCGAATGCTAGTGGCGCAACGATCGCCATCGCTGGTGATGTATTGAATATGAGCACATCCACAACATCTGGATTTTCATTTGTTCAAGAAAACAAAACATTTGCGAACGACAATGTCACTGTCACTGTATCAATTCCAACTTTCAGTGGTATCAATTCATCTAACGACATTTGCGGCCTTTGGATTCAAGATGAATCATCACAACAAACCGGAATTATGGCCTTAGTTGAGCCTGATGGAGGAAACATCGTTATTAATGCGGCATATGTTGATGGAAGCAGTGACAATCTATCTGCTTCGCTAGGGGCAGGTAGTGATTCGTCTGTACTTGCAGGAACACTCTTCCTAAAAATTGCCCAATCTGGAACCTCGCTTACGGTGAGTTATCGTGTAGGTTCATCGGGCGCATTTACGGATATTGTCACTAAAACAGTTAACTACGGTAGTTCCAAAAAAATTGGTCTTCTGCTCAAGAGCGATGGCACCGGTACCACTAATTGCCAGTACGCCAACTTTACTGTTACCGGAGGCACAGCCACAGGCCAATACTGAGACGCTGCCTAAGATTGGTTTGGTGTTTGACTTGAATGGGCGCCTTTGATAGGCGCCCATTTGATTTTGAGCAAGGGGTGCCCAGCGGGCTGAGAATATACCCTCATAACCTGATGCGGATAATGCCGCCGAAGGGATTGCAATGACAGATACCATTACAATTAACGGTCAACCCCAAGCGTACTCACAGCCCCAAACTGTATTGCAGCTGCTACAAAGTTTAAAAGCCCCTGTCACGGGTGTTGCCGTTGCCGTTAACGATCGTATTATCCCAAAATCACACCATGCAGAGCTACAAATTACTGCCGGGGACCGCGTGGAAATTGTCCATGCTGTTGGAGGAGGATGACATGTCATACCAATTAGGAAAATTTGAATTTGGATCACGCTTAATCGTTGGCACCGGCAAATATGCGAGCTTTGCGCAAACACAAGCAGCACTCGAAGCCAGTGGCGCGCAAATGATTACCGTCGCGCTACGCCGCGTAAAATTAGACGGCGCACCAGAAGAAAATTTACTCAACTACATTGATCGTAACAAATATACCCTGCTTCCCAACACAGCGGGATGTTACACCGCCAAAGACGCTATTCTCACCTGCGAATTGGCGCGCGAAGCCTTAGGTACCTCGCTTGTCAAACTCGAAGTCTTGGGCGATGAACGCACCCTTTTCCCGGACAACGAAGCCCTACTCGAAGCCACCAAGGTCTTGATTAAAGAAGGCTTCACCGTGCTGCCCTACTGCATTGATGATCCCATCATTTGTAAAAAACTAGAAGACCTGGGCTGCGCTGCCGTCATGCCACTGGCTGCTCCCATTGGCTCAGGACTCGGCATTCGCAATCCCACAAATTTGAAAATTATTATCGAGCAGGCAAAAGTCCCCGTCATTGTCGATGCGGGCGTTGGCTGTGCATCCGATGCTGCCATTTGTATGGAACTGGGTGCCACCGCTGTCCTTATGAACACTGCGATTGCAGGCGCTAAAGATCCTGTGAAGATGGCGCGCGCCATGCGCGTTGCCGTTGAAGCCGGACGTCTCTCTTTTGAAGCAGGACGTATTCCCAAGAAACTTTATGCTACAGCAAGTAGCCCATTGGAAGGAGTTGTAAACACATGAGACCCATGAGACCCGAACATCTTCCCACATCTGATATTGAAACTGCAGCAGTTCAACCCCTTCCCAATTCACGTAAAGTGTATGTGCAAGGGTCGCGCCCCGACATTCAAGTGCCCATGCGGGAAATTTCTCAGTCCCGCACAGGCGTGAGTTTCGGTGGTGAAGAAAATCCGTCTCTCACGGTTTATGATGCGTCAGGTCCCTACACTGATCCTAACGCCAAGATCTGTATTCATTCTGGGCTTCCGGCACTGCGCCAAAATTGGATCAACGAACGCAATGACACCGAAGAATTGGCCGGCCCTTCTGCCGATTATGCAAAAGAACGCCTGCAAAACCCAGAACTTGTCGCCATGCGCTTTAACCTCACACGCAAACCACGCCGTGCCAAATCGGGCTGCAACGTCACGCAACTTCACTATGCGCGCAAAGGCATCGTTACCCCCGAAATGGAATTTATTGCGATTCGTGAAAATCAGCGACGTCTGGATTTAAGCCAACAAATGCTGCAACAACATGCCGGTGAATCCTTTGGTGCGCAGATTCCCAAACAGATCACACCTGAATTTGTACGCGACGAAGTCGCCCGTGGCCGCGCGATTATTCCGGCCAACATCAATCACCCAGAAATTGAACCCATGATTATTGGGCGCAATTTTTTGGTAAAGATCAATGCCAACATTGGCAACTCCGCGGTCACCTCATCGATTGCCGAAGAAGTTGAAAAGATGACATGGGCAACCCGTTGGGGCACCGACACATTGATGGACTTGTCCACAGGTGCCAACATTCACGAAACTCGCGAGTGGATCATTCGCAATAGCCCCATTCCGATTGGCACAGTTCCAATTTATCAAGCGCTTGAAAAAGTTGGCGGCATTGCAGAAAACTTAACGTGGGAATTGTATCGCGACACATTGATTGAACAAGCGGAACAAGGCGTTGATTATTTCACGATCCATGCCGGTGTGCGACTGGACTATGTCCCATACACGGTGAACCGTCTCACCGGCATTGTTTCCCGAGGCGGCGCCATCATGGCCAAGTGGTGCGTCACCCACGAAAAAGAAAACTTCCTCTACACCCATTGGGAAGAAATTTGCGAAATCATGAAGGCCTATGACGTGTCATTCTCGATTGGTGATGGTCTGCGTCCAGGGTGCATTCAGGATGCCAACGATCGCGCGCAGTTTGCTGAACTAGAAACATTGGGCGAACTTACAAAAATTGCATGGAAGCACGATGTGCAAGTCATGATCGAAGGCCCAGGACACGTACCCATGCACATGATTAAAGAGAACATGGATAAACAGTTGGAGTTGTGTGATGAAGCGCCCTTCTACACCTTGGGCCCGCTAACGACCGACATTGCACCTGGCTACGATCACATCACATCCGGCATCGGTGCCGCCATGATTGGGTGGTATGGCTGCGCGATGCTTTGCTACGTCACCCCCAAAGAACATCTGGGGCTACCCAATAAGAATGACGTGAAGGCCGGTGTGATTACCTACAAGATTGCAGCACATGCCGCTGACCTGGCCAAAGGCCACCCGGGTGCACAAATCCGCGACAATGCATTATCAAAAGCACGCTATGAATTCCGTTGGGAAGATCAATTCAATTTGAGTTTAGACCCAGTGACGGCGCGCGCATTTCATGATGAAACGCTACCGCAGGATGCCGCCAAAGAAGCCCACTTCTGCGCCATGTGCGGACCCAAGTTCTGCTCCATGCGTGTCACTCAAGATGTCAGAGATTATGTGGCGCTCAAATTACCCAAAACAATTGCCGAGCAGCCCAAGAACACAGCTGCAATTTAGTATTTATGCAAATCGACGTTGATCGTGGGTTCTTCAGCAGACGAACCAAAAAAGTCATCGCTGTGCTTATAGATTTTATAAACTGTTAATGCAGCCAGAAATGCAAACCCCACTCCAGTCAGCGCAAACCCTACGGTTGCAGCAGCAGCTGTCACGGCATAAGCGGCGCCCATGAATGCAAGCGCAGACGTTGCCCCTAATGATCCAGAGATAATTTGCTCCTGACTCTGATCTGGCGTCAATTCAGGATTTGTAACGCCATCATAAATTTCATAACTGCTGCTAACTAATGAAAAACCAGCACCAGCAATACCAAACACCCGCATAGACAATAAAATTTTAGGGGGTATTGGTACATGCTGTATGGACAGCACATCATTGGCCAGATGAATATTGCCACTAGCAACCTCTGTTGAAGCCGCATTGAGTAAGTATCTCATGTATGCCCAATAGGCAGAGCCACGCCCAACATCCACCGCCCCATCAACTACATTGGATTGATTCACCAGTGACGGATCTTCCATAAAATGGTCAACTTCGACCCAAAGTTTAAATGAGCCGACAGCCACTTGAAGCACATTATTCGCAATCATGAACCGTGTGCCACGCGTAAAGAATGTATTAGCTTCCCTTTCAATCACAAGCACGGCAGGATTCGATTGATCTCTAATTTCCTCTGCAGCATGAACCAATGTAGCACCTTGGATGTTATACCACTGTGTTCCCATCCAGCTCAGCACCGCCAACTCATCGGCAACAGCTACCCCCACTTTTTTTGAATCGCATTTCGTACCATTGAGGCACTTAACGACAGTTGTTACATTACCTGCAGTACGCGCAACATTGGCTGCTAATCCAAATCGAGATGCAATTTTGACATGCTGTGCACCTCGTTGACGCATTTCTTGCTGAAAGTCCAAGCGCATCTGGGGCTCTAAATACTCACGTGGCAAATACAAGCGCTGAAATAAAGCACCAATACGATTTTTGGGATCATAGATTCTATTAAATGGATCTGATTGATAATGCGGTAATGTCGAAAATCCAATTCCACGCTCATACCGTGAAAGTGAAAAGAAGAATGATGTACCAACACCAAGTGCTGCACCACCAACCTGCTTACCTAAGATATGATAGTTATAGGGGTCGATGTGCTGTTCGGTCTTTGGCTGCGCCTGTGGTGGAGATGTATTTGAAATAGCCATATATATAGATGTATCGGCCACCCGATGGATTTGTTGCGGCAGCTCTTGTGACAATCACGTGACGCTAAAATTGCCAGACCGATTTACGTGATTTGAGCAGCGTATCAACCATCTGCTGAATCACATTGCGGATATCGAGCGATTTTTCGTGGATTTTGAGCGGATCATCCAAAACCGACTTCGGTACATGGATGGGCTTACCAAATGCAATCACCCACTGGCTCGGCAGCGGAATCAGGCCAAATCCACCAAACATCGGGAAAAGCGGTGTTATAGGTAAGTATGGAATTCCCAGTGACTTGGCCAAGATATCCGACTTCCATAATATGGGATAAATTTCTTCAGCACCAATAATGGCACAGGGAATAATGGGTGTGTCATTTTCAGCGGCAACTCGCACAAATCCACCGCGACCAAAGCGCGCCAGTTGATACCGGTCCTCATATAATTTGCCGAGACCCTTCACACCTTCGGGAAACACAGCCACCAAATCATCTTGCTCTAAAAGTCGGGTGGCATTTTCAGGACAAGCGCGCACGCCACCCAAACGATTCATGGTCACCCCCATAAACGGTGAGTGAAACACAAAGTCCTCCACCAAAAACCGCATGAAGCGTTTGTGGGGGTGATTGCGCATCACAGCCAAATTCAGCATGGCGCCATCGAATGGTAAAGTACCAGAGTGGTTCGCGACAATCAGTCCGCGCCCCGTGGCAGGAATATTAGACATGCCAATGGTTTGAACACGCCAGTAGTCGGTGTAAAGCCAATCAAAAATAGGCGCAACAGCTTGCACAAACTGCATGTCACACCCAAAGTCGTCCGTTTGTTGGGAATCAGCAGATAGCGAGCACACACCCATAACAGTCTGCATGACCGCCATTTCAAAACGTTCCAGAACTTCATGTTTTTTGGCTGATTTCTTCTTGCGTGCCATTACTCTTCCTCACGATGCGCATCCAAAAATGTCATCAGCGCTTCTTCTGAATTATAAACAGGTTCAAACTTTAATTCACGACGTGCCTTGCCACCATCTGCCACGCATCCATACTTTAAGTAGTCAATGCTTGCCGATGGCACGGGACTCACACTGGCCTGCCACAACATATCCGCAGTAATATAAAACAGTGGCGATGGTACGGGAACTGCCGTTTTGTCAGCCATTGCAATTGCGCGCGATAACGGCATTACCCCGTCCCCCACAATGTTAAATGCCCCTTGATGTGGATGCTGTATAAGGTGCAGAAATGCACGAATTACATCATTTTCGTGCACAAATTGTACGAGTGGATCATAACCTGCAACAGTTGGAATCAGCCGTTGACGTAAAAATCGTGTCATCCATGTCCGGGACGTTTGTCCTAAAATGGTACACATTCGCAAAATGCTGATGGTTACATCGTGATGGTGTTCACCAAAATATTCAAACTGTTTCTCAACATCGATTTTGTCATGTAAAAATGGATTACCACGACTGGCATGACGCGGCGATGTTTCAGTAAGCATATTGGGGTTTGTTGATGTTGCACCATACACTTCGGTAGTACTGGCCAGAATCAAATGCTTTACGTGTGTCTTAGCAACCAAGTTAAGCAAATACATACTACCCACCGATAAAATTTCATGCAGACGTTCCAAATTACGCATGGGATGCTGCGGCGATGCTGCATGAATAAAAGTTGTACACCCGTGCATATCCAAAAACCGATGTAGCTCCTTTTCACTTTCCATATGTTCCAACTGAATTGGGTGGTAAATCACCTTTGCATGGTGCGTGGGAGGATATTCATCTAACGCCAAAATTCGCTCACACCAGTCTTCATTAATGAGTGCTCTTAAAAGCAAGCCACCCAAAAATTCACTGGTACCAGTAATTGCAACCACTTTTTGTTTGGACTTAACCACGACTACTGTGACCCCTTCAGTGCAACAACCTGCCGATAATAAAAATAGGTTAATCCTGCTATCCCCAGATCAATGACTGCACCTGCCAAATATGCGAAACACGTCGTTCCACCCAACGCAATAATGTACCCCACACCCGAAATGGATTTGGCCATCATCAACAACCTCACCAATAAAAGTGAATGCCCCAACTCTTTAATCGCACGTGAGCAAATCACCACCAAAATGCCCATGAGGGAAATCGCCAGCACATGCCATAAATGTCCCTGCATGGGTGGCAATTCAGGGCCAGGCCAACGTAAGTATTGGCCTACCGTATTCAAAAACGCGCTCACATCGTCTGGAAAAGTGGCAAATACAAGACCGACTAAGAAGAAGGCCACGAGCCAAAATCGCAAGAGGGTTCGGAGTTCACGCTCTGGTTTGGTCAAACCTGAATGAAACATGAGGAAGGGTTTATCACGCTTCGATTCGTTGCCGCCACAACTTTTTACCCAGCTCAACACCTGGCTGCCCAAATGGATTCACACCATAGAGCTTGGCAGCTGCCAAAGTCATGATGATATCGCACATCATCAAATGCCCCAATGCCGTTTCATTGAGCTCAGGTAGTGCAATTGTATATGAGGGGCAATCCACCTGCTCCAATGCTTGAGCGGTAGTCTCAGCTGCAGTTGTCAGCAATTGCCCAAATGATTTGCCAGATAGGTAACTCGTTTCAGGATTAATAGATTCTGGCACGACTATATCCTGCAACCATGATTTAACGATGATGAAACGAATACATTTGTTTTTGGCGCCTTCAGCAAACATTTGCAGCTGTGCATGCTGGTCTGCTGTACCTATTGCAACGAGTGGTGTCTGCCCCACTTCACTCTTTCCCAAACTTTCTGCCCACAACTGAACAAACCAACGGGCATAATCTGATAAGTGAGAACTATAAGGCATAACGACGGCTATTGAACGACCTGATCTGTCCCACTCAACTTGTTGTTCTGCCCATTTTTTTGGCGCTGCATCTGCAAGAGCAGATTGAGCACCCAACAACAGTGCATCAATATCATAGCCTGCCCAACACAGTGGCAACAATCCCACCGCTGTAAAAATGGAAAAGCGGCCACCAACATTCGCTGGAATTTGGCAGGTCTTCAAATCATGTTGCTTGGCCCACTGCCTTAGAAAACCAACTTGTGGATCTGTGGTCACAGCCACATGATGGATCCAGTCTTCTCCCACAGCTTTCTTCAAGAAATCAACGACAACAGAAGCTAGCGCCATAATTTCAAGCGTACCACCTGACTTACTCACAACATTGATGCATGTCGTTTTCCAGTCCACATGTTGTGTCGCCATCTGAAACGCAATGGGATCGAGATCGTCGCAAATGATGATCGTTTTTTTACGAGCACCTAGTGCAGAGGTAATAGCGCGCAAGCCCTGGCTTGAACCACCAATCCCCACAACTACCATGGTAGAATACTGTGCAAGTGCTGCTGCAACAGTTCGTGCTTCTTGAACCAGCTCTTTTTTGGGAATCATTGTTTGAGGCATGGGGCGCGTCTAACAGGATTGCTATGGCAAATCAAGCAGACCCTTCATTTCTACAACAACATGGGCTCCGGCCAAAAAGCCATCAATAATCTCATTGCCAGAGGGTTTATCTGACAGAGTCGTATCCAGATTAAATGTAATTTCACCTGTTGTCAGTGGTTCTGTCGTATTAAGATCAATATCGTTAATTTCAAAGTCTGCCATGGCATCCATGCTAGGATTAATATCCTCTTCTAGTATCTCACCAGGGCGAATACGAATACGCATTCCCACACCTTGCAAACTAATGCTGCTACCATCAAACGATCCAACAGCCGTAATACCTTTAGCACCAGATACAACAATTGAAAGTGATGATAGCGGTTGCCCCTCAAGCGGCTCTCCTGGGCCATTCCCCTTTAAGACAATCAGGACATGTGGGAATTTATCCATGGACATACGCGCCGTACCCGATTCAATCTCAATGGGCACTGGACCACTCATAGGATATGCAATTGGATCACCCTTAACCAAACCTTCAATGGTGATCGAGAATGTTCCCTTAAAGCACGCCGTTGTATCTTTTGCTTCACATTCACTGCCTGCACCACCACCTGATTCACGCTCTCCATTTTTACCCGGCTCAGCTGTGCCCACGAGCTCTACTTGTACGATACCTTCTTCAGGTGAATGATAAGTGATATCCAGCATGCCACGATGAACCGGTGTTTCCGACGCTTTCGGTGCACTTTCATTCGGTGCGAGTGGCACCTCGCGAATTGGTTCACCCGTCACCCACCCCCCATATTGCGCATATGTCGTCACCATTTTTTGGGGATGATACACCATATGGACTTCCAATGTTGCACCCGCCGGCACAACGATGTTGGACTTGGGAACAATTTTACCTGCAACCACAATGTGGGCGATTTCAAAATTCCCATCCTGATTGCCACCCCCATCAAAACCGATACCACCAATTTTCTGGGCTTGGTCGGAATAGGGATTTACAATCCGAATGACCTTCTCACTTGATTCATTAATCGCGGTCTGTGGAAAGACTTCCTGGCGATAATCAGCAAAGACATTTGGCTTAGTACACGCAGCAGCACCCAGCATGGTCAATGCCACTACAATATAGGCAATTGGGGAAGTTGATTTCATCACCCTACTCATCGGCATATTTCCGAAAAAGTTGCGGGGATTTGACAGGCCGCGTCGAAAGGGCTATGCGCCAGACTACCATGAGCCGACTAAGCGACAAAGCAACAATAAACCTCTTTAAAAACAGCAGCTTAGAAGAACTGTCTCAACTTGCCTCTGAAGCTAAATTGCAACACCACCCCGACAACACTGCCAGCTATGTCATCATGCGCATTGTCAGCCTGACCAATGTCTGTGTGGCCGATTGCGTCTACTGCGCCTTTTATCGCCGCCCCGGTGACAAAGATGCCTACGTACTCACACAGGATCAAATCTTCGCCAAAGTAGACCAGTTAGTGGAGCGTGGGGGCTCCATGGTTGCCATGGAAGGCGGATTTCACCCCAAACTGAAGGTCGAACACTATGAAACCCTCTTTCGCGCCATGCGTGAGCGTTACGGTGATCGCATTGAAATCTATGGGCCCACCATTGTGGAAGCAATCTGGATTGCGAAAAGTTCCAAAATCTCACTTGAAGACTGTTTGAAGCGCTTGATGGCTGCGGGGCTTCGTTGGATTCCAGGTGGTGGTGCCGAAATTTTAACCGACGAATGGCGCAAAAAATTGTCCCCCAAAAAATATTCGGTTGCAGAGTATATTAACGGCATGCGCACCGCGCAGCGCTTGGGTATGGGGACAACCGCCACAATGGTTATTGGATTTGGTGAACCCTATGAGGCACGCGTGGAGCACCTTCGCCACTTGCGCAACTTGCAAGATGAAACCGGTGGCTTTGCAAGTTTTCTGATGTGGACATACCAATCTCAAAACACGGCATTGGGTGGCAGCGTTACAAGTAACGATGACTACCTGCGCACTATTGCCATTTCACGATTGTATCTTGATAATATTCCCCACGTTCGGGCATCGATCTTAACCCAACATGAAAAAGGCCCCGAAGCACTACTCTATGGTGCAAACGATTTTGACATTCCGCTTGAAGATCAAGTGACTCAGCTAGCGGGTGCCACCATTGAAAACAATACCGATCAGGTTCTCAACTGGGTCCGCGCCCGCGGCCTCACCCCTGTCATGCGCCAACCATTCCCAATTCCAGCTTGCAAATAGTTCATTCGTAGGGAACCTCCGGGCGTCACCCAGCCCGCGCCAATACTTCACTCAAGTGAGCTCGCCATTTCATTCGGAGAACTACGTTGTACTGAGTATCAAGGCGCGTTTATGAGCGTAGTCGTATGACGATGGCAAAAATGCCATTGGCTACAACCAAATTTAACGACGCCGTCTCGCTTCGGTGTGACTCTCTTCGCTGTGTGTATCCATGGTTCTTTGCCACACACGGCGAGAGTGACGACCGAGTCCGGGTACCTGCGTAGCGGGTGGACGAAGAAGTACCCGTAGCCGAGAGGCGAAGGGTAAGCGGTTTTTCGCCGTAACGAAAAACCGACGTCGTGCCCGACGAGCGAGACGGCGAGGTAAATTTGGTTGTCATTAGAAAAAGTCTTGAGGCGACTAAAGTGAAAACGATTCGATGTATTGCCGATAGAGTTCGTGGGCGGGTTTAAGAATGGGGAGAAGTTTTAAAATTTTGGGAATATGCCCCCGTGCAATCATTTGGCGACGCCCCAACGCCACGAGCAAATTAATTTTGCCAATCCAAAATTCATGAGCCACATCCGCCTTCATATCCATTTCCACTTCAGGTTTTTTGGTGGTGTCATTGAATGTAATTATAACATTTGAGCCTGTACAATCTGCAGTAATACTTAATTCCGGTTCACGATAATTAAATCGGACAACTAATTTAGAATGTAAAAACTTTGGGCCCAATTGCGGATGTTGCCCTAAGAGTTGAAAAAAACCGCCCAACACTTTCTGTAGTTCTTCCGACGATTTAAAATAGACCATTTATCCCCCTACCACGCTTGTTCGAGCAGTTTTAGAATCTCAGCTTCATCCACTTCGCGCGGATTATAAACTGTTGTGCCATCTTGTGCTGCCAGTGATGCAATCTTGGGAAGTTGATCCTTTTGCACATTCACATCGCGTAGGCGTGTTGGGAGACCACACTTGCGCTCCAACTCTACGACTAATTGGCGCATCTGCTGAATAATCGTATCAACATCACACTTGCCTGTTATGCCCACGCGCGATGCCAACTCCACGTATCGGTCTGCACATACATCGCGGTTATATGTCATCCCCCACGGTAATAAAATGGCATTGGCCGTACCATGATGGACATGGGCAACTGCTTCCACCGCATGCGTCATTGCATGAGTCACACCCACCATCGCATGATCAAACGCTACTCCTGCCATGGTGGATGCAGTCAGCATCCCTTTGCGTGCATCCAGATCATCGCCATCAATCACAGCAGGGAGCAAATGATGCATCACCAAATGAATGGCATGTTTGGCTAATGCGTCTGAAAATGGATTCGACTGCACACTTGTCCACGCTTCTACTGCATGGGTCAGTGCATCCA
Organism: Deltaproteobacteria bacterium CG11_big_fil_rev_8_21_14_0_20_47_16; assembly: GCA_002796325.1. Classification (GTDB taxonomy): domain Bacteria; phylum UBA10199; class UBA10199; family 1-14-0-20-47-16; genus 1-14-0-20-47-16. The sequence continues at coordinate 226,740 of PCXA01000018.1, read as the reverse complement.
TGCCGGTTGCCGCTGTCAAAAATGGTGGCAGGCTCAACGTTAGTAGTGGGTCCAATACTGCAAGATGGGGACGCAAATAATCATCTACAAAACTCAGCTTTACACCCTGGGATTCATCATACAACACCGCTGCCTGAGTGACTTCACTACCTGTACCTGCGGTTGTGGGAATGGCCACTAGTGGCTTGAGTGGACCCGGAATCGTTTGAGCACCTGAATAGTCAGCAACCAAGTCACCACCATGGGTCAGTAAAATGTTGGCTGCCTTGGCCACATCCATGACCGATCCCCCGCCAATCACGACAAAACTGTCAGCATTCTGTTCACGTGCCTCGAATGCCAATTCTTTTACGATGCGAACACTCGCGGGATGCGCCACATCAAAAAATTCACCGGCAATGTGAAGTCCAGATTGCAGCAAACCGTCTCGTATTGCGCCAATCGCGCCACTCTCTCTCAAAAAATGATCACAGACCAACATGGGTCGTTTCATGGCAAAACGGGCCAACTCTGCTGAAAAATCAGATGCAACACCTTCACCAAAGACAATATGGGTGGGTACACCGAACTGAAAGAAGTTAAATTGGGACATGGATGCTTTTTCCTAAGTCTTTCCCTTGAATACTGTCAAAGGATTTGCTTTGTTTATGCCGCTTTGCATCATTCACCAACTGGGGGTTCAATGAAAGTCGCAAATAACATCTTAGAAGCCGTAGGTCACACACCACTTGTAAAGTTGAACAAAGTCATTGGTGATATTTCATCACCCATTTACGCCAAAGTAGAATGCATGAATCCGGGTGGCAGCATCAAAGACCGTGTGGGCATTCAAATGATTGCAGCCGCTGAAAAGGCAGGCCTCCTCAAACCGGGTGGCACCATCATTGAACCCACTGCCGGCAACACGGGCGTTGGCATTGCAATGGTTGCTGCAGTAAAAGGCTATCGCTGTATTTGCGTGTTGCCCGACAAGATGAGTGAAGAAAAGCGGGCTTTACTTCGTGCCTATGGTGCCGAAGTTGTGGTGACACCAACAGACGTTCCACCCGATTCCCCCCAACAATATATTCAAGTGGCCAACCGGCTTGCCAAAGAAATTCCCAACTCATTTCGCCCGGACCAATATAATAATCCTGAAAACCCCATGGCGCACTATCTGACAACAGGACCTGAAATCTGGGAACAAACTGAAGGGAAAATCGATGTATTGGTCGTTGCCATGGGCACCTGCGGCACTATTTCGGGAATCTCTCGCTATCTCAAAGAAAAGAATCCAAAGATATTTGTGGTGGGGATTGATCCAGAAGGCTCCATTCTTTCAGGTGATACACCCAAGCCTTATAAAGTCGAGGGTATCGGTGAAGACTTTATCCCACGTAATTTTCACCACGAGCTGATCGATGAAATGATTCGCGTGGGCGACAAGGAATCCTTCTATATGACACGCCGGTTGGCCCGCGAAGAAGGCTTAATGGTTGGGGGTTCCTCTGGCACAGCAGTTTCTGGCGCCATTAAATATGCCATGCGCCTCACCGAACCCAAAAACATCGTTGTGGTTTTGCCTGATACAGGTCGCAATTACATCACCAAGATATTTTCAGATCAGTGGCTACAAGAAAATGGCTTCGTCCATTTTGCACCCAAGAAAACAAACATCAGTGAAATTTTGGCAACCAAGACAGAAACACAAAAGATTCTTTCCGTTACATCTGCAAACTCGGCAAGTGACGCCATAACGCTCATGCACGAGCATGAAATTTCTCAAATTCCCGTTATTGATGATGGCAAGAGCGTGGGTAGCATCCATGAAGACACACTCATGAAGCTCATGTATGACGGTGCCAACCTGTCACACCAAACAGTCGGCGTCATTATGGGCAAACCACTTCCCGCGCTAGATGTGACAACCAACATTTCTGAGGCCTATCGCCTCTTGATTGCAGGAACACACGCAATTTTAGTGCAAGACCATGGCAAGCCTGTTGGCGTTATTTCACGAATCGACTTAATCAACTACTGGCAGAACCAAAAGGAGCATGCATGAAATTTGCTACGAAGGCCATTCATGTCGGACAAGGTGCCGATCCTGCAACGGGTGCCACGATTGTTCCTGTATATCAAACATCTACATTTACCCAAGATGCCGTTGGCGTCACCAAAGGTTATGATTACAGTCGCGCAGGAAATCCCACGCGCACTGCACTAGAAGACTGTTTGGCGTCACTAGAAAATGCGCAACATGGATTGGCTTACGCATCTGGTTGCGCTGCCACCGCAGCAATCTGCCACCTGATGAAGGCCGGTGACCACATGGTGGTTTCCAGCGAAGTCTACGGCGGCACATACCGACTCTTTAAAATGGTAATGGAAGATTTGGGTCTCAATTTTACATTTGTAAATCCTACAGGGCCCGATGCCTTTGTTAATGCCATGACCCCCAAAACAAAATTGGTATGGCTGGAATCCCCTACCAATCCACTTTTGACCGTCATCGACATTGAATCCATTGCGAAAGCAGCCAAAGAAAAGGGTTGTTTAACGATTGTCGACAACACATTTGCGTCGCCGTACTTCCAACAACCATTGGCGCTAGGTGCAGACATTGTATTGCACAGCACAACCAAATACATTGGCGGTCATAGCGATGTAATTGGTGGCTGTGTGATGACAAACAACAACGACGTGTATGAAAAATTAAAATTCATTCAAAAAGCCGTTGGTGCTGTTCCTGGGCCGATGGATTGTTATCTCACATTGCGTGGTTTAAAAACCTTGGCCATCCGCATGGAGCAACATGCCAAAAATGCGCAAGCCATTGCAGAACATTTATCCAAACATCCTAAAGTATCCAAGGTCTTCTACCCCGGTCTTGCATCACACCCCCAACATGCACTTGCAAAAAAGCAAATGAGTGGGTTTTCGGGTATGATGTCGTTCGAAATTAAGGGCGATGTGGCGCAAACGAAGAAAGTTATGGAATCCTTCAAGCTCTTTTCACTTGCTGAAAGCTTGGGGGGCGTAGAGTCATTACTCTGCTACCCAGCACTCATGACCCATGCGGCCATTCCAGCCAGCGAGCGCGACAAAATTGGTATTAGCGACGGACTCATTCGGTTGTCTGTGGGTATCGAAGATGTGGATGATTTAATTAAAGACGTCGATCAAGCACTTGCGACTATTTAGCATGAGCAACCAGGACACCGCTCTTTATCAAGTCTAGCACTGCATCGTATTGATCATGGGGTACGGGACGCACTTTAAATTGTGCAATTCCCTTTCTGCCCTTAATCCCAAAATATTCGGCAAGACCAACGGATAGATCAACCAGTGGCACGCTTGATCCGTGAGGCATCAGATTCTTCCCGTCATCATCTTTTGCCTTACCAACGACACTGCAACTATGATGCATAATACGATCATTCAGTAATGCGTACCGAAATAGCGCGGGTTGCCCCACCAATGTAATTTTATACACATCACCTTTATTGCCACAAGGAGATGCAAATGTAGAGTAGTGAGATTGAAGGTAGGCAGCGAGTGGCGATAATCTAATGCCGACAAGCGGTTTTGTACGACCTGGATAATAAGTCCCCTTGCCTGTCGCGAAAATATGCTGATGCTTTTGGATGGGCTTTGCCATGCTACCTCCACATATAGTATCGGCAGATCACGCAAAAAGTTGCTTACAACTGATTACTTTATATCAACTGGCGTGGGGTAGTTTCCGGTAAAACAGGCATCACAAAACCACTCGCCTGGCTTCTTATCGAACCAGAAGAGTTCATCTTCTGTAAGGTATTCCAATGAATCTGCACCAATAAATTTGCAAGTTTCCTCAATGGAGTGAGAGGCAGCAATTAGTTCTTCACGTGTCGGTGTGTCGATCCCATAGTAGCAGGGCCACTTGGTTGGCGGTGCTGAAATACGCATATGAATTTCTTTGGCACCAGCCCGACGCAACATACCAACAATTTTTTTGCATGTAGTGCCACGTACAATCGAATCATCCACCACCACCACACGCTTATCCTTCAAAATTTCACGCACTGGATTCAATTTGAGCTTCACACCAAAGTTACGGATAGATTGCTGCGGCTCAATAAACGTACGGCCCACATAATGATTACGAATGAGTCCCATTTGGAATGGCAGCCCTGCTTCTGCTGCATAACCGATGGCGGCTGGCACGCCAGAGTCAGGCACTGGAATGACAATATCGGCTTTCGTTGGGTGTTTCTTGGCCAACTCTTTTCCATACCCCACACGCATCTGATACACATTGCGTCCAAAAACATCACTATCGGGGCGCGCAAAATAAATATATTCAAACACACACTGCGCACGCCTAGCCGGCTTTGTGGGGAGCATGTAGCTCTTCATGCCCTCTTTATTCCAAATGATTACTTCACCCGGCTCAACGGCGCGTTCAAACGTCGCACCAAACAAATCCAAAGCGCAGGTCTCTGAAGCAACAACATAGGTGTCACCCTTTTTACCGATGACAAGTGGACGCCAACCATACGGATCGCGAACGGCAATCATTAGATCCTCTCCCAAGAAGAGAAGTGAATAGGCACCTTCCACATCTTGGCAGGCTGAAATAATGCGGTCCTTCAGTGATCGTTCAGGTTCATTGGCAATCAAATGCATGAAGACTTCCGAATCCATACTGGATTGAAAAATGGAACCACCTGCTTCCAATTCTTTGCGCAGCTTTGTCGCATTCGTCAAATTTCCATTATGTGCAATGGCCAACCACCCTTTGGCATAGTTCATGACAAATGGCTGAGCGTTACATAGAACTGTTTCACCCGATGTTGCATATCGCGTGTGACCAATTGCACAATGTCCTGGAAGTTTCTTCATGACATCTTCAGAAAAAATATCAGCAACCAAGCCCATGCCACGGAATTGACGAATCTGTTTACCATCACCCGTTGCAATTCCGGCGCTTTCCTGTCCACGATGTTGAAGCGCGTAAAGCCCCAAATAGACCAGGTTTGCCGCTTCTTCAGAATTGTAAACACCCACAATGCCACACATACTTATTCCTTCCCAACAACGTTTGAGAACCCATTGGACCACTCATGCTTCAATGCTGCAACTTCTACATTAATCGATTTTCCAATTTTTAAATGAGTACCACCCACAATTCCAACAGGCAACGCGGGCACTCCCATCTTCTTTGCATGATCAAATAGTTTGGTCACAGAATCACGCTCACAGGTGATAATGATTCGCGACCCGCCTTCACCAAAAAGTCCCATCATCGGATCATCAAATTTTAGCTCTATCTGTGCACCCAATTCATTTTTAAAACAACATTCGGCGAGTGCCACAGCAATACCACCGTCACTCACATCATGTGCGGAAAGCAGCTTTCCCTGAGCAATCCACTCACGAAGGAGAGCCTGCACATTTTTCTCGAGTTTCAGATCCAAAACAGGTGGGCGCCCCGCAACACGCTTTTCCATCACCCAAGCAAATTCACTTCCACCCAGAGACAATTCATTGCCACCCAACAAAATAACAACATCACCCTTCTTTTGAAAATGAGATGTCACATGACGGGACACATCTTTGAGCAGCCCCACCACACCAATTGTTGGCGTGGGATAAATCGCTGAGCCTACGGACTCATTGTATAAACTCACATTGCCAGAAACGATGGGGACATTGAGTTCACGGCAAGCATCACTCACACCTGCTACGGCACGCTCAAACTGCCACATAATTTCAGGGCGCTCAGGGTTACCAAAGTTTAAGCAATCTGTTGCCGCAAGTGGCAGTGCCCCACTGCACGAGACATTGCGGGCGCACTCTGCAAGCGTATGCGCGCCACCCCAATAGGGATCCAAATAACAATAGCGACTATTGCAGTCCACCGCTGTTGCGACAGCCTTCTTAGTGCCATCCACACGGACAACTGCCGAATCGCTCCCAGGCAGCGTTACGGTATTTGCTCCCACAGATTGATCATACTGCTCATACACCCATGCCCGACTGCACAAATTGGCAGAGCCCATCATCTGGAGCAATATCGCATTCCAATCAGAGTATGTCTTTTGGACAGGTGCTGCATTATTAAGCGCATCTAACCACTCTGGCTTTTGACGTGGACGATCATAAAGTGGCGCCGCATCTGCGAGTGGCGCAACAGGAAGATCGACCACCGCTTCACCATGGTGAATAATTTTCATACGACCATCGTTGGTGACTTCGCCCACAATACTCGCATCCAACTCCCACTTTTCAAATACTTCTAAAATTTCAGACTCGCGGCCTTTAGTCACGACCATCAACATACGCTCTTGGGATTCAGAGAGCATCAATTCATAGGCGGTCATGCCGGGCTCACGATTTGGCACCTTGTCTAAGTCCATCACAATACCGGTTCCTGCACGCGATGCCATTTCAAATGATGAACTGGTGAGCCCTGCCGCACCCATGTCCTGAATACCCACAATCGCACCAGTCTTCATGGCTTCGATACAGGCTTCGAGTAATAATTTTTCAGTAAAGGGATCACCAACCTGAACAGTTGGGCGCTTTTCATCACTTGCGTCGTCAAACACATCACTCGCCATTGTGGCACCATGAATCCCATCACGCCCGGTTTTGGAGCCCACATAAATAACCGGATTACCCACACCACTCGCAAAACCACGGAAAATCTCATCTTGTCGCACATGGCCGACCGTCATTGCATTCACTAAAATATTCCCATTGTAACAGGCATCGAAATAAATTTCGCCAGCAACGGTGGGAACACCCACGCAGTTACCATAACCACCAATACCTGCGACGACACCACGCACTAAGTGTGCTGTTTTGGGATGACTTGGTTCACCAAAGCGCAAGCTATTCAAATTTGCAATCGGCCGCGCCCCCATCGTAAAGACGTCACGCAAAATTCCACCCACGCCGGTGGCCGCACCTTGGTAGGGTTCAATGTAAGATGGATGATTATGGGATTCCATTTTGAAGGCAATGGCATCACCATCACCAATATCCACAATACCTGCGTTTTCACCTGGACCTTGCAGGACCTGCGGACCTTTTGTGGGAAAATTTTTCAAATGAATGCGTGAACTTTTATAGCTACAATGTTCGCTCCACATGACCGAAAAAATACCCAACTCTGTCAGTGTGGGTTCGCGACCAATCAGTTCCAAAATTCGGGAATATTCATCCGGTGACAAACCATGGGATGCAATTTGATCAGGTGTAATGGTCATTGGAGTAAGGCCTTAAAGAGTTCGACACCATCGGTGCCACCCAAAAGTGGATCGCAAACGCGTTCAGGATGAGGCATTAAGCCAACGACATTGCGTGCTTCGTTACAAATCCCTGCAATATTATCGATGGCCCCATTGGGATTTTGGCCATCCGCATATTGAAATACAATTTGATTATTCTTTTTGAGAGTTGCCAAAGTCGTAGCATCGGCAAAATAATTACCTTCCATGTGTGCCACCGGCATTTGCAATATCTGGCCCGACTTATAACGAGAGGTAACTGCTGTTTGGGTGTTCACAATTTTCACTGCAACCGTTCTGCACACAAATTTCAAATGGGCATTGCGCATGAGCACACCAGGCAACAACCCAGACTCCGTTAAGATTTGGAAACCATTACAAATCCCAAGGACGCGACCGCCCTTGGCTGCAAACTGTTTTACCGCAGCCATAATCGGTGAATGTGCTGCCATGGCACCGCAACGCAGGTAGTCACCATACGAAAATCCACCTGGAATAATCACCGCATCCACATCTTGAACACTTGCATCACGATGCCAAAGTGAAACAACAGACGCGCCCATACGCTTCACAGCGCTGACGCAGTCTTGATCACAATTACTGGCGGGGAATGTAATGACGCCGACTTTCATATGCACCTAAAGTTCGATCCGGTAACTTTCAATGACGGTATTAGCCAACAATCCCTCACACATTTCCTTCACTCGCGCTTCGGCTTTATCTTTGGGGAGATCTGGCAATGTTACTTCAATATATTTTCCAATGCGAACATCTTCGACTTCTTTAAACCCGAGTGTCCCAAGTGCATGCCCTACGGCTTTTCCCTGTGGGTCCAACACACCTTGCTTTAACGTTACATAAACTTTGGCCAACATGATTACGCTCCTGTCACCAGTTGATAGACTTTTTGATAGGCTTCTTCGACTCCACCCAAATCCCGGCGAAACCGATCCTTATCCATTTTTTCATTGGTGGCCTTGTCCCACAAACGACAGCCATCGGGCGTGATTTCGTCACCCAAGACCAATTGACCCGTCACATCGCGACCAAATTCCAACTTAAAATCCACCAAACGAATTCCCAGTCGATCAAAGAACGACTTCAAATAATTATTCACTTGCACAGCCATACGCCGAATCGCTGTCAGATCATCGGGGGTTGCCAACTTAAATGTAAACACATGATCATCGTTAATCATGGGATCACCCAAAGCATCATCTTTATAATAAAGTTCAACGATTGTATTGGGGAGCGATTCACCTTCGGGACGACCCATACGTTTGGCCAAAGAGCCCGCAATCACATTACGCACGACAACTTCAATTGGCACAATCTTCAAACGCTTCACCAGCATTTCGCGCTCGGACTTTTGGGAAATGAAATGCGTAGGCACGCCCACCTTTTCAAGTTCCTGAAAGATTTTAGAGGAAATTGCACAATTCATGACACCCTTATCCACAATGGTGCCGCGTTTCTGCGCATTGAACGCTGTGGCATCATCTTTAAAATATTGAATGACTTGTTGGGGGTCATCTGTTGCGTAGAGAACTTTCGCCTTACCTTCGTAGAGTTTTTCGCTCATCGCCCACTCCCGAATACACGCTTGAACAATGTATCGACATGCTTCAAGTGATGACGCAAATCAAACAACTTACCAATTTCAGCGTCCGTCAAAAAGCTAGAAACCTGAGGATCCTTCTTTAAAAACTCCTTAAAGTCACTTTCTTCATCCCAAGCCTTCATCGCATTCTTCTGAACCACACGATACGCCTCTTCACGACTCATACCCGCTTCGATTAACGCGAGTAGAACACGCTGTGAAAAAATCAAGCCATGCGACTTTTGCATATTGGATGCCATGCGACGGGGATACACCACCATACCATCCAAAAGACCTGCCAGGCGTGACAACATAAAGTCGACCAAAATAGTACTGTCGGGACCAATCACACGCTCCACCGATGAATGCGAGATGTCGCGCTCATGCCACAGCGCAATATTTTCCATTGCGGCAACACTGTTGGCGCGCACAAGACGAGCTAGACCTGTGAGGTTTTCAGACAAAATGGGATTGCGTTTGTGTGGCATTGCAGACGAACCCTTTTGGCCCTTGGTAAAGGGTTCTTCCACTTCTAAAACTTCGGTGCGTTGCAAATGACGAATCTCAACCGCAATTTTTTCGATTGTTCCTGCAAGCACTGCCAATGTTGTAAAGTACTGCGCATGACGATCACGCTGCACGACTTGCGTGGCCAAAGGCTCTGGTTTTAACCCCAATTCCGTACACACCGCTTTTTCAATAGCGGGGGGTACATTCGCAAACGTGCCCACTGCCCCCGAAATTTTGCCTACTGCAATCATCTTACGCGCCTGCTGCAAGCGTTCCAGATTACGTTCAAATTCAGAATACCATAGCGCCAACTTTAGTCCGAAGGTCACAGGTTCCGCATGGATCCCATGGGAACGCCCCATCATGGGTGTCATCCGATACTTTTGTGCGCGTCTTTTAAGAATGACCATACAGCGTTTAACATCCACCACAATCAAGTCCAGGGCTTCAGTCAGCTGGCACGCCAACGTCGTGTCCAATACATCACTCGATGTCATACCCAGGTGAATATAGCGACTCGACGGCCCGACTTTTTCAGCCACCGATGTCAAAAATGCAATCACATCGTGCTTCACTTCGGCCTCAATCTTGGGGATCCGTTTGGGGTCAAAGTCGGCCTTTTTTAATATTGTCTGTAGGTCTTTCCGGGGGATCTTGCCCAACTTGGCCCAGGCTTTACAGGCAGCCAGTTCAATGCGCAGCCAAATGGACCACCGCGCCTCATCCGTCCAAAGGGCGGTCATTTCAGGTCTACTATAGCGTGGAATCATGGAGCGCCTTGTAGGTAATGTGCTTCACAAAGGCAAGGTCTGAATAAAAAATCACTGGAAATATCAGCCAGTTGTGTGCCAACATATGAAGTACGATGGCTGTGATGCGTGCCCTTATTGTCTTGATACTGCTTTCCCTCTCTTGGCACGTCTGCCATGCGGCTAACGACGCTCCAACACCACCACCCCCACCTCCCGATGAATTTGATCAAGGACTTTTCGAAGATGCATTGCCACAAGCAGCTGCGCCCAAGCCAAAATCTGGGGAACGACTAGTCGATTTGGACGCCACTGTGAAATTGCACTATCTCTTCTCCGCTCCCAGCTCAGATAATTTCACTGTTACTTATCGTATTCGATTAAGCGGCGTCATTGTATCCAAGACAGCACTTATTCGCGGCAATGCAACGATTAAAACAGAAATTAAAGGATACTTGGCCAAGTGGACATCGGGACAATGCTTGTTACAAGTCAATGTCGCCGGCGTTCCATATGAAATGACGGTCACAGAGGATGGAGATACTTCGATAAAGCTAGGTCTTCAATTCAAACAAAAAATTTTGGAAGACTGGCAATCGTTGTGCACATTTATTGATGCACCCGACAGTCGCTTTTACACTAAGGGTGAACCTGAAAAATGGATTTCTGATGCATTACAAAAGGCAAAGCCCAGCTTGGATAATATCTTAGTACCTATTTCTGAAACCGAAAAAACAAGCACTAAGTTTACAATCAATCGATACTCCGTCAAGGACAGTAGCGTTGGTAGTGCAGAGGTTGATGGCTCAGGCACTATCACTATTGAGCCACCACCCGCACCACCTTCTGATCAACCCAAGAATCCTTAGAAATACTCCGAGATGCAACGACTCAAAGATTCCAGAGTACTGTGCTCTGGAATTTGAATATGTCTAAAACCTAAGTAGTCCGCACTCTGTGCCGTTGTTGCTCCCATTACAAATAGTGGACGGACCTCCATCACCTCGTGGCACCAGGCATGACCAAACACATCCAGAAATGTACGAAGACCCCGAGGACTTGTTACAACAAGCCCCTGCCACTCTGACCCATTAAGTTGTCGCTTCCAATATCCAACATCGAGACTTGTTGGTTGTGTTGAATATGCAGCCACAATTGTCACGTTGGCATCTGAATGTGCCATCGCTTCCACAAACTCTGGACGCCCTGCTTCCACCTGGGGAAACAAAACCTTACTCCCTGAAGGAACTTGGGTACGCAACAAGTCACCTAAAGCCTGACTTGTTGATTTTGTCGGAATGTGATGCACTGAAAAACCCATCTCGGCACACAGCTTGGCAGTCGCTTCCCCCACAACAGCAAATTGCAAGTGTGCGATAGGTGCATCCCCATGGGCCGCAAGGCGATCTGAAAATACCGTCACGGCATGGGGACTTGTAAATACAACGTACCGGTAAACTGAAAGTTCATTAATCGCGTGATCAAGCGCTGCATAATCATCATGCGGAGGAGCGTATTCCAAAACAGGCATTTGCCAAACATCCAAGCCAACATTTTTGAGCATTGCTGCCAATCGGTCATTACCCGGCTGAGGGGATGTGATACAGATTCTCACAGCTGACATTGCAGCTCCTGCGCCACATGTTCACCCAAGCGCTCTGGTGACAATGCACGGCCCTCAGACTCCACGTGTACAACACGCTCACCCGTTGGAGTGGCATAGCATGCCCACATATGAAGCTCATCCCTATGCAGTTGCGCATGACCTGCCACCGGAGTATGACAATCCCCTTCGATGGCCAACAACAAGGCACGTTCTGCCGCAACGCAAAGACCTGTTTCACGATGATGGATGTTTTCCTGAAGCCATACATTCAAATCGGCATTGTCATGCCTTGTTTCAATACCAACAGCCCCTTGCCCAATCGCTGGAATCATTTCTTCAATTTTAAAGTAATCACAAATATGATCGGTTAATCCCAGTCGTTCCAGACCCGCAACGGCCAAAATTGTTGCATCAACTTCGCCTGCTTCCATTTTACGCATGCGGGTTTCCACATTGCCACGATACTCAACAATATGAAGGTCTGGACGCATCTGTTTGAGTTGAACCATACGCCGTGGTGACGAGGTGCCAACCGTTGCACCTTGAGGCAAGTCTTTGAGTGATGTTGCCACACGTGACAGAAATGCATCGCGCGGATCTGCGCGTTCTAGAATTGCAGACAGCAATAACCCCTTCGGTAATTTTCCTGGCACATCCTTGACACTATGCACAGCTAGATCAATACGACCCTCCAGAAGCTGCTCTTCAATTTCTTTTACAAAGAGTCCCTTCCCACCCTGATCCTTGAGTGAGACATCCTTCAATCGGTCCCCAGAGGTTACCACCTGAATCAAGTCCACCTGGGTCTCAGGGGCCTTTGCACGAATTTGAGAGGCCACCCAATTGGCCTGCCACAGCGCCAAGGGCGAACCACGGGTACCAATTTTGAGTTGTTTTGGAAGTGACATAAATCCCTCCTACCTCAGCCCGTCACATCTGGCAAAGCAAATTAAATAGGTATAACTATTTGATTTTTAATAATTTTATTAAATATCACTTAAACAAGCAACTTTAGGCCTCCTACGCGCCGATACTATATACAGTAATGCCTTCGCTCCAAAAAAGTGGAGGCCATGAACCCCCTTGGACCCCCGGGCATAGTGCCCGGGGGTTATTTTTTGCCCTCTAAGCCCTATTTTAGAGCCATTTAACCCTTCAAGTGATATCTGAGGATTCACACAATTGACTTGAACAAATTGTTGAAAAACAATGAATTTTATGTTATTTTGCTAAAACGAAGGTGGAGGATTGTGCATGGCCGGTGATGCTGCGGAAGTTCAGTTCCCTATCAATCAAACGCTTCTGGATGAGGCTGAAAAGCTTCGCCAAGAACGCAGCACGGTCGCTGAGCGTATGGCCAAGATTGAGGCCACCAAAGATCAAGTCAGCCCCCAAGTCTATGAGCGTGTCTGCGGTGAATATCGTACCAAGTTTGAAGAAATCACAAAGGCTCTTTTAGAGAAAAAGGCCGAAGTCGATCGCGAACTGGCTACCTTGTACGACACACGTCAAAAAGTAACCACTAACTTTGAAACTCAAAAAACAGCCGTTGAAGAACTAGAATTCCGGAAACAATTGGGCGAATTCGATGAAGCAGAATTCACCGAACGCACACAAGAAGCAAAGGATAAGTTAGGTAAGTTTCAAAAAATTATTGATGCCATTAATGGCAACATCAAAAAATACGAGGTGCTTTTTTCTGATTTTTCGCCAAAACCGCTCGAACCGTCTCAACCCACACCTGCAGCGGTCAAAGCACCATCTTCTAGCCCCCCGCGTCCATCAACAGGTTCTACATCAACACTACCCGCACGGCGTAGTAAGGCTGGCGCAAAAAAGGATTACCAACTACCTCAAGAAAAATCACAGGACTACTTTGCATCTGGGGATGATGTCAGCGAGCGGCCAACGGGCGTCGCACCACCACCCGCACCTCCCCCCACACAACGCACCCAGGTCTTTGCCCCTGGACAAAATACTGGAGATGCAACTTCAACGGGCTCGGCGAGTATTAGTTCTGCCACAGCGCCGGGTATTAAACCTGGCACTGCCTATTTAACCGTCACACGGGGTGCATCGGACAACCCCAAATACCCACTTGGTAAAGAAACAACCATTGGGCGTGCACACACAAACCACATTGTCCTCAAGGAAGCGCGCATTTCACGACAGCACGCCATTATTCGACAAGCTGGAAAAGAGTTTGTTCTTGAGGATCTTCAAAGTTCAAACGGTGTCTACGTCAACGGTGAGCGCGTGAAGGAACACGTGCTTTCAGAAGGCGACCAAATTCAAATTGGTGATTTTGCAATGGAGTTTCATCAGTAATTTTGTTCCCTCCAAACAAAAAGGGCCATGGTTGGTTAAGACCATGGCCCTTCGTTTATACTCTCTGTTAACAAATTAGTTCAGTTTCACTGAAAAGCTCAGCGTCTTTGTATTCTTCTTGGCATTTACATAAGTATCAGCCCAACCCACAAGTGTTGTCATTTGTGTTTCGGCAGACTTTGCGCATGTCTTATCAGCATCAATATGGATGTTAAAATCAGCAAATCCATTCTTTTCAGCCAATGCATGTTCGGTCTTCAATTTAGCAGCTACCTTAGCCAAGCACTTTTCATCAATTTTGCCACTGTTACAAGCACACGTTGTTTTGGCCAAATCGTTATTGATTTGGGACTCAACAACAGCCTGACTACCTTTTTTGGCAGCGTTATTGGCAGCATTCTTCATGGCCCCGCCTACATCAAATGCGCTGGCAGAAGCGGCAAGTCCAAGAACCAATCCCATTACAATTGCGATATTTAAACGTTTCATTCTGCTCTCCCTCCATTGTTTGTGATTCGGACACACCACGCACCCAAATCGATTGTTAGTCTAACAGTCATCCCAATTCAATCCACTGGCTACATCCACTGTCAGCGGCACTTTTAGTTTGGCCGCTGCAGCCATGTCCGCCTTGAGAATTGTCTCGACCGCTCCTACACTATCTTTGGGGGTTTCGACAACCAATTCATCGTGAACTTGCATAATCATTTTGGCATTTGGTACGTCGCATAACGAGTGGGATGCCCGAATCATGGCCCGCTTCATGATGTCTGCAGCAGTTCCCTGCAACACCGTATTAAATGCCATACGCTCCGTTGCAGCACGCAACCCCTTGTTGGCATGTTTCAAATCAGGAAAATAACGGCGGCGCCCAAATAGTGTTTCAACATAACCCGTCTCGCGTGCCGTTTCCAAAACGTGTTCGCGATATGCCGCCACACGAGAATATTTTTCAAAGTAGTTATCAATGTATTGCTTGGCCTCACCTGCAGGAATTCCCAATTGCCGAGAAAGACCAAATGCGGATTGGCCATAGAGCACTGCAAAATTCACCGTCTTACCAACAGCACGCTGTTCTTTAGTAACCTTTGCCGATGGCACATTGAAAATTTGAGATGCGGTCAGTGAGTGGACATCTTCATCTTTTTTAAATGCCTCAATCAGAAGTGGTTCATCTGTAATATGGGCTAAAATGCGCAGCTCAATCTGGGAATAATCTGCTGAAACAAGACGGCAGCCCTTTGCAGCTACAAAGGCACGCCGAATTTTACGACCGTCTTCACTGCGAATTGGAATGTTTTGCAAATTGGGGTCACTCGATGACAGACGCCCCGTTGCCGCAACCGCCTGATTATAACTGGTGTGAATGCGGCCTGTTTGAGGATCTCTCAATAGTGGCAACGCATCCACATAAGTCGATTGTAACTTGGCCAATTGACGATAATCCAGAATGCGCTGTGCAATGGGATATGCGGGCGCCAATTCTTCTAAAACATCACTGTTTGTTGATGCACCCGTTTTTGTTTTTTTAACGACGGGGATTTGCATCTTCCCAAAAAGCATCTCAGACAATTGCTTAGGTGATTGAATATTAAATGGCGCTCCCGCAAGCGCATAGATATCAGCTTCGAGTGCAGCAAGGCGCTCGGCAAACTCATCGTGTGCATCGGCCAAAGCATCGGCATCAATCAAAACTCCCGTTTCCTCCATGTCCTGTAAAATATGTGAGAGCGGCAACTCCATATCATTGTATAGCGATTTGACATCACCCAACTCTGACTTAAGACCTGGAAGCCGCTGCATCAAGCCACTTGCAATCGCGCCTGCCCATGAAGCAATTGTGGTAACATCCATTTCACATATGGCCTTCTTCTTTGCCCCTTTTCCCAACAACTCAGCCAAATTTGGCAATGCCACACCCTCGCGCTCTAAATAAATTTCTGCATTTTTTGGCGTGGACCCACCCATGAGATACTGCATGAGCAAACCATCTTCGGTGCGGCCTGAAATCGTAATGCCGTGTGAATGCAATGTTTCCAACTGGGGCTTCACGTCATACCCCCACCACACGTGTTTGGTGGTAAGAAGCGGTGCAATACCGGCCTTTAAATCATCCAAATGGAGTTGGGATTCTAAAACGTGATGCCCAATTGGACAGTAAATGGTGCCCGCTTTGGGTGAGGCAAGCGCCACTCCCACAATCGGCTCACGCATGGCGTGCCCTTCATCGGTTACCACCGAAAAGGCAACCGGATCTGCGCCAACTGTTGATACCCACTTTGTCAAATCCGTTGGAATCGATATAACGCGAATGGGGTCAGCACTTTCGTTGCTCTGAGACATTGAGACAGGAAGCGTGTCGCTGATACTTTCAACGCGCACAGCTGTATCGGTGGACTGTGATAGCGGAACACTCATGTCTTTTAAAAAGCGTGTGAATCCTAAATCTTGGAATAGTGGTGCGAACTTTGTAGGTGATGGAACGACATACTTAAGTCCATCTAATGTGTACTCAAGTGGAATATTTTTTCGGATCTCCACCAAGTTACGCGACATCATGGCGCCCTCTTTTTGCTCTTGTAATTTCTGGCGAAGGCTACCGGGTTCTACTTTGTCCAAATTTTTATAAAGATTTTCAACCGTATGAAATTTTTGAATGAGTTTGATTGCTGTTTTGGGCCCCACCCCTTTAACGCCTGGGATATTATCAACGGCATCACCCATCAAGCCCATGACTTCGACCACTTCTTCGGGCTTAACACCAAATTTTTCCTTCACTTCAGGAATGCCATTGCGTTTTTCCTTCATGGTATCCAGCAGCGTCACATGCTTGGACACCATCTGCATGAAATCTTTGTCCCCAGTCACAATCACCACATCGCCACCCGCAGCTTCATGCGCATGTGCCATGGTTCCAATGATGTCGTCGGCTTCTACGCCCGGCTGCAATACAGTGTGGATGTCCAAGGCCTCTGTGATCTGACTAAAATAGGGGAACTGCGGCACCAAGTCATCAGGGGGTTCTGAGCGATTGGCTTTGTATTCTGGGAAAATTTCTTCGCGTTCAGTGGGTTCTTTGGAATCAAATATGATGGCCAAGTGGCTGGGTTTTTCATCCTTCAACAAGCGCATGATCATTTGTGTAAATCCGTACAATGCGTTGGTGGGAAGTCCCTTAGAATTCGACAGCGGCCGCACTGCATAGAAGGCCCGAAAAATGTAAGAGCTGCCATCGATGAGATACAGTGTGGGAAGCTTAGCCATGTTAGAGTTGTGCTGCGATGTCCTTTGCAAAATAAGTAATAATATTGTCTGCACCGGCGCGCTTAATAGAAAGTAGCGACTCGAATGCTGCGGCACGTTCATCCAGCCAGCCATTTTGAGCAGCGGCCTTGATCATCGCATACTCACCACTCACTTGATAGGCAGCTACCGGCACATCGACTGCAGCACGAATATCGCTCAGCACATCTAGGTATGGCATGGCAGGTTTCACCATCACCATGTCCGCACCTTCATCAATGTCTTGCAGCACTTCGCGCACCGCTTCCCGACGATTGGCGGGATCCATTTGATAGGTCTTGCGATCACCAAACTGCGGCGTGGAATCTTGTGCCTCACGGAACGGTCCATAAAATGCGGATGCATATTTGGCGGCATAGCTCATGATGGGTGTGTATTGAAATTTGGCATTATCGAGTGCGCGGCGAATGGCAGCCACACGCCCATCCATCATATCGGATGGCGCCACCATATCTGCACCATGTTTGGCATGACTGGCCGCTATCTGGCCTAGTAACTCAATAGAAGTATCATTCAACACCGTGCCATGGTCGCTCGGCAATCCGCAGTGACCACAGTTGGTGTACGCACACAAACAAACATCGGTAATTAAATATAATGAAGGACATTCCTTTTTAAGCGCACGCAGCGCGTGCTGTACTGCACCACTGTCCGACCAGGCTTCACTCCCGGTATCGTCCTTTTTCTGGGGTGTGCCAAACAGAAGCACTGCTGAGATTCCTAAATCGCCAAGACGCTTGGCTTCTTCAACCAATAGATCCACTGACATCTGGGCAACACTCGGCATTGCCGCAATATCATGCTGTACCTTGGTGCCTGGGCACACAAATAGTGGCTGGATCAAATCCGCTGGATGCAGGCGTGTTTCAGCCACAAGCCTTCGAATTCCAGGATGCCGGCGCAACCGGCGACTGCGATGTATGGGGAAAGACATAATGGAGGCGTTTACACCGCGGCCTGGATTGCTTCAATCTCTTTCTGCAACTGTTCCCACTCCGCTTCCAAGTGGGCTAAGTCCGTCTCGATCTGCTTCTTTTCTTTGCCCAACCCCGCAACCGAGTCCCAATCAGTCTTGCCATCCACACGTTTTGGATGGGCCATCGTATGAGTGATTTCCTTGAGACGGGCTTCTAGTGTCGCCACTTTTTCCTCACATGCGGCCAATTCCTTTTGAAGTGGTTTGAGTCGTTCATTGACCTTGGCACGCTCAGCAGCACGTTCCTTACGCTGCCCTTCTTTAGAAACACTACCTTCCTTGGACTCCACCTGTGTGGTCTCACGATGCTTTGTCGGCTTGGATTCCGCAACTACGTGTCCCAGATAATCCATGCCGTTCTTACGCAGGTAGTCTTGATAGCCACCCAGGTAATCATCCGTTTGATGACGGTCCAAGCGAATGATGCGTGTGGCCAGTTGATCCAGAAAATACTGATCATGGCTCACAAAAAGAATGGTTCCGGGGTATTCCTTTAACGCTGCGAGCAAATTTTCACGCGATTCCATGTCCAAGTGGTTGGTGGGCTCATCCAATATTAACGTGTTGGGCTGTTGCAACATGATCTGGCCAAAAACCACACGCGAAAGTTCTCCACCGGAGAGCACACCCATGGGTTTCTTCACCGTGTCTCCTGAAAACATCAAACGCCCCAAAATGGTTCTAATTCTAGGCATCAACTGACCATTGGAAAGCGAGCACATATAGTCAAAAATATTCATTGCCTCAGGCAGAATTTCTTTTTGCTGCTGTGCAAAATAACCAATTTCGACGGCATGGCCCCAATGGTAAGATCCCTCCGTTTCGGGCTGCACTCCCGCCAAAATCTTAAGTAGCGTGGTTTTACCAACACCATTGGGTGCAACGATTGCCGCACGATCACCCCGGCGCAGTGCAAACTTTACATTTTCAAAAATCATCTCATCATCGTACGACTTGGCCAAACCTTTCACTTGCAAAATATGTTCGGTCGACTGGATGCGCTGCCCAAAATCAAATGTGGGTGCTTTTTCAACGACAGCTACGCGCTCAAGCCCCTCCAATTCATCTTCCATCTTCTGAATCATCTTGGCCTTGCTCTGTGCCTGACGGGCCTTGCTGGCCTTGGCACCAAACTGATCCACAAAGCGTTGGAGTTGATTAATACGGTCTTCGGCCTTGGCGGTCACTTTTGACTCGATATCTGCGCGAATGGCATACATGCGGCGATATTCATCGTAGTTACCGGTATAATCAGTAATGCGACTGGCCGCGATGTGTAGAATATGGTCGCTCGTCAGATTCAAAAATTCGCGATCGTGGCTCACCACCACCACGGTTTGTTTCATCCCTTTTATGTAATCACCCAACCAATGAATGGTCGTTAAGTCCAAGTGGTTGGTGGGCTCGTCCAGAAGCAACAGGTCGGGTTCACCCATAAGCAATTTGGCAAGCAAGATGCGCGCCTTATACCCACCACTAAACTCAGAAAGCTTTCGCTCCATGTCATTAACTGCAAATCCAAGCCCCATCAGCATCTGCTCAGCCCTAGCACGCAGCGTATACCCCTCTTGGTGGTCGAAATCGGCCTGAAGATGCGCAAATTCCATCCCCAGCTTTTCAATATCCGCATCGGGCGATTGCATCTTGACCGCCAGTGCATCCATTTTAACTTTTAAATCATGCAATACCGCATTGCCCATCTCGGCAACTTCTACAATGGGGATATGATCGTACTGAAATTGGTCCTGTTCCAACACACCAACGGTACTACCGGCGCGGCGATCTACAGAGCCTTCATCGGGCGATTCAACCCCCGCCAAGAGCTTGAGTAGCGTAGATTTGCCAGTCCCATTCATTCCCACAATGCCATAATGCACACCCTTCTTGATATGAAGGGTCACTTTATCCAGGACCACCTGGTTGGGAAAAACTCGGGATACTTTTTGCAATGTAAGCATAATTTATATTGCGCAGTTTTGCAGACATGATTCAATGCAAAATTATGAATCTCAATTGGCATGCCATATGGACCAATATCGGGATGGGCGTGGGCTTTATCCTCCCAGTTTTTAACCTCGCGCAAATCTGGCGCATGATTAAATTCAAATCATCCCATGATATCAGCATTGTCTGGTGTATTGGCGTTTGGACCTGCATTGTACTCATGCTACCATCAGCGCTTATTTCTGAAGATGCTGTCTATCGTACGTTTTCAATCACCAACGTCGCATTTTTTTCTGCACTTGTGGGAACGGCCGTATATTTTCGCATACGCAATCGTCATTCATAACGCTGCACAAAACTCCGCCACTGTATAAAACGAACCTGTGACAACTAAAATGCCCGGACCCTTCCAAGTACGCTTCATATCAGCGTTTGTTGTAACGATTGCCGTCTTGTCACAAGCCCGAACAAATTTTGCAACCTGCTCTGCGGGTAGTGCACGAGATATATTGGGAGACACACAGTAAAAACGATTGGCAATTGCAGATAATTCACGCACCATACCAAGCGCGTCTTTGTCGGACATCACACCCAAGAGAATCGCCACTTCACCATTTCCACAATGTTGCAGTGTCTTAATGTACTCACACAAGGTCTTCGCTCCAGCCACATTATGGGCAACATCGCACAAAATGGGTGGATCTTGTGAAGTCCATTCCAAACGACCTGGCCAACGCGTCGTAGCAAGCACATCAAAATCATCATCGCTCTTTGAGGGCTGCTCACGAGAAACGCGCACAGCAGCAACAGCTAACGCCGCATTCTGGCGTTGATAATCACCCTTCAGCCCCAGCGCAATTTCAGATGACAATGGCGGCACCACCTGTGCATGAATTTCCAACTCTGCAATCACATGCTGAATGACATCCATCGCTTCCGAGTTTTGTGGCGCAATCACCGCAGGGGCATCCTTTTTGAGAATGCCGCATTTTTCTGCTGCAATTTGTTTAAGCGTCTCACCCAAATAGCGTTGATGGTCATAATCAATTGACGTGATGACCGAGACCAGTGGTGTGACAACATTCGTTGCATCCCAACGACCACCCAGGCCCGTTTCTAACAGAACGATATCAACAGAATGCTTGTGAAAGTGAACAAAAGCAATCAGCGTAAGCCATTCAAAATAACTCAACCCCAAGTCAGCACAGGCATTCGACACCACTGTATAGGCGTGCACAAAATCTGATTCAGAAATCCATTGCCCATTGGTGCAAATACGCTCACGCAGATCATGAAGATGGGGAGACGTGTAACGACCAACGGTAGAGCCATTGGCCTTCAGGAGAGATTCCATAAATGCAATGGTGGATCCTTTGCCATTGGTACCGGCCACATGAATGCATTTGAGTAGCTGCTCTGGATGCCCCAGACGCTCGCAGGCAGCCTGCATGCGTTCCAATCCAGGATTAATGGTATGTTGCCCACATTGATCAAGGGCGGCAATGGCATCTATATAGTTCATAGTATTGGGTTATCGAACTTTGGCGACAACGATGGTGACATCGTCTTTTAGCGGTGCGGGCGCAACAAATTTCTTAACGGCGGTCATGAGTGCCTTCAACATCTGATGAACAGTTCCTTTGGCATTATCACGGATAACCTTTCGGACACGTTCCAAGCCCAGCATTTTGCCGTTCTTGCTTGCTTCATATAGTCCGTCAGTACACAAGACCATCCAGTCGCCCCGCTGCATTGTAACCCGTTCTTCCTCAAACACAATGTCTGGCAATACACCCAAAATCATATCACCTGTACTTGCCTGTAAAAACTTTTTCTCTTTTGTGCTGTAGAAGAACGGTGGCTGATGACCTGCACTGGCATAGCGAAATTGCCGATCATTTGGAAAATATTGCACATAACATGCGGATATCCATTGTTCAGCACGGACGAGGTCATCGTAAATATGCGCATGTAAACGACTCATCAACTGGGCAGGCCCCATATAAAAACCCGCAATTCCTGTACGAATCGTGCTTCGAAAGGCACTCATCAACAATGCAGCGCCAATATTGTGCCCAGAGACATCCGCAACAATAATTGTTGGCGGTGCAAACGAATTCATAATCACGTCAAAATAGTCACCACCCACATGGGCCGCAGAGACACAAATACCGGCCACATCCAAATTTGGAATTTGGGGTAGCACCCCCGGCAAAAGACGTTGTTGAATGGAACGTGCAAGCTCAACCTCGTGATGGAGTTGCTCAGATTTTCGCGCCGACTCTGCCAAGTTGGTCAGGTGCAAATATGATGCAGTGTGATTGGCAATCGTTGTTAAAAGTTCCAAATCTTCTTTGGTAAACTCGCCGCGACCCCGTTTGTCTGTAACATTAATAATACCTACCGGCTTTCCGTCCATTGACAATGGCATACACATCACCGGTGCCACCATAAGTGACTTACTTTTATAGCGCGATGCTGCCTTGCGGCCAATGTGGCGAATATCATCTACCAAAAGCGGCTTTTTGGATGAAAATACCTGTCCGCTGATCCCCTCGCCCGCAGACACACGCACATCCCGTGCCAGACGCGCTGTCATGCCATGGGCTGCCACGATTTTCAGGATTTTCTCTTCAGGATCATATTTCATAATGGATGCCCGGCGCACTGGAATTACCGCAACAACGGCCTTCAAAATTTCTTGGCACACAGATTCCATCGAATCCGCGCGTGCAATCGCATGACTCAAGCGATGTAGCGCGGGTAGAATTTTATCTCGACTTGTAGTCATTTATTTCCCCAAACGAATGCGCATATGCAAGCGGTGCCAGCCATTTTCCCGTTTGGACTCAACGCGCGATGACAACCGATAAATCAAAAATAGCCCGCGTCCATGGTCACTCATGACACTGGGCAGCTTATGCTTCTTCTGAGGCGGTCCACGTCCTTGATCCAGAACTTCCATATGCAATGTCTTACCCTTTAGGTACAGTCCCACCAATACAGGCTTTTTGCGAGATTTTGGATATGCATGTTCCACAACATTATCAAAAGCTTCCACCAGCGCCAACTGCGCCTTCATGCAATCACGCGATGAGATATCCACACCGCCACCCTTGAAATAGGTCTGCACAAAAGAACGTAACCACGGCACGTGCCGTGGATGCGCATCCATTTCTAACCATATGGGAACTATATGCTGAACTTTTTGCATGCGTCGCTCACTGTGGCGCAGATATCAAAAACGCGGTGAAGGCGTGTTAACTCAAATATCATGCGAATATCCGGGGACAACGACGCCAATTTGATTTCACCGCGGTCTGCTTGCACGCGACGCATTAAAGAAATGATCGCACCCAACCCCATACTATCCACAAAATTTAGTGCAGTGGCATCAATAACAAAATATCGTGATCCCTCATCCACCATTTTTTGGGTCGACTTTTTAAAACTTGCAACACTCTCAGCATCCAAACTTCCTTTGCATTTCAACACCACGATTTCGCCATTCTTTTCTGGCTTAATTTCCATAACCCCCCCTTTTATTTTATCGAAGCCCGTACTGACGAATTTTACGATAGAGCGTTGCCTGCCCAATTTTTAATTTCTTGGCTGCCTCACTCACATTACCCACACATTTTTGTAATGCAGCCTCAATGGCATACTTCTCAATCAGGTCTAACGGAATAATGGTCTGGTTGTCTCCCAGGAGCGGAGTTCCCTCTTTCTGAAAATCGCCAGAACGTTTACGCACTGTCTGCATTTGTACTGGCAGATGCTTAACTTTTACCTGAGTATCATTATTGAGCACCACTACCCGTTCAATAATATTTTCTAATTCACGCACATTTCCCGGCCAGTCATAGTTCATTAAACAAGCCAGCGCCTCTGGGTGAAAGTCGACAAATATTTTTTCATTCTTTCGGCAGAACTTCTCGAGAAAGTGCTTTGCAAGAAGTGGAATATCCTCAGTGCGTTCACGAAGTGATGGAATATGAATTGTAACCACATTCAGACGATAATAAAGATCCTCGCGGAATCGCCCCTCCTTGACCTCTTGCATCACATTGCGATTGGTTGCAGCCACGAACCTCACATCCACATCAATTTTATCTGTCCCGCCCACACGCATAAAGCTGCGTTCTTGCAGCAGGCGCAATATTTTGACCTGCAGACTGGGGTCCATCTCACAAATTTCATCTAAAAAGAGCGTCCCACCACTCGCACGCTCACAGCAGCCAATATACAAACGATCTGCGCCCGTATACGCACCACGCTCATGACCAAAAAGTTCGTTTTCCAACAATTCGCGGGGGATCGCACCACAGTTCAAATCCAAAAATCGTTTTTGATTACGCACACTGTGCTTATGCAGCGCACGCGCAACAAGCTCTTTACCGGTACCACTTTCACCAGTAATCAAAACTGTGGCATTACTCTTGGCGACACTTGAAATCAATTGAAAGATTTCCTGCATCTTGGCGCTATGCCCAATAATATTATCAAACTCGCCACGCCACCCCATTTGATTTTCCAACAGGAACACTTTTTTCGTCAAATGATATAGTTTAACTGCATGAGCAAGCGACGTTTCCAGACGCTCCAAATCAACAGGCTCAATAAAATAATCATACGCGCCTTGTTTCACAAATTCAACGGCCTGCGCCACATCTCCTTTATCAACCATAATAAGGACTGGCAGATTATCGTCAAAGTTACGTACCATCTCAACCTGCTGACGTAATTGTAAGGAATTTGAGCTGGCCCGTATCAAAATAGCATCGGGGGTTTCCAGCGACATCACCGTCGAAAATTCGGCAACCTTCGTTCGACCAATTGTCCATCCCGCCTTTTCAAGATAGTTGCCCAGATTAGGGTCAACCGCCTTGTCCGAGACAATCAGTACTTTTCCATGATTGGAGTTTTTCATAAGTTACTCCTCCGTTGTTTTTCCGCCTTGTTTTCTTTTATACTCCATAATTTCGACGTTGTACTTTTTGATGATCTTCTTAAAATTACTTCGATCCATGCCGGCCTTGGTTGCCGCCGATGATAGATTACCGTTAGCCTGCCGCAACAAATTGGACAGATAACTACGATTAAACGCCCAAAGTGCACGATTTTTAGCTTCTTGGTAATCAAACTTGGACAGATCTGACGAATCTCCTGATTCATCGGAGGTCAAATAGAACGCATCTCCCAATATCTTCGGTGGTAGATCACGTGCTGTAATCGTATCTCCGTTGACTAAAACAACCGCACGCTCAATGACGTTTTCCAATTCACGGACGTTACCCACCCAACGATAACTCTGCAAACTTTGCAGGGCATCCACAGAAATCTTCGTCACTTCCTTTTCCATTTTCTTCCGATACTTTTCTAAAAAGTGATACGACAGCAATGGGATATCTTCTGGACGATCACGCAGTGGTGGCAGTGTAATTGAAATCACATTCAAACGATAATACAAGTCCTCACGAAACATACCATCTTTGACGAACTGCTGTAGATCACGATTCGTTGCAGCAATAACACGGACATCGACTTTCTTGCTCTGATTACCACCCACAGGGCGCATCTCCCCTTCTTGCAAAATTCTCAACAGCTTAACTTGAATAAGGGGTGGAACCTCACCAATTTCATCCAAAAATATGGTGCCGTTATCTGCCTCTTCAAATAAACCGCGCTTGTCACTGATCGCACCTGTAAATGATCCTTTTTTGTGACCAAACAATTCACTTTCTAAAAGATGTTCAGACAACGCCGCACAGTTAATAACCACAAATGGCTTATCTTTGCGTTTAGAACGCTTGTGAATCGCGCGCGCCACTAGTTCTTTACCTGTACCACTCTCACCCAACACCAGAACCGTTGATGTTGTTCCTGCAATACTATCAATTGTACTGAAAACGTCCTGCATGTTTCGGCTTTTCCCCACCAGTTCTTCATAAGATATCTGATCACTACTTTGGCGCTCCAATCGTCTAATCTTTTGCATCAAACGATAGCGTTCCAGAGCCTTGTTGATCAGCACGACGACCTTATTAATATCTTCAAATGGTTTGGTAATATAATCGTATGCACCCATCTTGATGGCATTCACCGCAGTCTCCACATTACCGACTCCTGTCATCATGATGGTTTCTGTCGGAAACTGGTTGCGCTTGATGTATTCCAAGACTTGCATGCCATTGTAGCCTGGCAAATTAATATCGACGACTGCAACCTCAACCACATTCTTGTTAAGGTATTCCAAGGCTTCAACCCCAGTGCGACACAACGCCACTGTCAGTCCTTGTTCTTTGGCCACCCGCTCAAAAACTTTCACCAAAGATTCGTCGTCATCCACAACCAATAGATTAACTGTTTTATACATTTTTCCTCCCATGCCTTAAGCAGGTAGCGTCTTATCCAACTGTTTCTTTTTAATTTTTTCCACTAGAGTTGTGCGATTTAGCTGCAGCAATGTTGCTGCCTTGTTTTTGTTCCAATTACACTTACGGAGTGCCTGAAGAATTAATTCATTTTCAAAATCATTAACAATTTCATTAAATGAAAGACCTGAATCTGGGATTACAACCTTTTGAGGATGAAAATGTGCAGGTGTTTTGGAAATTTTTTCCGGCAAATCTGATACATCCATCCAGCCTATCTCTTTAATTACAACTGTACGCTCCACCAAATTTTCCAACTCACGAACGTTACCCGGCCAATCATACTCACAAAGCACCTTAAGCGCTTCGGGTGTAAAACCCTCTACATTACGTTCATTTGTTTCATTACTCTTCTTCAAAAAGTGGTTCAGCAGTAGTGGAATATCATCATGACGATTACGAAGCGCTGGTATTTTAACAGGGATCACATTCAAACGATAAAACAGATCTTCACGGAATCGACCTTCTTTTACTTCTTGTTCCAGATCACGATTGGTTGCTGTTATGATTCGCACGTCCACATTTTCTGTTCGGGTGGACCCAACGGGTTCATACTTACGCTCTTGCAAGACCCTCAACAACTTCACCTGAAGCTTGGGGCTCATTTCACCAATTTCATCCAAGAAAATTGTCCCACCATTCGCCTGTGCAAAATGACCTTCGTGCGCTTGGTATGCTCCAGTGAAAGATCCTTTGACGTGTCCAAACAACTCACTTTCCAAAAGATTTTCAGGAATGGCCGCACAATTAACAATGACAAGCGGCTTTTCCGATCGGCGACTATTATAATGTATAGCTTTGGCAACGAGTTCTTTACCTGTGCCCGACTCACCCAAAATCAAAATTGTGCTATCTGTATCCGCAACTTTCTCCATCAACGAAAATACGGAATTCATTTCGGCACTGGTACCCAGAATACCTTCAAATTTGTACTTGGATCGCAATTGACGACGAAGTGTCGCGTTCTCTACCTTCAACGCTTGGTGCTCCAAAGCGGTCGCCACAAGTGATGCAATATCATCCAGTTCAAATGGCTTGGTGAGATAATGGTATGCCCCCGCTTTCATCCCCTCAACAGCACTCGTAATCGTTCCAAATGCCGTCATGATGATGCATACTGTATTGGGGCTGGCCTGTTTGACCTGAGAGATAAGTTCAACACCATTCATCTCTGGCATCATGAGATCTGTAATAACGAGATTAATGGATTCGGATCGGATGACTTCCATGGCCGTTTTACCATTCTCTGCGGTCCATGTTTTGTATCCAAGGTCGCCTAAGAATTTTTCCAGCGCCCTGCGAATCATTGCCTCGTCATCTACGATGAGAATATTCCCATTCATCGCACACCTCCTTATTGTTCGGCTGGCAGTTCCACTGAAAATGTGGTTCCACGCCCCAGTTCACTATCCACAACGATACTTCCCTTATGTTCTTTAATGATACGATAGCTTACGGACAATCCAAGCCCTGTTCCCTTACCCGGCTCTTTTGTTGTAAAAAATGGATCAAAAATTTTAGCGAGATTGGCCTTGGGAATACCTACGCCCGTATCTACAATCCGAACAACAACGCTCGACTTATCACGGGAAATTTGTGTTTTGACTGTAAGCGTCCCACCTTTTGGCATTGCATGACAGGCGTTGGTAATGAGATTTAAAAACACTTGCTGTAATTGATTGGCACTGCCAAACGCCTTTGGAATGCTGGCATCTAGATCCGTTACTAAATCAATATTCCACGATTTAAATTCCATCTTAAGGAATGGAAATAGTTTTTCTAATAGAGGATTTACATCTAACCACTGACGATCTTTGGGTTTGGACAAGCGTGAAAAATCCAACAGATCAGAAACAATTTTTTTACACCGTACCGCAGCACGTTCAATTTCTTCGAGATCGCCTTTCATTGCACTCTCACCCGTACAGTCTCGAATCAAGAGCTGCGTGAACGCCAAAATACCACCCAATGGGTTATTAATTTCATGAGCAATACCGCCTGCCAACATACCAATTGCCGCCATCTTTTCCTGCTGAATCAGCTCTTGTTGCAGACGCTCAGACTCCGAAATATCCCGATAGTGCATAATCATGGATTTCGAATCATCTTTGCTAGAGGCAAGTGGAAATGCATGTACTTCATAGTTATGATCACAAATTAAAGAATCCAAGCGATTCAGCATCGGCCTTTGTTTAGACCAAGCCGCCATTGCAGGACAGCCTTGGCATGGTGAGTTGCGCCCTGCGAATACTTCGTAGCATTTTTTACCAATCACTTTACGTATATCGCAATTTGCAACCTGCGCCATCGCTGTGTTGGCCCGTTCAATGGTGTAATCCTTCGAAATAATACTGACGGGGTCTGTAATGGCATCAAAAGTGGACTCCCACATATATTTACCGCGCGACAATATGGCGACCAAATCTTCCAATTCCTTGAGGCGAGATTCAGCTTCATGACCATTCTTGCTCTTCTTGGTGGTTTGTGATTTGACGGATGCATTGGGGGCTTTTTTCCCCCGCTTGGTGACGGCCTCAGACTTATGGACTTGCGGTTGCGCCATTAATATCTCCGTGTGCAGGGTAAAAATATACAGGCAAAATACAAAATCGGGAAGCACTTTCCGATCAAATTGATTAACTATTTGATTTTAAAGAAATTATTTTTAACAAAAGCGTCAAAATATTTACGGCCTATTTAAAACAAAATTAACCCCATGAGGCAAAGGATACTCTATATGACCAGTTCCTACCAGCAAGCCGGCGTCAATATTGACGCTGGGGATGAGTTCGTCAAAGCCATCAAAGACAGTGCAGCCGCCACTTACCGCCCAGAGGTCCTTTCAGGCATTGGTGGATTTGGCGCACACTTTGCCCTCAACCTCCAAAAGTACAAACAACCAGTATTGGTCTCTTCGACCGACGGTGTCGGCACAAAACTGCGAATTGCGATTGATGTGGGCCGTTACGACACAATTGGACAGGATCTGGTGGGTATGTGTGTCAATGATATCATCTGCTCAGGCGCAGAACCCCTCTTCTTTTTGGACTACTTTGCATCGGGTCACCTGGACCCCTCCAACCATGCGGCCATTGTCCAAGGTATCGCCCGTGCTTGCGGGGAGATTAACTGTTCTCTTATTGGTGGAGAAACCGCAGAAATGCCTGGGATGTACCATGGCAAAGATTTCGACATCGCAGGATTTACTGTTGGGGCTGTCGAGCGAGATGAAATCATCGATGGTTCATCTATTGCTATCGACGATGCTATTATTGGCATCGCATCGAGTGGATTTCATAGTAATGGCTACTCACTCATCCGCGCCGTTTGTACAGAACACAAACTCAACTGGAACCAATCTATTCCCGGAGTTGATCAACCATTAGGAGAGGCTCTTCTCACCCCCACCTGCCTCTACCCTAATCTGATTTCAAAACTTCGTAACACCACACGCATTCGTGGCATTGCCCACATTACAGGTGGGGGTATTACCGACAACCTGCCGCGCATTTTACCCAAAACATGTCAGGGGCGTATTGAATGGCATTCATGGGAACTTCCACCATTGATGAAATTCATTCAACAAACTGGCAACATTGGTATGAATGAAATGCGTCGTGTTTTCAATTGTGGCATTGGTCTTTGCATCGTAGTGCCAGAAGAAGACGCAATAGAAACCCGCGATCGCATTCAGAGTTTAAATCAGCAAGCCTGGATTATCGGTAAAATTGCAAAGCGCCCAAAAGGTGACCCTGGTGTCGTCTATGTCTAACCCGCCAATTGTAGTTTTAGCGTCAGGCACAGGCAGCAATCTACAAGCAATCATGGATGCTATCGCAGCGGGGCGTCTTCATGCGCGCATTGCAGCTGTTCTAAGCGACGTACCAGATGCAATGGCATTGAAACGAGCCCGACAACGCAACATTCCCACAAAACTACTCCCTAAATTACCATCAGAAACAAAGACAGACTATAGCGCACGCTTAGCAGAGACCATTCGGCCCTATGCACCACAACTTATCTGCCTTGCCGGTTTCATGCGACTTGTGGCAGAGCCGCTGTTAACTGAATTTTCAAAACGCATCATTAACATTCACCCAGCCCTCCTTCCCGCATACCCAGGTCTGAATGCCATTGAGCGTGCATTTTCAGATCAGCAAAAGGTGACGGGATGTACAATCCACTACGTGGATGCCGGCATTGATACGGGACCCACTATTGCACAGCAGACAATCGAAATTCATTCAGATGATACTCTCGACAGTCTCACAAGACGTATACATCAGGCTGAGCACATACTTTATCCTGCAGTGATTGAAAAATTGCTTCATTTGCATAGCGTTCCTTGATTTTGAATTTTTATCATGTTAGGTGTCGCACACGTTCAATAGGGGGACTCATGAAAAAGTTAGCACTCACAATTCTTACACTCACTTTAGCATCCGCTGCAACACCGGCACTCGCGGAGAATTTCTCAGTAACCGCTGGCGGTATGGGCAACATTTATGTTGTTGATGCACGACCAGAATTAGATCCAGGAGTGGGTGGTTATTTTGCATTTGACTATCGATGGGCCCCTGAACTTTCCACTACATTTTCAGTCGTTGTAACCACCCAAAATGGCACTGGTATTAGCGCAGGCAATAATAACATCTTGGTATTTGGTATCCCCACTGTGGATTTTAAATATTACCCTATTCCTGAAGCCACATATTTCGATCCATTCCTACTCGGCGGTGTCGGCTTTTATTTGGTATCAGATGGTTCAGGCGGCAACGGCACTCAAGCGGCTGGCATGGGAGCACAGGCCGGTGTGGGATGTGACTTTTACTTCACCCAGAAATTATCTTTCCAATTCATGGGCATCTTCAGAAGCATTGCACTCATTGACGGCATTTCCGGCACCAATAACGGCACCGCCATCTTCCCCTTCTCGCTGCAAGGCGGATTGTCGTATCACTTCTAAAACATAAACTTACGATGCTTACCATTTACTGGCGATGGGAAGACGGCGGCCCATGCCAAAGGCTTTGCTGGTGATTTTGATGCCGGGCGCGGCTTGGCGACGCTTGTATTCGTTGTGCTGAATGCGGTGAATAATATCTTTGACTACTTTACGATCAAATCCGGCTTTAACAATTTCATCTTCAGATAGATGCTGTTCAATGTAGGCCGCTAAAATACCATCCAAAATTTCGTACGGTGGCAAGCTATCTTGATCGGTCTGATTGGGTCGCAGCTCTGCAGATGGCGCCTTGGTCAATACGCTTTCTGGAATCACGGGCTTCTGTGCGTTAATATAGCGCGCCAATTCATAGACCATCATCTTGGGAACATCCGACAATATCGCCAGCCCCCCTGCCATATCGCCATACAGAGTGCAGTAGCCCACGGCAATTTCAGATTTGTTGCCCGTTGATAATACCAATGCGCCCGTCCGATTGGACAAGGTCATTAAAATGGTACCGCGTATACGTGCCTGAATATTTTCATCGGCCAGATCAGGTGGTGATGCCAGGTCTTCCGAAAGTATGTTTCGAAATTCAGTGTAAACTGTTTCAATGGGAATGGTTTGGAACGCAATTCCCAAATTTTGCGCCAATTGTTTAGCATCGGTTAAACTTCCCGCACTCGAATAGGGTGATGGCATCGCAATACCCATCACCGCTTCCCTTCCAAGGGCGTCCATTGCAAGTGCTGCAACCACAGAGGAATCAATACCACCCGACAGACCAAGGATGGCCTTATTAAATCCACACTTTTGAAAATAGTCTCGAAGACCCAAGACAATCGCATGATAGACATCACTGATGTCGCTCTGCTGTACAGCAGAAAAATCAGCATTTGACACGATCACTTGCATGTCTTCTTCAAAACGCTTGAGCTCAATTGTCACGTTGCCATCAGGTGCAACAACACAACTGCCCCCTGCAAAAACAAGTTCATCATTCCCACCCACTTGATTCACAAATACAAGTGGCGCGTTACAAGCCGTTGATGCCCGCTGTAACAATGAAAGGCGTGTCTCATTCTTATGTAAAGCAAACGGTGATGCACTCAAGTTGAGAACAAGCGTCGGTGACAATTCGGCAAGTTCTGCAACGGGATCTTTATGATATCGTGGCTTTTCATGAAACCACAGGTCTTCACAAATGGTGATGCCAATTTTTTCAGATCCAAATTGAAACAGTTGATATGTTGATGCGGGTTCAAAATAGCGTTGCTCATCAAAGACATCGTAATTGGGCAGTAATGTTTTATGTTGTGTAAACACAACCTTGCCCTTTTGAATCACGACGGCACTATTGTGCAATGGCAACCCAACACCTGATGTGTTGGGCAGTATTGTGCCCAAACAAACAATGGTATCACCTTTTATGGCAGAAACAATTTTATCCAGTGCAAGTGCTGCGTGTTTAATAAATGATGGCGACTCTAACAAATCACGGGGTGGATAACCGGTAATCACCATCTCTGAAAAGCAGACGAGATCGGCGCCTTCACTTTCGGCCCAACGAACACGGTCGATGATCTTTTGGACATTGCCCTCAAAATCACCGACCGTCGGGTTGATCTGTGCTAATGCAAGTTTCATTCTTAGAGGATGTTACCCAATTTCAGTGCGGTACCCATATCACCCTTCACTTTAAGTTTTCCGGTCAAGAAGGCCATTTGGGCATTAAGCTTGCCATCAATGAGGCTCACAAAATCACTGTCCGTCATGAGCACGGTCACTTTTGCTGCAGGATCATTCCCTGCTTTGACACAGGCATCCGCTGAGGTGCAATCGAGTGTCCATTGACCACCAGTGGGGCCCGAAATATCAAAATTCACCAAGGCATTTACTGTTTTCACTTTATCTGGCTTGGCCTTCAATTTTTCAGGAATCTTTTGCTCAAGAATTTCTTTGGGTGTGCTCATTCTCTTCTCCTTTGCGCTAAGCAGTTAAATTGACATTTGTTTTTCGGCCATATCCCCAACCACGGGGATCTTCCAGCGTTCACCCTGATAGGCTTTCACAAGACAAACAACCCATAATACAAGACCACCTAGCCACACAATGGGGACAAAGAAACCCACCACCGTTCCTAAGATATGGGCAATACTACCCATAATTGCCTCAAATATTTGAAGGGCAATGATCAACACAATGATACCACCACCTAAAAAAGTAGACTGCCACGCATGAAAGCGAACATCGCTATCTTTCTTTTCAACAATGAGAAAAACGATGCTCGAGACAGGCATCAAGATATAACACATCATTGCAGCGATATTGGATGCAAGACCGGTTGTTTCGTTTCCTTGTGACATGTTTCCTCCCCTACGACACGTATAATGAATTAAGTTCGGCTGTAAAATGCTCCTGCACAACCTTGCGCTTTAACTTGAGAGTGGGTGTTAGCTCTCCGCGTTGTGTACTAAACTCATCTGGCAATAGGTGAAAATGCTTAATCGTTTCATAGCGTGCCAAATTCGTATTTACTGCATCGACCACCTTTTGAAAGAGAGCCAAAACCTCCGGTGACCGCACCATAGACTCCCAGCTATCCACTTTCAAGCCCATCTTTTGGGCATATTGTTCGACTGCTTGACGATTCGGTACAATCAACGCCGAGATATAAGGACGCCGATCGCCATAAACAAACACCTGGGAGACATAAGGATTTTGCAACAGGGATTGTTCAATCGGCTGGGGTGCCACCTTTTTGCCGCCTGCGGTGACAATCAAATCCTTTTTGCGATCGGTAATTTTCAAATATCCATCTGGTGTTAGTTCGCCAATGTCACCTGTTCTAAAAAATCCGTCTTCGGTGAACGATTCTTTCGTCGCAATTGGGTTATTGTGATAACCAGATGACACAATGGGGCCTTTAAACAAAATCTCGCCATCTGTATCAAAGCGAATCTGAACACTGTCCAACACTGGCCCCACCGTTCCATAACGATTGTGACCTGGATAATTCAGACACGCTGCAGCCGTTGTTTCAGTCAGCCCATAGCCTTCGTAAATCTCCAAACCAATGGCGCCAAAAAATTTGGCGACTTCGGGATTGAGTGGTGCCCCACCCGATATCGAAAATTCCAAGCAACCACCCAGTTCTTTAAAAATTTTACGAAAAACCAATCGCTTCACCCATTCCGATTGGCTCTTCTGTGCCCATGCAACAAGACGATGCACAATTTTTGGCATAGCCGAAATTTCGGCAAAGACCTTAGTATAAATTTTTTCAAAAATGCGTGGCACGCTCACAAAAAATTGGGGATGCACTTCTTTCAAGTTGTCTGCCACTTTATCAATGCTCTCGGCAAAGGCCATGACAAATCCTTGAGAGACTTGGAAGCATTGCACCGCACGCGCCACAATATGGGATAGTGGTAAAAACCCCAAACTGACATACTGATGGGGGACCGAAAACCGCTTGGCCAATTCAGTCACTTCGGCAGCGAAGTTGCCATGTGTGAGCTCAACGCCTTTGGGCTCGCCCGTGGTTCCAGATGTGTAGACGATACTCGCCAAATCTGTTGGCAACAACTTAATGGGTTCTTGAATTTGACCCGTTGGCGTTGCCACCCAGCGCCCGACCGATTCACGTAAATTGAGAACAGGAATTGTGTTTCTGTAACCCTGAACAGCTTCAATCGCACGTTCAGCATCTTCAGCTAAAATAAGCACGGCTCCTGAATTTTCCAGAATGGGAATGGCTTGTTCAGGCGTAGTATTAAAATAAATGGGAACGGACACCGCACCCAGCGTCCAGCAGGCCATATCAACAATCACCCACTCCATGCAGGTGTTAGCCCAGATAACTACTTTCTGGCCACGCGTTACACCCTGCCCTGCAAGGGCTGTAGCAACACGTCGCACCATATGATCGGCCTGCGCAAACGAAAATGTCTGCCATTGGCCACCCGCAGCCTTACTCATCCAGCATGGATCTTGCGGACGCGTCGCGACATGATTTGCAAAGAAATCCAGAACAAGTGACATAAACCGCGGCTATCTGATTTTTTGGCAATTGTCCATATTACATCATCACATCCCACACTCGACCGCATCCGGGATAAATTCAATGGAATAGCGTGCAGGTGTGCCATCAATCGCCACAACGGCAATATGGGGATAAAACCGCAGGGCATCGTTGCAGCGCAAATAATATTGCGCCAGCCGGACGAGGCGCTTCTGCTTATGCCAAGGGATTTGTTCAATCGCACGTCCGGCACGCCCACCAGTGCGCGTTTTGATTTCCACAAAGTAAAGCTCGCGCCCTTTCTGGGCAACGCAATCAATCTCCCCCAGTGGTGTCCGTACATTGCGCGCAACGATTTGCATGCCACAACCCTCCAAATAACTACATGCAAGGCGCTCACCCCACCACCCTGTTTGTAAATTGGCGGTGGTCATTGGGGTTCCTCCACATCGTAGCTACCCGGTGATGGCTTGGCATTCACAATAAAGTCGGTGCTATTGTCATTGGTATCCTCGGCATCATCGCGACGACTCACACTCAATCCCACCGGCGCATCGGGCCCTGCTGTTCCCTCCATCATATCCATATTATTAAAGGCTGTGATTTGCTTGGGCGTGCCATAAGCCAACGCATCCACTAACTTTCCAGTAGGCGAAATTAGCTGCACGGCATCGGGCCCATTTTGGGGATCAAAGTTGTCTAAGAAATCAGCATTGGCAACATGTGTATGCTGCAAATCGCCCGTGATGCCATCTGCCACCACCAACAATCCATTTTCAGGAACGGCAAGACCTGCTGGTAACGTCATATGATCTGTTTCTTTGCCATCGTCACCATTGATGAAGAAGATTTGGTAACCACCCACATCACCACCTGGCGTTCCTCGCAGCTCAACAAACAAGTCACCATTGGTGTCGTCCCCTGGCATGTCATAGAGTATTTCATTAATGACCATGGGCAGTGGTGATGGTTTAATGTAGCTTGCTTGGCTCGCACCCGGGGAATACGACGCGTTATCATCCCCTGTCTCTGCAACACTTGCACTAGATACCTCAGTGGTACCTCCAACAATAAGTGAACCAATGTATGGAGTGCTACTCATACCCGGTGTTTGATTGAATGGCATATGGTCCTGCGATAATAGTGCAGGCGTTACAACAACACCCACTGTACCGCTGGGTACTGTTGACTTGGGGAATACCTGCAGTTCAGTGGCATCTTGACTCAACTCCCAGCGCACCGGGATGCTTTTAACCGCACCGCTTGAAATGTCTTTGAGCAATTGCGTACTCGACACTCCCCCTTGCCACTGTGACAGCATGAGTATCGATTGCGGCAACACTGAATCTGCATCAATAGGATGAGAAAATTTGAGTGTTACACTGCTTGTTGCATCCAATGATGCCCCATCTTCTGGCAGCATTTCCAATACATGTGGTTGCATACCCGCCAGCGAGCCGCGTGACGTACCCGTCATGGGCATTCCACACGATGTCACTGCCACCATCACTACCATAACGCCAATCCATCTCATACGTGACCCTCCCCATTTAGATTTTCAGAAAACCATCCACCGGTTAATAAATTCAATTCCCCTGTCACCTGCATCAACGCTGCCTGGAGTGCCGCTTGCTCTGCACTTTCAGCATGCGCATTTTGGCGACGTGAAAGTATGGCAGCCTTCAAGCGAATGCGTTCGTGATAGAGTTGATTAATTTGATCCAAAAGTTTTTGTCGGTCCGCAATGCGATTGCGATTTTCGCGTTCCATTGCCAGCGTCTGTCGATGGAAGATCACATCTGACAACGACCATACCGCTTTGGCTGTAAACATTGTCTGATTGGTAAGATATTGATTGCTGTTATTGGCCGCCGGCCCCACTGTAACACCCGTTGAATTGACCGAAATTGAATCCTGCACATTGAAATTCGCGCGATTCAAGTAACCGGTATCCACACTCAACGATAGACTGGGAAGCGCTGCAGACTGGCGCGCCTTCTTTCTCCACTCTTTGACAGGATTCCCATCCAAACCTGCATAGCGATATGCTGCCTGCGCTGTTGCCATTAAATCGGGCTCTGTCTTAGCAGCCTCGACAACCAACTTCTCTGAAACAGAAATCAATTGCTCAAGTGACATCATGGCGGCCTTGCGTGATGCCGCATGTGCCATGTCTGTGAGCAAAAGAAGTATGATGATTATTGTGAGTCGTCGCAACTTCATGGAAGACCAACAAAGCAAGCATCGTGCCAACGATTTGGGATTGATTTTAAATAGGATTTATTTGGTGAAATGACTTATTTTCAAACAGCGCTGTTCACTTTTGAAACAGCTACCATGGCTGAGTCCACATCAACGCCATCTTAAAAACCGGTACACTTGTTGCAAAGTCATACCGCTATGAAGCAACAGCTAGCGATCATCATACTCACAACGCTACTCACTTACTGTGGGATGCCATCATCCGCATCACAATTCGCAACACCTACCGTCAACATCCAATCTGCTGCATCAAATGACGACGCCGCACTCTCTGACACCCCATTGACGATTACGCTTTTGGATATTGGACAAGGAGACGCCACCCTGGTCACCACACCAAACGGCTATACGATCCTGATTGATGGTGGTCCACCCGGCAGTGGCAAGCATGTAACGCTCCCTTATATGATGGACCACAATATCACGGCGCTCAATCATGTGATGGCATCCCATTACGATAGTGATCACATAGGTGGCATTTCTGAAATATTGGCCGGTCGGGATGGCATTGCAGATACTTCTGATGATATCCGTGTTACGGGATACTGTTGGGATCATGGCAATAGCACCATCAAATCCACACCGTCATTTTTGGCATACGCGCAAGCCACAACAACGTGCCAACGCACCGCACTGCCGGGAGACAATATTTATTTTGATGATGATGTCAGCATTGAAGTGGTTGCTGTCAATGGTCGCTCGCGCTTTGGCATTCTAGCAGAGACAGATAGCGACGATGAAAATGCTGCAAGCATGGTGCTACTCATTCGCTATGGGGAATTTCGATACGTCACAACCGGAGATTTGCCCGGCGGCGGTGGTAATCCACCATACGATACCGTTGATGAAGAATCAGCAGTGGCGCCATTGATTGGACACGTGGATATTCTACATTTGGGTCACCATGGTAGTGGCACCAGTAGCAATCTCAACTTTTTAAAAGCACTATCACCCGACGCCGTTGTTATCTCTGTGGGTGATAATAATTCTTACCTTCATCCCAATCCAGGCACACTGGCGAGACTGCACGACTTAAAAATTCCAATCTATCAAACCAATCGTGGCCACAATGTGGGCACACAAGGCTCCCACATTGCAAACGGCAATATCGTCATTGAAACAGATGGAAATAGTTTCGAGATTCGGCAAAACCCGAAGTCACATTAACGCGGGAAATAACCAATATAGGGCAGCGAGCGGTACAGACCTTCAGAATCCAAACCATAGCCCACTACAAAATGATTGGGGATTTCAAAACCAACATAATCCGCCAAATGACGGTTATCGATTCCAATATCCTTATAGAGGAGCGA
This sequence comes from Deltaproteobacteria bacterium CG11_big_fil_rev_8_21_14_0_20_47_16, assembly GCA_002796325.1. GTDB lineage: Bacteria > UBA10199 > UBA10199 > 1-14-0-20-47-16 > 1-14-0-20-47-16. Next base: position 187,484 of record PCXA01000018.1, on the reverse strand, counting down.
ACAAACTTTCAGCGACTTTGGTTTCTTACCATGCAGATGCTCTTTCAAAAATGCCAAAGTGCGACCAGTATCTACAATGTCCTCAATGAGAAGCAAATTATCTCCTTCAATTGATTGGGTTAAGTCAAAATCCATACGAACAACACCTGATGATTTGTCATTTTCATAGCTGGAAACACGTAAGAAATCACAGCGTACATCCTTTTTGATGGCTCTCACCAAATCTGCCATAAATAGGAAGCTGCCTTTCAAAACACCCACCACCACCAATGGTTCATCTTTATAGTCAGCATCGATTTGCTTACCCAGCTCGGTTACGCGTTGTTCAATCTGTTGTGCGGAATATAAAACCTGAAGTTTGGAGTCCATGACGCATCCTTTCAATTGGTGGAGCAGGCTGTCTATTATATGAAAGACCCCATGTGTACCTTTTTCTTAACAGAATTCTTTAGGGATTTTTCCCTAGACTCGGATGAGGACTCATTATATTGGCCCCTCCAGCTTTTGGCGCGGTGCCCAAGTGGTTAAGGGAGCGGTTTGCAAAACCGTCATGCGTGGGTTCGACTCCCACCCGCGCCTCAAATTCAAAATAAAGGTCGCCCGGGTGGCGAAATTGGTAGACGCACAGGACTTAAAATCCTGAGACCCCAAAAGGGTCGTGCCGGTTCGATTCCGGCCCCGGGCACATAAGTCTATGGCCAAAAATGATCATTTACAGACAGCGTTATCCCTAATTCAAACTGCCGACCTACTCATCTTTGATTTTGATGGAACACTTGTCGACTCGAATGAACTCAAATGGACCGCATTTGAAACCTGTTTTGATGATTACCCTAATTATCGTAATCAGATCAGAACTTATTCCAGAACAAAAAATCACGTCCTACGTCACGACAAGCTGCGCCACATTTGTGAGAACATTCTTGGTGAGACATGCCCCCCCGAAAGGGAACAACAGTTACTAAATCGTTATAATGAAGAAACTACTTTAGGCATTATTGCAGCACCCGAAATTCCTGGTGCCACACAGTTCTTGGACTTTATGTTTGGGAAAAAACACATGGTTCTTTTATCTGCTACACCACATGACATTCTCATTAGTTTGGTTAAAGAACGTAAGTTGGAGCGATATTTTGAACATATTCAAGGCGCACCTATTAATAAAGCAGATTGGATGAAAACATACATTGATCAATCTGGAATGAAGCATGCTGTATCTATTGGCGACAGCAAGGAGGATGCACTTTCTGCACAAAAAATTTCTTTGCCATTTATTCCTATTGGGCATGATATTCCAAACGCATTCCCAAATTATTATAATTTAATGCAACCCCAACTAATCCCCTAGCATTGTGAGCTTCATCAGAAATTTTTGGCGAAGCGATGGTATCTTTAATACCAGATTCAAAATACGTAAAACCCAAGGCATGTAGCGCCCCTTTGATAACATCACCACGCGGGTCAAAATATTTGTAAATTGATTCACACCAAAATTGATTTTGGCATGGCGCATCTCTGCATTGGGTTGCAGTAATGCTGGGTTTCTCGTATCAATTGCCTTCACCAGCGCAGTGCACAGCAATGCCCCATCTTGAATGCCTGAGTTCATCCCCTGCCCACCCACTGGACTATTTAAATGCGCAGCATCCCCTGCCAGCGCCACACGGCCGAGCGCAAATTGAGGGCTAATGCGTTGATGCAATTTGAATTCACTTTGCCAAATCAAGCTATAGTCAGCTTGATGGAACAAATTCTTCACAGACAAGCGAACACGCTCATCCATGGTAATGGATTCATCCTGCGTAAAAGGTAAGATCAAACGCCACTCACCCAATTCAATTTGCACCGCAACAACTGGGACATCCTTTACAGACAAACGAGGGAACACCCAGTTAGGATCGTTATAAGGCAATTTCACATCGGCCAATGCAGCCATCAGTGGATAGGTAATACCATCAAGTTCCAGCCCCAATGCCGCACGAATCGCACTGTGGGCCCCATCACAACCCACCACATACGACGCAACCATTTCGCTTTCGCTCGTTCCATTTGTAGCATAGCGCACCCGAACAGATTCACTATCTTGCGAAAGACCAGTAACCTCATGGGCAAAGTGCACTTGCACGGATGGATATGCTTTCAATGCCTCATATAACAGTGCTTCTGTTTTATGTTGAGGCAATATTAAAATTTGTGGAAAGTGTGTTTGGTCTTTGAGCTCACTGATCGGCAAAGATATCAATTTATGATTTGAATCCGCATTCCACATCGTAAATTGTTTGAGAATAATAGATGCAGATTCAAATCGATCCATCACCCCAAGATCTGCTAAAATTTCTTGCGTTCGCGGCCAAATGATCGGTGCACGCGATGTTGTATGTAAGCCTGGGTCCTTTTCCAATACCACGACCGACTTACCCGCCCGCGCCAACCCCAATGCCAGGCTCAACCCCACTGGACCCGCCCCTACTATGATGACATCCACCACGATCCCCTCCCTGGTTAAACCGTCCCTATATAAGATTCCTTATAATGTCTATAAGACCCCTCAGACCCCAAAATTTTGCATTTCCCAGAAAATTTGTGAATTTTACGCAACTTTTTTGACGCAGCGCCGAATATGTGTCAAAGGGGTTCACATGACAACAGCCACAGAAAAAATCACCGAAGCAGCACCAGCGCCCGTTAAGCGCAAGCGCGGGCGCCCACGTAAAAATGCCAGTGCCGCTGCTGCAACATCATCATCGCTGACGCGTACCACTACAAAGCGCACTAAAAGGACTCAGACGGCTCGGGCAACTCGAACAAACAACACAGCATCACATACAGCTACCCCTCTCAAGCCACTGTCATCATTAAATCGCCTGGTGAACATTTCAATTGCTGTTGCTGTCTTCGTACTCGCGTTGGCCATTCAGAAAATCGTACCAACTGCCCCAGTAACCACACCCAAAGTAGAGACACTACAACAAGCAACCCAAGAACAAACTGCAGAAACAACCCAGTCTACTGAAGCAGCACCAACAGAAGCTGCTGCAGAAGCGTCAACACCAGCTACATCAGTTGAAGCGCCTCTTGCTGCAGCTGTAGAGGTAACGCCAGCACCCAAGCGAATCAAACATACTGTGCGCCACGCAACAGTGCGCACAACACGACCTGACTATCAAACGCCATTGAATTCAGGTGGCACTTTGGATTTGGATAATGAATCTGCACGGCAGCATTATTTGAAGACCACACGACTCGCAACACGCACCGCTCAACCCATTAAGTAAGACGATCCCATAATCAAGAAATAACAATCCAGCTATGTTGACGTTCGCGACGATCGCCGCGACGATAGGATGCATAGGTCGTATTACAATGTGTGCAAGTCAGATCAGACTCAATACAATTGGGCATCACACCCACATGGCCCAACTGCTCAAATAAAATTCCCTTCAAATCAATCAGCTGATGTCCCTGCGATGTCGCTTTAATAAACGGAGATATGTCTGAAATAGTTTTGGCACAGGCAGAAACCACTTCATCCCCAACTTCATAACAGGACGATCCCATTGCTGGGCCCATTGCCACACGCAGATCCGCGTTGGGTACCATGTCCCGTATAAAGTCCACAGTAGCCGTTGCAATATTTGCTGCCACGCCACGCCACCCGGCATGTACAGCTGCCACAATACGTGCTTGCGTATCCCACATTAAAAGTGGAACGCAATCTGCTGTCATGACCGAACACACCACCTTGGGGTCTGTCGCCACAAAGGCATCGGCTTCCATTACCAAATCACCCATTTCTGCAGTGACATGTTTCACCAATGCACCATGCACCTGATGTGTCTTGGGGATAAACGCATCCACGACACCGTTAACCAGCACCAAGTCTGAAACAACTTGCCCTCGGTGCCCAAACCCACGTTCAATCATTGCCTTCCTCCACATGCGCACGCGCTGCTAAAATTAAATTTTGCATATCGTCTGGAATGGGCGCTGTCCATTCCATCGTCTCTCCCGTCCGTGGATGGGCAATTTGCAACCGGAACGCATGCAAGGCTGGACGCGTAAATTCAGAAACAATTTTGCGCCATTCTTCGGGGCCAATTTTAGCGCGCCCCGCCGAGTAAGTCGCATCACCAATCAGCGGATGACCCGCATGTGCTGCATGCACACGAATTTGGTGCGTGCGACCCGTATGTAAAAACAAATGAACCAACGATGCAAATCGACCAAACGTTTCCACACATTCCCATCGTGTCAGGGAGGCTCGTCCCTTTTGCGTCACCGCCATCTTTTGACGATGCACCGGATGACGCCCGATAGGCTTATCCCAAACACCCGCACGCCCTTTTGGAATACCTTGCAGCACAGCCATATATTCCTTCACCACTTGGCGTGTTTGAAATTGCGTCTGCAATGCACGGTGGGATTCATCTGACTTGGCAACAATGATAACACCACTAGTTCCTTTATCCAGGCGATGCACAATGCCAGGACGTTCCTGGTCCCCCACCCCCCGCAAATCCTTGCAATGTCCTAGTAAGGCATGCACCAATGTTCCAGAGGTTTGGCCGGCACCCGGATGCACCACCATGTCAGGGGATTTGTTCACAACAATCAAATCACGATCTTCGAACAAAATCGTCAGCGGAATGTTTTCCGCAATGAGTTCACTCGGAGCCATTTCTGGTGGCGTCAGCAAAACACGATCCCCTTCATGCATCTTGTGAGAGGCTTTCATTGAAGCGCCATTCACAGTAATAGCCCCCGTTTCCAACCATCGCTGAATTTGTGCACGCGAAAATTGCGGCCACGTATTGATCATAAAGCGATCACAGCGCTGACCGGCATCTTTAGACGAGACTACTGTTGTAAGGGTATCTGACACGGATTAATCGGAATCAAGTTCGACCGTCCAATAACTAAGATCGACAATATTAAAAAATGGCTTCCAAGCCTCATGAAACATACGTCGCTGCATCAGTTCCATGAGCGGCGCAATATTGGGACGGTAGGGTTTACGTGCCAAATGCATCTTTGCCTGGGCAGGCGTCCGGCCACCCTTCATGCGATTGCAATCCAAACAACTCGTAACCACATTATCCCAGGATGTACCGCCACCCAATACACGTGGCACCACGTGATCCAGATTCAGATCACTCTTGGGTCCGCGCTTACCGCAATATTGGCAGGTGTAGTTATCACGGGTCATGATATTGAGACGTGAAAAGCGCACGCAGCGCTTGGGCAGACGATCGTAAACTGAAAGTAAAACCACACGGGGGACTCGAATCACACGATCCACCATGCCGACACTTTCATGATGCTTGGCCACCGAGAGTTCGGCCCAATTTTGGAAGTCGAATGTTTGATACTCTTCATCGATGGCCTTAGCAATCCCCTGAACCATCATACAGAGCGCACGTTTGAGAGGGGTCACATGGACCGGAAGGAAAGATCGATTCAGAACCAAAACAGATGAATTGATCATAACGTACATCTATTATATAGAGTCGCACCAAGAAAGGCAACCCCCATGATTCAGCTATCGAATGGACATCGCTTTGAGTATATGGTTGCAAGCGGTGCGCTTGCGTACGACGGGCGCGGCTGGCCGTGGGAATGGCCTTTACGCTGGACCGGGCTGATTGACCCCAAGCGTTTCACAATCGTCACGAAAACACTTACACCCAAACCCCGTCGCGGCAACTTACGCTGGTCACATCCCTGGAGCGTTATTGCCAATACACCCAATGGGGTGGCCAATGCGATTGGACTCACCAATCCCGGATTTGACTGGTGGTTAAAATCAGTTGCACCCAAAATTGCACACCGTGGTTACGACATGGTTTGCTCCATTATGGCAGATGACGTAGCCACCATTAGCACGATGTCAGAGCGCCTCTCAAAAACAGATATTCGCGCCATTGAACTCAATGCGTCTTGCCCCAATACCGACAAAGAACTCTTGGAAAATGCCAGTGCTGTAATCGATATGGTGCGTGCCATGCATGCCGCCAGCAAACACCCCATTATTTTGAAATTATCAGTGGTTCACAACTATGTGGAAATTGCGAAAGCGTGTGAAGGTCTTGTTGAAGCGGTGTCCATCAATTCAGTACCATGGTCAGTGGCCTACCCAGGCCAACCCAGCCCGCTTGCTCGCTTTGGGGGTGGCGGTGTTTCGGGGAAGGCCGCACAACCGTGGACCTGGAAAATGGTACGCGAGCTTGCCACCTCCACATCAATTCCTGTCATCGGCCCTGGCGTGTGGGACTATACCGACATGGCGCGACTGCGCGAACTGGGTGCAAAGGCAGTGTCTTTTGGTTCTATTTTTTTGCGGTATCCATGGCGCCCCACCGCTTATGTAAAACGCGAGGCCATTACCAATCCATCTTCGCCATCACGATAATATTTCTTGCGCGTGTGAATAGCTTCAAATCCCATCGATTTGTATAGTTCAATTGCAGCTGCATTTGAGGCCTTCACTTCCAAAAACGATTCGGTGCACTGGTGCTGTCGCGCCAAATCAGCCGCCCATTCCATCATCTTGCGTCCGACTCCTTGTCGACGATGTGCGGGTGAAACAACGACGTTCATAATTTCAAAAGTTGGTGGAAATAATCCGTACACAAAATATCCCTTGAGCACACCCTCTTCCACCCATTTAAAACCCGAAATATAAGAATCTGAAAAAACAGAATCGTACATCTCCTCGGTCCACGGCGTCGTGAACGAGGCATTTTCAATCGCCATGATGGCGGGAAGATCAGACTTTAATAGCGGCTCGGCCGGCATAATGTGCCTTTGCGCCAAGTGCTTCTTCGATGCGCAGGAGTTGGTTATATTTAGCCACACGATCAGTACGACACAGGCTACCCGTCTTGATTTGCCCCGCACCAGTTCCCACAGCCAAATCTGAAATGGTGGTGTCTTCAGTTTCGCCAGAGCGATGCGAAATGATTGCGGCATAACCATTTTTCTTGGCCAATGCGATTGTCTCGAGCGTTTCGGAGAGCGTTCCAATCTGATTCAGTTTAATCAGAATGGAATTCCCCACTTTTTTGGCAATGCCATCAGCAAGACGCTCTTTATTGGTTACAAATAAATCATCCCCCACCAGCTGCACTGTCTTGCCCAATTTTTCGGTGAGTAGTTTCCAGCCATCCCAATCGTCTTCGGCCAATCCATCTTCAATGGAAATTAATGGATACTTACTGCACAGTTCCGCGTACCAATCCACAAGCTGTGCTGCATTTTTATTGGGGCTACTCTCTGCGGCCAAGACATAGCCGCCATCTTTATAAAAGGAGGACGCTGCTGCATCGATTGCCAATAAAATATCTTTGCCTGCGGTGTAGCCCGCGTTGGCAATCGCCTCCATAATCACATCCAGCGCCTCTTGATTGGATTTCAGATTTGGCGCCACACCCCCTTCGTCCCCAACAGATGTGGAATATCCCTTCTTATGCAAAATTTTCTTGAGCGCCTGAAAAATTTCACTGCCGGCACGCAATGCCTCACAAAATGACGAAACCCCTGTTGGCATGACCATCCATTCCTGAATATCCACGTTGTTATCGGCATGCTCACCACCGTTCAAAATATTCATCATCGGTGTGGGCAAAATTAATTGAGTGTTACCACACAAGTCAGCCATATATTGGTAGAGTGGCAATTTTTTCTCAATGGCAGCGGCTTTGGCACATGCGAGTGAAATTGCCAAAATACCATTTGCACCATACTTGGATTTGTTCGCCGTGCCATCCAACTCACACATCATTGTATCAATGGCCAATTGCGCACTCACCTCTTTGCCAATCAGCGCAGGCGCCAAGGCCTTGTCTACATTGGCAACGGCCTTCATGACACCTTTGCCACCATAGCGTTTATCTCCATCCCGTAATTCCAAAACTTCATGAATACCAGTGGAAGCACCAGATGGCACTGCAGCACGACCCATGGCACCGCTCTCTGTCACCACATCGACTTCTACTGTAGGAAATCCCCGTGAATCCAAAATTTCGCGTGCATGTATTTGGCGAATCGCTGTCATGATTATCCCTTCTGTTGAATGTGATCGCATATTTTCGCCACATCCGTCGGCGAAAACCAAGCAATTTCTGGACTTCCGCGAAACCACGTCATCTGACGTTTGGAATACTGCCGAGTGGCCACATATATTTTTTCCTTAAGTGTCGCTTCATCAAACTGACCTTCCAAATAGTCCGCAATCTCGCGATAGCCAACTGCAAAAAATGGCGCACAGTTGCGGCCATACTTTTGAATAAGACTCCGCACTTCATCAATCCAACCGTTTGCCAACATAGTATCCACACGGCTGTGAATGCGGGCCACCAACTCATCACGCGGCAACTCCAGCCCAATCCAAACAGTCGGATAGCGAGGCGTTGTAAACCCATGGGTCTTTTGAATTTCACTCAACGGCTGGCCGGTTGCCTGCCAAACTTCCAACGCCCGAATAATGCGAGTGGTATCGTTGGGATGCAACTGGGCAGCCTTTACCGGATCCACTTCCATCAACTCATTATATAATGATGCCAGGCCTTCGGATTCCATCCGTGCGGTGAGTTGATCTCGAATCTGCGTGTCACGCGAGGCTGTTTTCACCAAACCATAAACCAACGCGCGCAGGTACATACCCGTACCCCCCACCACAATAACGCGATGACCACGTGAGGTAATGTCGGCAATGGCCTGATCAGCCGCTTTGACATATTGTCCCACATCACAAGTGTCTGTGGGAGCCGCAACATCGATTAAATGATGTGCTACACCATCACGTTCAGCTTCAGAAATTTTACCGGTTCCAATATCGAACTCGCGATAAATTTGTTGAGAGTCTGCACCAATAATTTCGGCATTCAGTGTTTTGGCAAGGGTCACCGCCAGCGACGATTTGCCAACCGCGGTAGGGCCACAGATGATGATGAGTGGATGGGTTATTTGCGGTAGAACCACTTTTCAATCTCACTTTTTGGAATACGCACCCAGGTGGGACGCCCATGTGGGCAGCGATCTGCGGTCGGTGTGGCCATGACTTCGTCAGCCAATGCCACAATTTCTTCACCACTCAAATAATCACCAGCACGTACCATGCGGTGACAGGCCATGGTCATCAATACATGATCAATCGCAACATCCATGCTGGTGGTAGTCCCAGATTGGGCCAAATCTTCAAGCAGGCGCTTCAACAATGTCACGGGATCCGTATTCGCCAGTAGTGCTGGCACCGACTTGATCACAACGCTATTGCCACCAAAGTCATTCACTTCCATTCCACAACGGCCCAACAATTCAATCGACTCTAACGCCATTGCATGATCACGCGGCGACAATTCCACAACTGCTGGAATCAATAAGCGCTGCACTTGCAAATCTGCCGCTGCAAAACGCTCCTTTAATTTTAGGTAACCCAAACGTTCATGAGCAGCATGTTGATCAATCGCGATCAAACTACCATTGGGATCTTCATATAATAGATAGGTCCGGGCCAGCGCACCAATGGGCCGCAACGCCGGCATGTCCTCGGTATTGAATAGTGGGGTTTCTCCTGATGATGCCGGGGGACGTAGGTCAGGCCAACTGCCTGCGGGTGACGCCGGACCCGTGAGGGAATCATTTCCGTAACTAGCCACAGGCGATGCCGACGCAGTGCTGTTGCCTAAAGTCATCGCATCACTCGATGCCTGTTGCAATGCGGCACGCAATGTATGCACCACCAACTGATGCATCGCCTGTGGCTGCACAAACCGCACTTCCGCCTTGGCAGGATGAACATTCACATCAACAAGTGATGGATCCAACTCCAACTGCACCACACAAAATGGATACAGCTCGCGTGGCAAAAATGTGCGATACGCCTCACCCACTGCATGCATGAGCAATCGGTCTTTGACCACACGTCCATTCACAGTTAAATAGGTCTGCGGCGATCCGGCCTTGGCCAGTATGGGACGCCCGGCAAACCCACTGATCCGCACCCCACCTGAATCCTCAGAAAACGGTAAAAGCTGTTCGGCGGCATTCACACTAAACAATTCTGCCACGCGGCCGCGCAATTCAGTGGTCACATTCGCACGCAGCGTCTCTTTGCCTTGATGACGTAACACAAACCGTGTTTGGGGATTGGCCAACGCCACACGCTGAATCAAATCAAAAATATGGCCATACTCTGTACGCTCTGATTTCAGAAATTTTTGGCGGGCCGGAACGTTCTGAAATAAATGCTCAACCAAAATCAACGTCCCATCGGGCGCAGAACACGGTTCAACTGCACCCATTTTCCCGGCATCCACGCGAATGCATGCGGCACTGTCTGAAGTTGGGGTCTTACTGGTAATCAACACATGGGATACAGCGGCAATACTGGGGAGTGCTTCACCCCGAAACCCAAAGGTCATAATCCGGGCCAAATCATCTGCACTCCCAATTTTACTCGTGGCATGTGGCAACACACACAATGCCAACTCATCGGCGGTCATACCACAGCCATTATCACTCACTTGAATACGTGTGGTGCCTCCATCTTGCAGGTCCACCGTCACTGAAGTCGCACCCGCATCCAGTGCGTTTTCAACCAGTTCCTTCACCACTGACACAGGCCGCTCAACAACCTCGCCGGCGGCAATCAAATTGGCGACTTCTTTTGATAGAATCTGGATTCGGGACATGGTCCGCCCGTAACGCGCCCCCTCCCAACCGTCAAGCCCGAACCTCGAATCCGTCATAGCTTTGTATATATTGATTGAAAAAGCCCCCAACACTTTCTACAAGGACCCCATGCCATTTCATCGTACGGCATGGGGGGAGCGATTGTGGCGCTGGTGCATGCAAGTCGTGCACTTTCTGCCTGGCACTGAAGCCCCCCCACCCACATCTATTCGACCCGAAGTGGAAGCCTATCAGGCGGCCATGTCGACGTCGTTTAACCACCCTCATCAGTGGACGTTTCCTCGATTCTTCAAAAAGATTCAGGTGGATGAACACAGCTTTGAAAGCATGGCCACATTACCGCCCGATGCCGCCATCGTCTACACCACACCACTCATTGGCCAACTGGCTTTCAACTATTTTAACTATCTTTACATCCAGCGCCACATGCCACTTCCACAGTTGGCCAATAATTTATCGCTGGTTTTGTGGCGACGTTGGGGAGATTGCAAACGCATCGCCCGACTGTATTTGGAAATGCACGGACACGACGCAGGCAGTTTGTCACCCATTCAAAATGGCCTGTGGCAATCGCTCATTGAGCAAGGCATCCCCACGCTCATCCGTCTTAAGACCTCTCGCTTTCACGATGACTTGTATTGGGAAAATATGGATGACGATCCACTGATTGCAGTGATTCGTGCCGCTCAAAAAAATACGAGACCTGTTTATTGTGTGCCTCAGGACTTTATTTGGGATAAACACCCAGAACGCCCCACCAATGCGTTTACACTTTTTCTATTGGGTGACCGTGACAACCGTGGTCCCCTGCGCCGCCTCTTTTTCTTTTGGCTTCACTACAAGAGTCGTGCAATTGCAAAATGCGGCATTCCACTCAATGTTCAAGAATGGTTACAAACCCAACCCCAAGACACATCTCTTGCGGCATTAACCAAGTCACTTCGTGCCACCCTTCTCAATCAACTCCGAATTGAACGCACCACTATCACGGGCCCCAGTATTAAACCGCGCCAATGGTTGATTGACCAAGTGCTCCAGGCCGAGCCCGTCCAACGCATGATTTATGACATCGCATCAGACCGAGGAAAGCCTGTTGCAAGTGTTGAAGACTTGGCACGCAGTTATGCCAATGAAATTGCCGCCGATCAGCACTACAGTATGATTGAAATCATTGCGCGCATCATGCGCTGGGCACTCTCAACATTGTATGATGGCATTACAGTGGATGAGCAAGGTCTTGAGAAACTCAAGCGCGCCATTTCCAATGGACCCGTTGTGCTCGTCCCCAACCATCGCAGTCATATGGACTACATGATCCTTTCAACGATGCTCTATTCGCACAATGTTGTGGTCCCCTTTATCGCTAGCGGCATCAATTTGAACTTCTGGCCGATTGGTCCCATCTTCCGCCTCTGCGGTTCCTACTTTTTACGACGCAGTTTTAGCGGCAACCCTCTCTATAAAGTCGTCTTTCAATCTTATATTACGGAGCTTGTGCGTCAGGGATACTGTCAGGAATTCTTCATTGAAGGCACGCGCTCCCGAACCGGCAAGATGGCCCAAGCAAAACTGGGCATGCTCTCCATGCTGGTAGATTCCTGGCGCGAAGGCGCGTCCAATGACATTGCCTTTATCCCCGTATCCATCAGCTATGATCAAGTCATGGAAGTTAAAAGCTATGCAGGAGAACTAAAGGGTCGCAATAAAGCGGCCGAAGGTGCTCGCGATATTTTGAGGATTGGAAAATTCTTTCGAAAGCGATGGGGTCACGTCTATCTCAACTTTGGTGAACCTATTTCATTGGGGTTAACAGCTGCTGAACTCTGGGCCGATCCCGACCCCAAACACATTAAAGACACACAAAAACCCGAATTGGTTCAACTCACCTCACAAAAGATTTTGTATGCAATCAATCGTGAGTTGGTCGTTACCCCGGCCTGCATTCTGGCAACCATATTACTATCTCAATCAAAACCACTGTCATTTGAGGACATTATTCACCACGCACGTATCTTATTGGACTACCTAACTTGGAAGCAGGCACCCTGCTCTCCAGGACTGTGCACCATGCCTGATATGCAACTACGGGATATTGTGAATCGATGGGTCACTGACAAACTCCTCCAAGTGGACACAACCCACTCGGTTGCACACTATTTCATATCCGAATCACATCGACAGATGCTGGACTTCACCAAGAATACCGGTATTCACTTCTTTGTATCCGTCGCCTGCTTGGCACAACTGCTATCCAGCAATTCCAAAAAACCATTTGAAGAAGTGGTGGCAGAATATCAACTACTCAAGCAACTCTTCCGTTATGAATTCAACTTCAGCACCCGTCGTGCCATTGACAAACACCTTCACACACTGACCGATTATATTGCTGGTAAACCGTTATCGGCATTCGCAGCCGTTATGGATAACTATCTAGATGCCTACCGCATCCTATTCCAATTCATGCAACAACCCCAGCGACCTCAAGATGCCCCTGAGCGGCAGTGGATCAAACTCCTGATTCAATACGGCACCCAACTCAAAAAAAGCGATGGACGACCCCATGTCGAGGCGGTCTCGAAGTCTATTTTTCAAAACGGCTTACGACTTTTACAACACATGGGCGTTTTGGATCAGACAGCCAGTGGAAATCTGCGATGGAAAGGAATAAATCCCTTATATAATCAGCTTCAATCCCTACTTTCTTCGCTCACTACTTAAAGACCACTGTCCACAAGAATTTCCTTAAATGACATCGGTGTGGCATTAAGCGCATGTTAATCAATGCCTACCTAACTCATTGATTTTAAATATATGGAAATGACTTATTTCCATGCATTCTGCTCTAAAAGCACTAAAATTTAGGGCTTCGGGCACGATCCACAGGCTTATCCCCAGACTTATCCACAGGTTTTCAGAATTGGACTATTTACGCTTGGATGACACTTGAGATTGGGTCTTGCGAGGCGTAACCAACAAAGCACGTGATTGAACAGAGGTACTGGATTTGGACTGTGGCACACGTGGCATTACAATCATGCCATTGGACCGTAACACCACTCCCGGATACAACAAAACGCCTTGAGCTTTCTTCATGGCGTCTGTTGTAGCGTATGCTGGCGGGCGCTACAAGCGGAAATTATTTGAGCATCAGAACGGTACCGTGAGTCAATGCATCCAAGTACCATGCCTTGGGAAGAGATGTTAAGCCGTCATTACCACCACCACTCATTTCGACATCTGCATAACCATAGCTATTCTGAGACCATTTATTAAGCTGGTCACAGGCACTTTGTGCAATAGAATCCGAACCGCAGCTACCATTACCACCCTGGCCAATGGGATTGCTGCCGCCGGTACCATTACCACCTTGGCCAATGGGATTGCTGCCGCCGGTACCATTACCACCTTGGCCAATGGGATTGCTACCACCGGTACCGTTACCACCTTGACCAATGGGATTGCTACCACCGGTACCATTACCACCCTGGCCAATGGGATTGCTACCACCGGTACCGTTACCACCCTGGCCAATGGGATTGCTACCACCGGTACCGTTACCACCTTGGCCAATGGGATTGCTACCACCGGTACCGTTACCACCCTGCGCAACCAAAGAGACACCGAAGGCAACAGTTTTGCCGGTTGTTACATTGGCACGCACATTAAAGAGGCTACGCATTGCTGCAATGGACGACCCCTCTCGGGATTGAGATAGATCCAATAATTGTTGCATAAAGTTTTTTACGTCGTAGCCGCCCATCCAACCCGCACTCATGGCATAGGTTTGAGCAACCTCATCTGAAGCAGCATGCATCTTTGATAAAACATCTGATGAATAGCGCATCGCTGCAAATAGCGGGCGCTTCTGTGCATTTGCAACGAGCGCAACGTTTCGTTGCTGATCACGTGGGAAAAATGCGGCAATTTCCTGATCATCCAAACCAGCTGCTGCTGTAATATTGCCATAGCGATTAAGATAAATCACTTTGTCGTACCCATCGCTTGGGGTAGCCACCATGTGGCCCTGACGGTCTACAAAACGCCCTCGGACTTCTCGCGTCCATCCCCAATAATAGACGACAAATAATTTTCCGGTTCCGCGATACTCGCCATCACCAAACTGCATAGGGAGCGGATTATTATATAAATGAATGGAAGCGCGATTGTCATCGACACGAATCATTGCTTCTCGCGTTGCAGAATTCAAGTAACCACCCTTTAACTCAGACGCATTGACCGATGTGGCCATCAGTACGATTGTAAAAATTACTGTTACGACTTTAATTGAGGTACTCATTCTATCCTCCCTCGTTGTGTTCCAGGGAGATACCAAAGCAACAGGCATGCCAAACCCATCCGAAAAAAATTGCCTTCATTATTGGGAAGTTGTGGATGAAAAAGCGATTCTCACAAATTTGGGAGGGATGGTAAAAATCACACGAAACGCGTGGGTGCAACTTTTTGAAGATTCAAAAAAGCGCATTAATTTCAACTAGTTATTAAAAATAGTTAAAGTTGACCTACTGCGGGGGTACCAAACACCTCGCTACTCAGCCTGTAACGATGCCGTCGTTACTGCTGCCCTTGGTTGCTCACCCAACACACTATCTAGGCAAGGCTTCAGAGCCTTAAGCAGCCAGTCACGTGCACGTGGACTGAGTTGATTACTGGTTTCAATATCAGTTTTAATACGCATAAAAGCATCCGCATGAACGTGAGAACCAGAGCAATACACTTCAGGTGATTTACTGAGACGTTCGGCTGCTTTAATTGCCGATTGTAGATTCACAGGATTTGCTTTTGCATTCTCAATCGCGAGTTGTAGATATTCGGTGGTATAAGACAACACATCATTCATTTCCTGAATTTCGTGACCAGACGTTAACACGCGGTCAAAAGCCCGTTCAATCGCTGCAATAATCGTTGCCCGTGCCGTAACAGGCTCAGCTGTACCCCATTTCAGCGCATCATACATCTTTTGACGTCCCTCTGTCAGATTCTCCATGGAGAGTAAGTTACTTGCCAAGAAACGTGTAAACTCTGGTTGTTGAGGGTATTTGTGAAGAAGCTCAGTAAAGATGGCAACAGACTTATTATATTCAGCAATATAGTCCCCTTGTTTCTGCTTTTTGACAGCAAACCCCAACCAACTTTGACAAACACCTTTATTGAATAACGATTCATCCCGTAGCGCAGGGTCAAGAAAGAAGAGGTATTGAGTCTTCGCTGCAACAAGATGTGCCATCATTTCTTGCTCGGACACAGCCTGGTTTCCCCAAACGACAGAAGGATTAACTGACGGCTTTGTATGTTTGGGTTGACTGATAGCCTTTGCTTCAAGCTTCTCCCCTTTTTCATAGTTTAAAATGGCTGAATTAAAAAATGATATGGCCCCCGCATAATTCCCTGAATTATTCTGCACGCGTCCCAGGCTATCTTGGGCATTGGCGAGACCACGATACGCTTCAATACGCTGCTTTGGTAAAACCACCAACCCCTGCCATGTATCGTGTGTTGCGGCTTCGAAAACTTCTGCAGCCTTTGTGTCATTTCCCTGGGCAAAATACATCCATCCCACACTGAGCCAATTTTCAATTTGATTATAGCGTTGCAAGCTGGTGCCATTGGCCAAAATAGTTGCGTGTCGATTGTGCACCTTATCAAAATAGTCCTGCGCCTTTGCAAAGGCAACTTTACGGCCATCGGCAGACACCAGGATCTTGCCCAAATGAGTATACGCCAAACCAATGGAGACCTGATCCAAATCCCCGAGTTCATCTTCAGCAGTCTCTGACAATCCAGTAAAAATGGTTGGCGAGAGCATTTCTTTCGCATCACCATCATATTCTGCCACACGCCAATTGGCTTCACGTAATACGTATAAACCATAGCGGTCATTCGGAAACTCTTTGAGGCATTCAAGGCTCTTATCTTTTAAATTTCGAAACACATTAATTGTTTCAGCACCTTTTAAACGCACGTAGTCATGTGAGCCCAAAAGATCTGCCATGTTTGCAATCATCGCAACACGTAGGCCTTGCCTAAATTTTACATTGTTCGGCTCAAAGGTGCAGAGCACTTTAAAAAGTTTAATCGCTTCTTCACTTTTTTGATCGCGCACCAATTGAAGCATGGCCATACCATAAATATATTCATTATCGTTAAGAGGCTTTAGCTGCTGCCAAATGAATTCAGCCCGGTTATACATTTTAAACTCAAATGCATACTGAGCCTCTTCAATCATTGCATTCACGCGATCGCTTGGATCCTTTGAAAGAGTTGTAATTGTATTTAGGACAACTAAAAGCTGATCCATCTTACCCGTGGCATCATATATGCGCTTTAGTGCATGCCATGCCTCTAAGTCCGTGGGATTCTTAGAAAGGACTTGGGAGTAGTAGGCCTCTTCTTCCCATAACAGTCTTGTGGTAGATTCATTTTCCTCATTAGGATCCCAATGCAATGCATTTTCTTGCAAGCAGTCCCAGCCAACAGCTGCAGTATAGCGGTCCTGCAATAGCAATCGACACGATGCATCTGCAACCTGCTGCGCACTGGGAAATGTTGGGCTCAAACGTGCATATGCAGCAATGCAAATATTGGTCGACGCAAGAGGCTTATCCTGTGTCCATGCTTGTTTTACATTCAAATCAAATTCAGATGATGGCAGATAGGATTTTACAGAATACAAAGAATAATAACAAAGTGCGTCTGCATCGTTTTGATCCACATTTAATGCATTTTGAAAGTAACTTCTGATCTCTTCTGGGGAGCGATCTAACGCAATGGCCGTTTTCCCAAGCGCGGTTGCTACCTTTAACTGAAGATTTTTAGACAAACTGGCCCCTTGGGACCACAGTTGGTTAAGGCGTGTAAACGCGCGAGTTAAATTGTCATTGTAGTAGTCACAAATACCTTGAAGATAGTGATCGTGAGCAGTCGCATTGGGTTTATGCGAGACATCATACTCCAATTGTTCGCAGTCAGCGACTGAAACGTACGTCGCGGTAGCTTCTTGCGGTAATGATTGGGATGGTCCAGGTTTACAGATACCCATATGCTTCTCTCCACCCCCGGTTAAGTGTGTGGTGCTTGTAAACAATTCGGCCACAAAAGTAAATATGGACCACTCACAAAGATTCAGATAGTGGCAGGCGCATCGCAACAATCGAAAGGATGCAGCTATGTCAGGACACTCTAAATGGGCGACAATTAAGCGGAAAAAAGGGGCTACGGACGCCAAACGTGGTGCCATGTTCTCCAAAATTATTAAGGAAATAACAGTCGCAGCGCGGCTGGGCGGCGGGGATCCTGACTCTAATTCACGTCTCCGCATGGTCATTGATAAAGCCAAGGCGGCCAACATGCCAGCGGATAACGTCACTCGTGCGATCAAAAAAGGAACTGGCGAACTTGAAGGCGTTAACTACGAAGAAGGCACACTCGAAGGTTATGGACCAGCTGGTGTTGCTGTCTTTGTTGAAATTATGACCGACAATCGCAACCGCACCGTTGCCGAAGTGCGCCACATGCTTTCTAAACATGGTGGCAACTTGGGTGAATCCAATAGTGTCGCATGGGTATTTGATAAGCGCGGTGTTATTACAATTGATAAACCCAGCATTGCAGAAGACAAACTCATGGACATCGCGCTGGAAGCGGGAGCAGAAGACATCAAGGATGCAGAAGACGTTTGGGAAGTACAATGCGATCCCAGCAGCTTTATGGCCGTCAAAGATGCCTGTGAAAAAGCCGCTCTCAAAATTGTGGAAGCTGCTGTTCAAATGGTGCCACAAAATACTGTAAAACTTGAGAAAGACGATGCTGAAAAAATGCTAAAGCTCATGGACGCCTTGGAAGAACACGACGACGTCCAAAATGTGTACGCCAACTTTGATATCGATCCAGCCATTATGGAGCAATTGGGATAATAATGATTATTTTCGGCATTGATCCAGGTAGCCGCGTCACTGGCTACGGCATTGTCGCCTGCGAAGGCGCCCGTGTGGGTCATGTCGATAATGGTGTGATCGTTCCATCGGCATCACTTTCCTCTGCGGTCAAACTTCACTTTATTCACAGCGAATTGATTAAGATTCTTTCCCATTTTAAACCGGATGTGGTCGCGGTTGAAGAAGTCTTTGTCGCCAACAACCCCCGAAGTGCACTTGTTTTGGGTCAAGCACGGGGCGTTGCATTGGCCGCAGCAGCCGCATGCGGCATCCCCGTGGTGGAATACAGCACACGATTGGTTAAGCAATCTCTTGTGGGGTATGGCAACGCCAGCAAAGAACAAATCCAGTCCATGGTGAAACGCCTTTTGAAACTACCCCAAGTTGCGGCAAGTGACGCATCAGATGCCTTAGCCGTTGCAATCACCCATGCCCACTCCCATCGCCTGCAAATTCGTACCAATCTGTTGTAATCCAGGCTAAAAAAGGTTGCCTCATCAATCGCAAGTGGCGTAGAATGCACGTCATTCAAGCTTCGTGGGGGATCATGATTGCATATTTAGAAGGCACACTCAAAAGTCGCGGCACAGACTACGTCGTCATTTCGGTGAACGGCGTCGGCTATCATGTCTTCGTTACCCCGGTAACACTTGAGTCCCTCAACACTGCTGATGCCACTATTCAATTTCATATTCATACTCACGTGCGCGAAGATCAGATAGCCTTGTTTGGATTTTTATCACCACATGAGTTGCGCATTTTCCAACGACTCATCAATGTCCAAGGTATTGGCCCCAAACTCGCCCTTGTGGTGCTCTCTGGTTTAGCGCCCAACGATTTTGTTTCAGCGGTTGTGAATGATGATCTTGCACGACTTAATGCCATTCCAGGTGTTGGCAAAAAAACAGCCGAACGAATTGTTTTGGATTTGAAAGACCGCCTCATTAAAGACGGCATGGTTACCCTACCCGTTCTGGGTGCAACAGCATCTAAACCAACTGTTTCAGGCGATGCCATTTCAGCACTTGTCAATTTGGGGTACAACCGACAAGAAGCCGAGCGCGCACTTATTCGCCTGGGAAATCCAGCCGACATGCCGATTTCCCAGCTCATTAAAGCCGCACTCAAGGAGCTGGCCAAATCATGACCATCTCACCCCACCCATTTGATGATACCGAAAAGCAATTAGAAATGACCCTGCGTCCACGCACACTCACCGAATTTGTGGGGCAAGATCCTATTAAAGAGCGGCTGTCACTTTTCATTACAGCCGCTAAGCAACGTAAAGAGTCTCTCGACCATTTGCTCTTTTGTGGCCCTCCCGGGTTGGGCAAGACATCGCTCGCAAATATCATCGCCAATGAATTGGGTTCCAAATTGGTGGGCACGTCGGGCCCCATCATGGAGCGTGCGGGTGATTTGGCAGCGATTCTCACAAACTTAGAGCACGGCGACGTATTGTTTGTGGATGAAATTCACCGCATGCCACACGTAGTGGAAGAAATTCTGTACCCTGCCATGGAAGATCATCACATTGACTTAATGATTGGCCAGGGTCCCAGCGCACGGTCTGTGAAACTGGATTTACCACCGTTCACGTTGATCGGCGCCACCACCCGTTCAGGGCTTCTTTCCGCCCCACTCCGCGATCGCTTCGGCATTCTGTGCCAACTGGAATTTTATACGCCTTCCGATTTGGAAAGAATCGTGACGCGCTCAGCCCAATTGCTCAACATTGAAATCACACCAGAAGGGGCACACGAAGTCGCTCTTCGGTGCCGCGGCACACCGCGCATTGCCAATCGTCTCTTACGACGCGTGCGGGACTATGCCCAAGTGAAAGCTGACAACATTATTACACCAGACGTTGCGCGTGCAGGCTTGCAACTACTCGAAATTGATCACAAAGGATTTGACGTCATGGATCGCAAAATTCTAGTGACCATTATCGACAAATTTAGTGGTGGCCCTGTGGGGTTGGATACCATTTCGGCCGCAATCGGTGAGGAATCCGACACCATTGAAGAAGTCTACGAACCATTTTTGATTCAGTGTGGCTTTTTAAACCGCACACCGCGTGGGCGAGTGGCAACATTACTCGCCTATCAGCATTTGGGTAAAACGCCGCCAGCCAATGGCAATCAAGAGGATCTGTTTGTATGAAGCTAGGATTTATTACACGCGCAATTCAGCACTGCAGAACAGAGCTCAATCCCTTGCAATGGGCAATGGCGCTGCTTTTCCTAGCATTTTGTTGGTTTGCGGTGTTTGGGAATCAAGGACTCTACACCTATTACTCACTACTTAATACAAAGAAGAACTTGATTACAGAATCGCAAACCCTTCAGGCAAAATTAGATGAGTTAAAGAAAGAAGAAAAACTCTTACATGACCCCCGCTATCTCGAAATTATCATCCGCCAAGAATTAGGCTATATTCGTCCAGGCGAAGTGATCTTTCAACTAGAGCGGTAGCGTAAATTCACCAATTTTAATTCCGGCATGAGTAAGATTGCCTGTCAGCGCAATCGGGTAACTGCCATCCGCTTGCTTCTGTTTGGAAATCATTGCAACAATTGGGAACTCTTTTTCAAATTCTGGTGATAGCTTAATTGTTCCATTAATGTTTAAACGCGTACTTGCAAGATTAGCACCAGTGAAGAATTGGCCTTTAAGGTCAATCTGCAAATCCCCTTCAGACCATATAAATTCCTTCAAATTGACCATGCCCTTGGACCAATCCATCACAAGCTTGGAATCCTTATTTTGTGCAAATTTAACCGGTGTCGCAACATCCATACTCCCAAACTGCCCCAATGGAATTTTGGAACCTGCTTTCAGCTCCCCAGCTAAAAAGGCTAACTTTGCGGCCCCTTCTGATGGGGTTTTACCATCAAGCGCCATGGTCATCGATATAACACCTGTGATCTTACCGTCTAAATTCAACCCCAGCACATCTGAAAACCATGGAACACTTTGTAAGAGCATCGGTTCAAGCGACGCATTGATTGACAATTTATTATCTCGCTTAACAACAGTGCCATCAATGGAGCTTTTCTTAAAATCGAGAGAAAAGCTGACTGAGGGATTGCCAAATATGACTGAAAAGAGCCCGACACGCAAACGGGCCTTATTCACAACCATGATTGGAATCAGCTCACCTTTAGTACGAGTTGAAATTGTCACACCTTTGAGTGCAACACCTGTTATAAAACTAGAGGAAATGCTATCAATGCGGACACCATAATCAGATCCCAAAGCTGACTCAAGACCACCTTCCAGGCGACCTTTGACCTGATCAAATGGAAATGTCCAATACAAGAAGAACAGAAATGCCAAGACACCAAAAACAATATATCCTGCCCACTGTGCAAAACGCTTCATGAGCGCTCACTCTCTTGTAATTGGAATGACGTCACATCAAATCGTGCATCAATCATTTTACGATTACTATACGTCGGCTTCAAACGTAGATGATCAATTCGCATAATACGTCCAGATCCATACTCAATTTGATATAAGTAATCGACAAGCTGTTTAATAGACACATCCTTCAAACTCACTTCAACGCTGGTCTCATTATAGAGATCCTTTGGGACTGCATTGGGACGTGATCGGATATCATATTTAATATTGGCCTGCTTGGCGAGATTCTCCAATGTCACGTTGGCATTCGAATCAAAGCCACTCCGCAATTTATTTTCCAAAGCAGTCAGCTTTGCCTTATTGGTATTGTAATCATCAATAGCATGTACAATTTCATTCATGCTCTTTTGCCCTTGATCCAAAGTACGCTGCAACTTATCCAGACGTCCCGTTGCAAGCCAGATAGGAATAACAATAATCAACAACAAACCCACCCCTGCACCTACAAGGGCCATTGTTTGCTCACGAGGCTGTAACCCTAAAAATTGGTTATACAAATTTTCAAATTTAAACTTCCCCAAACCACTGATCAGAGCCACATCTACCTCCTGGGTGCATTTTCTTTTGATGATGCCTCTGGCGCTTCACCGTCTGTGGGTTTCAACTCAAATGAAATATCAAAAGCCACGGTATCTTTAATAGTCCCTGGGCCTGCACTACCAATTACATTGCGAAATAATCCTGATTGCATGAGCGCATCTCGGATTTTATTGAATGACTCTTGTGAGTCTGTGTATCCCTTAAGCTTTATTTTTCCATCATCCATAAAGTTCATATCATCTACATTCAGAGACAATTCGTTACGCGGCGGCAACTTAGACGATATTTCCAAAAGAACATTTAAAACATTACGATCAAGCAGGCCTGATAATTTCTGCAAACGTTCACCAACCTCATTTTGCTTGCCCTTCACAAATCGAAGCGCTGCAGATGGGTTACTGATTGATTTATCATCAGCAGTCGGAATTGCTTGTTTAACCAACTGTTTTATTTCTTTAGTTAATTGATCGACACTGGAATTCAAAGTGTAGGAGCGTAGTGCATAATAGGATATCGCCAAAACAAGAATTACAATCAATGCCGCTACTGCACGACGAATACCTCCACCCAACTGTTGGACATTACCCTTATATGCAAAATCCCCTTTTCTAAAGTTCAGATCCGGAAGACCCGCAGGCGCAACACCTCTCAGTGCAATCGCCATGGCCATGGGCACCACTTGAGGATGGGCATCACTCTGGCCGATTTTACAAAAATGGAAATCGAAACAGTTCAGAAAAATAGCATTCAATTTCAGACGATGAGACAAGTAACGGTCAATTCCACGAATTCGGGATGTCCCACCCGACAAATATAAACCACTGACCACTTCTTCGTTTTTATCCTGATGCGCAAAAAATGTTTGCCTGATTTGCAAAACCAATTCATTGGTCAGCTCTTGCATGACCTTGACAACTGTCTTTGAAATATCATCCAGAATGGGCTCTTCGCCCTCAACTGGTAGCTGGCCAATTTCAATTTTTAATTTTTCAGCTTCATCCATTGGCACATGCAGCGCATTGGCAATGGCCTCTGTGTAATGCTTGCCACCGATGAGAATGGTGCGCATGAAGGCCAATTGTTTGCCACGGCAAATTGTCAGTGTGGTTTTACTATGTCCGATATCCACCATGGCATAGGACCCTTCCGGGGGCACCATACCAATATGCATCAAACTAACGAGCTCTGCGCCTTCAACGCCCACACGCCGCGGATCCATCCCACCACCTTGCATGGTTGAGAGAAATTTGCCCAATTCGGCCTTCGTCACATAGGCCACCAACATTTCAGAAGAAGATTTGTCACCACGAACAATATAGTAATCGTATGATACTTCATCGATCGGAAATGGCAGGAAATTTTCCAGTTCAAATTCAATGGTTTGGCCAACTTTTTTGGGGCCAAATGGCAAAAACACTTCACGACATGCCACATGCTGACCAGGGATGGCTGTAATCAGCGAATCCCAGTGCAGACCATGCTCCTCCACAAGACCCGTGAGCGCACTGGTCGTGGATTCTTCGGGCGTTAATACATCATTATATGGGATGGGTCGTTCGTAGAAATGACGTAACTCAAAATGATTAAAGCTACGCACAATCTCGGCCACTTTGACCGAGTAACTTCCAACATCCACCCCCAGGATGATTTGTGGCATTGCGTCCCTTATTCCAGTTTAGAATATATTAACTTCCACTGACTGGGATTGGTTCCTTTTGTATCCCAGACCTGAGTGAGGTGTACTATAACATCACCCACTTGGCCAGTGGACTTTAATTCATACCACTGGGTTTCTGTTGTAATCAACTGAGTTAAATTGGATGCAGTTACTGGGGTCTGCGACGAAGGGTTTGCGGGTTGGGATGTGGATGCCCCTTGGTTATTATCCGTATTGCCGGCCAATACAGCGTCTATAGCTTGTGCAATCTCGGCCGGCTTTGGTTGTGGGGCCTCACATGCTGTGGCCAATGCTGTTTTGATTGCCTCTTTCAACTCTGGCTTTGTAAGATCAATGTTTCCAAAACGTTGATTGCCCGTAAGATAGCGGGCCAAAACCGCCATCACCACTGAATCATCAGCCTGGCAAATATTAACCTTATTGTCTCCATAAACAGTAAAAATTTCACGAAATGGCGTAAACCAATCATCCAGAACGTCTTTCACAAGGTAGACCTCATCTAATGTAAGCATTTTGCCATTTTTAACCTGGTGAGAAGCTGCCCCATAACTCGATGAATCATAAAGACTGGTTTCAGGTCCACCAGTCAACCCACTCAACTCATTAATCACATCATTTTTATCAATCCAGTCTGCAATATTGCGCACAATATTTTTAATATCGTCTGGCTTAGTTTCATCAAATAATTCCTTATAAACGGGCTGCTGCAAAAGCGACATAATGGTGAGCTTTAGCTGATCGTACGGATTAACCGCTGCAATCGCTTGCTGCGCTGGATCCAAATCAAAGAACTGATTGAGGTTGATACGTGTTTGCAAGTCAGCACATTGGCCATCAAAATCACCCGAAAAGTCTAAAAATTCTTTGGCCGCTTCCTGTTGGAAACCCGTAATCACAGGGCCATCCTTCTTTTCAATCGGCGGAGCAACTTCCCCATCTGCAGCCGATTTGTTGCCATCCAACATGCCTCCCAAAAAAATTGCCTTTAGTAGGGATGATGACATAGGAAATTTCTGACACAATGGAGTGGAACCCAGGCCCTCAGAGACAGCAGCTGGCGCATTCGCCAACATGCTTTTCGCTGACTTCTCCATTTGTAGTTCCAACAACATTAAATTAGTTGCCGAATATGCTAAATATTCAGCCTGTAAGCGATCGCGCTCGTTATAGGCCAATTCAAATTGGATATCCGTGTTATCTGCAAACATGCTCACAGCAATCGTCAACATCATGATTGCCCCCAAAACCAATAAGAGAGCAACTCCGCGATTGCTGAATCGTGATCTCATTCCTTTTAAAAGTCGATTGGCATTTGCCATAATTGTACCAGTGCAATGGTGCTAAACTTCAGCACATTATCCTTGTCGTTGGGGTCAATGATATCGATCTGGATTTTAACAGCACGCGGCAGCTTGGTTAGACGCGCCGTATCTTTGGAATCCCAATCACTACGCCATTCATTTGTTTTAATGTCTAGATATTGGAGGGTGAATGCCTTCAGATGATCCGTTATGGCATAAGCTGTTCCCTTCTCAACACTACCCACATCAACACTGGGGGCTTCACGCCTTAACAACTGCAAATTATCGTGGTCATCCTTGTCGTTCTCAACAAAATAGCTCACAGTTGATTGATCAGATTCACGGACATTATTGACATAGCGCAAGTGTGAAAAAGTTGTAAAACTCAACTGATCTCGTCCACCATGCCCTTGCCCATTAAATCGCGTTTCAATCACAGGATTTCCAGACTGAAGACCTTGCATCGCCGGAGTTGGCGCCACAATAAATGCATTTGCCAAATCCATGACCAAGCGTCGCATGGCTACTCGTGCAGAGTGAACAACTGCATCTCGCTTCTCAACCCTATCGATGGAATCCAAATTAGAATTTGTAATTTGTTGGAGTAAAATGGTCATAATCGCCAAAATGAACATGGCCACCATGACTTCAATCAATGTCATACCGCTATTATTTTTTGACCACATGGGTTGTCACCGTCACATCATGAGGCTCATTAAGTTCTTCCCAAATTACAGACAGCTTTACTTCTCGGACGGCCTCACCAATTTGCTTACTAATCATTTGCATAATGGCTGCTTGCGCATCTAACTTATCCTGTGGTGGCATTGGAATTTCAACTTTTCGCATTTTAATCTTCCATTTATAGTCTTGATACGGCTCATCAAAATCACCATCAGACTCCTCGGTCGTATCCGGGAATTTACCTTCCAAAAGGTCTTTATCAATTTTAATTACTTGCTCCGCCATTTTTTGACGTGCCAGCATCGTTGCCACTGTAACTCGCTCTGCACGTGCACTTGTGGACATTGACGTACCAAACATTTGCAAAATGGCTGTAATTGAAACTGCCAGGATCCCCAATGCCACCAAAACTTCGAGCAAAGTGAAACCCTTATTTTTGAGGTTCACGATATTCATCATAGCGACGACTATTTCCAGTCATGGGGTTGATTTCAAGAGACCTCTGTTCGGAATCCTCTTCATTTCGAAAATTAATGATGGCGTGTTCAACATAACCACTCGGGAATATATAAATATAGGCCGTTCCGCTTGTCACCGGACCTTGATCATGTTCAGTGTAAATATCCTTAATAAATACACCGCCGGGTAGTTCCACGGGTTTTAAAAGATAGGAATCAACTGCCCCAAAACTGGCTTCTGCTTTTTGAATAGGCGTTATTTCACCTTCTGCAGCCTTTTCCGTGGATTTTTCAGATTTCCTTTTTTGCTTATCACGAGGATCGCCCTTTTCAATCAAGAACCGATCTGCAGTCGCCTCAACGTTGTATGTGCGCTTTTCAAAATCAAATACCAAACGCATCGTCAGGTTCTCACTAGCAGCCTTGTTATAAAGATATCGAATAGTGGATGCCAGACGTTCAGTGGCTTCTCGAGCATGCGCATCAAACGTGCCCCCCAGCTGGCTAATGGTGATGCCCATAATCAGGGCGATCACCCCCAACGTGACCATGATTTCAATCAAGGTCATCCCATGCTGTCGTTTTGACCCCGCTAAAGGACCATCATGAATACGCACAATCAGTTGGCTGAAGAGATATCCGCATCAGGAGTATCAGGCTCACCACCCTCTTGGCCATCTTTGCCCAAAGAAATGATCTCGTAGTCTTTGCCATTGGTACCAGGCACTTTGTAGATGTAATCATGTCCCCATGGATCCTGTGGTACTTCTGAAATAGACTGACCAGAAGCATCACCAATATAACCACCCTTAAGAAGCGCGGCTAGGCCTTCGCTTTCACCTGGGAATTTGCCTTTGTCGCGGCGATAGTTTGCCAGTGCGGATTGAAAGCCACGAATTTGCGTCTTGGCAGTATCTACATTGGCCTGCTCGAGCCGATTGAACACGTTCACACCCACCACACCACCAACAAGTGCGATAATGGCGAGCACAATCATAATTTCGATGAGTGTCATACCGCGTTCACGGCGGCGTCCGAATTTCTTAGTGAGTATGTTCATTGAATCCCCCTTTGAGTTATCGATGTTTAATATCACTGAGTTGCAACATTGGCAACATTACAGACAAGACAATAAATGCCACCATACCTGCCATGACAACAATCATGAGAGGTTCTAGCAACGATGTCAGGGCTGTGACCGTATTATCGATCTGTTTATCATAATTATCCGCCACTCGTTCCAACATTTTTTCCAATTCACCTGTTTTTTCACCTACGGACAACATATGGGTCACCAATGGTGGAAATTCTCCGGTACGCTTCAAAGTATCTGAAATATTGGCACCTTCTTTAACCGCATCACGCGTATTTTCAATCGCCTGACGCATCACTGTATTGGTTACGATATTCCGCACAATATCCAATGCATTCAGCATGGGAACGCCACTCGCCAAAAGAGTCCCCAGCGTTCGCGAGAATCGAGAAATTGCCAAAAGACGGATAAGCCGCCCAATGACGGGTGCTTTAAGAATATTGCGATCAAAAAATTCTTTGCCATTGGGTGTGTTTAAATAGCGCTTCAACCCAAAGTAAATGGCAACGCCCAAAATAAGGAAAATGTACCAGTAGTTAATCAGGGTATCGCTAATACCCATGAGGATTTGTGTGGGCAATGGCAACTCTTTACCCATGCCGATTAAACGCTTGGTGATTTTAGGAACCACAAACGTCAGTAATAAAATCATCAAACCGCCACCTACGACGGTCATCAAGATCGGATACGTCATGGCGCTCTTCACTTTTGCGGTAAGACGCGACTGACCTTCAGTAAAATCCCCTAAGCGCTGTAAAACAAGTTCCAATGCACCGCTGGCTTCACCTGCAGCAATCATGTTGACATAGAGCGTATCAAAAATCTTGGGATAGCCCTTCATGGCATCAGACAGCTTGGTACCTTCGGTCACTTTTTCACGAATTGTTGCAACCGCATCTCGCAATTTAGGGTTTTCAACCTGATCTGTTAGAGCTGCGAGAGCTTCAACCAATGGAATACCGGCTTGCAACAAGGAA
This sequence comes from Deltaproteobacteria bacterium CG11_big_fil_rev_8_21_14_0_20_47_16, assembly GCA_002796325.1. Lineage (GTDB taxonomy): Bacteria > UBA10199 > UBA10199 > 1-14-0-20-47-16 > 1-14-0-20-47-16. The sequence continues at coordinate 158,684 of PCXA01000018.1, read as the reverse complement.
CCCAACTGACGGGTCATAAGGGCCAAATCTTCTACAGTGACCTTTTGAAAATATTTTCCAATGTCAATTTCAGTATTGAGAGAGAATCCCCCCGCCTTACCATCGCCACCCAAACTAGTTGGGAAAACACCCGTACGTCGTAGCTTGGCGCGTGCTGCCTTTTCATTTTCGGCATCAATTGAGCCGGCAACCTTCTTACCTTTAGCATTAACGCCACTATATTTATAAACAGGCATCTTAATCCTTATCCGTTGCGCTTAGCACTTCTTCAATAGTGGTCATTCCCTGTAACATCTTGCCAATCGCGTCTAGTCGCAGTGTTATCATTCCTTTGGACAGCGCTACTTTCTTAATTACAGAAGCATCAGATCCTTTGACAATCTCATTGCGAACATCATCATCAATCAACATCATTTCATGAATACCCTGACGACCCGCATAACCTGTTTCCAAACAATTGGGGCAACCGACCGGTCTAAAGAGTTGGCGCCCTTTCAGGTCTTCTGGCTTCATATCCAGGCGTGCGAGTTCTTCTGATGTCGGTGTGTATTTTTTGGCACAGTCATGACACACTGTTCGAATAAGGCGCTGGGCCAAGATTCCCACCACTGCTGACGACACCAAAAATGGCTCAATTCCCATATCAATCAGACGTGTAATGGTTGCTGGCGCACTGTTCGTATGGAGAGTGCTGATCACCAAGTGACCAGTGAGTGCTGCTTGAATCGCAATTTCTGCGGTTTCCTTGTCACGAATTTCACCGACCATGATGACATCTGGGTCCTGACGCAAAAAGGAGCGAAGGCCATTCGCAAATGTCAGTTCAATTTTGGGATTCACCTGCACTTGGTTGATGCCATACAGCTGGTATTCAACAGGATCTTCAATCGTTAGAATTTTGATGTCTTTGGAATTAATTTTGGAAAGACAGGCATACAGTGTGGTGGATTTACCAGAACCGGTAGGACCTGTGACCAAGAAAATTCCGTTGGTACGTGTAATCAGCTGATTAATCTGATCCAAAACCTTGCCATGCAAACCGAGTGTATCCAAATCCAGCATCACCTTACTGCGATCCAAAAGACGCATGACGATACTTTCGCCAAAGGCTGTGGGCACCGTCGACACACGAATATCAATATCTTTGCCGGCGATTTTAATGCGAATACGTCCGTCTTGCGGCAGACGCTTCTCAGCAATATTCAAACCTGCCATAATTTTTACACGGGAAATAATGGAGTTTTGAGCCCGCTTGGGTGGCGTCATGATGTCATACAGCACACCATCAATTCGAAAACGCACGGCAATTTCCTTTTCAAATGGCTCAATATGAATATCACTGGCCTTCTGTTTCACGGCGCGGAAAAGCAGCGTATTCACCAAACGAATAATTGGCGCTTCATCGTCTGCATCCAACAAATCGACGGGCTCATCGAATTCAGAGGCAATTTCGCCCATGCTTTCATCCAGCTCATTCATATCGCCGCCTTCGCCTTGTTCCTTATTGTACGCAGCGTTGATGGCATTCATAATTTCATAACCACTGGCAATGACTGGCTTGATACGAGACCCATAAATCATGCGCAAATCATCCAGCGCATTGTAATTACTGGGATCCGAAACGGCGACAACGATTGCCCCATGTTCACGGCGCAACGGTACAACCTCATTTTTTTTGGCATAGTTGATAGGCAGTGTTTCAATTAAATCGTGCGGAATGTCTTCACCACGTACATGATTTTCGTAGGGTAAACCCATCTGTATGGAAAGTGCTTTCAGGATATCTTCACTACGGAGAAACTTTAGCTGCACCAATGCATCACCCAGCTTGATGCCCTTTTCACGGTGTACCATCAGGGCCTGCTCCAGCTGAGCTTCTGTTAACGATGTTGATTCGAGTAGAATTGCCCCTAGACTTCGGTCTTCCATCCCCACTCCCCCATACCCACTGATATAACCTATATAATAGATGCACTATAGCATGGGCGATTATGGCGGGACAAGCATCTAAATCAATAGGTTAGATTCAATTCGTTGACTTTGCCAGTCGGCTTGACGGGCGTGGCCGTCGGTGCTGGGGTTGGCGTTGGTGCCACCTTTGTTACAGGTGGCGCCACAGGGGACATATCCTGACGTGTGGCACTTGGTGCCCCTGGCGTTAGCGACGGCACCGTAATGACCCCTGACGATGGCGGTGGTGTCACGGGTGCAACCTGCTTAACGGATGGCGGCGTCCGAATTGCTTTTGTTGCCGCTGGTGCTGGGGCTTGAGTTTGTACTTTTGGGAAAGGGTCACCTACCTGATTGGCGGTGTTCTTAAATGTTGTGTCTGGCAACAAGTCAGATGCTTCTTTAAACTCAAGCAAGTCTTCGCGATGATTCTTAATGGTACTGCGAATAATTTCACGTTGCTTCTTGCCGTAGTTTTGTTCCACAAAGCGATTCCGCTGATCGATTTTTTGTTGAAGAATGCGCGAGAAGTCGGTCGCATCATCCATAATGTGCGGTGTCAAAAAGATCAGCAGATTATTTCTAGACATTTTTTTATCTGTCTGACGGAACAAAAAGCCCAGTAGTGGAATATCACCCAAAATAGGCACCTTTTGAACAGTGTTGGTTGATGTATCTTCCATCAAACCACCCAACACCACTGTCTGACCATCTGATACTGCTGTAGATGTCTTTACATGACGCTTGCGCGTTGTTGGTAGGTTGTATCCGCCTGGAAATGCTTGATCTTCACCAAAGTTTGAGAGCTCTTCATCGACCGCCAATAAAATCTGATTATTGGAACTAATTTGAGGTGTTACCTTCAATGTTAATCCCACTTCCTTAGAGGTATACGACTGGGTTAAAACAGCTGATGTGGCCGATGCAGGTGTTGCAGATGGAATATATTTGTCATGTTTGACTTCGATCATGGCTTCTTCATTTTCCACTGTCAGGATATTCGGTGTTGATACAATGTTTGCATCACCATAAGTCTGAATAGCTGTTAAAAACGCTGTGAAAGCCGGCACACTCACAGCCTTGGTAGTACCATCTGCATTCAGAAGATTGAGTGTTGTGGTACGTGAGCTAATCAAGCCACCCAACAAGGACGGTGCACCAAGAACTGACGATGCAAACTGAGATGTGGCACCAAAGGTCTGACCAAATCCAATCGACGAACCGCCTGCACCACCACCCCCTGAAACGCCATAACTTTTGTTACGCGTCAGTGTAAGCTCCATCACTACTGCTTCGATATAAACCTGACGTCGTGGCACGTCGAGCTTGGACACCACACGATCAATCAAGGTTTGAAAGTCTTTAGCCGACGCAGTAACAATCAATGCATTGGTCGATTCATCAGCACCAATCTTGATACCACCTTCAAATTCAGCAATTGTCGGTGCGGCGCTCTTGGCGCCCGCGCCTGCAGGTTTTTGGCCTGCGCCCGATGTGATTGCCGCCAATGTTTCAGAAAGCTGTTTAGCTTTGGCATAGCGCAGATAGTAGACATGAATCTTACCCTCTTGTCCCGCAGCGACACGCGCATCCAAACGTGCAACAATACCACGAACCTTTTCAATCGCACGCTTACTGGCCAATACTATAATTGCATTTGTACGTTCATCAGCCAGGATATTACTCACTTCATCTAATTCTTCTAATTCACCTGGCTTGGCCGGCGCCTTTTGCTTTTCTTGCTTAAACAGTGTGGTAAGGGTCTGTGCAACATCGCGCGCCAAGGCATTTCGCACAGGGATAATTTCCATCACCTGTTGAGGTCCTTCTTGATCGAGTTCTTTAATGATTTTCATTAGGCGATCAATGTTGGTACCAGAATCGGTAATAATCAATGTATTGGTTGCTGGATAAGCATAAATATTACCATCTTTGGAGACAAGCGCCTTGATGGCATTCATCATATCCACCACACCAATATTATTCAGCTGAATGAGACGTGTAACAAAGCTATCGGTGTATGGTGTATTATCAACGTGAGTGGGGATTGGGTATGTAATTGAATCCTTCAAGCGCACCACTTTAATCACCCCTGCTGGCCCCTTCACTGTCGTAAACCCAGACATCATCAGTGCTGATAGAAATGTCTGATACGCTTCATCCTTGGTCACGGGCTTTGGCGAGATAATCGTAATCTTCCCTTTTACAGCATCATCCAAAATGAAGTTACGATCAGTGGCCAAGCTGATTTGCTTAATAATGTCCCGAATATCTGCGTCCTGTACGTTTAAACGCACCAATGTCTCCCCATTTTCATCTGTACCAGTAGAAACAGGAGGCGCATGGGGGTCTACTGGGGCTTGCGATCCAGGCGCTGTTGGGAGTGACGGTCGATTTGCAACAGGACCACCTGCTGGATTTGTATTTGGTACAGCACTTTCCGGTCCTGCAGGCGCACTACTCGGCAACGGTAGTGTGTCATCACCCGACTCCGACGGGACCTGCGCGCACACCGATGTGGCGAGGAAAATAATACCAAAAACAATATAGCCTTTTAAACCCTTAGCGAATTTCATATTCAAGTGTGGTCTTCTTCCCATCGCGTTGAAGGTTCATATTAAAATTCTTTTGGTCTTTCAATTGCGCAAATATCTGGAAGCCTTGCTTCACGTCTAGATCTAAACCATTAATTTGTTGGAGAACGTCACCCCGCTTAATGCCCAATTTACTAAATAATGATCCTGGCTTAATCGACAACACCTTCATACCACTGACTTTACCATTTTCAAAGTTCGGAACTGCACGAATTTCAGTATACAATAGTTCGGGATTGGCCAACGCATTGTCAATTTCCCGTTGATCAATCGCAAATTTATTATCACTAACTTTAGCAACGCCACCTGGTTGGGGGCCCGGTGCTTCTGTCTTTTCAGCTGAGACAACAGAACCCGATGATTCTTTGGGCGGACCAAAAATATTGTCCCCCAGCCCCATATCCAGTTCGGCATATTCCAAGCGCCCACCATTTACAAACTCAATACGATTCGGTTTGACTTGAACCAACTTTACATTTGATGCAACCGTCATTTCTTGTCCAACGGCGTAGGCATCAGTCGCATTATTCATACCAACGGTGGTACTGGATCGCGAATCTTTGCCATCCCCAATCATCATAATGGCCAAAACCTTGATCCCCAAACTTGTCTTGGAGGCCTCCCCTGTCGGAACTGTTGTGCCGCCACCATTTTCTGAACCCGCCTCACCCTCAGCCACAGGCTCATCACTTGAATCAAAAATATTGCGCTGAACAATAACTTCAAAATCGGACTCGCTGTGCGTAGCATCTGTATCTGTTGCACTTACTGTTGGACTCACCATGCCAATAGATCGCCTCACCTCCAGCAATTTCCCAACATAAACATTGGTAATTTTTGCTGCAAAGTAGGCCACCATTAAGACGGCCAAGGCCTTGGCGACCCACGTCCACTGCTTAAGCAAAGCCTCCATCCCCAAACCTTTGTGGGGGCTCACGTCGCCCCCTCAACAGCCCCATGGGCCTGGTTAAAAACAATTATTTATCAGACAATTCGGGTCGGAATCTAACAAACCAGGTTAGAAAAGGCAACCTAATTACCACTACTTGGGAGGATACAGATGAAAGTGGCACCATGGCCCAGCTCACTTTCAGCCCAAATGGTGCCACCATGCAATTCAACCAACTGCTTGGCCAGAGCCAAGCCCAATCCGGTACCTTCATAACTACGACTAATTGAGCTATCAATCTGCTTGAACATCTCAAAGATACGTTCCAAATTTTCTGGAGAGATTCCAATACCAGTATCCCGCACTGAAATTACAAAAAATGCATCATTGCTGTCCTTCTTTGACTCCAAGTGCTGTTGTGCAACTTGAGATAACTGGGAAAAATGTGGTACGCGATTAACATGCACACTGATTGTGCCCTTGTCTGGTGTAAATTTGATGGCATTACTCACCAGGTTCAACAAGACTTGCTGCATACGTTTTTCATCCGCATTCAGTGGCGGCAAATTATCTGGTGCATGGATTTCCCAATTCAACTCTTTGCGCTGAATGAGTGGCCACAACCCACGACGTAGGCGATCAATCAGATCTGGAAGCGTAAACCGCTGATAATTAAGACCCATTTTACCAGATTCCACCTTCACAAAATCAAGCAAGTTGTTGATCAGATCGAGAAGACTGGTGCCATTATTAAGCACTTCACGCAGACTGTCTCGCTGCTCATTATTTAGCTCACCCATGACACCTTCTAATAATAGTTCAGAAAATCCGATAATGGCAGTCAGTGGTGTACGAAGTTCGTGACTCATGGTTGCCAAGAACTCACTCTTCACACGGTTGGCCTCAGTTAATGCAGTGTTCTTGGTCTTGAGTTCTTCGATCAGCATGGTGGTTTGAATTAATAGCGCAGACTGATTGGCAAAAACTTCAAGTGTGGAGAGGAGGTGATCTTCAATCAATGGTGCGGTGGTCATACCAATACAAGTTCCAATAACATCGTTTTCAACAATGAGGGGTAATGTCACCATGACCTGTAAGCCCAACTTGCCTTGAATGGCATCTGCTTGTTCTGGCGTGAGCGCAGGTTCGATGCCTTCAGACAATTGATAGAGGCTGCGATGAAACTTGACGATGTCAGTGCTGTTAAGTCGTTCAAGTGGGATATAGAGTTCACTCAGCGAAAAACCCAACAGTGCTTCTGCCTTACGTGTCATGGGATGATTACGCGGCGGATAACACACCAAACGATTGGTCTTTTTGTCCAGCAGCATGAGCAAACAGAGACTAAAATCCAGACCCGACAACATACTGTTAAGTACACGATCAGCTACTTCTGGCAATGGACTGGCACTACGAATACTGTTACTCATGCGGTGCAAAGCGGCCAGCTCACGATTTTTTTCTTCGAGCATGCGTTCGCGACGCTGAGTAAAGCCATGCGCAACATAAGTGACGTAAACAGCCCCTCCCAACAATAGAAGTAAAAGTAATGGATGTACCCAGGGATGCGCTTGCTCCAAAGTACCGTGGTGTCCTTCGTAAGAGGAAATAACAAGCGTCGGTAACCACCCTGCCCACAATGAAATGAACATCGCTATGTAGGCAATAGCTGAAGCAATTGCAGCTATCAGCGCAACTCGGTAGTTATAGAATCCCCCAGCCGAAATGCTGTAGAGAACATAGAGTGTAAAAAAATCACTGGTCATGCCACCGGTTAAATACACCACGGCTGAAATGGCGACCACATCGGCAATAGCTTCGACCCCCATTGCCAAGATGACTTTGCCACGCGCGATAATGAGGTAATAGGCAAATACCGTAAAGATAAAGCTGATCGCAATTGTAGCGGTTACGGGTGCAACACTAGCCAACTCATCTTTAAATGCTGAGACATATAAAAACCAAAAACACAGAAAAATAACCAAGCGCAATTTTGCTGTAAAAAGATGGCGCGCCCGATATTCGGGGTAACTCAACGCTTCCACATCATGTAGTAGTTGTGCTAGAGCCATGATGGGAGTGCATATAACACGATGATGAATAAAGGAATTATTTTGTTACTGTTATTGGGTATTTCGGTTGGCGCATACGCAAGAGCCATAACACCTTGGCTGATTGACTATGGTTCAACTATTGCACCTTCTCAAATTGCCACCGTATCCATTGCCATTGTTGACCCCGACAATATTTCGCCATCACAATTCAAACAGGTTTCCACAAAACTATTTGCATATATCAGTATTGGTGAAGTGAATAACACCCGATCCTGGTGGGCCCAAGTCAAAGGGGCTTCATGGCTGGTGGAGCCCAACCCTGACTGGCCGGGTGCATTTCGGGTAGATGTGCGCGCTAAAGCATGGCGGCAGTTGCTTATGAACACATTAATCCCCAAGATTGTAAGCCAGGGATTCACCGGGATCTTTTTGGATACCATTGATGTACCCCTCTATTTGGAAGAAAAAAATCCTAATCTATATCAAGGATCACGTGCTGCACTGGTGGACCTCATCAAATCAATTCACAAAAAATTCCCTCAGCTAGGCATCATTCCCAACAATGGGTTTCCAATTCTACCTGATATTGGGAACATTATAACGGGGGCTTTGGCAGAAGATGTATACACACGATACAACTTTGCTACCAAAACCTACGAAGCCACACCTGAAGACGATCGACGTATCAAAGAAGATGCTCTTATCGCATTTCGCAAGCGCTTCAAAAAGCCCGCATTCGTTGTGTTATATGGCAAACCAGGATCACCATTGATTCAAGATGCAATAAACCTTTGCCAGAAGCATGATTTTGACTGGTACGTCGCAGGAGTATCCTTAAATGGCATTGGCCAAGTGGAAAACTAACCATGGTATTGCATCTTGTACTTCTCCTTCTGATTATTATTGCCAATGTCTATTTGCTGACCTGCTACCGACGCGGAAAGATTCATTTTGTCAGTGACTTGATTGCACGGATGTTGGGTGTCAGCTTCTATATCATCTATATTCGCTATCAATTCTACCAACGCCTGGACGCCAACATTGGTTTTGAAAGCCACCTTCAAATTATGTCATGGATTAATTGGACGCTCGTAATGGGATTGTTTGCATTTTTTATTATTGCTTACCTGTCACGTGCTAATCCAGTCATGCGTGCCAAAGGTTTACGCGAAACCCTCCTTCCATTGATTTGTGCAATAATGCCACCATCGCTCTTGGAAACCCATCGTTTACTATTTTTGCCAGCAAGTTGGATTCACAATCCTCCCAAAACAATTTCATGGGAACTAGCTGCGTTCTTATTTCTGGTTTTGGGGCACCTTATCGCACTGGTTGGTTTTCTTTATTTGGGTCGGGCGTTTAGCATCATGACACAGGCGCGGCATGTGGTGCAGCATGGATTGTATCGGTATATTCGACACCCTGTATATGTGGGCGAAAGCATCGCCACTATTGGGATTTTTTTGGGCTCCCCCAGTCGATTGAATATGGTGCTCTTGGTTGGATGGCTAGTGGCACAACGGGTGCGCGCATCAATTGAAGAACGAAAGCTGATGAGCGTGTTTCCGACTTACAATGATTATCGCAAAAGGACTGGCGCCTACTTTCCAAAATTTTGGTAAGTCACATGTTACGCCCGCCGGAGTCGTAACGCATTTATAATCACCGAAACCGAGCTTAAACTCATGGCAGCCGCAGCCATCATGGGGCTAAGCAGCATGTGAAACATGGGATAAAGCACGCCCGCCGCAATTGGCACGCCCAATGTATTATAGATAAATGCAAAGAAAAGATTTTGACGGATGTTGCGAACGGTTTGTTGACTGAGACGACGTGCGCGCGCGATGCCATGAAGATCGCCACCCACAAGTGCCACGCCCGCACTTTCCATGGCCACATCGGTACCAGTGCCCATTGCAATGCCCACTTGGGCTTGTGCCAACGCGGGTGCATCGTTAATGCCATCGCCAGCCATAGCCACAATATACCCTTTGGCTTGCAGACGTTTAACTTCTTCTGCCTTTTGATCCGGCAGCACATCGGCCACCACATCATCAATACCCAACACCTTGGCAACTGCGCGCGCTGTTATAGCATTATCCCCTGTGAGCATGATCACGCGCACACCACTGCGATGTAAATCCGCAATGGCAGCGGCCGCAGTTGACTTTATGGGATCTGCAATCCCCAAAAGTCCGATCATGCGCCCGTCTGCTGCAACACCCACAACCGTTCTACCTTCTTGGCGCCACTCGTTGGCTATAAATTCCCAACGATGCCAATCCATACTTTGCGTTTTCATATAGGTAATACTGCCCAACGCAATTTTTTGTTTTGCCACCGTTCCCGTAATGCCTTGACCCGTCATGGATTGCGCATTGCTCACTGGTAGCAGTTCAATTTTTTGATCGGTTGAGGCTTGTACCACGGCTGCCGCCAAAGGATGTTCACTGCCGCGCTCTAAACTGGCTGCGAATTTTAATACATCGACATCCGTCCATCCTTCTGCTGACCGAATCGACACAAGACGCGGCTTACCTTCGGTGAGCGTTCCTGTTTTATCGCAGACCAATGTATCCACAGATCGCAGGACTTCGATTGCTTCGGCATCTTTAAACAACACGCCCATCTGCGCACCCCGCCCCATGGCCACCATGATAGACATAGGTGTTGCAAGCCCCAATGCGCATGGGCACGCCACAATTAAAACAGCGACCGCATTAATGATGGCGTGTGCAAAGCGAGGTGCTGGCCCCCACACGCCCCACACCACAAATGTAATGATTGAAACAGCGACTACGGCGGGAACAAAATATTTGGCAGCAGTATCCGCCACCTTTTGAATGGGCGCACGACTACGCTGCGCCGTTGATACCATTTTCACAATGCGCGACAACACGGTATCGGCACCCACGCGTTCAGCACGAATGAGCAAAAGACCGGTGCCATTAATTGTGGCGCCAATCACGGCATCGTTTGCCGCTTTCATTACCGGCATGGATTCGCCTGTTACCATGGATTCATCAATAGCACTCGTGCCTTCGACCACGCGACCATCCACCGGAATTTTTTCACCAGGTCGCACGCGCAGAAGATCACCCACCTGCACCGCATCAATTGAAATATCTTCTTCAGCACCCGATGGCAGCACACGTCGCGCCGTTTTGGGCGAGAGTTGTAGCAATGCTTGAATCGCTGCCCCCGTTTTGCTGCGCGCCCGCAGCTCTAACACTTGTCCGAGCAGCACCAAAACGGTGATCACGGTTGCGGCTTCGAAATAAAGTGCGACATTGCCAACGGCATCTTGAAACGATGGTGGGAAAATGCCCGGCGCAAAAAGCGCCACGGCACTATAGGCATAGGCCACGCCCACTCCCAGCATGATGAGCGTAAACATATTGAGTTGCAGTGTTTGCAGCGAACGCCAACCGCGTTGAAAGATGGGCGCGGCACCCCAGACGACTACAGGTGTTGCCAGCACAAATTGCAAAATACCTTGAAGGCGCATGGAAAACGGCATGCTGATGTGAACCATTTCGAGCATGGTGCTTAAAAAAATAGGGAGCGTTAAAATGAGTGTTACCCAAAAGCGACGACTCATGTCGTTGAGTTCAGCGTGGTCGTGATGTGATGTAGTTTCGGCAACAGCCGTTGATTCGAGCGCCATGCCGCAGATGGGACACGGTCCAGGATGGTCTTGCTGAATTTGGGGATGCATCGGGCATGTCCACATACCGATTTCCCTTACTACCGAATCACACGCCGCACAAACAAATAGGTTTTACCTGCGGAAAATTCTTGAGACGCCAGCGGTATGTCTGATGCGCCAGCGACATTGACTGATACATCATGGAAGCCCGGCGCGATAGCGGCACGATACACCGCAAAATATTTGGGTAAGGTTTCAAAGCTGCGCAAATCCGTTGTGTTGGTGGCAATGGTGAGTGCGCCCATCAAAAGACCCAAATCCTTATTCACTTTTTCAGCGACCGCTTCACTTGCAGCTGCCTTGGCTGCAAGTCGCGCAACGCTGCGCGCAACAATGCCGGGCATTTCGTCGTTTAATGTTCCACGCAACGCGCGCCCGACATCGTCGAGCGGCTGAACCGTTCCCGCAGATTTACCATCGAGCACAACGGTCATGTGACGCGGCCCCGGCGCACGATCGACATAGGTGGGAATGGTGAGCAACTGCACTGTGTTGGCCGCGTATTGTGAAGCGTCCACCAATTCGCCATTGTAAACAGGTGCATCCAACGGCACCTTGGCCGGCGATTCGCCCCCTTCCACCACCACAATGATCGTGGCATGTGTGCTGCCAAAGAGCGCGGCATCTTGCCCCGCCAAGCCTGAGCGCGCCGCGGCGCGACTGACATCGGTTTGCAATTGCGGCGGCTGCGGTGTGAGATTGAGTGCACGTTTGTAATCAATCCATGCATCGTTGGGGTTGCCCGTGGCTTCTGCAAAGAGCGCGCTTACATAATTAATGAATGGATCTTGCAAGTATTGGCGCTTGGACGATGCATCGTACAAGTTGGGCGCGATGGTGCGAATGCGGCGCACTTCGACCATGGCGTTCACCCAATCGCCGAGCGCGGCATAGTTGAGCATTTGAATTGTGTGCAAATAGAGTTGATCGGCCAGACTGCCGCGATACGGCATGACGGAATCGTTTGCCGCAATCGACGCCGCATTGGCCCCCACACTATTTTTGGAAAATTCTTCGGCGCGATCAATGGCATCTGCAATCGTGTGAATCGATGCTGTGTAGTCCCCCGCTGCGTGCTCCATCATGCCTTGGTTCATGAGATAGAGCAGGCGGTTCACATGCCCCGCACTCACCGACTTGTGCTGTTCGGCGGCCTGCTTAAACTGCCCTGCCGAATAATCGTTGAGGCTGGGCCGCGCTTGATAGCTATACGTGGCGCAACCCGACAGCACGAGCATGGCCAGTGCAATCGCAGATTTCATGAATTAAAAACCGGTGAACTTTTTGCGGAAGTGTTTTTTGATTTCCACATCGTCCGTCCAGGCAATGATGTTGGTGGTGATGTCGGTCATTTCCAACATGGCCTTATAATAGACGTATTCTTGGCGACCCACTGGTTGCTTGATGGACGCAATGCGACCCGAGATGAGATATTGCGCGCCCAACTGCTTGCCCTTTTTCTTGGCAGTCGCCGGGTCAACAAAGCCCGAGGCTTCGTAGTTGTATTCTTCGGCAACGGCTGGCCGCATTTTGGCATTCACCAAACGCAGCGTGCCCGACTTGGCTAGCAGCACCTGAATTTTGTCGGTGAGCGCGTTCATGTCGATGTGCTCATCGGTTTCGTTGGTCATGGCGCTTAGAATTGCTGTGGGGTTGCCACTGGCAGCAGCACTTGCGGTGAGTGAATCGGCAAGGCGTTTGGCGATTTGCTGCAGATCGGCTTCGACGAATTTATCGCTGCGCAACACCACCATGTTGGGGTCAACATATTCACCCTTGGCGTATTGGCGACCGCAATGCGTGAGCCCCATCATTAACGGAACAATCAACAACGGCAGATATTTTTTCATATAGTCTCCTTTTAATCGAATGGGCCACATAGCGGGAATAGCTGACGGAATCAATCAGCGGTTTTGAAATTTTTGACGCGATACTGAACAACGACTGTCCAAATTTGCGACACCCAAGAAGCTCTATCCGCATTAATTCCCACCTCTTCCGCTGGCACTATTTTTGCTAATCACGGCATTAGGCGCATTTTTGCTCAAGAGATAGAACTTGACGATGTATATAGATATATATACCATATGAAAAAGAAGAACATTATCAAAAAACTAGTACAAAATGGCTGGTGGTTGCTACGGCAAGGAAGTCGTCATGAGGTATGGACCAATGGTGACATTCAGACGGCTGTACCACGACACAAAGAGATTAACGAGTTTACCGGAGGTGGTATTGTGAAGATTGCAGAACAAAACCCGGCGCGCAAAAAATAGGAGGATGTCATGTGTATCAAATTTGAAGGACGTGTATTTAAACAAGGAAGATATTGGCCCATCGACGTCCCAGCTCTAAACGTACATACACAGGGAAAATCCAGAAAAGATGCCCTGTTCATGATTAAGGATGCCTTAGAGATGATTATAGACCGCAAAGGATTTTCAGTTGCTGTGTCTCTGCTACCCCAAAATCGTGTGATTGTTCAGACCAAAAATGCCGCAGATGACAAATATCTAATTGCGCGCATGCTGCAAGGACAGCGTGCCAAGTGTGGGTTGAGCATTCAACAAGTGGCAGATCGCTTGGGCGTATCCAAGCATGCTTATGCCCAGTATGAGCAGGCACGCGCGATTCCAAGCATTGCCAAGATTGTGGAATTCATTAGCGCCATGAATAAGCACGCTCACGTTGCAATTGATTTACTGAATGATGCAGAGGCCGCTTAACTACAGTTTCCCGCGCCAGAAGCGCGTATAGAAAAGTTGATCTAGTGTTCGTGATTTTTTCCTGACAATATTTATATTTTGTTCCGGAATTTTAACAATTTGATCCAACAACAAACCGGCGAGAGCAACCCCCTCAGGCGTGATCGGCATGGTTTTGAGCACTTCTAGATGTGTGTTCACAATCTCGTCGCCAGAAACCCCTAAACCATAATCTGCCAACCGCTGCATGGTAGCCAGTTTTGTAGATTTGGGCTGCACATTTAAATATGCAATCAAAATATTGCCCATCAGCATTGTGAATTGATTCCACGTCAAGTTGTTGTCCTTGAGCATAGCTTGCACTTTGGGCTCGTCTTTAATTTTTGTGACATATTTTAGCGGATCTGCATTTTTAAAATCATCTTTGCGATCTTTAAGGATTTGACTGCGAAGCGGACCGCGCATGCTGGAAAATACTTTTACAAATTGATAAAACTGATTTTCATCGAACGCTTCAATTGTGAACGGCTGCAGTGGCACCGCGACTGGCGCCTGAGCATGGCCAACACCAGCAACAACAAACAATAGCAACATGACTGTTAAGCGCATTTTCATTCTTTTTCACCGCGATTTTTTATCGTTAACCCCTGAATAAAATTGCGCAGGAATTGATCGCCGCATTCTTTGTAGTGCTTGTGGTCTTTGCGGCGGAAGAGCGCGGAGAGTTCGGAACTGGAAATGACCACACCGGCCAGCTTCATGATGGCGAGCATGTCGTCTTCGTTCAAGTTGAGCGCGATGCGCATTTTTTTGAGAATCACATTATTGCGCAGACGTGTATCGCCTGCTTTGGCCGGCGCGGCTGAGCCTTCGCGGGGGCCCCGCTTTTTCAGAATCAGCCCATCCAGAAACGCGGTCATGAGCGCGTCGTTACAGGCCACATAACCGGCGTCTTCTTCCTTTTTGAGCATGGCGTTTAGCGCCGCTTTGTCGGTTTTGTGCCCACCCAACTTAAACATTTCAATCATGGCGGAATCACTGATGTCGAGCGCATACCGGAATCGTCGTAAAATGTCGTTGTTTATCATGCGGCGTGCTTAGCAGATGTGTCGCCATTTTGAACAGGGATGTTTATTTTTAAAACAGCAGAGAGCGTCAAACCAATTTTATCCCCCACCGTGGCGGCTGGGATGTTAAGCTAGCGGCGTGAATAATGCGAATTACATGACACACGCAAAAGCACATCTGACTGGGTAATTGACCGCAAGGGGAATGACCAAGGGGTGGTAACTGGGGCGCTCTTTAAGACCAAACACCTCTTTCATGCTTTCTTCGAATGCCACAACTGCCATGTTTGTCGCCAGCGACTCATGTGGTAAACGCTGCCCCGCCACTTCAAAATCCATAAGCATTGTGCCGTCCCCGCCTGCTGAAATGAGCAGATTGCCATCACGCCACAGACGATGAACTGCATGAACCCCAGGCATTCCCGGCTTCCAGACAACTGGTGAAGTGAGTTCTGTTTCAATGGTTGTTTCTTTGCCTTGAACATATGTGGTGTATTGGAAGTTTTGAACGCGTCCATCGGCATTACGGGTATTGGTGACAACCCAACCCGTGGGCAACTGAAATTGCGTTTGGACATCGCCATTGTCCAGGCATTGCTGACTTTCCCACATAAACGGCTGACTCTGGCGGTCGTATGCGGCGTGTGCGATTTTATAGAACAGATTAATTGATTCTGGTGTGCCAACATCTATGAGCATATGCGCCTCCGGTTGTGATTGATCAGGCGCCCTGCCTAGCAGATTTGGCGCGGGTTTGGGAAGAGTTGTCTGGGAAAGGATTATGGTTTTTTAATTTTCGGTTTTGCCCCTGGCAAATAATTCGCTTTCGAAATAATAGAACGACCCAGCCGCTTTTCGAGCTGTTCGCGCGCGCTTCCCGCAATGGCACCACCCGCCTGGGCATCACTTTTGAGCTTTGGCATTCCCTTGGAATCTTCATTTTTATGAATCTCTGTCGTGGCACGTTCACTCAACATGGTAAAAATCAGTTCAAAGTCATCCATGTGATCCCGTAGGTTTTCCCGTTCGAGACCTTTTAGCTCTTTATATTCGCTGGGCGTCACGCCGAAAGCCGACTTTGAAATTTCAGCAGTCAAAATTTCATAGTCCTTTTGCTCTTGGGCACCGCGATTTTTCCATTCATCTGTGAGTTCTTCGCGGATGGCGATTCCCCGCATGCGCTTTTCAATCCAGTCATCGGAGTAACCTTTGAGCTTGTAGAGTACGCGCGTGCGCTTGGTGGCCAGTTCAGGATCTTCAATTTCCTGAATGCGTTCATACCCCACTTTGGCCAGCCATCGTTTGAAAGGTTCGGCCTTGGGGGAAGGAATGGATTGGATAATGCGGAACACGGTTTCAGTATTAGCGCAGTCTGTCTCCCGTAACTTGCCATCTGGAGCTGGCAATTTCAACTGTCCGATTTTATCGGACAGTTCAGTAACCCCTTCATTTTTAATGAGTTTCACCTTTAGATCCGCCCAATATTTACGGGGCCTTTGGTTGTCAATCAGGACCTCAATGACGTCCACAATCGAAAACCACCACTCATTATTGTGAATGATCTTCCGCACACCCTTACCCTTGAATATCGCAATCTTTGCATCCATGCCGAACCTCCTATTGGGTTATGGACAACATTTCAAGCAGGAGGTTCAGCAAAAACTATACCAGCGTCAGGGGGTGTTATATGTGGGTTGGGTAGAATTTAGTGATCAGAAATGAACAGTTGGTGTGAAGACGTTGGACAGTATATATAATGAGCGCCCATGGCCTTTAAGCGCAGAGACAAGAACCTGTTTGACCCCGCATCCCCTAAGCCATTCAAGCTCAGCCGGTCGCGTTTGGAGAATTTCATCAAATGTCCGCGCTGCTTTTATCTGGATCGACGACTGGGCATCGATCGTCCGTCCATGCCGGGCTTCACACTCAATTCGGCCGTTGATGCCTTACTCAAAAAGGAATTTGATGTGTACCGCGCCAAGGGCGAGCCGCACCCGTTGATGAAGGCGCATGGCGTGGATGCCGTTCCGTTCCAGCACAGCGATCTTGATATCTGGCGCGCGAATTTCAAAGGCCTCACCTATCACCACCATCCCACCAACCTGATCATCACCGGCGCCATTGATGACTTGTGGGTTACTCCCGCAAATCAACTGATCGTCGTCGACTACAAAGCCACCAGCAAAGACGGCGAAGTCAGCCTCGATGACGACTGGAAAGACAGTTACAAACGTCAGATGGAAATCTATCAGTGGATCCTGCGCGGCATGGGATACGATGTGCAAGACACCGGCTACTTTGTGTATGCGAATGGGCGGAAGGATTTGGACAGATTTGATAGCACCCTCAACTTCAACATCCAACTACTCCCCTACGCTGGCCACGCAGGCTGGGTGGAGCCCGCCATCATCGACGCCCACCGTTGTCTTACCGCCAACACAATCCCCGAAGCGCATTTAGATTGTGAGTTTTGTGAGTATCGGCGATTGATGCGGGAGGTGGAGGGGTGAATTGTGTATTGTGTCGCGGGAATTATAAGTGCTGTCTTCAGAAGTTGCAGTGATATTGGTTAATGGTTCAGCGAAATCTACATAACGGGGTTACAAACTAGGATATATGTTCTGGTCTTTGTCGGTTCTGATCGTTTTCTCTATAAAATTACATTTCCAATGTGAGGGAAGAAAGTATTTTGCGTTTTTTTCATTTTTCAGAGCTAATTCTGCTACGTCTTCATAAAATTCGTTCTGAATATATTCACCAATTGGATTGTCAGCCTGGATAGAACGAAAACGGAACCCATAAACATCCAAAAGCAGCCTTATTAGTGGTGGATAGTGGAGCCCCTTGTTCTCTTTCACTCTTTCTTTGATTCTTTCAAATAGAGCTGTTCTTAACTTACCGACGATTATCTGTTCTTGGTTTGACCACAATACCCAAAATAGGTGATTCGATTCATGGCGGGTATATTCCGTATTTGTTAGCCATGAAAGACCCTCAAGATAGTCAAAAATGGCGTCGACTACGCCCTTGAGCAAACTTCTGTCATTCATCTGTTTATCGTCCTCAGCAAGATTGTCCTCATTGTCGGGAAGAGCGTTGGGAAGTGAATGAGCGAAGAAGAACGATATTGCACTAAAAACTTCAGAATAGGGATTTCTCCATGTTTCCTGTTTTAGTCCAACAAGAGACATGCAAATACTTGAGACGATTCCAGATAGACCTTTTAAGGTAACACTCAATGCTCTATTGGGCGCATCGGCATGCCAAGTGAGTTGCTCCTCGCTGAAATATTCTTTTAGCGCCAACTCCAGCCCATGGCATACCTTTTTGATAGTTTCTGGTTTTAATTTATCAAGTCTCGAATCATACGACTGAAAGATTCTGTAGTGTGAAATAATACCGGAAGCTTTAAAGGCATGGTTTGATAAAGGTTGGCTGTAACTGGTTCCGCTACCCTTAAGTTCTTGCGAGAGAAGACTTTCTGGGTCCTCAAAAAGCCATTTGAACATATTGTTAAAGAAAAAATAGCCACATGAATGCCATAGTTTTGCTTTTTCGGCTGAATCGATCAATCGCATTACCAAGGCTAGGTTTCGTTGAGCAATAAATTTACAGAAGACGTCGTGAGAAAGTAATTCTTCGATCAGTTGAACAGATGTTGCTATAAGAGGAATATTTCTTTCCTTTACCCTTCTCATTTCGTAAGGTGATTTATATGTGCTACCTTTGATATTCCAAAATCTGTCGTATTGAGAGGCATAATGGATTATTGCATCGATATTCTCGTAGATAATTTTGCACAAGGCAGATACAGCCTTATTAGAACCGTCATATAAGATGGCTTCCATAGCAATATTCCAAATGTCCTCGTAATTTCTTCGGTTAAATTTCGGTATAAAAATCCGGGGGGCCATTGAGAGTAAGATAAGTCCCAACAATACAATCGAAAATGCGAACAGGCTTAGAATTTCCCAAAAGGCAGGGTATGAAATAAACGGTATTGGTTCTGCTTGTATCAGTGGCATGGTAAGCAAATTAGCAACTATAACTGCCAATATTGAAAAGAAAATCAGACCATAAAATGGCCATATAATTCTGCGCCTTTTGAGGATGTAAGTTCGTAGCCTGTTGTTCTCTATGAATTGGCTTATCGCAAAAACAATACCAGCAAGGCTCAGCATTTCGAACCAACGCACATAGACACCAACAATTTGAAGTGCATTTACATCCGTACAATCTGATAAACCAAGGAGGCACTTGAGAGGGATATCGCTAATGGTCATATTACTTGCTCCCTAGCATTATCGCCACTCCTCTGACGCAAGAGGAAGTTCATTAAGTTCAGCACGGGCTTCATGCCATGTGGGATAGTGATGAGCCAGTAGTTTCAAGAACCGTTCACTGTGCGTGGGTTCGACAAGATGTAGTATTTCGTGAACGACCACATATTCAACCAGATCCTTCGGTTTTTTGACCAATTCTGTATTCAGTCGAATGTGCCCGGCTTTGGGGTTACAGCCACCCCACTTGGTTTTCATACGCTGTAAAAAATAATCTGCAATTCTTACCCCGATTTTATGTTCCCATTTGGCAATTATAGGTGGGAGAAACTCATGAAGCAATTTTTTGTGCCATTCGTGCATGACCTGTGATTTTTTCACATGATTGCTGCCAGGCCGCACACAAAGTGTAATGCGCTTATGATCGATAATCACGGACGGTTTTGCATTCTTCTCAACGACGCTCAGCAAATGTCTGCGGCCCCATAAATAGTGGCTTTCCCTTTCAACAAACTTCCTCGGTGACTCCCGTTCCTGGCCAAGAAGCATCACCTGTTGTCGCCGAATCCATTCAAGTTTAGAAATTGCATACGCCCGCGCCACCTCGGTCCTGATGTTGTTGGGCGCGGAGAGCGTGACCCGGCCATCAGGTGGATGGACCGATAAGTGGACATTTTTAATGTCCTTGCGGATCATCTGAATGGCAATATCTCCAAGTTCGATGGTTTCAATCATGTGTATCCCGGCTGATTCTTGATAATCTCAAATACGGCCCGTGTTGCCTTCCGATCTCTGTTCAAAAACGGAAACAAGGCATTCAAAACCTGCTTTTCTCGTATATCGTCACCCTTCCAGCCCGCCGGCGCTTTTTCCCTCATGGCACGGTCGATCTGAAGCGCCAATGCAGCCCGCTCATCATTGTCTGCAGGACATTGGAATGTATCGGCTTCAATATGCGCAAGATTGTTATACAGCACGATGGCGCTGGAATGCCCATTGAGCCCATGCGGATGATCTGCCTTGTTATCCTTTTTTGCCATACGATGGACAAGCGCCTCTGCCTTTTTAAGCCATTCTTCATACGCCTCGGTACTATCCCTATTTTGGTCAATGAGATCGCCTAGCAACTTGGATATTTCTTCGTAAAACCTTGGGTCGGTAAGCTGATCACGGATGATTGTCTTGCGGACATTGTTGATGATTCCTTCGGCAATGGCATTTTTTGAAAGCCTTCCTTTCTCGTTGAGTTTTCTTGCAATGGCATCGTGAATACCGGTCTCAATAATCATTTCAACAAGTGTGTAATTATCCAAGGTTCCCAAGGGATCCGCAGGGTCAGCCTGAATGTAAGAATTGAGGAGATGACGCATGTCCGCTTCATAGGGTTTGATATCAAGCTCTTCTCCGGAATGCCGTTTAATGGCCGCACGTATATCGGCAAAGAAAATGACTTCGTTGTTGAGAGTTGTAATTTCGGCAGCGGAGTAGCCCGCTTCTGATAAATCCTGGGAAATCGCTGAAAATGCGCGCACAAAACTGGCCACCGTTTTGTAAAAAGCAATCCGCAATGCTTCCGTGTTGTTTAACGCATTCGGATCATTGGCATCCCCACAAAAATAATGTAGGTACTGCTCGACTTCACGCGGACTTGGGACCGGCCCACAGAGGTATTTCAGACTCTCGCGGGCAACATCGAGTTTTTTTCGGCCTTCTTCGAGCCAGTTCTTGATTTTGACATTATTGTCGCCGTTGCCATCTTCGTCGATGTCCAGCTCGTCGGAGTTGTAGATTGCAACGACTTCCTGCACATCCCCAAACAACTCTTTGTAGTCCACGATGTACCCGTAGTCTTTGTCGTCACCATCCAGGCGGTTTGTCCGGCAGATGGCCTGAAACAGATTGTGATCATGAAGTTCATTATCGAGGTAAATATAGGTACATGACGGTGCATCAAAGCCTGTCAGGAGTTTGCTGACAACGACCAATAATTTGCAATTCGCGGGTTCCTCGATAAAACGCCGTTTGATTTCATCTTCGTATTGTTTGGTCGTCTGTGTGCTTTCGAGAACGTATTGTGTGTAGGTATCAAACTTGTATCGTTCGTCACTGTTGGCCGGCTCACGGGAGATGGCGTTGTGATTGGGTTCGTACGACGTGACAATACCGCAGTATTGGCCAAACGTCGTATTTTTGAACAGGCGATAATAGTGACACGCATCATAGATTGATGCCGCCACAAGGATGGCTGTGCCACGGTCATTGTTGAGGCGCGGCTTGAGGGTGAAGTCTTCGATGATATTGGCGACAATGCGTTGTTTGCGCTCACCGGCACTCATCAGTTTTTCCAAAGTTGCCCATGTCTTGCGCACAATGGCTTTCTGAAAATTATTCAGATTTTTTGTTTTCTGTTCAAACCATGCATCAATGGCCGCCTGGGATGTCAGCCGCTGTGGCACATTTCGGGCTTCATACTTGAGATCCAATATCACCTTGTCCGCAACGGCTTCGTGAAACTTGTAGGTGTGAATGTAGGTACCAAAGACATTTCGTGTGGTTTGTTTGTCTTTGCGCAAGAGAGGCGTACCAGTGAAGCCTATGAAGATGGAATTTTCCAACCATCGTTTCATTTGTTTGTTCATGTCGCCGCCTTGAGTGCGGTGGCATTCATCAACAAAGACATAGAAACGCCCAAAAAGTGCGGGTGGTGGGCCTTTCAAATCAGACGGGTCAAATTTGTGAACAAGGGCACAAAGCAAGCGGGGCATTGTGGCACCAATTTTGGAAACAAATTCAGCCCGTGTCGTGATGCGCGGTGATGGCGAATTTGCGCCAATCACACCAGCATTCTTCATCACGCCCTCGATTTGTTTGTCGAGTTCATCGCGGTCAGTGACCACAAGCACGCGCGCCTCGGAATCAAACTCCATCAACCACTTGGCGATGAGCACCATCAGAATGCTCTTGCCACTTCCTTGGGTGTGCCAGATCACACCACCTTCTTTGAGACGGATCCTTTCTTGAGCAGCCTTGAAACCAAAATATTGATGGGGGCGGGGCACTTTCTTTTGACCAGCATCATAAATAATGCAGTTCCTGATAAAATCGAGCAGACGACCCTTGTTACACATCTGAGCAAGGGGTTTATCTAAATACTCACCTCGACCAATGGCATCTTGACCAAGAGCACCGGTCTCATCTTTCCATTCAACAAAGAATTGTTCTGGCGTACCTGTCGTTCCATAACGCAAACCTTGGGAGTCGCTGCCGGCAAAAACAAATTGCACGGTTGAGAAAAAACCTTTGTTAAAGATTTCTTCCTGATTGGTTATGAGTTGACGCACACCATCTCCAATTTCAACGGAGCTGCGTTTGAGTTCGATCACACCGATAGCGATGCCATTGATGTAGAGCACCAAATCGGGCCTACGTTCATACCCACCCTTGAGCGTTACTTCTTCGGCCACACCAAAATCATTTTTGCCCGGGTTCTCCCAATCAATCAAATGAACCGTTTCATGCGCCTTCCCGGCAGCAACCTGTACGGGCACACCATAACGCAGCAATTGGTAGGTGCGCATGTTGGCCTGATAGAGTGTGATGCCTGTGCTGTCTGCAGCAGTTAGCAGTTTTTGAAGTGCCGCCGAAATATGAGCATCCGTGTATCCTCGTTTGTGCAGATTGTCCGTGAGGAGAACGGTTTCGATATTTCGGCACCTCTCCTGCTTCTGCCAATTTCCAAGATATTCATAGCCGAGACAATCTGGATGGTTTTTATCGGCAAATAAGGCAACAACGCGATTTTGGGTTAAGAGCTCAGAGCGCGGCCTGTTAGACATAATTTACCTCCGGAGTGACAAGACGAGTTTTACCGGTCAGCAGTTCCTGCATCATGCCTTGTTTGAGGGCGCGGGTCTTAACACGCCGCTGCTCTAACGCCACAATCTCCGCGTCCATGTCCGACAGCACATCGGCGATGGCTGTTTGTTCGGATAAATGTGGAAACGGAATTTCTTGTTCTTCAACGCTCTTGCGTCCAAGCCCGAGCTGTGCGGACCCGATTACTTTCTTCCGCAATGCAATGTTTGTCTGGTGGCCATTGATAACATAAGAAAGAAAAAGTGGATCACCGACATTTGCTTTCAGACAATAAACATGATCACCAAGCACATAAGTATCGTCCGCGTCGATGTAACCCACCTTGCCGATGATATTTCCGCCGCCAATGTCATCTTTTGGCATCACAAGATCACCAACCTTGAGGAAATCGCCTTGATAATTGGTTCCTTTAGAGACAATGAGGCGTCCGCTTCTCGAAACCGACCCCATATCTACCACCCAATAGTGTCCATCAGTCACGACGTAAGCACTCTTTGACTTACCTGCCGAAATGGAGAACACCTCTCCCAACCGCTTCACATCCCATTTTTTTTGAAAGCCAGGAAGGCGTTTTTTGCCGGTGAGGAGTTGTTGCATGGCGGCCTGTTTGAGATCGCGCTTCTTGGCGATGAGCCGCTCCAGCGCACCCAGCAGCCCATCCACATCGCTCAACGCCGTAGCGATGGCGCGTTGTTCGGGGATAGGAGGGAGTCCCAAAGAAAACTCAGCCAATTCCATGCGGTTTATCTTGGGCATGCCGCTACGAACAGAAACTGACTCGGCATACTTTGAGAAGCGATAGCCTAACACAATAGACAGCATAAATTCTGAAGAGACATCGGCTGCGGGCTTGAGCGGATACATATCTGCGCTACACAGCCCAACAAAGTTAGCAAGAATCGCTTTACGCAGATACGGCCGAATCTTACTATAAACAATGTCGCCGCTCTCGAAAACATATTTACCGCTTATCGCTCGTTGCTCTGTTGCAGTTTGCCTTGCAAGTAATCGACCTGTCGAGCTCTCTATATGGTCCGGTGCTACCAAGATCATGGACTTATAGGGTTCAACCTTGGGGCTGACTTGACCGTTTGCAATGCGCACAGTGCTGAGTAAAGGTCGAACGCTCCACTCCTCCGGAATAACACCAACCTCGGTCTGTTTGTAACCGGACTTCACCATACTGCCCCCATCTTTTTCAAATGCCCTTCAACACGAGTGGAAAATTCAGCAACTGATTCCTCCAGTTTAGGCAGAGGTGTTTCATAACGCTCTGCGAGCTGGCGGATTCTCCCGGTGAGCGTTTGTGAGACGCGGTCAAGCTCACCCTGCACAGCAGCCGCAATTGTGGCCAACCACTTATTATCCACAACAAGAGTTTTGACTTCACTCTCGGTGAGTTTCGGGTATTTCTCAGCTATCTTATTTTCTAAATCTTCCTGTGCCAATTTAAGACCGGTTTTAATGGTGGCTTGCCGATCCAGAACCTCAGCATAGTCTTGAATCGCCTGCCGCTCATCATCGCAATCAGGATCTTTACCAATTTCTTTGAGTCGAGCCTTCACTCCCTTGACGGTGATTTTTTGCTTATCTCCTTCACCCTCGATCACTTCCGTAAGTAATCCGTCCTCACCACTTTGTTCCTCGCGCTTTTCCTCAAGCTCTTGTTCAATGGTGGCAAGTTCGGATTCAAAGCCTGTTATGACATCTCGCTCGCTCCCGAAGTAGCAGGCAATCAGAAGCTCGGCAGGAATAAGATCCGATTTGAAACGACGCTTTCCGCGCCTAAAATCTTCTTTCTCTGGCCAGACAAGTTTACTTTCTTTGTTTTTGATCTGGCAAATTTCCCGAGGCTGGGCGCCTTGCTGCCATCCAACGGCAGAAATTAGATAAGCGTCGTCCTGCATGGTTTCTGCCCAATAGTCCATGATGTGCTGATAGATATCGTAGGCATCAAGCAGTGGTGCCGCCTTGAAAGTGGCAAGGAGACTTTCGGCAATGTTTTCAATGAGCAACTTGGGATGGCCGTTTTGAGCAAACCCATTGAGTAGCGACACATTGGCTTTTTTCCAATTGGCAAAAAGCAAGGTGGCCGATTCGTGAAACGCCGTAAATTCAGCGTGACTAAAAATGGCTTTCTTCACTTCAGTAATGGGAAGCGGCAACTGATAATAACCGGAGCGAAACGACTTGAACAGTGCTGCGCGCAAGCCTGGCATAATCTTCCAGTAATTAGCCAGCGCATCAATGTCGTATTCGGGGATGCCGCCACGCAAGTGTCCGTCTATATCCTGCAAATCTTCAGGATCTGCGCTGTCGATGTAACGCGGAAGATTGAGGTTGTAGTCATTCTTTGGGTTCGCAATCTCTTCAACGGGTACCATGCGGGCATAACGCGGGTTGTTTTCATCCTGTCGCCGGAATGTGTCCACGATTTTGTGTATATCCTGTTCACGCAGACGGTTTTTGGGGCCATCCTTGCGAAACCCTTTTGAAGCATCGATCATAAAAATGCCTTTTCGCACTGTGGCATTTTCTTTATCGAGCACAAGAATACAGGCAGGAATACCGGTTCCGAAAAAAAGATTGGCTGGCAACCCAATGATACCCTTGAGAATGCCAGAGCGTACAAGTTGCTGGCGGATGACCGCCTCGGCATTCCCACGGAAGAGCACACCATGTGGAAGAATGCAGGCGGCTTTTCCCTTACTGTTGTTCATGGAACGAATGATGTGCAATAGGTAAGCGTAATCGCCTTGTTTTTTGGGTGGAACACCCCAGGTGAATCGTTGATAGCAATCACCTTTGCCGCTTTCACCTAGAGTGAGGCCAGTGGACCAAGTCTTGTCTGAAAAGGGTGGATTAGCGACAACGTAATCATAGGTGCGGAGCTGCTCGCCATCGAGAAACTTGGGCTTCACCAAGGTGCCTTCGCCACCGGATTGAATGTTCGCGGTAGGAAAATCATGCAGGATCATGTTCATGCGGGCAAGACCGGCGGTCGTGCTGTCCTTTTCTTGACCTTCAAGCGTGATATGTTTCCCGGATTCCGCCGCCACTTTCAATAGCAGTGAACCGGAGCCACAAGTGGGGTCGTAGGCGGTTGTGCCCGCCACGGTGTTTTCGGGTGATATCCCCAGAACCTTGGCAATGATGCGACTGACTTCCGCAGGAGTATAAAACTGTCCTTTGCTTTTTCCGCTCTGTGTGGCGAAGTGCCGCATGAGATATTCATAGGCATCGCCAAGGATGTCATCGTGCTCGGCGCGATTTTGTGAGAAGTTGAGGACAGGATTTTCAAAAATACTGATAAGGTTCCCAATTTTCTCTACCTTTGCCGAGCCATCACCGAGCTTGTTTGGGTCATCAAAATCCGGAAAATCACTGCGGGCAAGATTGGTATTGGACTCAACCAAAGGATTGATTACCTGAGTATTGATGAGCTCACCGATATTTGACTTTCCCTTGAGCGCAGCCATGTCTTTAAAACTCGCACCCCTTGGAATAACAATGGGTGGCTCAAAACCGTCATAGTCTGCGTATTTGTCGGAAACATACTTGATGAACAGCATGAACAAAACGTAATCTTTGTATTGGCTGGCATCCATACCGCCACGCAATTCATCGCAAGAGGCCCAAATGGAGGAGTAGAGATCTGATTTTTTGAGAGCCATTTTTACCTTCCTTATGGAGCACCGCTATTAGAATTGTTTTTTTAGAAGCTTTTCTTGCCACACCCTTACAGTTTCTTTTCTCATATCATTCATATTGAAGATCTTGAACAGCTCTATAGCAACATCAGAAGCAATTTCTGCATAGGAAGCCGTCAGACTCGCCAGCAGAATTTCTTCTTTGAAGTCAAACTGAGATTCTTCAGCCACATAATAACTTCTTCGATACAAACCCGGAACATGCCAATCCGACGAAATAAGTTTTCTACCCCTCAAGCCCTTCAAGGATACTTGAATATCAACCTCGTCACCTGCATCAAATGCGTTAAAGTAACGTGACAGAAAAAGCATAATCTCAGTCAACTGATAAATAGCACTTATAAAGCACATATTTTTTTCTTTAATGGGGTGTTTTGAATCTGGGTTTTTTGAAACATCTTCCTTCCAAAAATCAGAGCACCAGACGAACAGGCCGCTCTTAAATGCTCTATATCCCTCTTTAATCTCGGCAGTGGCATAATAGCTTTGAACGCCATTCTGAGTGTTATAGGTTGTTGCAAGATTTTCCAAATAGGGGAAGCTCCAACCTCGCAGGGAAACGTTGCTCTTTTTTATGACATTTCCTAACTCAGGCTGGTCTTTCAATCTGCTTTCCGAATATGATTTTGGGTATGCTATGACTTCCCAATACCCATCATTCCCAAAATCTTTACCGAGCTTCTCCTGAATAGTTTGTTGAGCACTATCTATTTCACTTTTGTAGGGAGCTCCATTGGTTTCCCTGGCTGGCGGGCGCCCTTGCATGATGCTCTCAATTGAGTGTAGTAAGTCCTGTTTTCTTTTCATGAGCGCCCTACCTAGGAGTTCTCTCATGTCCTGCGCAGAGGAGATGATGCCACACGTTGCTTTTTCCGTGCGGTAGTACACCTGCCCCGATTTGATTATTTGATTACCATCAGAGTCATGTCCGTCTTGTTTCGCAATAATGGGTATCTCTTGAAATTCTGGGATGTCGATGATGACAAATTTACGCTCTTTATCCTCTCCTATTTTGTGAATATGGCACGAAAAAACCGGATCGGCATAGCTCTGTAGAAACTGATTAAAAGATGTCACGTCGAAAGAAGCAAAGGTTTCACTATCAACCCCCACTGGTTCATAAGTACTATCATCGACACCCACAACAATGTGGCCACCATCTTGAACATTAGCGATCGACAGGACATCTTTTACAATTTCAAGCCTAGCTCTCTTGGAAGCATTTTTCCAATTCAGGTTCAACTTAAAGTCAAGGTTCTGGGTTTCGGCCTTTATACCCAGGAGCTGTTTTAATAATGTTTCGCTATTATTAGGTTTTTTCATGGCCATGGTCACCCACCCTGCACTTCCTTCAACGTCCTTCCATCTCTTGTCTTCCACTCCGCACGCCCATTGGCCGAGCGACCCAACACCACCCCCGCCGCGGTCGATGGCGACGAAAAACCATACGACCCGCGATCCACAAGCACACCCTGGGCAACAAGGGTCTGGCGCAATTTATTCAAGTGACTGTGAATTGAGGCGGTTTCTTCTTTTACAACATGAGACCCCTGCTTCACTACAAATTCAGTTGCTGTTTCATAACCCCGCGCCATCACACCCTTTGATTCAATCATGTATTCGCTAGTTGTCTTTGCTTGGGATGATGGTGTTTCAAAAAACCCATAACCCAGCACCGGCAGGCATAAGAGTACATCCGCCAAAAATCCATCAGCTTCAGCCATATCCGCTTCGGTGAGTGAGGGGCATTGGGGAGTATTACCATTTTCAAGTACGCACCGTTTTGCACGATGGGCCAATTCAATTAATTTAGATTCCAAAAATTGGACATGTGCCTTGTTCAAACTCTGGTCTTTGTTGGTAAATGCCACCACATGCGTCCAAAAATCTTTATTCTTCGCATGCTGATCCAGGCGCGGCCCAGTCGGATCCCCTTCCCCCACATAAACTTGCGACAATTGGAGATCATCTTGAGGTCCTATTAACAGATAAATTCCGGTGCGCTGCAATTCGGGGCGTTTGCGGGCATCGCTATAAAGAGGACGAGGAATCACAAGCCCCACACCCGTCCAGTTGGATTTTTCGATCAACTTCAAGCCATCAGGATTGCCATCCGGCATGTATAACTTCACCGAAAATGGGCGATGTTTTCCGTTGTGGGTCATGGGCGGGGGAGCTATCCCAATTTCTCTTGCTAGACAAGGAATTGAATAAAGATACCCAATCAATCCCCTCTCACCTGCCGCAGTACGTATAAACAGCTGCTGTACACTTTCTTAACATCGACTGAACACTATTCTACTTCAAGTTGTATTAAATGTGTGCACGCCGCTGGCATTGTTATTGCAAAAACAAGTCCGCATGAAGATGCGCACCACACACACCCCTTTAATCCATGACATCCGCAGCATGATTGAACAGGCGCGGGAGCGGGTTGCGCGCGTGGTAAATTCGGGCCAGGTGGCTCTGTATTGGCAGATTGGGAAGAGGATTCATCAGGACATCTTGAAAGAAAGGCGGGCTGATTATGGGGCTAAGATTATCTCGACACTGTCGAGACAATTGCTCAAAGAATATGGCCGTGGGTTTAGTGACAATAATTTACACCGAATGGTGCAGTTTTATGAGTATTTCCCAAGACAAGAAATTGTCCCGACACTGTCGGGACAATTGAGCTGGAGCCACTTTGTAGAAATCTTGGTTCTCAAGGACGATTTACAAAGGAATTTCTATGTCGAAATGTGCCGGATTGAAAATTGGGGCGTGCGAACGTTACGTAAAAAAATTGCGGGAATGCTCTTTGAACGTACAGCCCTGTCCAAAAAACCTGAGGATCTCATCAAGCACGAGTTAACTACGCTAAAAGAAACCAAAAAGCTCACTCCAGACCTGGTGTTCAGAGATCCTTGTTTTTTGGACTTTCTTGGCCTCAAAGGAGCGTATCAAGAAAAGGATCTTGAATCAGCCATCTTACGCGAAATGGAATCATTCATCCTGGAAATGGGCACCGGGTTTGCGTTCTTGGAACGACAAAAGCGCATTACGCTGGATGGGGAGGACTTTTACTTGGACCTTTTGTTCTTCCATCGCGGCCTCAACCGCCTTGTGGTGATTGAGCTCAAATTGGACAAATTCAAGGCCGCCCACAAAGGACAGATGGAATTGTATCTGCGGTGGTTGGAAAAGCACGAACGCAAGCCGAACGAAGAGCCACCTATTGGATTAATCCTCTGCGCAGGAAAATCGGATGAACAGATTGAGTTACTAGAGTTGAGCAAGAGCGGTATTCGCGTGGCCGAGTATATAACGGAACTTCTGCCGCGGAAGGCTCTGGAGAAAAAACTCCATCAGACCATTCAATTGGCCCGGCAGCGTTTTCAGAAAAGCAAACTGGCAAAGTGAGACATTGACTTCCACACCCGCCGCCTTATAACACTCGCGCCACACAGACAAGGAGCCCCATGCTACCTCGCGAACTTCCAAATTGGAATGAGCTGTACAAAACCATACCGGTTGAAGAGATGCCGTGGTTTAGCCAAGAGCTGGATCACGATCTCGCGGCGCAACTCACACAGCGCAAGCTCAGCAGCGGCCGCTTTCTGGACATTGGCACCGGCCCGGGCACGCAGGCCATCGCACTGGCCCAGCGCGGCTTCACCGTCACCGCCACAGATGTCTCTGAGGCCGCCATTCATCGGCTGCAACAGATAAAAACCCCCGTCACATTTGTGCAAGATGACATCTTACACAGCACCGTCCGCGGCCCATTTGATTTTATTTTTGATCGCGGCTGCTTTCACGTGTTGGATCCCAAGGATTGGACCAACTATGTACGCACGGTGCATTCACTTTTGGCAGACGACGGCATTTTGTTTCTGAAAACGTTCAGCCACCATGAAACAAATGTCATCCACGGCCCCTATCGCTTTACGCCCGAAGAAATTCGCAGCGCATTAGCACCCCATTTTAAGATCGACTCCATTGTGGAAAGCGAATTTAATGGCACGCTCAAACCCAATCCCAAGGCGTTGTTCACCGTGGCAGTAAAAACAAAGCGTTAATTGCCTATACAGTACATATAACGATAGGCCGCTATATTGTACTGCACAAACCCCTTGCACAATCGTGCAGTACAATATATCATATTATCAACGCATGTACTGCACCACGTCACTGTAAGCAGGGAGGCAAAGTGGCATCCATTGTTAAAGGGGTTTTGCAAGAAGAGCTGGCACGCTCACTCGCCCTCAAAAAGAAATACGAGGAAAAACTCAACGATTACCCCCAAGGCTATCTGTTGGAACGCAAACGGGGGGGCAACGTTTACTACTACCTCTCTTATCGCGAAGGGGAACGCATCCTGCAAAAATATTTGGGTTTATTATCGCCCGAAGAGGTCAAAAAATATAAAGATCAAATCAAGGACAAGCGCGCACTCAAGAAACAATTGGCTGATGTCAAAACCAACATCAAATATCTGGAGCGATTGCTTAAAAAATGACTTCCCTAGACAACGAAATTCTAAATCTGTTAACCGCTCTCGATCAACAGGGCGCGTTAAAACATTTGGTCATCATCGGCAGTTGGGTGACTCTTTTTTATAAGGATTATTTCAAGGATCCCAATTACCACCCCGCAATTCGTACCACAGATATTGATTTTCTGGTCCCCAAAAAGCCACCTCACAATTTGAATATCAACCTTCCCAAGTTATTTGGCCAAATGGGATTTTTGGAAGAATTCACCACCGATGGCTGGGTTACATTTCACAAACCTGAATTGCATGTTGAGTTTCTTTGGCCCAGAATTGGCCAACACTCCGATAAGCCTAAAAAGATTCCCGAATTGGGCATCAATGTGCGACCATTGCGATTTATGTCCTTAATGGCCCGTGAGACCATTCACTGTGTGTATCATGGAATCGAAGTCACGCTTCCCCACCCTGTCGTTTATGGAATTCATAAACTGATTATCTCCACTCGGCGTCCGAAAGATTTCAAAAGAGACAATGATCGGCAACAAGCAGAGTTAGTGCTCACTTCTATTTCAGATCCAAAAGACATTGCGCTACTTCAGCGAATTTATAAAGCACTGTCAAAAAGTGAAAAAGCTGCAATAACCAAAGCCATTACAGACAGACCACTACTTCAGGAATTTTTTAAATAAGGAGCAGCACATGGCATGGTTCTATTTAATTTTGGCGGGCGTATTGGAAATTGCGTGGCCCATTGGGTTTAAATATTCCGACGGCTTCACCAAATGGCTTCCCGCCATTCCCACCGCGTTGGCGCTCTTGTTAAGCTTCTTTCTCATGTCGATTGCGGCGCGCACGCTGCCCATCGGCACGGTCTACGCCGTGTGGACCGGCATCGGCGTGCTGGGCACATCGCTCTGCGGCATCTTAATCTTCAAAGAACCTTACGACGTTCTGCGCATCAGTTGCATCACACTCATCTTTGTGGGTGTGGTGGGCTTGAAAATTCTAGCGAAGGAATAGGACTTCCTGTAGAAGCAATTCTTCCAAAGGGGGAATTGCATGAAAAAGTTTATTGTTGTTGCAGCACTACTCTTGGCCGCCTGTGGGTCCAGTTCGTCCAGCAGTTCAAGCAGCACCGGCACCACTTACACCGCACTCAATTACACAGACGCCGCCGCAGGGTCTTCCACACTCATCACGGGTGTGCGCGCAGTCGATAACGCCTCCACCACCGACACCACCGCTAACGTCTACATCAGCGGCTTTTATGCACCCACCAGTGGCAACAAAGTGGGCCTGCTCTACACCGGGCCGGTCAGCGGCACGGGCACGTGGCAGACACTCAACTTTCCATCGTCTACCGGCGCCACCGTTTCCGGCACCGAACTTTACGGCCCCAACAATGGCAGCACCTCTGGCACCGTGCAAATCGTTGGCAACTACACCACCACCGAAAACGGCAGCGGCGCGTTGGGTCTATTGTATCAAGGCGCCACCGATGGCAGCGGCACGTGGTCAACGCTCAATCCGCAAAGCCTGGAGCCCCACCGCAGCATTCTCAACACCATCGCGCACAGCACCATGGGTGGATTTGTCGTCGGCAACTACGACACCGACTTGATCACGGGCAAGGCGTTCATCTACGACATTGCAAACGACACCTATTACGCCATTACCAAACCGGGCGCGGTCAGCATCACGGCCTATGGCATTTGGTATAACGGCGGCACCAGCTACACCATCGCCGGTGGCTTCAGTAACACCAACAGCGGCGGTATCTCGACTGCCTATGTAGTAGATTGGGATTCATCGACACACACCACGTCCAACTGGACGACTTACACCTACAACAACCTGGCGTCTGCAATTACGCACTTTGAAGGCATTACCACCGACAACAACGGCGGCTACAACTTGGTTGCCGACTGGGTGATTGGCAATACGCTCGGTGCGGCGTTTGTTAACATTCCGCGCACCAGCAACGGTGCGTTCGGTACTGCCACTTGGACAAGCTATGCTTACCCAGGCGCCACCATCACGTCGGCCAATACGATCTTTCTCAATAATGCATTGGGAATTTTCCAAACAGGCACTGGCATCAGCTACGGTTACGTCGCGACGTTTAACTAAAATCAATCATGGGCAATTCGGTCCGATGATCAAACGCACTTTGGTCGCGCCCGAACATTGGCGTAGGCCGTCGCCATCGTCATAGGCGTAGGTGTAAACGGTTCCACCACACATGCTGCGCACGCGCGCAACGTATTGCGTGGTCTCCACGGGGCCCGCACTGCATTCGCTCGGGCTCACGGGTGGTGTGGGGCAGCAATACATAGCCGCTTCGGTACCAGTGTTAGACAACCCAAATCCGCCATAGGTGGGATACGTCAGTGCGGGACACGGTGAATAGCAACCCATCAGCTCACCCAAGTTGTTACGCAAATGCAGATCCAAACTACTATACAATGCGTTGACCGAACCGCTCATGCCCACGCTTAAATCTTCGTTCGTGGGGCACTGGTCCATAGTCAGTGCGCTGCAATCCACCGGTGAACAAATCGATGCGGGCAATGTGTTGTCTGTTACTGTTGCAGTGAATGGGAATGTGTACCCATCAACTGCGCTCGTGTTCCAATACGTGTCGCCCGATAATTTTTGCGATGGCGCCGAGGGGTTCACTGCACACTGGTTCACATCTGCCAGCGTGCAGCCCCACGTCGCTTCAAATTTTGAATCCACAGGTGGTGGGCAGCCTGTTGGCGGGCACGGTGGCGAGCTCTGTCCCATCAAGCAATTGTTACCATCCGCATCACATCCTTTTTTGGGCCATAACCGTGTGGCCGCCAAACCAGCAGCCGGAATAATCCATTGCGCTGAACCACCCGCATCAAGCTTGATCACCGATGGCACACCGCTCGGCATATTTTGTTGTTGAATCCAAATGCTGTACGAACACTTATTCACGATTTGCAGACGTTCTGTTTGCGTGGGGATTTCTTCACCACTCACACCTTCATCGACGGGGCTGCCGTCTACGGGGTCATCCGCAACGACTTCTTCACTGCCACCACCTGAATTGTCTCCGGAGTCATCCACTTCCGAACCACCCGTGATGATCACACCACCACCGCCGCCGGAACCAATGACCTCGCCACCAGTTGTTCCACCGGCTGCGCCACCCGCTGTATCACCAGCGCCTGAGCCGCCGTCCACACTCGCCCCACCAGGGCTTGCGCTGCCACCTAAGCCGCACGCCGCCACAGCCACCATAGCGGCGGACAGCATGACGAGCAGAATGTGCTTCATGCCATTATTCTACGTCCGCTACAAAGCAGCGGCGCATCAAAAAAATGACGGCCATTTTAAAAGTGGAAATTCACATGCAAAATCGAGAGGTTTTTCACCCAAACGTGAATGCGTAAAACTGCACGCCCCCATCGGGGCAAATGAGCTTCAAGGTGTGGGAACCATGTTGTTGCAGATTAATTAACTCGTACAAGCGCGGCTCGGTGACATTCACACTTCCCTTTTTCACATCGGCTCCCGATTGCGCACCTGGGTCTTGGCCATCGAGCAACACTTTCACCGTTGCTGCTTTTCCTGCAACAGGGTGAATCACCAAAAACACTTTCGATGCCACAAATTTCAATTCAAGCGATGCGCCGGCGGAAGCTTCAATATATTCATCATCCACATCCCACTTGCCACCCAACTGAATGATCGGGTTATCGGGATTGCCACGGTATGACCCCAAATAAGTTTCGGGTGTGCTACGTTGATCGGGTGTGGTGTCCGCCACAGCTGTTGTTTCCATTGGCAACGCATGCCCCGCTTCTTTCAGCAACGCGCGAATCGACTGCTCGGTTTCGTCATAGTCCCCTTCACCAAAGTGCGTGTGACGAATGTGGCCTTCGGCATCAATTAAATATTCCGCGGGCCAATAGCGATTTGAAAATGCCTGCCATGTGCCATAGTTGTTATCCAATGCGACTGGATACGTAATGCCATATTGCGCAATCGCTGCTTTCACGTTCGCTGGATTCTTTTCAAATTCAAATTCCGGTGTGTGCACGCCAATAATCACAAGCCCCGCATCTTTATATTTTTCATACCAACCTTCCACGTGCGGCAATGTACGAATGCAATTAATACAGGTGTACGTCCAAAAATCCACCAGCACTACTTTGCCGCGCAGCGCTGCAAGTGTCAGTGGTGGTGAATTAAACCAGGTTTGGATTTTAGTGATTTCAGGCGCATGCACATTGGACTGCGGAACGCTTAGGGCTTCTAAACTTTTTTGCACCGCATCTTGGGATTCAATGCGATTAAGCCACTGCGCATATGCTGGGAATCGATTGAGGAGTTCCACGCTGATTTTTTTGTCCACGTTAGTGGCAATCGCCAACGCGGCTAGCAAAATCACCGCACCAAACACTTGCTGCACGCGGCCCGTGTAACGGTTAAACCATTTCATGCGCGTAAAGATCACGTTACCCAGTGTTGCAAATGCAAAAAGTGGAATAGCAACACCCACGGCATATGCGGCAAGCAATGCAAACCCACCGCCAGAAAACTGATGCGTTGCCGACAGCGCAATCACCGTTGCCAAAATGGGCCCGGCACACGGCGTCCAAATAAGTCCAATTGCCGCACCTGAAACAAATCCACCCCAAAATCCAGTGCGCGACGAATCGTCTTGTTTCAACTGAGGCAACACGCGCGAAATCAATGTTTCCAAAGCTGCACCAATACGCGGCACCAGCATGGCCACACCCATCAGCACCAAAATTGCAATGGCCAGATAGCGCAGCACATCGGCATTCAACCCCAACAGATCAAAGATCAGAGAGCCCACTGCTGCCAACAGTGAAAAAACAATCACAATGCCCAGTGTCACGCCGAGCGGACGCGACCGCCCACCCGTTGCAGACGACGACAACACCAGCGGTAAAATCGGCCAAATACATGGCGCAAAAATTGTAACGAGACCCGACAGAAATGCGAAGAGATAGAGGATCATTATTGAGCCGAAGGGCGGTCTCGAACCGCCGACCTACTGATTACGAATCAGTTGCTCTACCCCTGAGCTACTTCGGCAAACTGCTTATTTCTTTTGGGTAATAGTAAAGCCCGTTTTCTGGGCCTCGGCCAAGACTTGCTCGGCCGTCACAGGCGCATCATATATACAGGTACCTGTCCCTGCTTTCAAGTTCACTGTCACTTCCTTGCATATGGGCGCCAATGTCTTCTTCACTTTGGCAGCACAATTGCCACACGTCATGCCATCAATATTCATCTGTAGTGTTTGGCTGGCTGCCATTGCCGCAAATGGCGCCATAACGACTGCTGCGGCAACCCACTTCATTGAACGTTTCATAAACGCTCCTTCAAAAAAATGGCCCACTTACGTGAGCCATTGCTTGGTGCCGGAGGCCGGACTTGAACCGGCACAGAGTTGCCCCTATCAGATTTTGAGTCTGAC
This sequence comes from Deltaproteobacteria bacterium CG11_big_fil_rev_8_21_14_0_20_47_16, assembly GCA_002796325.1. Taxonomy (GTDB): domain Bacteria; phylum UBA10199; class UBA10199; family 1-14-0-20-47-16; genus 1-14-0-20-47-16. The sequence continues at coordinate 121,891 of PCXA01000018.1, read as the reverse complement.
GCGTCTGCCATTTCGCCACTCCGGCGTACAAATTTTAGTGCCCCTTGCCCTTCTTGGCAGCAGGCACATCTTCAACAACAGTTACATTGGCAATACGGACTTTACCAACAGCGATTTCACGCAGTGCGGTTACAATGTCGGTATTTTTGCACTTGTACAATGCCTTGGCACCACGGGCCAATTCCTTGGCGCGCTTAGCAGCGGCATGCACGAGCGTAAAGCGGTTTTCAACGTGTTCCAAACAATCTTCAACGGTAACGCGAGCCATAAGGCCTCCTCTTTAACTTCTTAAAATTTCACCCAAGCGACCTGGTGATAAATGGGGTGCTTCGGTTTCACCGCGACATGAGTACCAACACTTGGTGCACGATGTTTCGGGGAATTTTCCGGGAACAAAATCATTATAATGCATCACGCGCGGCATTTCGGCACAATGTTGCAAATAACCATCGGGTGTCACTTGCACAAATACCTGCCCCGCCTTGCACTTCTTGACTTGGCCGCTGCTAAAATAATCTGGCACGCGAGACAAGTAATAATCAGAACTTTTAATATTGCCCAATTTACGCTTCAAACGAATCAATTCCTTCACCACACGTTCTACTTCTACAATGCGATGCTGTGGAATCATGCCACCTTCTTCGTCACGTTTCAGCGTACAAAATGAGCTATAGGAGATATTGGCGCCCCAGGCCTTGGCCTGGTGTGCGAGCGGAATGATATCCTGCAAATTGGTGTCCATAATAATGGTGTTCAACACCACATTATATCCCTTGGCCGTCATCTTGGGGATAATGGTCGACAAGTGGTCATACAGCCCTTCAATGCGGCGGACCTCGTCGTGCTTCTTACTATTATAATCTAATGAGATCGTGATCTGATCCACACCCGCCTTCACCCACAAATCATCAGCAATTTCCTCGGTTAACAAGCCACCGTTCGTGATAATCATTAAGTATTGGCAGTGCGGACGCATCTTACGGAGCAACTCGATGCGATCTTTGCGTAACAGGGGCTCTCCACCCGAAACAGACACCACCAGCGGCTTAATTTTTTCAACGACTGGTGTGTAATCCGGCAATTCATTTGGGGATTCCACCTGCCAGCAACCACAAAAGTGACACTTGGCATTGCAGAGCTTGGTAAATTCCAAATTCATGAGCAATGGACGCTTCTGAATCTTATTGCGGAAGTACCAACGGGCACCCCGAAGCTTTCCAGGGCGTATTGCGGCATCCACATCTGTAAATAGATTATCTGGCATCCGGTAAAACTCCTTTTGTAACTTTACAAATTTAGGTGGGCTCTGATAGTGGCTTTCGCGTTCTATGTAAAGAGTTTGTAACGACTTTTGGAGCCGTACGACATGCATGCACAAGCGGTATTTTATATCCCGACGGGTCGCTCGGAAGACCTGCATTTAGCCTTTCGCCGTGTAGCCGGAGTTCCCCTCTATTTACGTGGAATCCTAACTTTAGCCAGCTCAGGTATGACTGATTTTGTTTTAATTGCCCCCGCCCAATACCGGCGGCAAATTCAACGGGCCTGGCAAAAGATCCTGCGCCGCATGCCCCAGCTTAAGCTATGCACTATTTGGCTAGATGGACACCGCTGGGAAGAAAAGCATTTTCATGAGCTTGAGCAGGTCACAGCCCCTCATTTTCTATGGATGGGCACCAACACCCTCTTCACCCCTGCCTGGGTCAATGACTGTGTGCTCCCCTTACTGGCCAAGCGTAAGGACTATATTGCTTCACCACAATATCCTATGCCTTGGGCTATTTTGCGGGCCCAAGATTTAAAGCCCATGCATGAGGTTGCATCTCAGGTGCACGAAAATCTACTCGACCATATTTTGCCAGTTATTGTGTCACAGGGGTTTTCCGCCAAAGTTTTCACGGGCGGTAGAGAAGATTGTTTCCCACTTTACCACAGGGCCGACATCTCCCGAGGCGAAGACTTTCTATGCGAATACATTCGTAAGTCAGCAACAGGCTGGACCGCACGCAATATTAACAAGCGCATTTCATTACCCATTAGCAAATTGCTCACCCGTTTACACATCCGCCCCAACACCATTACAGTTGTCAATATGCTCATCGGGCTCGCGTCTGGTATTGGTACGGGTGGCATGACAAACACCAGCTTACTAATAGGTGCCATTTTATTCCAAACTGCATCCATCATTGATGGTTGCGATGGCGAAGTGGCCAAACTTACCTTCCGCACTTCCAAGTTTGGGCAATATATAGATACGCTTGCTGACAACTCTGCTCTTTTCAGCTTTTTGATTGGCTTGGTCATTCACCAATACCGCGTATACGGGTCTGCAAGCGCAATTGGCTGGGGTGCACCTCTCTTGATCGGCTTGGTTTGCCTACTGGGAACAATGATCCATTACCTGTATCATCACTCCAACTCGGCAAGTTTAGTCGCTTTTGAAAAGCAATTCATCGACAGCATGAGTCGTGATAAGCATCCCTATATCGTATGGTTTGTTCAGCACGCGAAATATCTTATAAAGAAAGACTTCTTCTCCATGTTCTTTCTGGCATTGGCCATCTTCAATGTATTACCACTAGCCTTAGTATTTGCAACTCTTGCCGTCTGGATTGGTTTCATCCTGATTTTTTACCTACGCATAGAAGGACGTACCCATGCCTAAACAAGTTGTTGTCTTTGATTTTGATGGAACATTAGTGGATTCAATGGGTGATTTTACCAATATTGCTGCACGTGTATTACAGCAATATTTTGGCGTCACTCAATCCCAAGGTGCAGCACTCTACAAAGCAACATCGGGTCTTCCATTTTGCGATCAAGTAGGTGTTTTATTTCCGGGCCATGCCAATACTGAAACTGCAATCTCCGCATTCGAGTCCGAAAAGGCAACCCGTTATTTAACCAAACCTGCTTATGAAGATGCCCATGACATGCTAATTGCGCTAAAAAATATGGGCTACCAAACTGTTATTTCTTCCAATAACTTTCAGGCTCTAGTTGACCAGTTAACCCAACATCTCAAACTCCCCGTCGATATGGCACTTGGTTTGCGCGACAATTTCGCCAAGGGAGATGCGCATTTTGATCACATTTGTAAAACTTTTGGTGTCAGCCGCGATTCACTTGTTTTTGTTGGGGACTCCCTTAAAGACGCTGAACATGCACAGCAATGTGAAATTGATTTCATTGCTCGGCTAGGCACGTTTTCACGCGATGATTTTGAAAGTCGATTTCCAGAAGTCCCTATGATCCAAAAGCTATCAGAGTTACCTAAACTTTTAACGGAGCTGTATCCCCCCTCATGAATGTCATCATTCTTGCTGCTGGCATGGGGAACCGACTTGGCGATGCAACACGTGCATTGCCCAAAACTTTGGTTACCGTCAACGGCAAGCCTCTGCTCCACTATGTCATGGATTTTCTAAATCATTCGGCTGTTGAAGAAATTACAGTCATTGGTGGTTACCAATTCAAACAAGTCGAAGCATATCTTAAAAAGCATCACCCACACGTGCGTTGTGTTGAAAATCCTGATTATACGCGTGGCAGCATTCTCACCATTCGCACGGCGTTACCCTATTTGACAAAAGACACGCTCATCATGAATACCGATCATATTTATCCCCGTCGGCTCATGAAGAAACTATTGCCTCAGTGCCGTGACCTCACAGCAGTTTGTGATGGGGATCGCTCATTGGTTGAAGACGACATGAAGGTGCTACGACGATCAGATGGCCTGATTGCTGACATCGATAAAAAATTAACCCAGCATGATGTAGGCTATATCGGCATGACCTTTTGCTCAGCCGAAAAGATTCCAGAATATAAGGCTGCAGTAGAGGCAGCGCTATCCGAAAACGGCGATACCGTTGCAGTTGAATCGGCACTACGCTGGATGGCCAAAAATGGAAAACCCATTCGTGTTGCCGATGTCAGCGGCGTGGGCTGGCTGGAAGTTGACACTCAAGATGACCGATCAATTGCAGAATCAAAGCTACGCATGTCTGGAGTAAGTAAAACGGTCCGAGCAATTTCATTAACAATTGGACTGATATTCTTAGCCATTTTGATTCACAAAGTTGGGTATGGCACCATTTGGTCGCAAATTCGGTCATTAGGCTGGATGACACTTCCCATTTTTGCCGTAGGAGTTGGGTGGAATCTTTTATACACAATTGCCTGGCAGGTCTTTTTGAAAGACCATGGTGGCAACATCCCATTTTGGGCACTCTTCAGAATTAAGCTTGCAGGTGAAGCCGTTAATACGGTCACTCCCGCCAACTTTCTAGGCGGGGACCCTATTCGTATTTATTTACTTAAAAAGTATTATCGTTGGACCGCCGGTGCCGCATCGGTAGTGGTAGATCGTACACTACACGCTATGGCCAGTACACTCGCCATTATTATCGGCACTAGCCTTGCATTTTGGCGGCTAGATACCATCCCCCAAAACATCAAAATTGGTCTCCCAATTGTACTGTCTGTATTTATCATCTTCGTCGCATTTGTTTTTCTACACCAGCGTCGTGGATTCTTTTCGTTCCTGATGGAGCTCGCCCGCACGCTCCACATCAAACGATCATTCAAGCCCGAAACAGTTCAACGTGCCAAAGAGCTCGATATTGATATTTCTAAATTTTACTTACATAACGCAGAGGGATTTTGGGCAGCGTTCGCACTACATTTTGGAGGACGTATCCTGGGTATTATTGAAATCTATTTGATTGCGATAGTCGCCTACCCTGGATTTACATTTTTACAAGCATGGATCTTGGGAGCAGTTGCTCCCATCATCAATACGCTATTTACGTTTATTCCTGGTGCTGTAGGTGTTCTTGAGGGTGCGAGTGCAGGTACGCTCATGATCATGGGTATTCCGGGATCAGTAGGCATCACAATTCAAATTGTACGGCGTATACGACAAGGGATTTGGATAGCCTTAGGGTTCGGCGCCCTCAACATACAAGAACGCAAACATTAAGATTCTTTGGATTCTTCCTTTTCAAACGCTTTCACCAATTCTTCGTAGTGCGGATCAATCGTTGCAGCGAGGACAATCTTTTCAGTCACTTCTTCAATAATATCGGGCGAGCTATAGACAGGGTCAATGACCTTTGCGACCTTCTTACGCACCTTTTCTTTCAAACGCTTCTCACGTGCGTTCGCAGCACCATGAGCCACTAAACCCTGAAGGTGGGCAGCCTCTTGGCGCATGGCTTCTTGGGCTACATCAAGCAGCGGTTTTGGTCCGGTAATCCGGCCTTTTCCTAATTTTTCGGGTAAGGCGACCACATTAGAATCACCTTTAAATAGGGTCTGGAGCCATTTTTTGATGATCATATTTTCCTCTAGAAAGCAGTCATAACAGATTCATCCTGGTTATCGCGCTTTCATCAAAAAAGTTGCGTAAAATTGAAAAAATATTTTCGGACAAAAAACTTGGGTTCCCCCCTTCCCTATGGTAGCCAGCCCCCCTTACTTATTAAGGGGTAAAATGACTATGGCGCAACAACCACAAACAATCAAACCTGCCGAAGGCAAACTAGGTATTCTTCTCGTTGGTCTCGGTGCTGTCAGTACCACATTTGTCGCTGGAGTGGAAGCAGTTCGTCGAGGCTTGGCCAAACCAATTGGCTCCTATACCCAGATGGGCACCATCCGTTTGGGCAAGCGAACCGAACATAACACACCGCTGGTTAAAGACTTTGTCCCACTTGCATCACTTGAAGATTTGGTCTTTGGTGCGTGGGACCTATTCCCAGATAACGCGTATGAATCTGCCATAAAGGCCGGGGTACTTGATCGCACATTAGTAGACAGCCTTAAAGACAGTCTCAGCGCGCTAAAACCTTGGACGGCTGCATTCGATCCCAATTACGTTAAGCGGCTCAGCAGTACCCATGTAAAAAAGGGCTCCAAAATGGAATGGGCCGAACAGATTATGGAAGACATCCGCAAATTCCAGGAAACAACAGGTGCCAAGCGTCTTTCAATGATTTGGTGTGGTTCAACAGAAGTATTCATGACCCAAAAGGACTGCCACAAAACACTGGCAGCATTTGAAAAGGCCTTAAAGGATAGCGACCCAGCAATTGCACCTAGCATGATCTATGCGTACGCTGCCCTCAAAATGGGTGTCCCATATGCCAATGGTGCTCCAAACCTGACCACTGACATCCCAGCATTAATTGAGCTGGCCAATGAAACCCAGTCCCCACTTTCGGGTAAAGATTTCAAAACCGGCCAGACACTCATGAAGACTATTTTGGCACCTGGTTTGAAAGCCCGTGAATTGGGCATTTCTGGTTGGTATTCCACAAACATCTTGGGCAACCGCGATGGTGAAGTTTTGGACGATCCAGAATCATTTAAAACCAAGGAAGAAAGCAAGCTCTCCGTACTTGACACCATCTTGCACCCAGAGCTCCACCCTGACTTATACGGCAATATCTATCATAAGGTGTGTATCAACTACTACCCACCCCGTGGTGATAATAAAGAAGGCTGGGACAACATCGATATCTTTGGTTGGCTGGGCTACCCCATGCAAATCAAGGTTAACTTCTTGTGCCGCGACTCTATCTTGGCTGCCCCACTCGTTTTGGACCTGGTTTTATTTATGGATTTGGCCAAACGTTCCGGCCTTAAGGGAATCCAAGAATGGCTTTCCTTCTACTACAAAGCACCATTGGTTGGTCCAGGACTCTACCCTGAACACAACTTATTCACTCAGGAAATGAAGCTCCAGAATACACTTCGTTATCTGATGGGTGAAACCCAGATCACGCATTTGGGTATGGATTACTATCAGTAGTAACCACCCGTTTTACATTCTTTTAGGTATTTTAACGCCTCGCAACTTGGTGAGTAAGCGAAAGTATGTCTCGTATGTGGCGCCTTCAGCTTTCCACTTATCCATAAACACTTTGCGAATATCAGACTTTTTAATAGCACCTGACATAAGTCCATAAAACATTAGGTCACCCAACATATACCCAAGCGCGTGTGTAATTGCGAAAAACATCTCAAAGGGTTGATCAAAAACAAAACCTGCAGCCAGTGCCATACCTCGATGTTCCCACATTTTATATGCAAGCAACAACCTGGCCATTTCTATTTCAAGGCCACGCCCCTTAGGAACCCGATGCTTCTTAAAGTACCTCAACAAGGCACGATACTCGTTCATGTGAAAGCACTTACGCTTGGGATTAATTAGCTTCGATCCAAAAAAACCTAATGCTTCATGTAAAACATTGGCATAAAATGCATCAACTCTATCACGGGGTTTTTCTTCACCGGTGCATAAAAATTTCAGGTAGTGACTTGCCTCTTCAGCCGCATGATTCAGGGACAAATTTGCCAAATAGACAAGTGGCACCTTGGGAATGAAGTAACTCTCAGAGGCCATCACCTGTTGCTTGACTTGCCGAATTTCTTGGTTTGAAAAATGGTAACTATTTTTCAATTTCTTGAGAAAACTGAGATCGCCACAGGTATAGACCTCTACCTCGTCCTGCTTCCTTTTGAGTGGGATCCGTAAATAATGCGCAATACGATCTACCAATTCCAAAAAGTGGTGACGAGCATCTGAAAAGTCAATCTCTCCTTCCTCATGCTCTAACCAATTTAAGTAAGATTGCTGGCAAACAATCGGCGGAGTATTCATCAAACAAAATTTATTGTCACTTAACTGTACAACATCAACTTTCTCAACAACACCTTCTTTTGCCAGTTGCCAATAGATAGCGTCACTATTCTGAAAAACTGTCAGTGTTTTACGAACCAAACAACGCTTTTTCAGCGCTTGATCCACTTCTTTTGGTAAGTGTGGTGGAGCCAAATGCAAATCACCAACCAAAATTAATAGTTGATGCTCTGGGTATTTCTCTGAAATTTCTGCAATATATCGACCCGCTGCCTTGTCACGACGGCCAAGAGATGCGCCAACAGGTGCTACTTCAGTCCCAACAATAGGGATATGATGGTATTTAGCAAAATCTAAGATAGGTTTAAAATTACTCCAAAGATCAAACACCCACCGTTCACGTAAGCGAATTCTCTTTAGAAATACTTCTTCAGATAAACGACCTGCCATATAACCATCAACAATTGGTTGAAGTGATTTATGAAACAGCTCCAAACAGAGAAGCATTGGGCGTTTACTGTTCTTCTGCAAAGTCTTTAAAATACGCAGGAATGATCGCTGAGATTGATGACAGGTGTGATAATCACCTATGTAAATAATATCTGATGATATCAAAGACCGCAGTAAAACATCATGATCCACGATCCTTTTATATTTTGCTACGGAAAGTTGATACTGTCTCTCGTACTTTAGGAAGCCTGCCTCTCCAACATGGATAGATTCATGTATGCGGCGTTGGTTGGCCTCATAGATCTTCTTTTGGATGTGAATCAGCTCAGCTCTTGGTGAAAGCATCTGGGCCCATAGGTATTATTGCTGTTTGATAAGCTGTTGCAATGCAAACCCTGTAAAGACCGTACTTGAAAGTGTGTTATACCACTTCAAAACGTTGTCTGTTGTCCATGATTTATAAGGGACAATCACAGTATCACCCGGGCTTAGAATATAACCCTCTTTGTATTTCACTTCTTTATTATTCGCATCCAGAATTTTCATATGCTTCAATGAAGCATAGCGCACAGGACCAGCCATATTGACGTAATTGCGTACATCATAGAATGGATTGAATGGATAAGCACCTGGTTGCGACACCGCGCCCATCACAAAAATATTATCATTGTAGGATGGATAAAAGAGCGTGTCATTTGGGAGCTTAGCAATATTGTAGTCGAACTTACGGCCCTTAGTAAGTTGATGAGGAAATACAATCACATCACCATCATGTACTTCAAACTGACCCATATCTTCTGGATTCATTTCTACCGTGGAGACAACCTTCTTCCCATTTACATAACGAATCACTGTCACAGGGTCTGTTTTGAGTATACCAACTGAATAACCATTTGCAAGTTTCACAACATCCGACAATGATGCTTCATTGGTTAACTCGATAACCCCATTCTTATTAACTGGTCCCTGCACAGAAACAACTTTTTGAGCAAATGGAATAAAAATTTCGTCGTTATCCAATAAAAATGGATTTTGATCCAAATGACCTTCATACAAAAACGCATTCAAATCATACGTCCTAACAGTGCGGTTATTACGCTTCAGCTCAATCTTACGCATTGATCCCCTTGGTCCAATACCACCTGCCATCTCAATAGCCTCCGCCATGCGAGTTGACGGCGGCAAACGATAAGTGCCCGGCATACGAACCTGACCTAAAATATGAATTTGGTACGAATTGTGATCGAACGCGCTTCTTCTACCTGTAGAACGCATCATACCTTGTGCCTGGTCATCTAACTGATTATCACTGGAGCCTGCCATACCTGCTGATTCCATATTAAGAGGTCGCGCTTGGCTACGACGCTCTCCCAAAGCCTGGCCATATCCTGCACCATTTTGAACCAACTGCGCACTTAACTGAATGGGCATCATCGAAACCAGCATTGCCACTATCAGAAAAATTGATGTACGTTGCATATTGCGTTGCTTGTATTGTTTCATAATTGGTAGTTGCTCCTCAACGCCGCTCTGCGGCTATCCATCCTATTTTTTACCTGCGCACCTGGAGAGACTCGAACTCCCGACCCCCTGGTTCGAAGCCAGGTACTCTATCCAGCTGAGCTACAGGTGCCTTAAGTGTACACTAGACGCCGATGGGGTGCCATGCGGTTTTAATCTCTGTAACCTCTTGAATCCAATATGGATTTTGGCACTTCTTATCATCGTACCATGATTTTTCAGTAATATTTAAATGACCAATTACGCGCTTCACACTGTCAGCACCTTCAACTGCAGATGCCTTGAAGGTGGCCATGTCACTACGATAGTCGACCACTGCATTTACATCCATGTGTTTGGAAAGCGTTGGCACTAACTCAGAGGCTTTTCCAGTAATAATATTAACAACTCCAGCTGGCAAATCCGATGTCACCAATACCTCACCCAAGCTAACAGCGCACAATGGATGTTTTTGTGAAGCAATTACTACGCAAGTATTACCTGTTAGAATAACAGGTGCAATAGTTGAAACAATACCCAGTAATGCAGGACGCTCAGGTGCTACTATTCCAACCACGCCTGTGGGCTCGGGTACTGAAAAATTAAAGAATGATCCAGCAACTGGGTTAACACAACCAAATTGCTGCGTGAACTTGTCTGCCCAACCTGCATACCACACCAAGCGATCAATTGATTTGGCCACCTCTTGATCGGCTTGAACACGAGTCTTGCCTGACATTGCCATAAGCTCTGTTATAAACTCAGCATTGCGACGCTCCAACATCTCAGCCATGCGATATAAAATCTGACCCCGTAAATATGCAGTTTTCTTTTGCCAACCACCAAACGCTTTGCGTGCCGCGACAGCGGCTTCACGGACATCTTTGCGAGATCCCCAACAAACATTGGCTAAAAATTTGCCTTTGGCATCTTTGACCTCCAAAGAGCGACCCGACTCTGTTCGTGGGAATTGCCCATTTACAAACATCTTATACGTTTTTTGCACAGTCAGTCTCATAGTTTACTCCAGTGAAAGATATGGAAGAAGGCCTTGTACACCACCTTCTCGACCAAACCCACTCTCCTTGTAACCACCAAATGGCGATGTTGGATCAAACTGATTATATGTATTTCCCCATACCACCCCAGCCCTCAGTTTATTCGCAATTTTAAAGAGCTTGGCGCCCTTGTCGCTCCAAACACCTGCAGCTAAACCATATGGTGTGTTGTTGGCTTTCTCTACAGCCTCTTCCGGGGTGCGGAAAGTCAGCACCGATAACACTGGACCAAAGATTTCTTCTTGGGCAATACGATTGGACATCGCCACGTTTGTGAAAACGGTGGGTGCAAACCAAAAACCCTTTTTGGGAAGTGTGCAACGTGTTTGGTGTGGCACACAGCCCTCATCTTTACCGGCTTTGACAAGTTCTGTAATTTTATCGAGTTGCATCTTGGAATTGATTGCCCCCACATCGGTATTCTTATCCAGGGGGTCACCCACCCGCAGGGTTTGGATACGATCATTCAGTTTTCGAATAACCTTTTCAGCAACACCTTCCTGTACAAAAAGACGTGATCCTGCACAGCAAACATGCCCCTGATTATAGAAGATACCGTTGATAATTCCTTCCACGGCTTGGTCAATTGCTGCGTCATTAAAAATAATATTGGCGGACTTGCCACCCAACTCCAATGTCAATTTTTTACCAGTTCCGGCAACAGCACGTTGAATAATTTTCCCCACTTCAGTTGAACCTGTAAATGCAACCTTATTCACATTGGGGTGATTCACAATCGCCGCACCCGTTGCCCCAAAACCCGTAACAATATTCACCACACCTGGTGGAAGATCCGCATCTTGAACAATACGAGCCAATTCCAGTGCAGTGAGTGGCGTAGTCTCAGAAGGTTTCAATACAACTGTGTTACCACATGCAAGCGCTGGCGCAATTTTCCATGCCGCCATCAGTAATGGAAAGTTCCAAGGAATGATCTGACCTGCAACACCCAATGATTGTGGATTGCGCCCAGGGAATGCATATTCTAACTTATCCGCCCAGCCAGCATAGTAGAAGAAATGGGCAGCAGCCAACGGGATATCATCATCGCGCGACATACGAATGGGCTTACCCCCATTCATTGTTTCCAAAATCGACAATTCACGCGCACGCTCTTGAATCATACGTGCAATACGAAAAATATATTTTGCACGTTCACTCGGTTTTAATTTTCGCCAATATTTTTCATAAGCCTGACGCGCGGAACGCACCGCCAAATCCACATCGGTATCACTGGCATCAGCTACTTCTGCAAGAGTCTCTTCGGTTGCGGGATTAATCGTGGGGTAATAGCGACCTGATTTAGGTGCAACAAACTTGCCATTAATAAAAAGATTATACTTTTTTTCGAGTTTAACAGGTTCAGTACTCTCAGGTGCGGATGCATATTGCCACTTACCGCCAAACTGAAGCATGCGCTCATTTACCAACTCCAAACGCGCCGCTGGTTTTTCTGTTGCCATAACACCCCCAAAATTAGTCTTTTGTAAAGTAGTCGCCGGCTTGATAAGCACCCGTTCTCTGCTTTTCGAGCTGCATCAGTACATCATTTAGCAATGTGGATGCGCCAAATCGGAACATGTCTGGCGAGAGCCATGCATCACCCAGAGTTTCATTGACCAAAACCAAATACTGCAACGCTTGCTTGGCGGTACGAATACCACCAGCAGGCTTCATGCCAATCCTTTTGCCAGTAGCGTAATAATAATCACGAATTGCTTCGAGCATCACGAGTGTGACAGGCAAGGTGGCGTTCACCGCAGCTTTACCCGTTGATGTTTTAATAAAATCTGCACCTGCTTGCATTGCAATAAAACTCGCCAAGCGGACGTTATCAAATGTTTCCAATTCACCGGTTTCCAAAATCACTTTGAGATGTGCATTGCCACATGCGGTCTTGACTTGGGCAATTTCATTGGCAACATCATCATAGCGACCCGCTAAAAAGTCGCCACGATTGATCACCATATCAACTTCATCGGCACCCATTTCAACAACACGCTTAACCTCATCCAATTTGATAGGAAGTGGCGCTAAGCCACTTGGAAAGGCAGTCGCAACTGAAGCCACTTTGACCGACGAACCTTTCAACGCCTTTTTAGCAACAGGCACCATGTTGGGATACACACAAACGGCAGCCACTGACGGAATGCTGGGGTCAGACTCCAACGGATGCATTGCCTTATTACACATGGCCAACACCTTGCCCGCCGAATCTTTACCTTCAAGCGTAGTAAGGTCCATCATGCTAATGGCCATCTTGAGTCCAGCAATTTTGGCTTGGTTTTTAATGCTGCGCTTGCAAAGCATTGCAACACGCGCTTCGATATTGACTTGGTCAACGGTGCCGATGTCTTTCATCATGCACCTGGCTTTGAGCAGCATCCCTGCTTTTCACCACTCCAAGGTTCAATTGAAAATGATGTGCCACAAGAGCAACAGCCTTGGGCATTGGGATTATTCAGACGAAAACCAGCAGACATTAGCCCTTCGTCATAAATAATTTCTGAGCCAGCAACATAGAGAAACGACTTACGATCAACAACCACTGAAAATCCATCCGCTTCAACGATAATGTCATTGGGGGCGGGAGCGTCTTCGGGACTGAAGTGATACGACATACCTGCACAACCAGAAGGTGCCACAGAAAGGCGCATCACCGACTTACCAATACGCCCAAGCATCGTCTTCGCCTTCTCAGAGGCCTTTGCATTAATCGTGAGTAAACTCATGAATTCCCCTTAATTTTGTTTAGGCATCAAATGAACTGCCGCAGCCGCAGCTCTTCTTGGCATTGGGATTTTTCACAGAGAATCCAGCACCGTTGAAGTCTTCAACATAGTCAATCACGCAACCATTCAAGACTGGGATGCTGGCTGCATCTACCAACACTTTGATTCCATGATTATCAAATTCCTGATCGCCTTCACGCTTTTCATCAAATGTGAAGCCATATTGATACCCTGAGCATCCACCCGCTTCGATAAAAATACGTAGGGTTTTTCCGCTAAGAGTAGTGTCTGCGTTAAAGTAATCCTTTACCTTTTTGACTGCATTTTCGGTGAGTGTAACCATGGACTTCCTCCTTATTTGTGTGGGGGCGTGATTAGTATGCCCCCCACCCGATGTCAATATTCTATCGGCTGGTCAATATATATAGAAAGCTGCATCATATTTTTCGAAAAAGGAGGCATTTTGGGATATCAGAGAATCAAAATTTCCTTGTCATGAGCATGGTTATTGATTACGTCGCGCCCTGCTTTGGGCCGTTAGCTCAGCTGGTAGAGCAGATGACTCTTAATCATCGGGTCGCAGGTTCGACCCCTGCACGGCCCACAGAAACCCCGATTGTGTTTACGCAGTCGGGGTTTTCTTTTGAAGAAGCTCCATCACCAAGCGTGCCGCCTTGGGAATGTAGCGGTCCCGCTTGTAGATTAATGCATATTCTAAAACAACATGACCCATCGCCTTGACCCGCTGCACCCGCCCCTGCTTTTCAGCATCGGCAAAATGAGCCTCTGGGAAAAAACCCACCCCCAATCCATCCATCAACATCTGGCAGCGTAATTCAAACGACTCCACTTGATGTACAAATTTGGGACGAAATTGTTTCTGCGCCATCAGGCGATCCACCTGCGCACTCCCTTCATAACGGGGTTTGTAAGAACGCAGGAGCGGCACATCCTCCAGTTGCTTTAACGAAAGGTGGCCCAACTTGGCCAACGGATGCTTTGTTGAAATATAAAGTGGATATTTCCCCTGAGAGAGAGGCACAAGCTCCAAGGAAGAAGTCCGACCACTGGGACAGGCGATAATTGCAAACGTGATTTCTTCTTGCATCACCCAATCACGCAACTGCTCCGAATGTGCGGTGCGTAACTGCATACGTGCCCCAGGCATTTGGTGCATGAGCTGCTTAATCTTCTGCGGCAACCAATATGATGCAATATATTCTGGCGCGCCCCAATGAACGTCCCCACGAACACCCTTCCGAAGATCTTCGATCTCATGCTGCGCATCATGCAGTTCACGCGCAACTGATTTTGCATGTCGGTATAAAACCTGTCCGGCTTCTGTAATCAGCAACTGGCGACCACTTCGCTCAAAGAGCGGTTGCCCCACACTCTCCTCTAACTGTTTGAGGCTTTGGCTCAATGCGGACTGTGAAATACGCAACCGCACAGCTGCAGCGCTCATGCTTCCGGCATCCACAATTTCCTTAAAGTAGTCGAGTTGATAGAGATTCATATTAGTAATACTTATATGTTACTTAATATTTATATATTTTACTAATATAAAATAATCCCGCATGATGACATCATGAAACATCCACCCATTCTCATGATGATCGCATCCACCCTCCTCTTCAGCATTCAGGGGGTCTGTATCAAATTTATTGGCATGGGGCTCCCTGCAGCGGAAATCGCCTTTCTACGCAGCCTGGGGACCTTTGCCATTATCACCCCCTACCTGTTCGCCAAGGGCGTACCATTTTGGGGATCCAACCCACGCGTTCTCATCATCCGCGGATTGATTGGTGGTCTAGCCCTTGACCTCACATTTCATGCGCTTCAAATACTGCCCCTGGCAACAGCCTCACTCCTGCGCAATTTGCACCCCATTTTAATCCCGGTCTTCGCAGTATTTTTATTAAAGGAACGTCTCGTGATTCAGAATTTTGTGGGAATGGCGTTGGCATTACTTGGCGTCAGTCTTTTGTATCTACCGGCATTCAATGGCAGTTGGCCCATTGATGCCGCGTCATATGCGGTTATTGCATCCGTTTGTACTGCTGTTGTCATGTGTCTCATTCGCAAATTGCGCCACACCGAAAACGCCTGGGTCATTGTGAATTATTTTGCAATGGGTTCACTGCTCGTTACAGGTCCTGGCTTTTTACTTCATCCCGTAACCCCATCACCCGTTCAAATTGGCCTTATCACGGTCATCATTCTTGCAACCACACTGGCACAACTGGCATTCACATGGGCACTGGGTCACGACAAAGCCTCAAAGCTCGGGCTCATTTCGGCAATTGGCCCCGTTTGGGCCAGCATTTGGGGCGTCACATTGTTTGATGAATTACTAACAATACCCATGGTCATTGGTGGCATGCTGATCTTGAGCGCGACTGTTATTGTGTCACGCATTCGGACAGCACCCAAAGCAGATACCTGCCCTGCTGTTCCTGCAAGTAGTCAACTCCGACAATAATTTATGATAATTTGACGAGCTTGGTGTAGAGGTCACGCGTTGAAACGATTCCCACAAGCTTGCGGCCATCCATTACAGGCAAATGACGAAACCGCTGGATGACCATAATGCTCAACAACTCATAGGCATCATCCGAGGCTTGGGCACATTCAAATTCTGGGGTCATGACTTCTGTAATACGTGTTGCTTGGGGGACTTTCCCCACAGCCACCACACGGCGTAGCAGGTCACGCTCTGTAAAAATGCCCATGGCATCTTTAATCGCACTCATGACGACAACAGCACCCACATTGTGACGGTCCATCAGCTTTACCGCATCCAGAACGGTTTCCGTCTCGTCGATGGACAGGACGTCTTTTTTCATGACATCCCGCGCTGTCAGGTTTTTCAGAATCTCGATCATCACCCCTCCTTGTGTACCCTAAGATTTGTAAAATTTGTGTAGCATAAGAATTGGCAGTTGCAAAGTCTTATTGATGTGTTATGGACATAGCCATGTCGCGCTATCCCAATTACTACGCTGTTTTGCAGGTATCCGTAGATGCGCAGCCCCAAGAAATAAAGCGGGCATGGAAACACCTACTTCAAAAATCCCGAAAACACCCTGACTTGGGTGGCAGTGAAGACGAAGCATTACTTATCAATGAGGCTTATACTGTTTTGAAAGATCCTATGCGCCGTGCAGCCTACGATCGCATCTATCTCATCCATGTTGCAGAAACCCAAGCCGAGATCGCAGAAGAGCAAGACAAGCCCACTCAAAATCGACGTCGGGTCAAACGTATTCCCTATGTGAATGAGGTATACATTCAGAAATCGAATGGCGATAATGCTGCCGCGGCGCAAACGCAGGACATTTCGCTCTATGGTCTCAAACTGCGCACCACACAAAAAATCAAGTCACGTGAAACCATCGAAGTCAGTTTTGCTCAAGACCCTGGTTTTGTTATTCAGGGAACAGTGCAGTGGCATCGCATGATCCCCCAACGTTTCGGCAATCCCATCTATGAAGCAGGCCTAAAGTTTAGCGGTATGCACATGGAACGCTTTGTCACCTTCCTGGAACGCTCAGGTCTTTCAGATTCTGTCGCTGAATAAAGACTACAACTGGAATTGAAGTGCAATGGGATGGTGATCCGACAATCTCTTTTTAATATGGTTACTTGTACCATCTGTTAAACGTACCACTTTAGACGTTTTGGGCTGAATGTGACGGGCCGCAAACCAATCCAGACGAGTACTGCATGCTCCCCCATTTAAACCGATTGCCCACTCCACATATTTTTCAACAATCCGGGGAAACTTGTCGGATGCCATACTCCTCATATTGTCATCCCCCAAAACAATATCAAAGGTTCCCACACCCATTTCATTGCAATCCCGGTAATTGTAACCAAACCGTTCCAGCTCCTGAAATACAGGCTTATCGAAACGCTTGTACGGGTGAAGATAATGATTACGCATGATGCGTGCCGGACCAAAGAAAAGGGTTTTATAAATTAACCCCAGTCCTGTGTAGAAACTATGCTTCGCGTTATAGGTGCTGGTATTAAAATCGCCGCCAATCAATACCGCATGATTGCTTGGCAATGCTTCCAATACCGTACGCAACTGGTTAGCACGTTGACGTTGTGAAGAATACGCATCTAAGTGGATACATGCCAAACTCAGCGTTTGATTTGCACACTTGAAGTCGCCCATGAGCACTGTTTGCTGCCCAAGTCGAACTTCGATACTGCGAAATTTATCAGTCGCATTTTTGAGTTTGACCACACGCAAATTTTCGAGCGGATAGCGACTCAAGATACTATTGCCGTGTAACCCATATTTATTTTCACCACCCTTGGCACGTTCTGCACCATGCCCCGTGGTAAGATTGAGATACGATGGTGCAAACCATCCATACATTCCCAATGCCCTGGCAATATCCCCCGTAACATCTCGGTTGCCAGAGCGTGCCATACCCCAATCAGTTTCAGTGAGAAGCAAAAAGTCCGTATCTTTAAGGTCGGGGTGTGTTTGAAGCTCTGCAATAATCTCATCGGTTTTTTTCCCGCGGTCGACATTCCAAGCAACAGTACGAAATGTGTGGCCGACATCGGGAGTGGAAGATGTTTCAGGAACATGAACAGGAATGACACACGGTAACAACTCAGACACAGAGTCGGCCAGTTCATGCGCGATACTGTGTTGCTCCACCCACTTATGAAGAGGACCGACCGGAAGCGACCGCTTGATGAGGCCTTGCATGGCCACGGCTTTTTGTAGCAACTTTTCCATGGTGTGGGGCTTCTATGCCAAAAAGTGGTCCCTGGTCAATTATTGAGATCACCTTTTTGTTGGCCGTAGGAAAGGGATACTCCTGTAATGATTGGGGTGCAACCCACTTAAGTTCGTCTGCCGACTTAGGGGACGGCTTTCCTGAAATTACTTCGCACGCAAACGCTGTTAGCGTAATTTTGAAATGGGTATAGGCATGCTTCACTGTGCAGTATTGATGGAGCACACGTGTTGCAAGACCGGTTTCCTCGCGGACTTCACGTACCACCGCATCTTCTGCAGACTCCCCTGCCTTGAGCTTTCCGCCTGGGAATTCCCACAAGCCACCCAGCATCTGGGTTTCCTTGCGGCGACCAATGAGAATCTTACCATCCTGCCACACCACACCCACCGCAATATCGTAATGCGGAACAGGCGCCTTTTTGGATTTGAACGGCAGCGTGTCGGCTTGTTGTGTTTGCAGCGCGATGCAATTTTTAGCGAGCGGGCAATCGCAGCATTTGGGATTGCGCGGTGTGCAGATGAGTGCACCCAGTTCCATCATGGCCTGATTGAATTGCGACGGTTTGCTCTTCTGAATGAACGGTGTAAGTTTATTGAACAGCACATCGCGCAGTTTAGGATCACGAATGTCGTCTTTGATTCCCCAAAACCGTGCGAAGACCCGCAAGACATTGCCATCAACCACCGGTACGGGAAGGTTAAACGCGATGCTGGCAATCGCAGCAGCAATATAAGGCCCAACGCCGGGAAGTTCCTGGAGCGACTCATAGGTGTTGGGGATCTGACCCCTGTATTGCGACATCACCACTTGTGCAGCCTTGTGCAGATTGCGCGCACGGGAATAGTAGCCCAAACCTTCCCACAACTTGAGAACTTCTTGCTGATGGGCAGACGCTAATGCGTCAACAGTTGGGAATTTGTGGATAAAACGATTAAAGTAAGGAATGACAGTATCCACCTGGGTTTGTTGCAGCATGGCTTCGCTGACCCAGACCCAATACGGCTGGGGGTTACTGCGCCAGGGCATTTCGCGCTGATGCGCTTCAAACCATTTGAGCAGGCGATTGGGCCAGTTGGACATGGATTCCTCATAAACCTGTTTACATTTTTTGCAACTGTAAGTTAGACAGTCCCCACACTAATGAGGAGATCGACATGAGCACCCATTCTTATAAACTCGACACCCTGGCCGATCAGATTGAGGCCGCATTTGACTACCGCGGCGATGTGACGGTTACTTTCAACGACGGCACCACCTTTGACGGTTTTGTGTTTAACCGAGACATCACCAATGGGGCTGGTTCCATCCAGGCCTACCCGCAAGAAAAAGGGGCTGCCGCTGTTCGTTTTGATATCAGCAAAATCAAATCCATTGCGCTGACTGGCGAAGACACCGCCGCTGGCAAATCATGGGAAGACTGGCAAGCCAAACAAGAGGCCAAGAACCACGCCACCTCATAAAGCGACAACATGGAGCACATTTCCTTTATTCAGGATTTGGCTGTCGTTATGATCATTGCAGGGTTTGTCACCCTGCTCTTCCGTCGTTTTAATCAACCTGTTGTCTTGGGCTATATTGTCGCCGGATTTATCATCGGGCCCTACACCCCCCCATTTGTGTTGGTAAACAACCAAGAGACCATTCATACCATGGCTGAAATTGGTGTGATCTTCTTAATGTTCTCTTTGGGACTGCACTTCAATTTAAAAAAGCTACGATCTGTTGGTAAAACCGCAATCAATACTGCAGTAATTGAAATTGTGGTCATGATTATCGTTGGCTATGGCATCGGCCAGCTATTTGGATGGAACACGACTGACAGTTTATTTCTAGGCGCCATTCTGTCAATTTCATCCACAACCATCATTGTCAAAGCCCTCAGTGAACTTGGCCTTACGGCACATCGTTTTTCTGAAATGATTTTTGGGATATTAATTGCTGAAGACATTTTAGGTGTGGCGGTCATGGCAATTCTATCAGCCATTGCACTGACTGACGCTATCACGGTGTATGAATTTGCCGATACAATTGGTCGATTGCTCTTATTCTTGGGCATTATCATGTTGGTAGGATTGAAGGTTATCAATCCCATTTTCAAATATGTCACCTCATTCAAAAGCGAGGAAGGAACCCTCATTGTCGCACTTGGTTTGTGCTTCAGTAGTTCGTACTTGGCCATGTCACTGGGGTATAGCAGCGCTTTAGGTGCATTCATGATGGGTGCCATAATTGCCGAAATGCCCAATACCACTAAAATTGATCATCTGATCGAACCGCTACGTGATATGTTCTCAGCACTCTTCTTTGTGGCGGTCGGCATGCTGATTGATCCGGACGTTATCTATCATTACATGTGGCCAATTATTATTCTCACCATTGTTGTGGTGCTTGGCAAAGTTATCACTTGTTCCTTTGGATCGCGACTATCAGGAAACGACTGGAACACATCTATTAAAATTGGACTTGGCCTTACACAGATTGGTGAGTTTTCGTTTATTATTGCGACCCTTGGCGAATCACTGAAGGTGACAAGCGCATTCCTCTACCCCATTGCAGTTTCGGTCTCTGCAATTACCACCTTACTCACACCTTACCTAATCCGAAATGCGGATCCAATTATCAAACTCATCACACCAACCAAAACGAAATAACTATGGCGCTGCTCGTTTAAGGGTCAATGTGTAGTTATATTTTTCTTCAAATAATGCACCCTGCCCCGAAGTACTTGCTGAAGCACCTGCTTCAAGTGGCAAGGTAACATCATGGAACTCTGAAATAAGACCGGTATCTTTTGATCCACCACCACCCGCAGATAAACCAGCAAGGGTACATTTTCCGGAGCCCGTTTCACCATTGGGTGCGATTCCGGAACCGAGCCCTTGAATGGTTATTTTATCATCGCTCACGGTACCCCACACCAACCAATCGCCAGAGGCAAGCCCGTTAATACTCGATTTACTACTACATTCACCAATAATGCCGCCATCAGACCGGATATAGGTAAACACCGCCCCTGAGGTATCATGCTTTTCAGTAAGCCATCCCACGCCAAATACTGTGATACCATCATCCTCAATTGCCAAAGGCACGCGCCCGCTCACTGTATTTTCTCCATTAATTGTTATCCAGGCGCCATCACCAAAAAGAGCATGGAACAATGGTGGACTGGCATGATTCAAATCAAAAACTTTATTACCCTCGATGGTGAGCAACCATCCACAGAGTGGCATAATGACTGATTCATCCTCTTGCGTAGTGAAATCATTTTTATAAGTTCCCTTGATCAAGTTCGGTTTTTTCTTGGTCATTGTAAATACGGTATCTGCCGTCCCACCTGATACACGACTACTACTACGGCTCAAGGTTCCCCAATCTGGTTGTGAAAGCTCAAAACTCACCTCACCATCATCAACATTTTCATTCTTCAGGTTTTTGACATTCATCGTAAATGTCTGCTGACGTTTACTCTCCTTATCGAAATCAATTACAGCCCGTACAGGCGTTAAACTCAAACACACCCGTGCTTCCTTGATTTTTTCAGCTAAATTGACTCCCATTGACTGTGCATTTTTAGCCAAACGCGTTGCATCTCCGGAAACACCCACTGATCCCAAGCTTCGATTATTCTTCTTGTCATATGCAGATAATCGACTCGACATCAGTCCATTTGGATCACCTGACACAGCCATTGTAACGAGTATGTCTGCATTTGAATAACTTTCCGCAATTCGAAGTGCTGCCGAGCCATCATCATCTCCACCCAACAGCTGCACCATCTCAAGATACGCTACAAGGGTAGCTACATCCGTATTACTGATCACACTGGCTCTCTTTAAGGATTCTCCAAGCCCTGTTGCAGCAGCTTCTCCCAGGAGTTTTGTAATAGATAATAATCGTTCCTGCGCCTGTAAGTTAATGAAGATAGCTATTGTCGTACAATCCTCTTCACTTTCTGATTCTTGGGCAACAGAAACACTTTCAGAACACTGACCCGACGCTACGCCTTCTGATCCTACACCGCTATCAGTTCCACCGTCACCACCTGCACCACTGCTATCAGACGCACCGCTACACGCTACCACCAAAGGAATCACAATCACCCAAAGCCATTTCATACGCGTCATATGGCCTCCCCGTAATGAGCTATTAATGTTAGCATAGAGAAATGCCCTGCAAAGCCAGACATTTGGCAGGCACCATATAAACCGAACGTCTATAACATATTAATTTTTATATTGATTTTCGTAGAAGTCGTTATTTTTTTGAAGGAGGATCGGATAATTTGAAATCGCAGTGGGATGGATAAATAAAGGTCGTCGTTTACCCTCGACTTCTACAATATACTTTTCATGATCTGCTTTATCATACGTGGGTTTTACCAAATCCGAATCCAAGGCACCCATCGTGTCTGCTTCCATCAGCATTAGTTCATCATCATCTTTCAATTGCTGTAAACGATCGTGGACATAGACAAGATGTCTTATACGTTCAATTTGATTATCGGTATATCCAGAACGACATTTACTACGAAGCAATTCGACAATACGTTTGGCCCCAAGCTCCATGTGGAGAATTTTACGATCCTGAATAATGTCGTAATCACAATTTTCTTGAAACAGATCAATATAGCCCCAATCATGAGCATATGCAGCTGTCACAAGAATCTTGGGATCAAGAGTGCTATCTTTAAGAAGCGTCTTCATCCAATGCACGACAGCTTCGGTGTGGGGGCGATCCCAGTCGGGTCGCCCTCTCTCCAAGTCTGGCAATATTGTATCGCGCAGAATTTGCTCTTCGGGAAACGTCAAGGCCATATAGCTGTATAGCTAACATGACCTTGAAACCGAGGCAATACTTGATCTACAGGGCTATTGTGTTGGCAAGAAGGTGATCGTGTAGTTAGTTGCACCAACAGTACTTGACCCGATACATGTAAAGGTGCTTGTTGCATCGTCATACGGGTAGGTATACGCAGTGGGACATGCTGATTTCAAGAAGACCAACCATGGCTGAGAAATAGACACCCAATTGGTGTTGTTGTTGTAACAACCATTATCCGATCCACCAAAGCTAGAACTCACAACCGTTGGCCATGCCGTATAGTCGGCTGATACGCTGGTAGCACATCCACAACAGTACGCTGCAGCTCCACTGGTGTAACAGGATTGGTGCTGTGTTCCAGTACATTCATACAATTGGGTATATGTGCTGCTACTACCATCGCTATTGGTCACCGTTAAGCTACAACCCAGTGGTTCCAAAGCAGCTGAAGTTCCTGAGACAGAACCGCACAACTGATCAGCCGTCCACCATCCAATTGCTGAACCACAGACCTGTGTGTACTGCGCCGATGAAGCATTCTGCGCCAGACCACAAACTAAACCTGACGAAGAACATTGGGAATCGAGAGTACAGGTGCAGTACCCCAAGCTGTTTGGAGAACCACCATCGGGACATGTGCTTCCGGTGAATGAAGTAGGATACACATCTCTTAAAAGGGTTGTACGATCAGTGCCACTGACAGTCGGTGATACCGTCCAAGAACATGCGGAAAGTTGCCCCACTGCCGAGGTATTTCCGGGAATGCCGCATGAATATGGGCTCGCACCCGCTGAATAGGTACCTGAAACAGGTGCCATTTTAATACCAACGTTGATGCCGTTGATGATACTGATGTCGTAATAGTCTGTATTGGGCGTTGTCGTAAATGATGATTGATTGCTCAACGTAAATTCCGCAAGTGTTGTGGGTGGGTTACCGCCAGTTGCAGTTGGGCAAATACCTGACGAGTTAGCACCACAATCACCTGTTTTACAATTCTGGCCATTGCTATCACAACCTGTGCGCGCAAAGATTTTGCCGCCCCATTGATTATCCTGACCAGCACCTGGCGCAGGGAAACACACCGTGGACGATGCCCCTGATGCCAAATTTGCCTGCGCAGTAGTCAACGATGGTGTATTCCAATAGCATAAACTGTTACTTGCTTTACAGGTTGCAATAGATCCACATTCATTTCCAGTTGGACAATTACAGACCTGAGCAACACAGGAACCTGAAGCACCAGTAGGGCAGTCTGCATCGACAGTGCACGATACGGATCCCGAGGTAATACCAACCCAAATGTCTTGACCGGAGTTGTTAACCATTGTGAATGTTCGCTCTGAAGACGAACATGTAACGGTAGGTGTCGATCCGCCACCGCTACTGCTGCTGCCCCCACCGCATGCTTGAAGACCGATAATAACGGCAACACCTGCTGCAAATGCCGCTGCAAACACCCAAGACAATGTCCGTTTCATAATCCCCCCCGGGATAGGCCAATTCAAAAATCAATTGAGTAAGCTGTTGCAATAACAAGTATCTTTATGTTTAGTGCACTGGCAATGACCAAATACATTATTCCAAAATTCATACCTTGGGAAGCGCTATTCATATGTCTCATATTATTTTCTACTCCAGCTTTGGCATACAACATTTGGCTACTTCCACCTCAAGAGCTTCAAGTCTCTCAAAGTGGAACGGCGTTATTAGGTGAAGGCCTGCGCTATCCCACAAGCAGTAAGGCTTTAGCGACAAATGACATTAATTCTATTTGGCTCATCACCCCGGACAACCATCGCATGCCGCTCACCTTAGGGAGTGTCAAAAAACGGGCAACCCAAATTGATTTTACTCCAACTACGCCGGGCATCTACGTCATTGCTGTATCATCCAATGTTGAAACCAATAAATCAGGATCTACCAACCGTTCACAGTATGCCAAGACCCTTGTTAGAGTTGGAGATAACAACAATGGTTTTTTTGGCACACCCGTCGGCCTTGATTACGAAATTGTTCCCATGGCCAACCCATTTACGTTGCGCATGGGGGACCAACTTCCAGTACAAGTTTTATATAAAGGTAAACCCCAAGTAAATGCTTGGGTCCGGTGGCAAAGCAACAAACCTGTCCCCAGCGATCAAATGGGTTTGGATGGCATAACCCGCGCCGATAATGATGGAAAAGCAACCGTTCCAATCAATGCAACTGGCCCCATCATGATTCACGTTACCCATATGCCGCCAAAATCAGATGGAATCCATCAAACCCTTCGCACCACTCTCACCTGGTTTATGCCAGCTCGGAAGATTTAAGGAGTTATTAATGACTGAAAACGGCCCCAACACATGGAACTCCATTTACGAAAAATTTCAACATGAACGTCACTCTGTTTGGAAGGAAGCCGCAACACCCTGGTTTGTTTCCAAAATGGCTTTCTTAAAAGAGTTGGGGGCCAACCGCATTTTGGATGCGGCGTGCGGCGATGCCCGCAATACACGTGCCTTTGCTGAAAGCGGATTTCAAGTTGTTGGAGTCGATTTCTCTGAAAAAGCACTGGCCCGTGCTGCAAAAAATACATCTACATTTAAAAATGTGACACTTCAACAGCATAACCTGGAATCTCTCCCCTTTTCAGAAGAATTTGATGCCATTGCCTGTGATTACGTCGCGGTGCACCTGCAAAATCCCAAACAAGTTGTGACCAATTTTTACAATGCCTTAAAACCGAAGGGCCTGTTACTGATTGAATTTCTGTCCACACAAGACCCTGCATGTGTCGCACATGGCGGTGAACAAAATAGCTTCATGTCGAATGGTGTCTTTCATCAGTTTTATTCAGAATCAGATGCAAGACACCTGCTCAAGGATTTTACAATTTTAGAAACAACTTCCGTATGGCACGACGACCCGGGACACGGCCCCGACTTTCCCAGAAACGATCACCACCAACACCATTCTATTTACGTTATCGCACAGAAGTAACACTGACGTTAATCACGCTGACGTGCGAGGATTTTTTTGATTTCCGCTGCTGAATAGAACTTTCCCTTACCTTCTGCCCCTTCTCGTACACCTCGGCAAATGGGCTTCACTTCTTTTTCCCATGTTGTGCGGGACTTTAGGTTTTCGCCCCAAAAGGGCCATTCACTGCATTGCTGTGGGCGCGCCGGATAAATCGCGCATCGGCCATCCTTTTGTAAAAAATGGCAATCGCGTTCTGGATCTTTGACGTAATAATAAGGACCATCTTTTGTAATGTATTTGGCTTTAAAGTCGTTTTCACTCATCTTCATATGAGCTGCGGCCTTGCGAATTTCGGCGAGTGTCATGTAGACATAGGCATACTTACCATTGGTACGGCAGCACTGGCCCGAGCAGGTACAACTAAATTGAATTCCTTTTTCCCACCACATGGTTCCCCCCTAACACAAGGCCACTTTTTTGCACCACTTTTGAACAGCAGATTCAAACATCTTTGATTCAGTTATGAATGGAAAATGGCATGCGTTTGGAATCTTAACTCCTGTCGCATTTGGAATCAGTTGCACCAGACGATCAACTTCTTGAGGGGCCACAATTTTATCTTGTGCGCCACCGATCACCAGACACTTTGCCAAAATGTGGCGGCACTTTTGGGTCATATCAATTTTGGAATAGATATTCGCTACAGCATCGTTATAAGGTGCGGCGTAATAGTGCCACTGCGCCATGATCCGGCGTGCTTCTTCCAAAGAAATTTCAGGAAAGTACAGCGGCGCATAGCCCAACATCAATTGTTTGAAATCCGCATCCTTTTTGGAACTGTTATTATAAGCTGCTTCAATCGCTTCGGCGCTGGGGTTATGTAGGAGTTTTGACGTGTAGGAAATATAGTCAATCCAATCAGCCACATTACAAAAGGTGTTTGCCAAAATCGCAAAATCAAAAAATGCGGGTGCTTGCAGAAGTGCTTCCATCGCCACATGCCCGCCAAAGGAGTGCCCGAAAAGTCCAATAGGACTGGATGGTGCCACCTTTTTAACAACCTCACATACATCGCTCGCATACCGCGACAGGCTATACGCCCCACCATCGTGATTTAAGTCAATGAAGTGCAAATCAAAAAGGGATTGGAGTGAAAGAATTCCGGGTTTAAGAGATGTGTGATCCATGCCTGGACCACCATGGATGCAAAACAAAGTGGGCTTAGTCATGAATAAGCCTTGGGGAAACCGCCAGCAGATTGTACCCCGCCTTCACATGAAGGTATCCATGGGTATCGAGCAGGGCCTTACACGCCACCTGTTCAGACTTGGGCAAATTCACAATTTCCAGATGGATCACCGCGGGCTGATAACGCGTAAAATCTAATTGTTTCATTACGTGATAGTCGTGCCCTTCTGCATCGATTTGGAAAATATCAATTTTCTCAACTGCGTTCGTTGCAAGCAACTCAGGTAACGTCACACACTTCACATTTTCTTGAGTTACAAATGATTTCACGTCATCGAATGCTAGCGCATTACGATCATTGTAAAATGACGATGCACCCATTCCCCAACGTGGCACCTGTTTACTCACCACATGTTCTGTTGCAATCCGGTGCATAGTCGCCGTTCCGGAGTGATCTGCAATTGCCACATTGGCGATCTTAATGTGTGGGGAATTTTGGTAAGTTTCTTTCAAGCTTTTGAAATGCTCCGAAATCGGTTCCACCAACAACCCGTTCCAGCGATACGATTGAATGTACTCGTACATCGGATCAAAACTCACCCCATCCATCGCCCCCACTTGCAACACAAATACATCACTGCCCTTCTGGGCATGCAGCGTTTCCATAAAATGTCGCAAGTTAAAATGGGGCATTCCGGCATTTCAGCATCTTTTACATCATCAATGCAAGTGATTATGGACCAAAAGGGTTAGTAGATTTACGCATGACCAAGAAAGTCGACTACCGCCTTACAAAACAAGTCCGTCTGTTCAACTTGGGTGATATGGCCCGATTGAGAAAGAACTGCCAATTGTGACCCGGCAATTTTCTGATGAAGATATTCAGAGCAATGCAGAGGGAACAAAACATCTTCCTGACCTGCAATAACCAAAGTGGGTGTCTTGATGCCCGAAATTTTTGGGGGCAACTCTTTTTCCAAACAGGCATGCGCCTGAGCCTTAAGACCTTCCAACGTTTGGGGATAGGGATTGGCCATTATAATGGCAATCGTTTTGGCCACCCCTTCTGGATCATTGAAAAATGTATCTGAGTACAACCAAGGCAATATCGTTTCGATAATTACTTCATCAGGCACATTGGCTTCTCTCTGCTTAACAAACGACATTATTTGCGCAGATGCGTGAGATGGGGATACGGCTGCAGATGCATTCAGAATGGCCTTTTTTACTCGATCCGGATAGTGCAAGCAGATCTGCTGCAGAATCATACCCCCCATGGAATGACCAATCACATGGGCGCTCTGAATGGAGAGTGCATCCATCAATGCAATTGTATCTTGGGCCATCATGGCAATCGTGTAAGGCCCCTGTGGCGCATCGGTCTGCCCCACTCCCCGATTATCAAAAACAGTCACTCGGAATTTTTTACTGAGGGTGTCCAGCGGCATTATCCACGCATTATGATCTGATGAAAAGCCACTGACCAGAACCAAGTCTGGCCCCTGACCGTGCTGCTCGTAATACATGGTGATACCGCTTGATGTTTTAATTTTTGGCATGGAGAGGCTGTATTAAAATTGCGGGAGATATTCAATCTCAATCAAAATAAAAGCCCCGCAAAAATGCGGGGCTTTTACGTTGGGGTGGCTGATGGGACTTGAACCCACGACCCCCTGAATCACAATCAGGTGTTCTAACCAACTGAACTACAGCCACCATCGTACTTAGATAGTATTAAAATACTTCTCTGGGTTTTCCAACACATTTCGGATGGCCTCCAGGAAGCCGACGGCCTCTACACCATCCAGGATGCGGTGGTCAAAGCTACAATCACATTCCATAATGGTGCGCACTTCGACCTTACCATTCACCACAGCTGGGCGCTCCACCATCTTTTGGAAGCCCACAATGATCGCCTGTGGGTACACAATGATCTGATTGCCACGGGTTGACCCTAATGCACCGGGGTTATTGACGGTGATAGTGCCACCGGTCAAGTCATCGGGGCTTAACTTGCCATCTTTGGCCTTGGTGACCAATTCATTCACGCCCTTGGCCAATTCCACAAAGCTCTTGGACTGGGCATTTTTGAGCACCGGCACCATAAGACCCTTTTGGGCACCGACCGCAAACCCAATATTAATCATATCGTGAGCTTCAATGAAGTGTTTAGCACCTTCTACAATATAGAACGAATTGGCTTGGGGATATTGTTTGATGGCTTCCATGACCGCAGTCATAAAGAATGGGCCAAATGACAATGGCACACCATTCTTCTTCTGGAACTCATCCTTCTTCGCATTGCGGAAGTTCATCAGAGTAGTCATGTCCACATCCACCGCACTCCCTGCATGGGGAATGGTGGTTTTGGACAGATGCAGATTATCTGCAATGCGTTTGCGAATGGCGGTGGCTTCGGTACGCTTTCCCGAAACACCTGTATTCACAGTGACTGCAGGTGTTGGTGCCGCTGCACCGCCCTTATTACCTGCGTAATTTAGAATGTCTTCTTTGGTGAGCTTACCACCCGCACCTGTTGCCGGGATCTTGGCCAAGTCGCCCACTGGAATACCGTGTTCTTGTGCAAGCGTACGAATGAGTGGCGAATATTGCAAAGCCCCCGCACCTGTACCAGTTGCAGCAGTTGTTGCGGCGGGTGTTACGGCCGTCGCTGTGCTTGGTGCAGCGGCAGCGGCTGGCGCATTATCCAAGGGGACAGCAACACCAAACATCAAATATTTTTTAGCCTTTTCATCGTCACATTCAATAATGGCCAGCGACTTACCCACTTGCTGAGTCTCATTGGGTTGCACCAAAATCTTAATCAACTTGCCTTCCAATGGGGATTCAAAGTCATACACCGCTTTGGCTGTTTCCAATTCAACGACAGGATCTTTTTCCTTGATCATATCGCCTTCTTTTTTAAGCCATTGCATGACCACACCTTCGGTAATGGTTTCACCAGGCTGGGGCATTGCTAAACCGAGTTGAACGGACATAATAAACTCCTTCTTAGTATTGTAATAATTCCTTAATCTTCGCGACAACGCCTTCTACCTGCGGCAAGAACACCTTTTCCAAAACGGGGTGCACAGGTGGTGCTGTTAATTTTGCACCCATCCGCAATGGTGGTGCTGCCAAATAACCAAATGCCTTTTCACACACACGCGCGACCAATTCACCACCAAATCCACCGATCTTAACTGCTTCGTGAAGCATCAACACACGGTTGGTTTTCTTGATGGAGTTCAGAACCGTTTCTTCATCCAATGGCCACAAGGTGCGCAAGTCAATCACTTCAACTGCAATGTCTTCTTTGGCCAAAATGTCAGCGGCATCCATCGCCAAACCGACCATACCACCATAGGTCACGATGGTTGCGGCATTACCTTCGCGTCGCACAGCGGCTTTACCCAATGGCAATGTGTAGTACCCTTCTTGCACATCTTCACTGATCGTATTGTAGAGGCGCTTGTGTTCCATGAAGAGCACCGGATCTGGATCTTCAAATGCAGCCAGGAACAAGCCCTTGGCATCACTTGGTGTGGACGGCATCACAATTTTAAACCCTGGTGAGTGAATGAACCAGGCTTCCAAGCTCTTGGAATGGAATGGCCCGATGCTCATACCACCACCAGAGGGCATGCGGATTGTGATCGGCAAATTGTAACCAAAGCGGTAGCGGTAAGTACCGATGCAATCCACCAACTGCGCCATCGCCACTGTAATAAAATCAGCGAACTGAATTTCAGGAATGGGGCGCAAACCATTTAACGCAGCTCCCATTGCTTCTCCCAAAATAGCACACTCTGAAAGTGGCGTGTTGCGCACACGCTTAGGACCAAACTCTTCGAAAAGACCTTTGGTCACACCGAACACGCCTCCGTAAAAGCCGACGTCTTCGCCATAAATATATGCGCGTTCGTCTTTGATCATGGCTTGACGCATGCCATCGCGAACCGCTTCCATGTAATTCATCTTTACCATAGTTGCT
This sequence comes from Deltaproteobacteria bacterium CG11_big_fil_rev_8_21_14_0_20_47_16, assembly GCA_002796325.1. GTDB lineage: Bacteria > UBA10199 > UBA10199 > 1-14-0-20-47-16 > 1-14-0-20-47-16. The sequence continues at coordinate 90,767 of PCXA01000018.1, read as the reverse complement.
CCTTATTCCACCGGAATGCTGGGATCGCTCCACACACCTTGAACCGCAACACTGGGATCAGGTGGAACGTCGGTTGCTGCTTCATTCACCGCAACATCAATTGTCTTTTTAATTTCAGCACGTAACTTTTGATCGCGGTCTTCATCCCACAATTTATTGCTGATTAAATAATTCTTCATAAAGTCAATCGGGTCATGTTTCGCCCACTTTTCTTTGTCTGCCTTGGGCACATAGGTTGCGGGATCATGGGTGCCGTGACCTGTCATGCGGAATGTTTTACACTCAATCACACAAGGGCCCTCACCCTTACGCGCGCGATCCACACCTGCCTTGACAGCACGATAAACAGCCATCACATCGTTACCATCTACAACGGTGGCAGGCATGCCGTACCCTGCAGCGCGATCGGCAACATCCTCAATAATCATTTGCTCTTTCACCGGCACTGAAATGGCCCAACCATTGTTGTTAATGATGAACACCACCGGCAATTTGAATACGGCTGCGTAATTCATGGATTCATGGACAACACCTTGTTGGGATGCCCCTTCGCCACACGCCGTCAACGTAACTGCATCTTCACCGCGGTATTGAGACGCCCACGCCGTCCCCAGAGCAATAGCCAAGTTCTGACCCATGTGTGAGGTAAATCCAATCAGGTGACGATCCGTTGGACCAAAATGAACGTTTCCTTCTTTACCCTGAGTGGGTGAACGAGACGTGCAACGGTACTGTAGGAAAATTTCAAGAGGTGTCACACCACGGATCAAATGAGCCGCCAAATCGCGATGCGATTGTGCAAACCAATCTTTCTCGCCAATAGTGCATGCGGCACCAACCGAAATGGCTTCTTGGCCGATACTCAAATATCCCTTACCAATCAAAAAGGGATTGGCCTTGGTCTGATTGGCACAAATGTAGTCAATTTGATTTTCGATAGTCCGGGTCAACAAGAGATAATGATACATCTCATGCAGCTTCTCCTCCGGAATTGGGGCCTTTTCATCATATTTCAGGGTATGGGTCGTCATATCGTCATCCTCATCTATATATTATAAGAGCGCGGGCATATAATGACCCATAGACACAACCGTCAAGGTTTCCTGAGAAAATTTGCCCCCATTGTAATTGGGGGCAACATGCTTGAATTTATGAAAGCTATGTCATGGGAGATGGCCATATTTGGCAATATGGTGGGTATGATTCACGCCTCAGAGGTCGATCCAGCCCTTAATACATTGACCGCACGATTCAGAGCTTCATCAAATGTCCCTAACACATTTTCCATGCCAATTGTGTCAAGCGACCCTGCTTGTTCCAACGCAATTAGTGGTTGGGCATGCACACCTGATAAAATCAATGTCGCCCCTGCCCGCCTACACCAACGACAGATATCCAATATCGCCCGAATACCCGTGGCATCCAATGCCAGCACGTGACGCAGACGCAAAATCATTACCTTAGGTGGTGTTTCAACAATGGTCAGGGCATTGCGCAAGGTTTCAGCAGCACCAAAGAAGAATGCTCCCTCTACTTCATAGACTTCAACGCCTTTGGGAATACGCGCTGGATCCACATGGTCGTCATGATTTTGTTGCTCTGCATCCGACAGCGCTTTGGTTAATGAGCGCACGGTTGTGGCATCTGTCATACGTTTTACAAATAACGCCGCTGCCATGAGCAGTCCGATTTCAACAGCTACCGTCAAATCCAGCAAGACTGTTAGAATAAATGTTGTCAGCAGGACCGCCACATCCATGCGCGGCGCCCGCAAGAGCGACTTGAATGAGCGCCACTCACTCATATGATACGCAACCATCATCAAAATGGCCGACAGTACACACAAAGGAATCAGTGAAGCCCACTTCCCAAACAATAGGACAATGAGCAACAGCACCAACGCATGGGTGATGCCTGCAATGGGTGTACGCCCTCCATTTTTAACGTTTGTTGCTGTACGCGCAATAGCACCTGTTGCAGGAATACCACCAAATAGCGGTGAGGCAATGTTGGCAATCCCCTGTGCAATCAATTCTGTATTGGAGCGATGATGACTTTCAATCATCCCATCCGCAACTGTTGCAGACAGCAGTGATTCAATTGCCCCTAAAAGCGCAATGGTCATAGCTGAGGGGATTAATTGTTTAATCTCTGATAAACTGGCGTGTGGCCAGTGAGGTTGTGGAAACCCCGACGACAGCTCACCAAAACGGGAACCAATGGTTTCAACTGGCAATTGGAAAAAATAGGCCACCACCGTTAACAACACAATGGCAATGATTGACCCTGGGATACGATGTGTCACCTTGGGCCATAAAATCAAAATTGCAAATGCCGACGTCGCGAGCGTTACAGTTACGGGATCCAGTTGCGGCAGCGCATGAAAATAGGCTTCCCATTTATCAATAAATTCTGATGGCAAGGTTGCCATCGGAAATCCAAAGAAGTCCTTCACCTGCGAAGTAAAAATAACCACGGCAATACCCGCTGTGAACCCCACTGTCAGCGGGTATGGGATAAACTTGATAATGGCACCCAAACGCAGTGACCCCATTAAAATGAGTAGCACTCCCGCAATGAGCGTACTGATGATGAGCCCATCCACTCCAAATTTTTGGACAATACCATACACAATAACGACAAACGCACCAGTGGGACCCCCAATTTGCACCCGAGAGCCCCCCAAAGATGAAATCAAAAAACCAGCAACAATGGCCGTGGCCAGTCCACGATCGGGCGTCACACCAGACGCAATCGCAAAGGCAATAGCGAGTGGCAACGCCACAATGCCCACAATAACCCCAGCCGCCAGATCTTTGCCCAATTGTTGGATGGAGTAGTGCTTAAGAGTGGTTAAAATCTTAGGGAAAAAGACCGCGTCGCGATTTTTCATGTGCGCGCAATACGCCTTTGCAATCACTGCTGTCAATTTCTTGTTTTTTCCCCCGCTTCATGATTTAGGGCTTCCATGGCACATGCCTCACAAACATCTCCTGTCGGCATATTGGGCGGCGGCCAATTGGCCATGATGCTGGGTGAAGCAGCGCAACGTTTAAATATGCCCACTTCAATATTGGAACGCAACAGTGCCTCCCCTGCCCACGCAGCACACTTTCCTGTTACCATTGGCGATTGGCGCAATCCCTCTGATCTCAAAACATGGCTTGCCTCCCTTTCCATTGTCACATTCGAAAATGAATTCGTGGATACCGGCGCATTGCGAGAGGCTGCACATTCAAATTTGCAATTTTTCCCATCACTCGACGCCATCGATTTAATTCAGGACAAATTATATCAAAAAGAATTTCTAAAAAATGCAGGGCTTCCGGTTCCACGATTTCGATCTGTGAGTACCATGGCGGACTGTGAAGCCTGCGCTGACGATTGGGGCTGGCCATTGGTATTAAAGGAAAGACGCATGGGGTATGACGGTAAGGGTACGTTTGTCTTACGTGGCCCGGATGCGCTTGACGGATTTTGGTCACACTATCATGCTGGCCGCGACTTAATGGCCGAGGAATTCATTCCATTTGCAACTGAACTCGCCATTCAAGTTGCCCGCGGAAAAGACGGATCTGTCGCGCATTTCCCAGTGGTAGAAACTTTTCAATCCAATAGCATCTGTTTGTGGGCCAAATGCCCTGCGCTCATCCCCCGCAACGACGCCACTGCCATTAAACAAATGGCAAGCACTGTCATAAATCAACTGAATGCCGTGGGCGTCTTTGCCGTTGAACTGTTTTATACCGCAAGCGGAGAAATTTTTATCAACGAACTTGCACCGCGTGTTCACAACTCGGGTCATTATACGATTGAAGGCTGCAAGACATCACAGTTTGAACAACACATCCGCGCCGTTAGTGGGCTCGCCTTAGGAGAAACATCACTCACCTACCCAGGTGTTGCCATGCTCAATATTCTTGGAGAGTTTGACGGTCAATGTGACATCCAATCCCCATCATCACTCGCTAATGGTCATGCTGCACTTCACTGGTATCACAAACAAGATTCCCGCCGTGGTCGCAAACTCGGACACATCACCGCTTGGGGCGACACCGCTAACGCTGCACTCGCCACAGCCATTGAAGCACGAAAGGAAATTGAATTATGTCCAAAAAAATAAAGCCATTGGTCGGCATTGTCATGGGGAGCGATTCCGATTTGCCGATCATGAAAGAAGCCGCAGCATCATGCAAAGAATTGGGTGTACCGTTTGAAATGCGCATTTTATCTGCACATCGCACCCCCAAAATCATGGCCCAGTACGCAGAAAGCGCCATTGCACGCGGCGTTCGGGTAATTATTGCCGGCGCGGGTGGCGCAGCACACCTGCCGGGTATGGTTGCGGCTATTACCACCTTACCCGTTATTGGCGTTCCAATTCCCACCAAATCATTGGCTGGCATGGATTCATTACTATCCATCGTCCAAATGCCTCCTGGTGTTCCTGTAGCAACTGTCTCCATTGGTGGCGGCCGCAACGCAGGACTTCTGGCCTGTCAGATGCTCGCAGCCTCCAACCCAGATCTTCACAGAAAGTTGGCGGCATTCAAAATGAAGCTATATAAAATGGTGGTTGGGAAAGATAGAAAACTACAAAGACGTAAATAGAACTCATGAAGAAATGGCTGATTTTTTTAATTGCTCTCTGTGCCGCCATTGGCGGTCTTCACTTTTTTGTACCTCCACACACACTTTCCAAAGAGCAGTATTTTATGCTCATTATTTTTATCTTGGCGGCACTGTTATGGATCACCGATGTCATTCCCCTTTTCGCAACAGCCCTTCTCATTATCGGCTTGGAAATCCTGATGCTGGCCAACCCAGGAAAGTGGGCCATCTTTGGATTTGAACATGCCACCCCTCCTACTGTACACGCCATTTTGGTTGGAGCCGTTGACCCGGTCCTCCTCCTATTTCTGGGTGGATTCTGTCTAGCACGTGTGGCCCAAAATAGCGGTGTTGATCAAACAGTATCTGCACTCATTGTTCGCGTCAGCAGATCACATCCTGCGCTTTTACTATTTAATATTATGTTGGCAACGGCATGCTTCTCAATGTGGATGAGCAATACAGCAACAACCGCTATGATGTTTTCGGTTCTTATTCCGCTGCTTAATTCATTTCAAAGGGAACACCATTCTTTTAAGAAGGCCTTTCTACTGGGTGTTCCATTTGCGGCAAACATTGGCGGCATGGGTACCCCCATTGGCTCACCGCCCAATGCAGTTGCTCTCGGATTTTTAGACCAACAAGGCTACTCCGTTGACTTTCTAAAGTGGATGGCCCTTGCGGTACCACTCATGCTGGGCCTATTAATTGTGACGTGGTTGCTATTATCAATCCATTTCAAACTCAAACAACCTATCAAACGACAACCGATTCCAAAGGCACCTCTCAATGCAAAGAAGTTCTTCGTAATCGTTATTTTTGCACTCACAGTCATCCTGTGGCTAACCAATTCACTCCACGGATTACCGTCCTCTTTGGTTGCACTCTTCCCCATCATTATATTCAGCATAACCGGCCTTTTGGGTCGTCATGATATTAATCATATTTCATGGGATGCATTAATTTTGATTGCTGGTGGATTGGCACTGGGTTCGGGTTTCATGATGACAGGATTTGATCAGGTACTGGCAGGGTGGCTCACATCAAGCACCAGTACCAATACCATACTACTTGTCATGCCATTTGTGGTGGCCACATTTGCACTCAGCACATTCATTTCAAACACGGCGGCTGCGAACTTACTATTGCCCATTGGCATTGCCTATTGCATGCAGATGAAATCGCTACTACCCGAGCTAAGCTATCAAATGGCCATTAGTATTGCGCTGTGCGCCTCTGTGGCCATGGCTCTTCCTGTCAGCACTCCGCCCAATCAAATTGCATATTCAGAGGGTGGCGTTACCACACGTGATTTTATTTTTCCGGGGTTGGTGATTGGAGGGTTAGGAGTAGTTCTGATTCTACTCTTTGGAAAGGCAATGATCCACTTTTGGGGCATCGCCTAAGTTTCTTAATTTCTGTGTCACAAATCCGAACACCTGAACATCAGTTATGAACACACATAGCAGCAACATTAACGCGCTCAACATCATCACTCCTGTATCTTACTGTTTCTAAATCACTTCTTATCAGCTTCATTTTTCTGACATCGCTGGCATGACAATTGAAGAATACACTCCCAACCAGGAGGTTTTATCATGACTGATCTCAGAAATATCGTTAGCACGCTGCGAACAGCAGTTGGCGTATTTGCACCGCAGGACACATATCATCGCTTGGAGTGGGTCCCGCCATCATCCTTATCAACGCCTGCTGCATCATGTTCCGTCAATACACTCGATCAATTGGAAGCCTTTCTTGCGCCAGTTCTACACTCACCAAAAGTGGATATTCATCAAAGCAATCGATCTCCTCACCGCACCCTCTTTGAATACACCGACGCTCAAAAGACATCGCAACATATTTTGGTAGAATACAATCAGATAACCCGCTTTGATCGCAATCAAAGCTGCACCATCAATTACCGGTTAGCCTACTATCTCATGGCAGGCACAAGTTATTTCCCGGCACCCCAGTTTGCACGAAATGCGTTTGATACTGCAGTTGTTAATTACATGCGTTGTCTTCAGGAGGATGCCAATTCTTGTGGCATGTTTGCGACTGTTGGATGGGGAAACAGTGATTCAGAAGCAAATCTGAGTCATTTCCCCTTTAAACCATTCGAAGCCACATTAGATAATCCTAATGGTACATTTAAATTGTCCTATCTATACTATTCAAAATTCCACAGAACAGTTCTGGAGTTTACACAATATTTCCTGGCAAGCTTAGAAGACGAAGTGCCCTCTATTCGTAACCACCATCGTGAATATCTTGAGGCATTAATTGATGCTGCCAATATCAAATCGCTTTCACGGTTTTCAAATGATGCCAACAAAGCAGAATTGAAGCGTCGGTATGATGTGCTCCGGCATTATTTAGCAACCCTCCTCAACACACCTGTAGGTCGCGCTAAATTTTGGGAATTAAGAGATCACCTTCCAGTTAAGTGTACCAAGGAGCGGAGCGCTTCTGACGATATTGTTGAGGTTGTTTGCCGATCTTCAGAACTAAATTTAGAAAGGAAATTGGCAATTCACACAGGAGCAACGCCGATACAAAGCACCCAAACTCCATAATACTGGCGTGCCCGGCAGGACTTGAACCTGCGACCCTCGGTTTAGAAAACCGATGCTCTATCCGGCTGAGCTACGGGCACATACTTTCAGGGCGCAGCTACCATTATTGTTAAGGGTTTTCTAGGACTTTATCAGGTGATCAAGCTTACCATCGTTTACAGATTTGATCCATTGTTCCCAAACCTCATTTGAATTAGGTAATGTAGGAAGCTGATCAAAAATAGCTTTATGCTGTGTTAACAGAGGCACAAATGAGCCCATCACATCAGTACTCATTGGCACTTTTCCAGTTTTCTTGAAGCTATTCCCCAAACGAGATTGTACATACGCCGCAAGAACCAAAGTTAAACGACCGTCATCTAAATCTACTGATTCTTCTTCAAGTGCGACCAATTGATGATCCAACATACGCGCAAACATTTTTAGGCGTCGCTCGGCAATAGCGACATCTGGCATCCCGGAACCCATTGCGTGACGTGATACTGCCGCTTCAAACAGAGCATCATATTCCTTACGCAAGGTATGAATTGCCCGATATTCCAAACGCCACATCGTTCCCGTTACTGTTCCATTATTACCAATGAACGAATCTAATAATGGGCTCATTGGTGTGGTCAAACTGGTCATATTGCGACTTGTCACCGCATATGCACCATCTAAATCTCCATCTTCCAAACGCTCGAAATGTTTATGACGACCAATCCATGGTTCTGAATAAGTTGGGAAGAATGGGTTGAGCACCGCACGTGAGGCAAGTGCCATGCTATATCCCACCAACTGTGCCCGCACGGTATCAATGCCCAAAGGTGCCTTCATAAAGGGTTCTGTCAAGACAGCCCCAAATCCATAGTCGAAAACACGGTTAACAGGCTGATAGTAGGGATCTGCCTCTTGGGCACGCGCACCAGCCACAGCATTAAGGGCCAAAACGCCGCCCAAATACGGCCCCAAATTATCCATCATGCCACGTACCGTTAGTTGTGGTGACCACTTTCCAACACCAACTCCAGTCAGTATATTTTCCACCTGCTCAAACTGGGAAGCCGCAATCCGAGGTTTAGCCCAGACGTATTTGAGACCGCCTGATGTTTCCACTGCACGCCACTCTCCAACAATGGGTTGCAGGGATTGCTGTAATTCTTCTGGAATGGCTGTTGGCTGTACACCGCTCTTCAAACGGAAGGTACCCACTTGACCAGCAGTACCCTTCTGCCATTGCCATACATGATCCATCTGATGAATGCTCAACCAATTGTTGACCGCAATATCGCCATTTGTATTGGCCAAATTGTATCTTACGGTACCATCTCTTGCAGTAGTTGCGCTCCACTTACCTTCAACGTTGATACGCAGCTGATCAAATTCCGCTTGCGTCAGTCCTTCACGTAATTGGAATCGGTATCTTGTAGCAGCGCTCGGTGGAATCCACTTGGAAGAAAATGTATTGGGATGCGCCGCCATAAAATCATCTAAAGCTACACCTCTTAATAATTGAGTATATTTGGACTCCGCTATCGTGAGATTGGGAGGTGCTATCCATTGTTTGACGGCTCCTTTACGGCGTGTCACTGAGCGAAGAGCATTTGAAACGCGGGGGAATCGTTCAGCAATGGGCAACAGGACTTCTTTTCCAAATACAAAACTGCCAAAGTGACGACGTCCCATTAACACTGGCTTCCGGACTAGGCCAGTGGCAAGGGTCGAAAACATGTTGGATACAAAGCAACGCTTACCATCTGGTCTCGTAATGGGACGATCCTGAAGGGCCTGAATACCCACTTCACCCGCAGTATTCATGACCAACGAGACCACTTGACCACTAGCGCTCACACCTAAAATATAGGTGCCCATAGCCTCATTCCACAATAGTGCACCACCACCCCAACCCAACATGTTATTCACAGACATATCCAACTTCAAATCGTAATTTTCATCGGTAACCATATCTGCAGCTATACCAAAGCCCGCAATCCCCATACGCCACATGCTACCAGGCGCTTTCATGCCCTTGACAACACTTCTACCCATTGTTTTCAGACCAGCAGAAAGTTGCGCACTCAAATCCACAGCGATGGTCCCTTCAGCAGCACTCATCGCTGATGCACTTGCACCTTTTGCTAACAGTGCCTTACCAAGCGTCCCAGCTGTTTCTCCAACAGGCCCCATAGGTGCACCCAAAACCATGGATGCGTACAACCCAAATTTCCATCGACTTGAACGGTTCTCCCATTCATCTTGCGTCACAAGCGCAAGACCAGTGCGTGCTGCCTGGGCCGTTTCAGCTGAATGCCGTGCAATATTCACCTGGCGATCTGCCACAAGTCCGCCACCGGCACCAAGACCACCACCAAACATAATAATAGCACCAATACAAATGGGCGCGTCAGGACCACAGAGCAGGCCAGCGCCCAAAGACGCCAACCAGCCACCCGCCATCGCACCACCAATAGGTGCTGCCATGTTTTCAACATCACTGTCACTGACCCAATATCGACTGGCAGCAAGCATTTTGGCACGTTCACCCTCTGGCACATGCGAGACATCAACCGCTGGATCTAATTGAGCATTGCCATCAAACAACCATGAGCTTTCGGTACGCAGTTGATTCATGCGCATTTGCACGGTGGCAGTCTTGCCATAACGCGGCAGCACATTGGCCAACACACCTCGAATAGAGTCTTGGGGTTGGTCCAGCAATAAATTTGCGTCCCAATTAAGCGCCCAAAACAATTGACCCATCACGTTTGTAGAAGGATCCTTCGCATCATTCGTCATGTATGGTGTGGACATCTCTTGAACAGCTTTGGCCATCGGAAGCAGATCGTTCTTTAGCCGAGCAGATGCAGCCGCTTGCCCTTCACTCATATGCAATGATTCAATCGGGCCACCACGGCTGAGCCAGCGCGAAGTCACCAACTGTAAATCTTGAGTCATGAGATACGCTTCGTCATGACTCACTGACGTGTATTTAAGCCGATTAATGCGTTCAAACAACGCGGCTTCTAAGAAACCAATGTCGCTTTGTGCTTGCTTAGCAGCGGTGGGATCTTGCAAATCAGTAAGCGCCAAACGATACGACATCTGCCATGCCAATTCCTCGACGTTACGAACCTGCTCGATTGAGCCGGAATAAGCACTGGATTCCACAATATCTGAGTTGTCAGGTGTGTAAATAATGATGGGTTCTTGCTCAATTAACTGGGTCTTTTGACCAGCAACTTGCTCCCATGGAGATGTGATCACATCCCGTAAAGCAGCCCAATCCCCCTGCTCCACACCCTCTTTAATAGCCCGTTCACCCAACTCCTGCATATCCACAGAGCGTACATTGCGTACTTCTAATGGGCCCGATGCTTCAAGACCATCTGCCGTTGAAGTTGCTGGCACAATTACTGTTGGATAGTTGGCAATCGTCTCAGCATCAGCATTCATTAAGCCTTCTGGCATATGCACAATGACTGGCTGTTCAAATTTTGGAATAGATGCGTGCGTTCTAGCTTGCTGCAACATTGCTGGGATTCTTGATCGAATCTCGGCTAATTGTAAGCGATGTTCCTGTTTTTCAGCACTAGAATATGTTTCAAAAGCTTGCAGTTCATACCACACTGCTATTGCAGCGTTTTTATTCAGTAATCGCGTCTGTTGAGCAGCCCGTTCATAATAATAACGCGCCAGAGTGGATTCACGCAGGTCAGAATAAGCATCACCTATTGCGCCTAAAACATCTACATCCAGCAAGGCATTAGAAGCACTCCTATTGCCTGACAAAACTTGTGTTAGATGCAATTCGACCCAGTCCCTTGCCAAGGTACGCTCACGATCAATTTGCTTCCACACGTCGTTAAGCTCCACTGGTGCAAATTGAACAAAACCTGGTTGATCATAATCTTCTGCTTCAGTCGTGGCCTTCAATAGGAGTCCATGTGAGCTGAGATCGGTTGCCGCATATGCAGCGCGGACCAGTGAAACCACTGCCTGCAAATTGTGAGAAGATTGCTTCTGAGGATTATATGTTAATTGGGCAGTATTCCATTCGTTACTCTGAGACAGAGAATCTTCCCAACGCTTATGCGCTGCATTTATCCAAATACCACTAGTATACGCTTCAAGATTTTGTAGTGCTGATTGGCAGCGTGTCGATACACTTTGAAAAACGCAGCCATCCAAAAGCTGTGCAAGATCAGCAGGGCTTATCGCTGGCCATTTTTCTGGGCTTAACGTTGTTGCTGTAGCTATAGAGGGATAAGAATCTTGCTTACATGTAACGCGTTGGTGTGGGTCACAAATCGCTGTCATCAAAAGTTTCCATTTCGTTAGAAATTGAAGATTCTGAATTACCTAATGGCAGCCGCATTTATATGAAAGATCGAAAGACCACAACGGATTGAGTGTGAACTCATTGTGACATACAAGATATTGTGGATAACTTTATAAGACTTGAAGCACTGAATGTGAAATCGGAGTGATTTTTGATACAATTTTATTGGTCGGGGCGACTGGATTCGAACCAGCGACTTCTTGCTCCCAAAGCAAGCGCTCTAGCCAGGCTGAGCTACGCCCCGTCTCCTCCCCAGTGGGGAGGGAGCGCCTTATGACCCATTTTAGCAATTGAGGTCAAGGATTACTAAACTGATTCTTTTAGTTGCTGTATTGGCCCGTTGCAGTTGCCCCAGAGACGGTAAACTCTTGGAAAGTACAGACGGGGTTAACGGAACCACTGCTTCGGGCAGACAAATAAACCGAAACATCTCCCGCAGGATCCGTCCAAACACCATTGGTAAAGAGGTTTGTATAGGAAGTCCCATCACTACTGTATGCCGTTGTCGTAGCACCGCCTGAAATCGTTATACGAACATAGACCGGCGACGCGGGCGCAGTGGCAGATACATCCACACCAGCACCACCATTCGTCGCAAATCCGTTAACCTGCACCTCACCCGCATAAACCAATCCAACGGACGCACTGTTATCAAACCCAGAGAAGATTCCTAGCGTACACCGTTCACCCGATTCGGTAATATTCGAATAGCCAATTTTGGCTGTTAACACAATCGCTGTCGTACTCGACGGAAACGTCTTGGTTGCGGTTGGTTCTGTATTTTGAGCTGCCCCAGATGTCGTTGGGGTAATCACTAAATCCCCACTTACAGAGGTAAACGTACCTGCATTCGCTGCATTCGATGGTGTCCAACAAATAGTCGAGCTGCTTGAGAATGTGGCTGTACTAAAATCATCGCTCGTGCCGCACCCCGTCGTATAAGTAAAGGTGGTTGCCGCAATAGGATCCCCACCGCTCGATGTCACTGAGGTCGGTAAGGTAAGTACACAGGTCTGCATCTGCGGTAAGGCAGCGGATGGTGTGAATGTAATTGTAGGATTACTACCTGTCCCTGTTGTAAAGCTCTTACTTGTTGAGGCTGGGCATTCCAACGTGACCGATCCGAAACTGTCGGTATCCATCGCCGTGGAGAATGTGGCCGTCAGCGGTGCAGCAATTGCACCTGAAATATCAGTCGTGCCACTCGTATTAATTGTCGTACTGGAACCCGAACTCAACAATGTTCCCGTCAAGCTCACAGTAGGCGCTGTCGCAGCGGCGGTCGTAAACGTATAGCTTTTGGCGGTTACTGCCGTCCCACTCGAATTGGTTGCACCGGTTCCAACAGCCAAGGTACACGACGTGCTTGCAGGGAGTGTAGCCGATGGTGTCACTGTATATGCAGTACTTGTAGTACCAGAGGTTACCTGCGCAACAGTAATGGTCCTGCTCGTACTACAAGTCAATGTCACACTACTGGTCGTAACTGTACTCGCCAGCATGGCTTGGGAGAATGTTAATGTATAGGCGGCTGTACGACTGATACCGGTTGTTCCAGATGTTGCGATCGTCGTACTTCCCTGCACCAGTGACGACACCGTTGGCACTGTAGAGGCCGTGGTAAATGTAAACGTGACAGTCGATGCCAACGCGGTCCCCGTGGAACTTGTAATAGACGTGCTCAACGTCATCACACAGCTCACCCCTTCTGCCAAACTACTCGCAGGTGTAATGGTGTAATTTGAGTTAGTAACGGTAGCAATCGTGACAGTCTGGCTTGTGGCATCACAACTCAACGTCACATTGGTCGTGTTGACTGTTGCGCTATTCATTGCCGTAGAAAAATAGAGGGAGAACGCAGCTGCCACAGGTATATCAGTGGTTCCAGTCGTCGCAATCAAGGTACCATCCGTTGTGCCAAAGGCCGAAACTGCAGGAGCAGGTACTGTATTGGTGCTGGTACTGAGCTGGTCTCCGCACGCGGGAGTGAGCGAGATAACACCCAAAGCTAGTAACCGAAATAGCGCTTTATAATGACAAGCTGTCGACATAAATATCCCCCGATAATTATACTAGAAATTTAGGAAATCATAGTATCATCAGTTGTGGGTACATGACAAATCAAATATGCATCATATTTTTGGAGTCTGGTCAATTACGCAACCATGCTATTGGACCTTTTCGCGTGCCAAATCTACGATCACCGACTGGATATCTCTAACGGCCTTACCGCGATGACTAATGGCATCCTTAAACTCCGGTGATAGCTGTGCCATCGTCAGATGGTATTCCGGAATTAGAAAGACGGGATCATACCCAAATCCTTTGTCGCCTGATGGTGCCGAAGTAATGAGGCCATCACACTGTCCCGTCCGGATCCATTCACGACCATCCGGGCATACCAATGCCATCACGCAGAAGAAACTCGCGAGACGATCTTTGTCACTCTTCCCATGAACTTTTTCGAGCAGTTTAGTAATATTTTCTGCTGACGTTGCGTTAGGCCCCGCATATCTTGCCGAGTAAATTCCGGGCTCATCGTTAAGGGAGTGAACCACCAATCCCGAATCATCTGCCAATGCTGGCATCCCTAAAATCGAGCAAACCGCCCGTGCTTTAATCAACGCATTATCTTTAAAGGATTCGCCATCTTCAGGTGGAAGTTTTACTGAATCAAATTCGCGCAAAGACCGCAAGTGCACTGGCCACCCCTTCATCAGGCGTTCAAACTCTGCCATTTTTCCCTGATTATGTGTCGCAATTACAATTTCCATGTGTGCAGAATACCATGTTTAGACTTCAAAGCACAAGTTGTGCTTCACGACAGTCCATGATACGGCGCACTTATGTTCAAACATGTTACACGTACTTTGCTATCAATTTTGTTTTGCACTCTAATACCACAGTCAACCCACGCAAAACCCGTAAAAGGGTTTCATACAGGGCCTTACCTGCAATTGGTTACAGGTGCCGTTAGTGCAGATTTTGACGTTAATCTACAGAATGGAAGCCCAACCGGACGCGATGTGGAGTTTGCCGTTGGATTTATGTTTGGATGGCACATCAACGACCACATTGGTCCATTTTTGGAGGCCCGATATTCAACCGATGGCAATAGTGGTAGTCGACTCCACATCATCAATGGTAACGTCGGTGCCACCTACACATTTATTTTTGACGCACTGACCAATTTCAAATCACTACGCATTTTACCATTCTTAGGTCCAGACGTTGCCATGCAAATTGCTGCACTTCCTTCGGACCCAAGCGTTGGCACAGGAGTTGTGGACCGCTATGGGGTCGGTCCAGGTGTTGTCGGTGGAATCAATTTTCTTTTCTCTCGTTATGTTTACCTTGGTGTCATGGCACAAGGCGACTTTCCCTATTTCATCGAACGCTCGCAAGTGATTTCCGGTTCATCAACTCCTGTATATGCAGGTGGCTGGGATAAACAATGGGGTGTTTCGTTCAACACCGGTGTACACTTTTAGTCATCTTCCCAGCTTGACTTTTACTCTTCACTTCGGATAGTGAGCCAATTCCCAGTGGGGGGATTTCACAACAAAACAGATCGATACTTTGAAGGATGATACCCTATGAGAACCATCCGTAATATTTCTCTATTTAGCCTAGCAATAGTTTCCGGTTTGGTAATGATGTCCTGCGGTAGTGCCCTGAATAAGAACTTGGATGATGCCCGTTTTGCTTTGGACAAATCAGACTACGCTTCAGCAATTACGTCTGCAACTGCAGCCACGGTTGCTTCGCCTACCGATCTGGATGCATTCAATTTACTGTCGTCTGCATATTCAGGCCAATCTGGCATCAACCTACTAACTCTTGCGCAAGTATTAACCAACTCGTCCAGTAGCACCACTATCTTTAGCGATATGCACGCGGAGCTCGCAACAGAACTTACCCATACAACCACTGACTATTCCTCAGGATTTACAAGCCTTTCTTCAGCCATAAGCACTCTCTCTGGTTACACAGGAACCATTAGCTCGAATAGCAGTGTGGTTCAAAATGAGTATTACTTCCAACTTGGCCTTTTAATGTATATTCAAGCTATTGCTCTCCCCACAATCACTGCACAGCCTGGAACAACCGCAGGTGGCGTGGCCATCACCCAAAGTAACATCACAGCTGCACAAACCCTAACTGTACAAAACGACTTTATTAGCGGTTATGCAGCACTGGCAAATCCGGCCACTGGTATCCTGACAAGTAATGCTCTCCTGACGGGTATGAGTCAGAACTATTGCGTGTTAAAAAATGCTACAGTGGCCACTGGAACAGCAGCATCGGGCATTAGCCAGACTGTTTTACAAGATCTGACTGTGTGTCAGCTCAATACAAGCTACGCAGGCCCATTTGCCAGCGGCATTGCGAATTGTGCAGCCTTTGACTTTAGTGTTTGTGACGGAACTACAGCACCTGCCTTATAAAATGCAGACTAACTCTTTTGAGGGGCTTTTATTATGACACGATCATTACTGCGACACATAGGATTGGCCATTACACTATTTGGAATTTTGGCCCCCACACTTGCATCAGCCCAAACATCCATCCCTGACCGCTATCCAAATCTTGGTGCAGGTGCACGCCCACTTGGCATGGGTAGTGCCTTTATCACAATGCCCGGCAGCGATATTAACGGACAATTTTACAACCCTGCTTCCGCAGATGACTTCCATCAAGACTGGGAGTTTGAAGTCATGGATATATTCGGTCAGGCTGACTCCAAATCTTACTCTGTTTTCAAAGACCTAAGAAATATGGCTAAGGACATCAGCAATTCTTCTACAACCAATGGTAAAGTCTCTGCATTCCAAACGTTCTTCAATCAGCATGTTGGGCAGTTTGTTGAAATTGACTCACGTATCATTCCCTATGCCATGCGAAGAAAGCATTTTACAGGCACCGTGATTGCTGAAGCCAATACAGTGCTTTCAATGCGTAATCCCGCCTTTCCAAACATCCAGATGAAAGGTACTGGCGATGGTGGCATTTTTCTATCGACTGCATGGGAGCTATTCGAAGGATTCCAGGCCGGTGTTGCAGCAAAAGCATTGTATCGCATGAACATCGATACAACAGTTACAACGGCTGATATTATTGCTCAATCTAAGCTGCAAAATATCATTGGCTTGAAACAATGGAATAAGGGAATCGGTGGTGGTGCAGATATTGGTGCAAAATACACACTGCCTATCTGGGATTCTTGGGCACCTGTCTTGGGCGCAGTCTGGCAGGATATTGGTGATACGCGATTTAAAGCATTTAAGTCGCAAAACGGCGGTACCCCATCGCGCATCAAACAATCTGTCACAACTGCAATTGGTGTTCACCCAGAGTTAGCCGACTTCAGACTTCATATTGAATTTTCAGCATCGCAACTCAACCAAGACATGGACTTTTTGCTCAAAACGCACGGCGGTGTTGAGTTAGAATGCCCTCGCCTTGGTATCTTTAAGCTAAGTCTCCGAACAGGTGTTAACCAGGGCTATCCCACTGGTGGTGCCACACTTGACTTTGAACACGTCAAACTCACCCTACTTGCTTACGGTGAAGAGGCAGGTCTCGTGAAGCGTGAAAAAGGCATCTACCATTATGGTGCCGAACTCAACTTCCCGTTCTAACCTCTGATATTCATTACATATAAGCGATTATCCGAAGCGCCTAAGTTTTATCGCGATACCCACACAATGCCTCTCCAACCCTACGCGGCATTGTGTGGGTATACCATTCGTTCAATGCGGCTCACATGAGTGAAGTATGAGCGCGCGCCAGCGTTCGGCGCCAAACCCCAGCAGGCGTATGGCGCCGAACGCTGGCGTGCGTTGAACTGAATGAACTTTAATCGCTTTTATGTAAATTATTCTGCGAGAGCTG
Organism: Deltaproteobacteria bacterium CG11_big_fil_rev_8_21_14_0_20_47_16; assembly: GCA_002796325.1. Lineage (GTDB taxonomy): Bacteria > UBA10199 > UBA10199 > 1-14-0-20-47-16 > 1-14-0-20-47-16. Next base: position 73,364 of record PCXA01000018.1, on the reverse strand, counting down.
GCGGAAGATCACCCATGGCAGGTTCCATGGCGCGTGATAAGTTTTCAAAGCGGGTATACGAGTTCAGGAATGCCAAGCGTGCCGTTCCAATGGGACCGTTACGCTGTTTGCCAATAATTACTTCAGCAACACCCTTATCAGGAGTTTCTTTGTTATACACTTCATCACGATACACAAAGGCAATAACGTCCGCATCTTGTTCTAATGCACCAGATTCACGAAGATCAGACAATTGTGGGCGTTTATCCTGACGTGATTCCACGCTACGATTCAACTGCGATAATGCAACAACTGGAACATGCAATTCTTTAGCAAGTGCCTTCAATGACCGTGAGATATCTGAAATTTCACGCTCGCGACTTTCTGAATAGCGAGCACTGCCGCGTACTAATTGTAAGTAGTCTACAATAATCATGTCTAGGCCCTTCTCACGTTGCAAGCGCCTACATTTTGCACGCATTTCCAAAACGGTCTGGGCAGCAGCATCGTCAATATAGATGGGTGCTTCGGATAATAAACCAGCCGCTTTTGTCAATTTGGGCCAATCAGATTCATGTAAAAATCCAACACGTAAGCGCGAGGCATCAACACGTGCTTCAGAACATAACAGACGTTGTACTAACTGCTCTTTGCTCATTTCCAAAGAGAATACAGCTACCCGGAAACCCGCATGAATTGCGGCATGGCCAGCCATATTCAACGCCAATGCGGTTTTACCCATCGATGGGCGACCTGCAATAATTACCAAGTCCGAAGGCTGTAACCCCGATGTCATATTGTCAAATTCTTCAAAACCAGTTGGGACACCTGTTACAGCATCCTTCTTTTCGTATAGCTGCTCAATCATCTTAAAACTATCTTTTACGATGTCTTTTACATGCGCAAACGACTTGTTGATTCTGCGCTGCGCAATTTCAAAAATGATTTTCTCAGCTTGATCCAGATACTGTTCAACATCTCCTTTGGAGTCATATCCCTTTTGAATAATTTCTCCAGCACCGCTAATAACATGCCTTAACACAGACTTGTCATACACAATTCGCGCATAGTGGGCGATATTCGTTGTGGCAGGCACCTGATCAACCAACATGGCTAAATATGCGGGGCCGCCAATATCATCCAAGCGCCCTTCTTTCTTAAGCCAATTGGTAACGGTAATCAGATCGGAAGGCTCATTCTTTTGGTACTGGGACAAAATGGCCTGATAAATAACTTGGTGGGTTGGACGATAAAAATCCTCAGGGCGCAAAATCTCAATGACCTGATTGACGGTCTCATTATCGATTAGCATCCCCCCCAAAACAGACTGCTCCGCCTCAACGTTTTGTGGAGGCAGATGCCCGCTTGAGGCTGTATTATCAGCCATGCTCCCCCTCAGTTACTTCGTGCTAGCAACAACGTTCAAAGCAACCTGTGCAATTACGTCAGACTGTAATTTAACAGGGATTGAGTAGCTTCCAACTTGTTTGATATGCTCTTTAAGTTGAATCTGTTGTTTTTCAACAGACTGACCCTTCGCTTTGATTTGTGCAACGATATCTGATGTGGTCACAGAACCAAACAGCTTGCCCTCTTCGCCCACTTCAACTTCAATGGTCAATTGCAGTTTAGACAATTCGGCTGCTTTGGCTTGTGCTTCTGCTGTCAGTTTGGCCTGCTTTGCAGCGGCAACTTTGCGAAAATGCTCAAGTCCTTTAAGGTTACCTGCATTGGCAAGCACTGCTTTTTTCTTTGGAAGTAGAAAGTTACGGGCAAATCCTGCACGCACTTTGACAATTTCACCGGCTTTACCCAGAGCTTCCACATCTTCTTGAAGAATGATTTCCATACTGCCTCCTTAAATTATACTAAAGATCGTTTCTCGATCCGTCTAAAATCTACCCAATAATCAAATAACCCTAATACAACCATAATGATCAATGCTGTTTGAAAGAACAACAAGATCAATCCATACCATACCCAACGGAAAATTCCGTCACGCTGACGTCGAATGTAGTACACCAAAATCAACGCCCCCTGCAGCAGGAATAAACCACCCAGTGCAAGTAACCCGTTAGAAACCACTGGAATCATAATTGCCATTTTCATGACATATAGGTTGGCAAAGTACAGTGCACCCAGCACAATCACGAGCCAAATGCAAAAACTTGGCGCCTTCCAGCGTGTTAGCCCTCCCTGATATTTCATCCAGAGTGAACGTGGCACCAACCACTTTCCCAATAGTAACGTCAGCATCGTTGCCGCAAGGCCCATCAACCAAACAATTGCAGGCAACATAACAAAAGAAATGCCACCCATCATTTGTTCACCAACAGCCTTCAGCATTGCCAACTGATCCTGTGGGATATTGGCAGCCTCGTAATAGGCAATGGTCTGGTGAACAACATGGTCCACTTCTGTAGTAATAAACTGCCCCACATCTTGCCCAAGGTAAGTTGGCCCATATACTACAACTGCTACCACGGCTGCAGCTAAGACCAGGCTCCCAGACAGTACCGGAATAAATATGGCACGTCCGGTACCCCATTGGTTCAGAACAGCCACCCCCATGGCGATTCCCACACACTGATAGAAAACAAGTGATGCCATCCACCAGTAGGTGTTCCACCAAATTTCGGGGGCACTTGCAGGCACATCGGCCAATTCAGGGCTCATAAAGTGTTGCATGCCCCAAATCCAAGCAAAGGTAACTAAGATGTAGCCAGCTGCCAAAGCCCATCGACCCCGTGTAATCAGCGCATATATCGGCACTGATACGCTGCTAACGAATATCGTAATGACAAAGAACGCAAAAAACGTAAGACCCAAAAGTAGTTGGATCATGTCAACTCAATTAGAAGTTGGCGTGGCGAACCTGTGTGGCGGTAAATGGAATATACGCCAAGATTCGAGCACGTTTGACTGCTAATGTAACTTCTCGTTGGTGAAAGGCACAATTGCCCGTAATGCGGCGTGGTACCAAACGACCGCGCTCAGTGACAAAACCCAAAAGAAGTCTGCCATCCTTATAATCAATGCGCAGCTCTTTATCTTGGCAAAAGCGACAGCTCTTTTTACGACCTGTACCAAACTTCTTTTTGTCATTTTTCTTATCAAACTTTTTGTCAAATTTCTTCTTAGGCATTGGCATTCTCCTCAATGGCTTCCGTCACTTCTTCGGTTGCCTCTTCTGACTTGCTTGCTGCTTCTGCAGCAACTGCAGGTGCAGCCATAGCTTCAGCTAATTTTTCTTTACGGACACGAATTTCTTCGAGGCGAACTTTTGCATCGACATTTTCACCAGTCTTAACGGTCAAAAATTTGAGGATGCCTTCATCAAGACGCAAAGTACGTTCTACTTCGGCCACAACAGCGGTATCACCGGTGTAGTCGATAAAAACATAATTTCCCTTGGCTTGCTTTTCGATACGATATGCCAGGTTTTGGCGGCCCATAATCTGAAAATCCAGAACAGCCCCATTGTGGCGCTCAATGACGGATTTAATACGATCCGATAATTGGCGGACAGCGTCATCGCTCAATTCAGCACGAACGATAAACGTGGTTTCATACTCACGCATGCGTGACTCCTTTTGGTTCCGGACGGCGGAATTGCCACCCGTTCTGCCCCATTCTAAAGATGGGACAAAGGTACATCTTTATTCACTATGAAAAAGTTGCATTGCTTTGGCAGCACCCTCTGTTACAAAACAGTGCAACGCCTCACATGCACGGTCAATCTCTTGCTGAACCTCGTTTTTTTCACTCCCTGCAAACGAGCTCAACACATAATCAGCCACTGGTTGCTGCCCTTTAGGGCGACCGACACCAACACGCAACCTGTAAAACCCCTGTGTACCAATAGATTCAATGATCGACTTAATTCCATTATGGCCCGCCGCACCCCGACCAAATGCAAACTTGATTTGACCAAGTGGCAGGTCAATCTCGTCATGTACCACCACCAAATCGTCACCTGTCCAGTGATAAAAGTTCCACCACCCCTGCACAGATTGGCCACTCAAATTCATGAACGTTTGGGGCATAATCAGCATTGCTTCTTGCTGCCCCACGCGGCCCTTACCATACTCACTTTTAAATTTTTCACGGTCACACGCAATATGGTGTTTGTCTGCAAATGCGGAAACAACCATAAATCCAATATTATGTCTCGTCCGCGCAAACTCTGAGCCTGGATTCCCAAGCCCTACAATACCCAACATGAGTTACTTCCCAGCCGACTTCTTCTCAGCAGCGGGGGCAGCACCTTCAGCAGGGGCAGCACCCTTATCGGATGGAACCGCACCAGCAGCAACTTCACCTTCAGCAGGAGCAGCTGCAACAACTTCTTCTTCCTTCGCAGGTGGGACAACTGCCAAGATGGTAAAGTTCACGTCATGCGGACATTCAACACCTTCAGGAAGCTTCAAATCATTAATGTGAACGTTATCACCAATATTCAATGCACTGATATCAACCGAAATAAATTCTGGGATGGATGTTGGCAGACATTTGACATGCAATGTACGGCGTTGAATATCGAGAACACCACCCTCTTTGACACCTGGGGACTTGCCTTCGATATGCAGAGGAACCTCGACTTCAATCTTACGCTTTAAGTCGACAACTTGAAAATCAATATGGGTAAAATCACGGGTAATGGGGTGTGCTTGATAATCACAAACACGGGCCATGATGTTTTCCTTTCCACCAATATTCAAATCAATCAGTACGTTGAAGCCAGCCTTTGTGCTCACGGCTTTACGGACTTCTTTATTGTCCACGGCAATGCTCACTGGTTTATGCTCACGACCATACAGAATGGCTGGAACCTTACCGGCATTACGTAAACCATTGTTCAGAGACTTACCCGCAACACGTGCCTCTGCATTTAATGATGTCTTTTCCATTTTCCTTCTCCTTTACACAAACAGTGATGATACCGAATCCGCATTATGAATGCGGCGAATGGCTTCCGCTAATAGCTCAGCCACAGATTTCACCTTGATTTTGTCACACGCAGCCACATCGGCCCGTGTTTGAATGGTGTCGGTCACCACCATTTCTTTCAACTTTGATTCTTTGATCCGCTGCACAGCCGGCCCCGACAATACACCATGGGTCGCAACTGCGCGGACTTCCTTTGCACCGTGGTCGATGAGTGCATCCACCACCTTGCAAAGAGTGCCCGCTGTATCAATCATATCATCTACTACAACTGCTACCTTGCCTGACACATCACCAATCACGTTGGATATTTCTGCCTTGTTGGGCGCTGGACGACGCTTGTCGACCAAGGCCAATGGCACATGCAACTTACTGGCGAACATGCGTGCACGTTCTGCACCACCGACATCGGGTGACACAATGACCATATCGTCTGTTGGCATTGTTTTAACATAGTCTAAAAGAACAGGTGCCGCGTATAAGTGATCCACCGGAATATTAAAGAACCCTTGGATCTGACCCGCGTGAAGATCACATGCCAACACACGATTAGCGCCAGTTGCCGTCACTAAATCAGCAACGAGCTTTGCTGTAATGGGTGTACGTGGCTGAACTTTACGTTCCTGCCGGGCATAACCATAATATGGAATCACAGCCGTGATGCGTTCCGCACTTGCGCGCTTTAACGCATCGATCATGATTAACAACTCCATCAAATTTTCATTGGCAGGTTGCGATGTAGGTTGAATCACAAAGACATCCTGACCGCGCACATTTTCACCAATTTCAACCCACGTCTCACCGTCGCTAAAGCGCTTCACTTCTGCTTTTGACAGCGGGATGCTCAGGGATTTACAAATCGCTTCAGCTAACGGGCGATTTGAATTTCCCGAGAACACCTTGATGTGGTTTGCTGCTGGCATAAACTCCTTAATAATTCCTAACACCTTGCTGGGGCGCTAGGATTCGAACCTAGGGATGCTGGAATCAAAATCCAGTGGCTTACCACTTGCCGACGCCCCAAAAACTACTCACAACTTAATGTTTCAGTAACAAATACTTTCCAACCCGGCTGCTTAATTTTTTCGGCAGCGCGTTTTGCATCTGCATCAGACGAAAAAATCCCGAATACAGTTGGTCCGCTGCCACTCATTTGACTGGCAACTGCACCCAGCTGGATCAGGTCTTCGCGAATGCTGCGAATAATGGGATGAAGCTCTTCGGCCACACCTTGAAGATCATTCTCTAAAGTGGCTGCAACCTCTTGCAATCCCTCAAAAAGTTGGGGGCAACTACCACGCGACTTTTGGGGTGTCAATTGCAAATCATAGGCTTTATAGACGGTTGGCGTGGCCAGATGGAAACCTGGATTGACCAGCAAAATCGATAACTTAGGAAACTTCGTTAAAGCAGTGATTTTTTCACCAATGCCTTCACAGACAGCTGGCACCCCGTGGCAGAAGAATGGAACGTCGGCGCCCAGCTTAACGGCGTACTCCCCCAACTGGTCAGGACTGAGCTCTAAGCCCCAAAATGTGTTCAATGCCAGGAGTACAGCAGCGGCATCACTTGACCCACCCCCCAAGCCTGCCCCCACTGGGCAGTGTTTGTTGATGGCAATGGAAATGGCCTGAGGAAATGGCGCTAGAGGCAGCAACGCTGCGGCGGCGCGATAGCACAAATTGGTTTCATCACATTCCAAGGCAGGGTCTGTACAGGTCACCGTGATAGTTGTCATTTCAGTTGGGGTTATCGTCACAGAGATTTCGTCCCCAAATGCGAGCGGCACCATGACCATTTCCAAGTCATGATAGCCATTCGGGCGAGTCCCCGTAATGCGCAGGATCGTATTAATTTTAGCTGGTGCTAGGCGTGTCACGGTTGGCATGTGGGGCGACTAACAAAGATGGTGCAGATAGACAAGAGGTGAGTGTGTTTACTTTAGCTCGGCATGCACGACTTCGGCGCTGGCTTCTTTACTGACATACGACACGGTAATCACACGAACGTTGCGGACACCGAGTGCTTTATAAAAACCAAAGAATACCTCGGCTGATATAGCCTGCGCATTTTCAATACTAATGTCGATTTTGTTATCTTGCGTTGGAATCAGTGCGTTATGAAAATTGAAAATAACGACTCCTGCACTTTCACATGTTGCAGGATCCACAGTTAATGATTCCGAATGTCTCACCTTCTTCGGACGTGTGGATAATGAGAGTGGTGGCTCAAAATTAAGAACAGTATCAGAAAGGCATGTGCCTTCGCTTGCACCTGCCACGAGTTCGGGCACCTTTTTGACATCTTGGCGTTGCTTTTGGGCCAATGCAAACAAGCGACTCGTTATTGTTCCGTATTGTTCAACGTCTGCCGCACTCACACGGCTCAAAAAGACAGGATGCCCCTTATACGGCTCAACCCGTCGCCCAATTGTCTTCCCTTTTGAAGTATCATCATAGAAGGACACCTTTTGATCTGCTGTATCCAACACGCCATTATTGTTGGAGTCCTTGAATGCAAAGCCCTTCAAGTTGTCACGACGAGGTTCTTTTTGGACAAACGCAACTATCGTTGTCTTAGGAAAGCTAATAACAGTCTTTGCAATATAGTGATTCGACACGCATTACTCCTTGATTTAATGATATGGGCCATATCGACTAATGGCCAAAAAAGTTGCTTACTGATTGCGCTTTGCCGCAAAACCGCCTACTGGCCTGATAATTCAGTTCTTCACCGGAGGCAACATGGGTTTAACCAAAGTGGCCTTCCCAAATACGGACCGACGCGGCTTTACAGAAACCGTCAAACAGCGCGTTGCAACTTATTTCAAGGATAACCAGATTTCACGACACGCCAACGCGCAGATGCTGGCCAAGACTGCATTTTATGTTGGTGGCTTTGTGGCACTTTATGCGCTTGTCATTTCAGGCGTACTTTCAATTCCCGAACAACTTTTGGTCATGATGCTTCTGGGATTTTTTCTGGCAGGCATTGGGTTTAACATTGGGCACGATGCCATTCATGGGTCCTACTCTGCAAATCCCAAAATCAATCAACTTATGAGTGGTGGATTTGAATTCATTGGTGCGTGCACCTACACCTGGCGCATCCGTCACAATGTCATTCATCATTCATACACCAACATTGTGGGGTCCGATGGCGACTTGGAATCCATGCCACTGTTGCGTTTTTGTGTGAAGCCGGGACTTAAGTGGTATCATCGCTACCAGCATTGGTACGCGCCATTCCTGTATTGCTTCGCATCACTGGTTTGGATTTTCAAAAAGGATTTCGTCCACATCATGGAAGAACGCCGCGATCAACGCATGGGTCACAAGCCACCGGCAATGACGTATGCCACACTTATCTTTTTCAAACTGTTCCATCTGACATTGTTTTTGGTGGTGCCATATTTGACCTTGAATGAACCCTTTTGGGTGATCGCGCTGGGCTTTGTGCTCATGCATTTTGTGACGGGGTTTACGTTAGCGATCGTCTTTCAATTGGGGCACTTGGTGGATGGGCCAGATACCATCCCCCTTCCCACCCCAGACGTTATCACCGAACCCTATGCCGAGCATCAACTCCGCACGAGCGCCAATTTTGGCACGGGATTCTGGGCTACATTTTTTTGTGGTGGATTAAACTATCAGATCGAGCATCATTTGTTTCCGCGCATCTGCCACGTGCACTACCCCGCACTATCCAAAATTGTGCAAACGACTGCAGAAGAATTTCACCTGCCCTATCACACGCATCCCAATTTTTTTGCAGGCGTTAAGTCCCATTTCGCCACATTAAAATACATGGGGCGAACGCATATTAATTAAATTTCAGGGTATCGTTAGCGGCATCCACCTTGATGGTGTCACCATCCTTGTATTTGCCTTCCAGAATGGCCATCGATAGCGGATCTTGCAGGTATTTTTGGATCGCACGTTTGAGCGGACGAGCGCCGTAAATCACGTCGTAGCCTTGCTTGCCCAGGAACTCTTTAGCCCCTTTGGTAAGCGCCACTTTCAGATGGCGGTCCGCAAGCATCTTATCCAGCTTCTTGAGTTGAATATCGACGATCTTGGTGATCTGATCTTCTTTGAGTGTATGGAAAATAATAACATCATCAATGCGATTTAAAAATTCCGGGCGGAAGTGCGCACGCAGGGCTTGCATCACATCATTTTCAATCTTCTTCTCATCACCCTTGGCCTCGGCAATAAACTGACTGCCGATATTGCTGGTCATAATGATGACGGTATTTTTGAAATCCACGGTGCGCCCTTGGCCATCGGTTAAGCGGCCATCATCCAAGACTTGCAGCAACACATTCAACACATCGGGATGGGCTTTTTCCATTTCATCCAAAAGGATGACAGAATACGGACGACGACGCACAGCTTCCGTTAAAAATCCGCCTTCTTCATAGCCCACATAGCCTGGCGGCGCACCGATTAGGCGCGACACGCTGTGCTTTTCCATGAACTCACTCATATCAATGCGCACCATGGCGTGCTCATCATCAAATAAAAATTCCGCAAGCGCGCGTGCGGTTTCGGTTTTTCCCACACCACTGGAGCCCATGAAGAAGAATGACCCCATCGGACGATTGGGGTCTTGCAACCCCGCACGGGCACGGCGTACCGCACTCGCCACTTTATTAATCGCTTCCTGTTGCCCAATCACGCGCTCACCCAAACGCTCTTCCATGTGAATGAGCTTTTGCACATCGGACTCCAACATTTTGGTGACCGGAATCCCTGTCCACTTGCTCACCACCTCTGCAATATCATCTTCGTCCACTTCTTCCTTGAGCATGGTTTGGCTCTTCTGCATTTCTGCAATCTTGGCATTCGCATCTTCCAATTCCTTTTGCAGCTTCCACAACGTGCCAAACTTGAGTTCTGATGCCAGCTCTAAATTGCCTTCGCGTTCGGCGCGTTCTTGATCCACCTTGGCGGTTTCAATTTTTTCCTTAATCTGGCGAATGGACTGAATCGCTGTTTTTTCCGTCTGCCATTGTGCGGTCAGCGTTTCATTTTTGGAATGCAGCTCTTTGATTTCCGCTTCGATTTTGCCCAGGCGTTCCTTGCTGCCCTTATCGCTTTCCTTCTTGAGTGCCGTCTGTTCCATCTGCAACTGAGTCATGCGACGCTTAATTTCATCGATTTCTGTCGGCAGACTGTCGATCTCCATGCGAATCTTGCTGGCAGACTCATCCACCAAGTCGATGGCTTTATCTGGCAAGAAGCGGTCTGTAATATAACGATTCGACAACACTGCAGCGGCGACAATTGCGTTATCTTGAATGCGCACACCGTGATGCACTTCGTATTTTTCTTTGAGTCCGCGCAAAATGGCGATGGTGTCTTCAACGCTCGGCTCACCCACGAACACTTTTTGGAAACGTCGTTCGAGTGCGGCATCCTTTTCAATATATTTGCGATATTCATCCAGTGTTGTCGCACCCACACAGCGCAATTCACCGCGCGCCAACGCCGGCTTTAACATGTTGGATGCATCCATGGCGCCTTCTGATCCACCCGCACCCACCAATGTATGCAGCTCATCAATGAACAAAATAATTTCACCACCGGCATCTTGAATTTCTTTGAGTAGCGCCTTCAAGCGATCTTCAAATTCACCACGGTACTTGGCACCAGCAAGCAACGCGCCTAAATCGAGTGACAACAATCGCTTGTTTTGCAAGGTTTCAGGCACGTCCTTATCAGCAATACGTTGGGCCAAGCCTTCAACAATAGCGGTTTTCCCCACACCCGGCTCACCAATCAACACCGGATTATTTTTGGTGCGACGCGATAACACCTGCACCACTCGGCGAATTTCATCGTCACGACCAATGACCGGATCCAACTTTCCAGACTTTGCCATTTCAGTAAAATCACGGCAGTACTTTTCCAATGAGCGGTATTTTCCTTCGGGATCTTGGTCGGTCACCTTGTGACTGCCGCGAATCGTTTGCAGCACTTTCAGAATAGCCGCTTTGCTGATCCCCTCTTTACGCAGCAATTCGCCTGCTGGGGATTTACCATGCGATGCAATCGCTAAGAGCAAATGTTCGGTGCTAATGAATTGATCTTGCAGCGCAGCGGCTTCTTTATCAGCAAAATCAAACACTTCCTTCAGAGCATTACTAATGAAGGCATCCCCCACGCTACCACCCTTGACGGATGGAATTTTATTCAAAAGCGCATTGGCCTTTTCTTTGAGCAAATCCAGATTCACACCAATTTTTTGGCAGATCAGCGGGGCCATACCTTCGGCCTGTTCAAGCAATGCCACCAGCAAATGTTCAGGTTCGATCTGCTGCTGGTGCATCTTGGAAGCCAAGTTCTGCGCAGCCTGCAACGCTTCTTGGGACTTTAGTGTAAATTTATCGAGTCTCATGGGTTCCCTTTTATTTCAACGTGAATGCCACAAACAATGTAGACCCATCGCGTGCCACTAAGAGGCGAACCAATGCACCCTTGGACAGCTTGCCAACAATTGTATTATAGGTTGCAACGTCTTTGACAGGCGTACCATTGATCTCAACCAGCAAATCACCAGGACGTACTCCCGACATCGCTGCAGGACAATCCGGATCCATTTGTGTAATCGTCACACCATCACCCGTTTTACTGGTTGCAACCGCAAAGCCCAACACATCTGGCTTAGACGGTGCCTCATCTGATTTTTCTGTGGCAGCCTCTGTCGTGTCGTCCTTTTGATTTCCCAATGTAATTGAAAGATCCATCTTCTTGCCATTGCGCAGGACCGTGATTGTTGCCGCTTTTCCTGCTGGTGTTGTCGCCACAAGTGCGGGCAACTCATTGGCAGAATCAATGGACTCTCCATTAAACGCAATGATCACGTCACCCCGTTTGATCCCACCCTTTTCAGCAGGCGAATCCTTCATGACCGTTCCCACCAATGCACCTGTTTCGCCCGACAGACCAAAAGACTTGGCCAATTCCTCTGTCATGGGTTGAATCACCACACCCAACCACCCACGATCGGTCACTTTTCCGTGTTCAATTAACTGCGGCACCAATTTCTTGGCCATGTTGATTGGAATCGCAAACCCCAAGCCTTGGCCAGACGCATAGATCGCGGTGTTAATGGCAATGACTTCGCCCGCCATATTAAAGAGCGGCCCGCCGGAGTTGCCCGGGTTAATAGACGCATCGGTTTGAATGAAATTATCGTATGGGCCAGCACCAATCACGCGGCCTTTGGCACTAATGATGCCAGCGGTAACCGTTTGCTCGAGGCCAAATGGATTGCCAATAGCCAACACCCAATCTCCCACTTGTGCAACATCGGAATCGCCAAGTGCTGCAAACGGCAGACTACTTTTACCATTATCAATTTTAATGACGGCCACATCCGTTTTGGGATCTGTCCCTATCACCTTGGCTTTATATTTGTGCTTATCTGAAAGCCGAACGATAATTTCATCTGCTTTCTCAACGACGTGGTTATTGGTGAGGATGTAGCCATCCTCATTAATAATGAATCCAGATCCCAAACTGTGCTGTTCCCGCTCACGCTGGGGTTGACCTTCAAAAAATTTATCGAAAAATTCATCAAATGGATCACGGGGGCCAAATCGCGGACCAAACTGCTGGAATGGGTTTAACTGTTGAGCTGCTTTCACTTTGATAGTGGTTGAAATGTTCACTACTGACGGTTTTACCCGGTTGGCCAACGGGGCAAAACTGACCGGGCCATTTGGCATGACAGCTGCGGGAGCCGCAGCTTGGGAAGCATCTGTAAATATGGATGTTTTGGGTGCTGGGGGGCGGAGCTGGTACCAAGGCGCCTCACCATCAGTTGCCCCAACAACGCCTGAAACCGTCAATACAAGCAAACCAAGACCAATCCGCCGCAACATAACACCCCCTTTTGGATAATAGGTTACTATAGATAGATGCCCTACAAATAAGGACAGGGCCCCGTCTTGTCAACCCCTCGACTTGCTTTACCACAAGTCGTCGTTTCCCTTGCACTCATTAGAGTCTGCTTCTATAGTCACACCCATGCAATTGCGACAGTTTTCATTACTATTTTTGACGGGCTTGGTTTTAAGTGCCTGCGCCCATAGTGGACCAACTCTTTCCGGAGACGGTCCCGAGGCTCAATTGGATGCCTGTCTTAAATTATCCGAGAAGAAAAAATTCGAATCCGCCATTGAGTGTCTAGGTGCATTAAAAGCGCGCTATCCAAAATCTCCACAAGGCCAAGAAGCCGAGCTGCGCATTGCCGATAATTATTTTCGAAAGAAAGAATACCTTCTTGCAGCAGAATCCTACCGTACTTTTATTAAACTTCACCCTTTGAATGAGCGTGTGGACTACGCTTACTATCGTCTGGGTGCATCCTATTTAGCACAAACACCAAAAGCAATTGATCGTGATCAAGAATATTTAGACGACGCCATCCAAAATTTCAACATTGTGATCCAAGGTTTTCCAGGCAGCACTTATCGAGACATTGCCATGCGGGATTTGGAAAAAGCACGCACCAAGCAGGCCCGTCGCGACTTTTATATTGGACGATTCTATTATCACACCGGTGAATATATTTCGGCCATTCCCCGTTTTATGGAGGTCGCGCAAAGCTATCCAGACAGTGGCTTAGCACCTATCTCACTTCACAAAATTATTCACGCTGCTGTTAAGCTAAAAGATTATAATATCGCACGCGAAGCATTCAACATTCTATCATCTCAGTATCCGGCAAACCCATATACCAAAGAAGACCAAGATTATTTGATTCGGGTTGCAGGACGCGTTAAATCTGATTAAGGGGGCAAGTATGCAGACCGTCCAAGAATTAGTCACCAAAGGAAAATACTGTTTCGAGAATAAAGAATACAGCAATGCTGAGGCCTTGTTAAAACAAGTTGTTTCGCGTGGCGTGGAATATGCCGACGTGTTTAATATGCTCGGTGTCATTGCCCATACTGAAGGCAAATTTCAGCAAGCCATTGAATTTTTTGAAAAGGCACTCAAGCGCAATCCCCATTACACAGAAGCCCTACTCAATTTGGCCGTCCTATATAATGATCTTGGCAAATATGCCGAAGCCAAGAAGTTGTATGGCAAGTTGCGTAAGGGAAAAGAAAACACGCCCAAAAAAATTGAGCCTGTATTGCAAGGCAAACTGTCCAACTTACATGCTGACATTGGTGATATCTACCGCAACATTGGTCTGTATACCCATGCGGTACAAGAGTACCAAAAAGCCTTAGAACATAACCCCACTTATGCTGATATTCGCTTGAAGCTGGGTGTTGCGTTGCGTGATGCGGGTGAGCTGGCAACAGCCATTTCAGAACTCAAATCCGTCATTAAGCAAGAAGCCAAATATGCAGATGCCCATGTTCAACTCGGCATTACCTATTATGCGATGGGTAAAGCAACCGATGCCCAAAAGGCTTGGCAGCATGCATTGAAGTTAGCCCCCAACCACCCCTATGCCGATATGTATCTGCGATTAAGCGACAACGGCACCAGCAAAACCAAGAAATGACGCGCCACAGCTGCGTCACAAATTTCCGTTAGGCAGCCTCCCCCGAAACATGGTATAAATCCGCCCGAATTTGATTTTTCAACGCAACCAAAACCATAAGGGGGGAATTATGGGAGAAGATAAGTGTTGTATTAAGAAGTGCGTAATATCCATCGTGGTCGTCGCGGTGGCGTACTTCCTGCTCGACATGCTCGTGTGGCATGTCATCTTGGGCGGGATGGTCATGGAAAATATGAATTTGTGGCGACCGATGGATGTGGCCCAGAGCAAAATGTGGGTCGCTTATATCGGATATATTCTCTTCGCATGGGTCTTCACATGGATCTATTACAAAGGCTACGAGTGTGGCAAATGCCCCAAGATGCAGGGACTCAAGTATGGTGCGATGGTTGGGTTACTTGTTTGGGGTGCCGGCAATATGCTGCAGTATCCGTTCAGCAATATGACGGATAATCTCTATATTGGCAGCGCACTCTGCGGGATTGTGGAATACACAATCCTTGGATTCGTCACCGGCTTCATGTGCTGCATGGGGCAAAAGTGTGATGACAAGAGCGACAAGGGCGGTAGATGCTGTAGCTAAATTGACGCTTATAATTTGAATTTAAATTAAAACCCCCTGGCGAGCAATCGTCAGGGGGTTTGGTTTTCTAGAAACACCACCGAACACCAACACCAGCACCGTAGATGGGAAGATAATATGCGCGGCCCGACTGCGGAAGAAAAACAGCGCCACCCCCAATCATTTGAATCATTGGAGCCATCGTATCGGGAAGAAACAAGTGTGGAAGCATAATACCAATATGCCCAATCATCTCCATTTCGCTTAGTGTCCCCTTATGAACACCAATCCCCACACTGGCAAAGCCCTTTAGTTGTGTTGCAAAACGATGGGCAATTGCAAAATGACTACGTGCTCCAAGTGTCCACGTTCCATTGTGCAGTGAGGGAACTTCTAAGGATTGCAACGTAGGCCCTACAGACCAACCCAACACCGTATCACTCGATATGGACCATTTTTTCAGAATGGCGACCGCAGAGATATCTGCACTGGGTGAACGCGATTGGCCAATACGGAATATATTGGCATCAAAGATCATCGATGTGAATCCAGAAGGTTTCGCCATAGCGGTATAGCCGCTAGACTAGGCAGAGTGCGGCTAGGAAAGCAACTGAGAAGATTTGTCGAGCGCCCCAGAAAGGGCTGCCACATCGGGGCCGCCGCCTTGGGCCATGTCGGGGCGACCGCCACCAGTACCACCCACTTGCGCAGCGAGTTGTTTGATGATGTTACCAGCGTGGATTTTACCGGCTAGGTCTTTGGTCACAGTGGCAATGAGTGCGGCTTTGCCATCAATCGCAGCGCCGAGCACCACTACCCCACTTCCAATCTTATCTTTATACTGATCGGCAAACTGGCGGAGCTCTGCAACACTTGTTGCAGGAACTTCGGTGGCCAACAGCTTAATGCCGTTCACGTCTTTTACTTGCGACATCACATCACTTGCAGACCCAGAAACAAGTTTGGATTTTAGCGTTTGAATTTCACGTTCGAGTGTTTTTTGTTGTTCCATTAACTTGGACACGCGACTCACAACTTCGTCTGGGCCTGATTTTAAATTTTGGGCCAGTTGACGGCGATCGTCTTCAAGGGATTCCACATAGGCCAGCGCCCCTTCACCGGTTACGGCTTCGAGTCGGCGCACACCCGCGGCCACACTGGATTCCTGAGTAATCTTGCACAAACCAATATCACCTGTCGCCGTCACGTGAGTGCCGCCACAAAGTTCGGTGGAGTACCCGGGCACATCCACCATGCGGACCATCTTGCCATATTTGTCACCAAAGAATGCCAACGCACCTCGTGCAATCGCTTCATCATAAGAGAGTTCATGTGTGGTCACGGGAATATTGGCCAAAATGTGTGCGTTCACATCGCGTTCAATGTCGCGAAGCTGCTCCGGCGTGATCGCAGCAAAGTGCGAAAAGTCAAAGCGTAGGCGATCAGGCGCCACCAGCGAGCCCGCCTGACGCACATGTTCACCCAGAGTTGCGCGCAATGCTTTATGGAGCAAATGCGTTGCGGTGTGATTGCGGCGCAGCGCTGCACGGCGGTCATTATCAATAGCGAGTGTCAGCGTCGTCCCATTTTGGATGGTGCCTCTTTTGACAACAGCATGGTGCACAAAAATAGTGGGCAGTGGTTTTGTGGTATCGGTCACTTCGACTTCGATGCCATCGCCTAACATGACACCCGTGTCACCCATTTGGCCACCAGAAGCACCGTAAAATGGCGTTTCGTCGCAGACGATTTGAACTTTGTCGCCAGCCTTGGCGGCTTTAACTACCTTGCCATCTTTAACAATCGCAACAACTTCGGCCTTGGCAGAATCTGCCGTGTAACCCAAGAATGCGCTCGCCACACCTTGCTGATGCAGATCTTTGTACACATCAGCAACTTTATCTTCGCCGCTACCCTTCCAGGCGTCGCGCGCCTGCTGGCGTTGCTTGTCCATACAGGCATCGAAACCGGCATCATCTATAGAATAGCCCTGTTCAGCAGCGATATCGGCAGTTAAATCTTTGGGAAAGCCAAAGGTATCGTAAAGTTTAAAGGCCATATCCCCTGGCACTACTTTGGTTTTGGATTTGGCCATCATTGCAAACTGCTCGTCCAAAATCGCAAGACCGCGCTCAAGTGTTTCAAAGAAGCGCAGCTCTTCGTGATGAATCATGTTTTCAATGGCGTGACGGTTACGCACAATTTCAGGAAACGCACTTCCCATTTCGTCCATCACCACATGAGCAACTGGCACCAAGAACGGTTTATTCATCCCCAACATTTTGCCGTGACGCATGGCTCGACGCATGATGCGGCGAAGCACATAGCCGCGACCTTCATTTGAGGGCTGCACACCATCAGCAATCAAGAACGTCATGGCGCGAATGTGATCGGCAACAACACGCATGGAGACATCGGGAGTGTTGGCCACACCGTCTGAAAATGTGCCGGTATATTTTTTGCCAGTCGCAGATTCAATCGCACGCAAAATGGGCGTGAAGAGATCGGTATCGTAATTGCTATCAACTCCCTGCACCACAGCGGCCAGGCGCTCCAACCCCATACCTGTATCTACCGAGGGCTTGGGAAGATTGTTTAGTTTGCCACTGGCATCACGATCAAACTGCATGAAAACAAGATTCCAAATTTCCATGAGGCGGCCGTTTTCTAAATCCTTGGAGACGACCTTGCCCTTACCACCACGATCATAATGAATTTCGCTGCACGGACCACAGGGACCCGTGTCCCCCATCGACCAGAAATTATCCTTTTCGCCACATCGGAAGATGCGTGCTTTATCGACGTGTTTTTCCCAAAGCTTTGCAGCTTCATCATCATCTTCAAATACCGTAATATAGAGTTTGTCTTCCGGGAGCTTAACAACCTTGGTCAAAAACTCCCATGCAAAGGCGATTGCCTCTTTCTTAAAATAATCACCGAATGAAAAATTGCCCAACATTTCAAAAAACGTGTGGTGGCGCTTGGTGCGTCCCACGTTTTCCAAGTCATTGTGTTTACCAGAAACGCGCATGCATTTTTGCGATGTGGTGGCGCGTGTGTAGGCACGTTTGTCGTTACCCAAGAAACAGTCTTTGAATTGCACCATTCCGGCGTTGGCAAAAAACAACGTAGGATCATTGGATGGAATTAACGACCCACTGGCCTCACGCGCATGGCCATTGGCTTCAAAATACTTGAGAAATTGTTCGCGGAGCTCTGATGCTTTCATAAGGCGGGTTCCTAGCGAAACCATTAGAAAGCCACAATAGAAAAGCCGAAAACCGATTCTAAGGATGTGTCAGCTGTTCGATGACCTCTTTGACCTGCGGAAATTGTTTAAGAAGTTCAGATCGGGATCCCATTTCAAAATCAGCAAAGTCAAATCCGGGCGCCACAGTGCATCCCACCAACGAATAGTCTGTGCCGGGGTTCGGATACGCACCAAACCAGTATCCGGCGGGCACCACATGTTGGAGTTGTTGCCCCTTTTCAATATCACTTCCTAAAACAATCTTTTCAACATCACCACTTGGAGAAATTTGAACCACAGTCAGAGGACCACCCAAGTAGAAGTGCCAGACTTCATCCGCATGAATGCGATGCAACGCCGAGAATTTTCCTTGAGGAAGCAAAAAATAAATCGCTGTTGAATAGCTACGTGAACCGTTAAATTGTTTTGGCAGAGCTTGGTGTGGAATAACCCCTTTATCCCGATAGGTTTCTCGAAAGAAGCCACCCTCCGGATGCGGTTGCAATTCCAGTTGCTTCACGAGTTGATCAACGGTTGGCATTGGCGCCCTCCTTGCGCATGACGTGGCCATGCAACACATGACTAAAAACAAAACTCCCCGGCAGATTCTTCTACCGGGGAGTTTCCGCTTAGCTTCTAACATTATTACTTTGCAGCCTTTGCGGATTTGGCATCTGGCTTGGCGGCCTTTTCAGTATCCGCCTGCCCCGCAACGGGTGCCACTGCACCCAACTTGGCAAGCAACATCTTTTCGGCTTGTGCGAGCAGCTTGGGATTGTCTTTCAAGAAGCCCACGGCATTGTCACGACCTTGACCAATGCGCTCGGCACCAAATGAGAACCAAGTACCACTCTTTTCAATGATATTGTGTTCACTGGCCAGATCCAAGACATCGCCAGCGCGACTGATGCCTTCACCATACAAAATATCAAACTCGGCCTGACGGAATGGTGCAGCTACCTTGTTCTTCACAACCTTCACACGCGTGCGGCTACCCACAATTTCATCACCCTTCTTAATGGGCGCAATGCGACGAATATCCATGCGCACAGAGGCATAGAACTTGAGTGCATTGCCACCGGTGGTGGTTTCAGGATTTCCAAACATGACACCGATCTTCATGCGGATTTGGTTAATAAAAATGAGGAGAGTCTTGGACTTTGACACGGTTGCAGTCAATTTGCGCAGCGCCTGACTCATCAAACGGGCTTGAGCACCCATGGTGGCATCGCCCATGTCGCCTTCAAGTTCTGAACGTGGGACCAATGCAGCAACAGAATCCACGACAATCACATCCATGGCACCACTGCGCACCAGGGTTTCCACAATTTCAAGCGCTTGTTCACCGCCATCGGGCTGCGAAATGAGCAGGTCTTCTGTTTTCACACCCAACTTGCGCGCATATTCCACATCCAGTGCATGTTCGGCATCGACATACGCCGCAATGCCACCGGTCTTTTGCGCATTGGCCACGACCTGCAATGCCAATGTGGTTTTACCAGAAGATTCTGGTCCATACACTTCAACAATACGGCCACGTGGCAAACCACCGATGCCCAAGGCCAAGTCCAATGTCATGGAGCCTGTGGAAATGGCATCAATATTCCCCACTTTTTCGTCTTTGCCGAGGCGCATGATTGAGCCTTTGCCGAATTGTTTTTCGATTGCGCTAATCGCAAGACCAATCGTCTTTTCGCGATTTTCATTTTGTTCCATAAATGACTCCTTTTCCCGTGCGGGAATGATTAACCGAGAGGTAAAACTTTGAGTGGCGTATATATCGGACCGTCGTTTGTCAACTCACTTCTAAAGAGCGTAAGTTCTTTTACCGGAATATGGCCAAACTCAATGGGGCCCAAGTGTTCCACCAATTGAACAACGTGTGCATCTTTCCGAATTTTGTCCGCGCGACCGATCGTTAAGTGCGGACGAAACAAGCGTTTGTCGCGTTTTAGGTCAAATGGCTTTAAGTTATCCACAACCTGTTCGTGCATAAGTAGTAGGCGATCCGTATCCCCTGAAATGCCTGCCCAAATAACCTTGGGATATTTCCAATCCGGGAAAACACCAATACCCACACAAGATAGATCAAGTGGTGGTTCGGATTTGATTGCAGCTTCAACAGCCGGAACCATCTGATTCATTAGTTTTTGCTCATCAACGTCGCCAAAAAAATAGAGCGTCACATGTAATTTTTCTGGTGAGAACCAATTGACCTCAGGCGCTTTCTGCCGAAAGCCCTTCAGCAATGCCTCGACATTCTTTTGAACCTTGAGAGGTATCGTTATAGCCAAAAATGCACGAATCTTGTTGGGCATTGTTATCCTTTTAACTGATTCTTTAGCATTTCAAGTGTTGCATCACAGACCGCCAGTTTAAACGCTTCACGCCCTTTAGGGAAAAAGAATTTTTGAACAGCCACACCTGATGGTGATGCAAGCCCTACAAACACCGTCCCCACAGGCTTTTCTGGCGTTCCACCACTGGGACCTGCAATCCCAGTCACTGAAATTCCGTAAGTTGACTTGGCCGCATTGCGAATCCCTACCGCCATCGCCTTGGCGCAGTCCTCACTCACGGCACCATGTGCCTCTATTATAGTAGGGGCTACAGCCAGCCAATCTTGCTTGGCTTTGTTACTATAGGTTACAGCTCCCCGATCAAAATACTGGGATGCGCCCGGCACATTGGTAATCGCGTTCGCGATAAAACCACCCGTGCAGGACTCTGCAATCGCAATAGTTTCGTTGCGCGTGGCCAACAATTGCCCAATTTCAGCAGCGAGAGTTGTCATTGAGGAAAGAAATAAACCAGAACCCACAGTAACAGGTTCGCATACACGCCCGCTACGACATCATCCAACACAATGCCGTAACCGTTATGCATCTTTTTGTCGAACCAGCGGCATGGCCACGGCTTCCAGATGTCCATCACACGGAATAAAATAAAACCAGTGATGACGGTGATCATACTTGGATCTTGGCCAATGAATACCACCAGCATACCCGCAATTTCATCGATTACAACTTGAGGGGCATCGTTGACTTGATAAATTTGCCGCGCTTGTTCAGAAATCCAGCAGGCCATGAAGATAAATGTAATGACCGTTACTAAATATGTGGAGAGCGGCAGCGACAAGAGCATCAGCACAAATGGGATGGCAAGCAAACTGCCCATGGTACCGGGTGCAATGGGCGAGTAGCCCGTACCGAGCCCACTCGAGAGTGCGAGTATAATACGGTTCATAGACAAACGGGTCTATTATAGATTCGCTTTATCTGGCAAGGATGGAATTGGATTCACCTTGACTTGACCAATGCCATATAGTGAATGGGAATTGCATGGCCAAACTACGCACCATATTTTCCTGTCAGAAATGCGGCACGCAAGCACCCAAGTGGTTAGGACGTTGTCCCGACTGTGGTGCGTGGGGAAGCCTGGTTGAAGAGGCCGTGGGCTCGGACAACATCAACGCAAAACCCGCACTCGCTGGCATTGTGTCACAAAGTAGTCCCGTCAAACTCCCCGATATTTCTCAAGACACGGGTCGCCATCAAGCCGTGGGTATTGCGGAATTTGATCGTGTCATGGGTGGTGGCATTGTTCCCGGTTCACTCTCTTTAATTGGCGGTGATCCCGGCATTGGTAAATCCACACTCATTCTACAAATTTTTGGGGCGATGGCCAAAACAGAACAGCCCCTTCTCTACATTTCAGGTGAAGAATCCGCGCCGCAAATTAAACAGCGTGCCGAACGTTTGGGCGTCAATGCATCTCAGATTTATGTTATCACCGAAAACTGCCTTGAAAAAGTTTTGGAAGAAGTTAAAAAACTCAAACCCGCTGTCATCGCCGTTGATTCCATTCAAACCATTTACTCAAATAGCATCACTTCATCGCCCGGAACCGTTAGCCAAATTCGCGAAGCCACGGGACAATTCATGTTGCTCTCCAAGGCTACCGGCATCGCAACACTGCTCGTTGGACATGTTACCAAAGATGGCGCCATTGCGGGACCCAAGACGCTTGAGCACATGGTGGATACCGTGTTGTACTTTGAAGGCGAACGCGGTCATCCATTTCGCCTGCTTCGCACCGTGAAAAATCGTTTTGGATCCACTAATGAAATCGGCGTCTTCGAAATGACGGGTTTGGGCTTGCAAGAAGTCGCCAATCCATCGTCGCTATTTTTGGCGGAACGTCCGATCAATCACCCCGGTTCTGTTGTTGTCTCATCACTCGAAGGCAGCCGTCCGGTACTCGTTGAAATTCAAGCACTCGTCAGCCCGTCAGGGCTTGCCAATCCGCGGCGCACGGCTCTGGGTGTGGATGCCAACCGTTTGTCGCTGCTTGTGGCAGTCCTCGATAAAATTATTGGCGTGCAGCTCCACGACCAAGATATCTTTGTGAATGTCGCCGGCGGCATGAAGGTGGCGGAACCCGCCATTGATTTGGGACTCGTGTGTGCCGTGCATTCCAGTGTGATGAATAAACCACTTGATCCGCATTTATTATTGGTGGGCGAAGTCGGCCTTACCGGCGAAGTCCGCGCTGTCTCTGCGTTGGATGTACGCATGAATGAAGCCCACAAGATGGGCTTCACGCGCATGATTGTCCCCCGCAGCCAAGCCAAACTCAAGGCCCCCAAAGGAATGGAAGTCGTGGGAGTAGCCAACGTGAACGAAGCGTTGCAACTTTTGTATTAATTATTTTTTCATCTTCACATTCGATGGCAGCGCATTCCAAATACGCAGCGCAAGGAAGAATCCAATAATTGCAAATGGCACCAAGAAAAATGGCCATGCACTCCAGTTGGCGGGGTTTTTGGCTTCGTCCCCTGTTGGAACAAGTAGGCCGATGACGATGGATTGAAACCCCGTTCCCAAATAAACCATGCCGTCCACAATACCGACAGCCGCACCAGAATTTTTGGTGCCTGCAAAATCAGCCGTTGCAGTGCCTGACAAAATGCCGTGCACACCAATAACACCCATAGAAATCACGAGCCCCATCATGCCGGGTATCCACATGTCCACACCCAACTGATTACCCATAACCATTGCGGCAACAATCATGAGAAAATATAAAATGCCAGCCATCGGTGCACGACGAGATTGGAACAAATGATCGGATGCCCAACCGGTGAGTGTTGCACCCACCACACCACACAGTAACAACATCAATCCCCAGTCACGCGTGATGACAAACTCTTTATAGAACCCCACTTCTTTGGCCATGATGGGATACCAATGCATAATGCCATTGCGCATGATGCCACTACAAAACTCAATGCCACATACAATCATCAACACGGGATGTGTCAGAATTTTCCCAAATACACGTGTGATAGGTTCACGCTCTCCAGAGCTGGTCAGGCGACCTTCTCCCGTATCAAAATCGGGAAACCCCGCTTGCCCAGGCGTATCACGAAGAGTGAAGAACATGATCACCCAAAAAATGGCCATCAAGATTGCGGGAACAAAGAATATCCACCAGTTCTGATTCACTCCCGTTCCGCCTGTCACAAAGATTTTTTGAACCACCGCAGCAACACCGCTCAACTCACCCAAGTTCGCACGTGTGGCTTGCACCACGGCAAACCCCCAATCAAATGCAAAATAGATTCCGAGTGAAATAATAATACCAAAAATGGTGGAGAAGGTACCGCGTTCGCGCACATGAAACCAGGGCGCCTTTACTGTTACAATGGCAGCGGCACCAAAACTTTGAAAATACATATTAAGCGCATAGAGAACGACGAAGTAACCAACGATGTGAATTTGCCAATCCCAATACATGTTAGCGTACAACACAATGCCCATCAAAAAATTACATACCAATGCACCAGCAACACCCAACAACATGGTGCACCGCCCGCCCCACTTGTCAGTGAGTGGCCCGTTAATCAAAAAGGACAACGCATACACCCAAGCACCTACCGCAAAAATTAATCCAAAATCTGCTTTGGTCATCACATCATCACCCAACGCTGACTTTGCAACAGTCAGATTGTAGCGACCAAAATACATGAAGGCGTATGCCAACCCCATAGGTAGCCAGTTAAGAAAACGACGACGACGGTATGCGACGGAGTGGTTCACTGCCTTAGCCATGGGTCCCCCTTTTGAATCGGGGGCCCCTGTACGCGAAGGCTCCAATGGCCCCCGTGCCCCCGCGCCATACTGCTGGCAAAGCCACAGTATGGCTTTATTTTTGGAAAATTCTGAAACGAGTTAAAGCCGCCTACCATCACATTCCCTATATGTCCAATTTTTTGGTTTCTGGACCCCAACTTCAGGAAAAATGGGGCCATGAGTCCCACATCCCAGGCTGTCCCACACCTGCGGTGCAAGGCTGTTACCATTATTTTTCAATAGCTTACAAGAATTAAGGAAGATTACGTAGTTGGCAGCAATTTTGCTCTATATCCAGGGGTGCGATTCAGGTACCATTACAGAGTTGCCCAAAGGAGTAATAATGGCTGTTCATAACAAACCTGTTCATAAACCTGCTCAGCGTGCCGTAAACCGTGATGTGGCCCAAAGACCTGCCACAACCAAGTCCCAACCACGTACAGTAAGCCTTCTCCAAGGCGCACGCGATGTTTTTACAGGAAAAGCCAATAAAAAACAGGTTGTTATGAAGTCAAACGCCACCTATGCCGAAGGGCGACTTGAATCCCCTCTGGCCGCTATAACAAAGGGCGGTACCCCCGTTGCTCGAGATGAATCACTCCTGAGTTATCTCGACAGAATCATAAAAACCCCGTCAAAACCTCGAAAAGCCTAGTTTTATCCATTTTAGCCGCAAAATCCCTTGATCGTCCCGCAAGCCCTGTGATAGCCACGCCCGTCCTTTAACAGAGCATTGGAGCCTATTATGAGAGAGAACATTCATCCCAAAGTTGCCGCTATTACGATTACTTGTGCATGCGGTCACAGCATCAAAACCATTTCCACCAAAGGTAAAGATTTTAACGTGGAAATTTGTTCAGCATGTCATCCCTATTACACGGGTAAGCAAAAATTAATTGATACCGCTGGTAAGGTCGATCAATTCCAGAAGCGTTACGCCAACTGGAAAAAGCCAGCCAAGGGCAAGAGCACAACGGACAAGCAGCCCAGCTAATTTTGATTCCCTGCCATTGTCCCCTCAATCGGATTGGGGAATCGAGCCCCGTTTAGAGCAATCTGAACGGGGTTTTTTTTAGAGGAGTTTTATGACGTATCAGTGGGAAAAAAAATTGGCCGATATTGCCCGTCGCTATTCTGAACTGTCCGCACAAATGGGCGATCCCGATGTTGCCGCAAACATGGCGCAGTACCAAGCCGTTGCCAAAGAACATTCCGACCTAAGTGAACTCATGACTGTCTACGCAGAGTTTAAAAAACTGCGTAGTGATTGTGATGGCCATCGCGAACTTATCGCCAGCGGTGACAAAGAGATGGCGGCCATGGCGGAAGAAGAATTGCCCGATCTTGAAAAGCACATGGAAGAGCTGGCCAGCCAAATTCAAGTCTTGTTACTGCCCAAAGATCCCAGTGATGACAAAAATATTGTTTTGGAAATCCGTGCCGGTACCGGTGGTGAAGAATCCGGACTGTTCGCGGCCGAGCTCTTTCGCATGTATACGCGCTATGCTGAATCAAAACGGTGGCGTGTGGATGTCATGGAATCCAGTCCCACCGGAATTGGTGGACTAAAAGAAGTTATCGCCACCATTTCAGGTAAAGGTGCCTACAGCGATTTCAAATATGAAAGCGGTGTCCACCGTGTGCAACGTGTTCCCAAAACCGAAACACAGGGTCGTGTACACACATCAGCGGTGACCGTTGCTGTTCTACCTGAAGCCGAAGAGATTGATCTGAAAATTGATGAAAAGGATCTGCGCGTGGATATTTATCGCTCATCAGGTCCTGGTGGCCAAGGTGTTAACACCACCGACTCTGCCGTGCGCATTACCCACATTCCCTCAGGCATTGTAGTCGCCTGTCAGGAAGAGCGCTCCCAAATCAAGAATCGCGCAAAGGCCATGACTGTTTTACGGTCGCGCCTGTATGATCGCATGTTGGCTGAGCAACATGCCACGGAATCCGCCACACGCCGTTCGCAAATTGGCAGCGGCGATCGCAGCGAAAAGATTCGCACCTATAATTTTCCGCAAAATCGTATCACTGATCATCGCATTGGCCTGACATTGCATCAATTGGACACCGTGATGGAAGGCCGTATTGACGATTTGATCGTCGCATTGCGCACCCACTACCAAACAGAGTTGTTACAACAAACCACATGACGACCCAAACGTGGACAATCTTGCCCTTGTTGGAACGAACCGCCGCTTATTTTACAGATCGCGGCGTACCCAATCCACGCCTGGATGCCGAACTACTGTTAAGCGACATTTTGGGAATGAAGCGAATTGAGTTGTACATGCATTTCGATCAACCTGTCGCTGAACCTGATCTTGCCCGCTTTCGCACACAGGTACAACGCCGTGGCAAACGGGAACCGTTGCAATACATCATGGGATACACCGAATTTTATGGGCGACGTTTTTCGGTGACACCAGCTGTTTTAATTCCGCGCCCTGAAACAGAGCAGCTGGTCGCACGCGCATTGGAATGGTTGGATGTACATCCCACTGCCACACGGGTCTTGGATTTTGGAACCGGCTCAGGCTGTATTGCCTCGACAGTAGCGCTCGAACGACCACAGCTACAAGTCACCGCTGTGGATGCATCAGAAGCAGCACTTGAAGTCGCACAGAGAAATGCGAAACAATTGGGGGCAACGATCACGCTCACTACTGGATGCCGGATCATGTCCGGCATGACGGCTGTGGACTTGATCATTTCCAACCCCCCCTACATTCCAAGCGCTGAAATTTCCAAACTTCAACCCGAAGTTGCACAATTTGAACCCAAGTTGGCATTGGATGGTGGCGAAGATGGGCTTGCATTTTACCGACAGCTCCTGCAGGATGCGCCCACTCAACTGAATACTGGCGGCGCGCTGCTCATCGAGACTGGACTTGGCCAACACGCAGACATCGCAGCAATCGCTAAGGCCACGCCGCAATGGCAAGCACCAACTTCATATACTGATTTATCTGGAACCGAACGCATCATGGTGTTCGAGTTAGGAAATTAAAATGGACGCATTGGAAATAAATGGTGGGGTTCCACTCCATGGTGATGTGACGATTACAGGTGCAAAAAATGCAGCACTGCCACTCATGGCCGCATCACTCCTGACATCCAAGACATTTGTTCTGCACAATCTGCCACCGCTTCAAGATATTCAAACCATGAAGCGCTTGCTGACCCACACGGGTGCCCAGTGGCAAGATGGCCGCACGATCACCATTGCCGCAGAAACCATTCAAAATGCCGAAGCGCCATATGATTTGGTCAAAACCATGCGTGCTTCATCGCTGGTTTTGGGTCCACTGCTTGCACGCACTGGAAACGCTCATGTGTCACTACCAGGTGGCTGTGCTATTGGTGCCCGCCCACTCAACCTGCATCTTAAGGCACTGGAAGCCATGGGTGCCGAAATTAGCATTGCCGAAGGCTACATCACGGCACGCGCCAAAAAGCTCAAAGGCGCCCACATCATTTTTGATACAGTTACGGTGACGGGCACTGAAAATATTATGATGGCTGCAACACTCGCCGATGGCGTCACCGTCTTGGAAAACGCCGCGCAAGAACCAGAGATTGCGGATCTTGCACAGTGCCTCAACAAAATGGGCGCCAAAATAGAAGGCGCTGGTAGCAGCCGCATTACCATTACCGGCGTCCCTGCATTGGGTGGAGTTGAACACACACTCGTTGGCGATCGCATTGAAGCCGGCACTTACCTCATGGCGGCAGCCATCACAGGTGGCAGCGTTACAACAATCGGTGTCCCGGCATCATTCTTACAGGACACATTGGATAAGCTCGCCGAAGCAGGTTGCAGCATTTCAAGCCAGGGTGATCGCATCACGCTCACCGCGCCAAAGCAATTGCGCGCCGTTGATGTGACAACAGCCCCCTTCCCCGGATTTGCAACGGACTTACAAGCCCAGTTTATGGCCTGCATGACCATTGCCCAAGGAACTTGTGTGATCCGCGAAACCATTTTTGAAAATCGATTCATGCACGTGGCTGAATTGAGCCGCATGGGGGCTGACATTAAAGTGGATGGGCATACCGCCCACATAACCGGTGTCCCCCATTTGTCGGGTGCACCGGTTATGGCAACCGACCTACGTGCCAGTGCCTGTCTGGTTCTGGCAGGATTGGCTGCCCAAGGAACCACCGAAATTCGCCGCATTTACCACCTCGACCGTGGTTATGAACATGTCGAGGACAAACTGCAGCGTCTTGGCGCCCGCGTTAGTCGCGTTAAGTCCCGTTCCTAGCCCACAAAGCTTCTGCTGGATTTCAAAAAAAATCCGTGGCATACTGTTGTGTATGCTACTCATACCCAAGTTGTTCGTTCGTAATCGCACTGTCGCCTCCCCCGGAGATAAACGGGGCAACTTCCCCACTGACCCGCTTCAAGTCATTGCCGATTGGGCCAGTGCTGGGATTGAAATGCTTCACATTGTGGATCTGGACATGCCCAACAATGGGCCCATTCCAAACGCTAACCTGATATTAAATTGCATCAAAGACCACCATCTCCGTGTCCATGTCGGGGGTCATTTCAAGACAATCGATGTCGTGCAAAAATATGCCAGCTTGGGTGTTGAACAAATGATTTTGGGATCATCGGCATACCAATCACCCGAACTCCTAAAGGGTGCTATCCAAAAATGCCCTGGAAAAATTGGAATTACCTTGGATGTTAAAAATGGCAAAGTGGTCATTCCGGGTTGGGCAGCATCCTCCCACAAAACCGCTATCGATTATTATGATCAGTTTGCCGAAGCGGGCGTCTCATCGTGTTATTACTCTGATATTGTTGAATCCAACAATGACATCCAAATTAACTTAGATGGTATTCGCAAACTGGCACAACACGCCAACCTTCCCATCTATTTTAATGGTGAAGTGATGTCCGTCGACGACATGGCGGCATTGCTGCTTGTTGAAAAATTTGGTGTTGCCGGATGTGTGCTATCCAAAGCCCTTTATGAACAACGTTTGGATCTTGCCAGCAGCGTTACCTACCTCAAAGAACGCAGCCAGATTGGCCTCGCCGAAGAAACGATCATGGAGGACTAATGGCCGAGGACTGTCTTTTCTGTAAAATTTCTCGCGGGGATTTTAAAACTGAATTTTTATACCAAAGCCCAACCCTTGTGGCATTTCGCGACATTCATCCCAAAGCGCCCACTCACGTATTATTTGTACCCACAGCACATTATGCCACACTCAACGATGTGCCTTCTGCAGACGACACCATTATGACCGAAATTACGCAAGCCATTCAAAAGATTGCAAAAGCTGAAGGGGTTGATCAAAGCGGGTATCGCGTCATCACCAACATCAACCGCCACGGTGGCCAGGAAGTCTTTCATCTCCATGTTCATCTTTTGGGTGGACGCCAATTGGGTAGCATGGGATAGAAAGCATCCATGTCAGAACTATTCAGCATCAATCCAGCAACTCTCGAAAAAAACACGGCAGTTCCAGCCACAGCCGCAGAAGACGTGCCGCTGCTTGTTCAAAATGCACAGCTCGCATGGGCCGACTGGAGCCGACTGCCCATTGCTACCCGCGCAATCTACCTTTTACGAGCACGTCAATTTATCTTGGATAACCTCAATCGCTTTGCTGAAACAATCACACGTGAAACGGGAAAACCTCTATCTGAAGCCATTACAAGTGAACTCTTCCCCGTTGCAGATCTGTTGTACCACTTTGCCAAAAAGTCCGAACGCTATTTGAAAGATCAGCGTGTCGGCATTGGTTTCATGCAACTTTTGTTTCGCAAATCTGTTTTAGTCCATCCCCCCTATGGTGTGATTGGTATTATCGCACCTTGGAACTATCCATTTGCCATTCCCATGGGCGAAATTGCGATGGCACTTGTGGCGGGCAACACCGTTGTTTGCAAAACATCGGAACTCACGCCATTGGTGAGCCAACTGATCGTTGAGACATGGAAGGCCACTGGTCTGCCGGAAGATGTCTGCACCGTGCTCTTTGGTGCAACCGACGTGGGTCAAGCGCTTGTGACCCAACCCATTAACAAATTATTTTTTACCGGATCAGTTGGCGTTGGCAAGCAACTGGCGCAGCAATGTGGCGAGCATATGACACCCGCCGTTTTTGAATTGGGTGGTAAAGATGCCATGATTGTTTTGGAAGATGCCGACATTGAACAAACATCAAGTGGTGCCGTATGGGGCGCCTTTACCAACTGTGGCCAGGCCTGCGCATCCGTCGAACGCATATATGTCCATTCCAGCATTGCCGAACGCTTTATCAAACGAGTGGTCGAAAAAACAAAAAAACTGCGTGTGGGCAATGGATTAAGCCCATCAATTGATGTGGGGCCGCTAGCGCACGAAGACCAGTTACGCAAAGTGGAAACCCATGTAGAAGACGCACGAAGCCGCGGTGCCAAAATTTTATGTGGGGGATCGCGCCTCACAGATCTTCCCGGATATTTTTATGCCCCCACTGTATTGATTGATGTGACACACGATTTTTTATGCATGCGCGAAGAAACGTTTGGTCCCACGCTTCCCATTATGACATTCACAACAGATGATCAGGCAATCTCTTTTGCAAACGACAGCCCATATGGGCTCACAGCATCGGTCTGGTCGCGCGACATTGCACATGCGGATGCCGTTGCGCGACAACTCCATGCGGGAACAGTCACGATCAATGAATGTGTATACACCCACGCCATTTGCCAAACTCCATGGGGTGGCGATGGAGAAAGCGGCATTGGTCGCTCGCATGGCAAGATGGGACTCATGGAATGTGTGCGCACACATCACTTACATCTTCACACCACACGCCTGCGCAGCTTGTGGTGGTTTCCATATAATAGTCGCGTCGTTTCGGCATTCAAATGGATGACCAAGACCATGACCGGACCCATCTGGAAATGGGCACTTTCCCTTCCCGCCTTCGGTTATCTGTTGGGCCGTAAGAAGCTATAGATTAACGTAGATTATGGAAGAGTGCGAAGATCAGGCCAACCAAAATTACAATAGCAACCGTTCCAAAAACCACCACAAACCAGCGACGGGAACCGCCACGTTCTTCGCGGTCCCAACGCCACCATGGTATAAAAACAGAGCCCTCACCATTAACGTCTTCACCGCCAAACCACTTGGCCCACATGCCACCACGACGGCGACGGGATTCCGCCTGACGACGACCTTCTACAGTGTTGGCGTCGTGCCGACCCAAAACGCCTCCGCGAAACTCAGAGATCAACCCCAATTGCTCTGCCACCCTATTTTCAACTTGTTGTGAGGCAAACATGCCGCGACTGGCTGCCTGTGTAAATTGCGCGGCTGCCGCATCGTCACCCTTTTGGGGACCCAGCGCCAAATACCGTAATTGTTCACTGAGTAATGCAGCTTGAACAACTTCTTTTGGAATCGCAACACCCGGATTGGCAGCTGCAAATGCCATTAACTTGGGGAGTGACACTGAAAGACGTGCAAATTTATCGGTACCCATCATGGTCTGCACATCTGAAATCAGCACGCCCTTTTGCGGTACGCC
Source organism: Deltaproteobacteria bacterium CG11_big_fil_rev_8_21_14_0_20_47_16 (assembly GCA_002796325.1). Classification (GTDB taxonomy): domain Bacteria; phylum UBA10199; class UBA10199; family 1-14-0-20-47-16; genus 1-14-0-20-47-16. The sequence goes on along the minus strand of PCXA01000018.1, from coordinate 41,407 downwards.
TTTTTCCTGCACCAGCCCTCGAAACAGGAATCCTTGAACATCATCCCAACCCACCACTTTTTGGAGTGTGCGGTTTACAAATTTTTCAAAAAAGTTCATCCATTCGCCAGCTGTCTTCTTGAGAAAATGTTTTTGACCATCAGCAGATTCTTTGACTTGCCCTTCCGCTTCCTCAAAACGCGCAATCAGTGTTTTTTCAAATGCAGATAATGATTTCTCTTTGCCTTCAGCTTGCCCTTCCGGGTTTTTCCCAAGTAACGCGGCTTCCATTGTTTGTAAGGCCTTGTTGGCCCTTTCAATTACTTCACGCTCGCCCGCATTCCCATGCGCTCGTTTGTCACCAGGGGCTTTGCGCGCGCCCGCTGAATCTCGTTCACCCGCACGCTCATGGCGCTCGCCCCGTTCTGAGCGCCCTTCACCTTCACTACGCCGATCGTGCACCATGCGCTCGCTGCCTGGCAGACGAAATCCGCCGGACCACGCAATGTGCTGCTCGACCACTTCCAAAAAGTGGGCCACGCGCTGGGCCGTGCGATATTGATCTGATTTGGGCTGGGCTTGTTCTGTTTCCTTGGGTGCAGTGGCCGCAACATCCGCCACCGGCTTCTTGGCAGCAGCATCAGTCACCTGAGCATCGGGCTTGGCACTACTGGTTGATGGGGAACTTACTTTGGGCGTCTCTGCCATTTGCTTAGTCTACACAAACCCCCTTATTTTCTCAAGCGATCTAACGTTGACATTTTATATCTGTATCCTAGAAGCGCTTTTCTGTGTCTGACGGTCGGAAGTCGTTGATTACTGCGTGGGACAAAAACCAAACTGTCCATGTACAGGGTTTGGAGGGTGGAGGTGTGCCCTATGCCCTACAACGCCTGCCCCTCATTTGCCCGGATACCCAAACCCTCATTATCTGCCCCACCAGCAAATCAGCTGTGCGATTAGCCGATGACCTGAGAGCCATTGCACCCTGTTATCAAGGGGACGTGCCAATTCATTTTTTTCCGGCACCGGATCACCTGCCATATCATCCACTCACACCATCACGCGACACCTGGGTCGCGCGCTTGCAACATCTGTATGAGTGGACACGACGTGCGCCCATGGTTTCGGTAGCACCTGTAACAGCACTGCTGCGTTGTTTGCCGCCGCCTGATATTTTTTACAACTATGGAACGACTATTAGCGTTGGCCAAACCATTGATCTCATCACCTTTGCACAACAATTGACCGCCATGGGATACGCATCGGCACCCCTTGTGGAAGAGTCCGGCGATTTTTCAAGACGTGGTGGATTGATGGATATTTGGTCATTGGCTGAAGATCTTCCATGTCGCATTGAACTGGATGGCGATATGATTGTCTCCATTCGCAACTTTGACCCAGAATCTCAGCGCAGTCAGGGGGATCTATCCACCATCACCATTATCCCGGCTCATAATCTGTACTTTGATGACGAAAATTTGCCAGCCATTACAAAACGACTGAAGCACGCTGCAGACGCAGTGGACTACCCCGCCAACAAGCGACGTGCCATTGTGGAAGCATTGCAAAATGGACGGAGACTGCCAGTTATGGAAAGTTTGTTGCCCTGTTTTTATGACAAGGCGGCAACCATTGCAGATTATCTCTCTGAAAAAACACGCGTCATCATTGTGGATCCAGCGGCTGTGCGCACCGAAGCCGATGCTCACTTGACCCAATGCACTGCGGCGTACCAAGAAACAGAAGACTGCGATCGCATCGTTCCACCCGATCAATTGCTGACAGCGTGGCCCAAGTTGCGTGAACAACTTCCCTCTGCAGTGTGCACCATTGGCGGACTGATTCCCAAGGGCGTTGAGGTGACCTGGAGTGCGGATACCCACACCACTACTGCCTATAAAAACAATACACTCACTCCACTTTTGGAACACGCACATGCCAAAGGACTGAACCTACTCATTACCACGCCCACACCGCTTCAGGCCGAACGCATTTTGGACATGCTCCGCTGGCAGGGCAAAGCCCCGAGTCAAGAAAGTGGCCTGCTATTTGCGAATCCACCCCAAGCCAATGGTATCCAAGTCGCGGTCTCTCCGCTGTCTTCTGGATTTGAATGGGCGAGTGAAGGCATCTTGTGCATCACCGAAGAAGAACTTTTTGGACGCAAACTATCGCGCCGCCCCAAACCCACGCGCGCTGTTGAAAATTTCATTAGCTTCTCTGATTTGAACATTGGCGATTTGCTCGTCCATATGGAGCACGGCATTGGTCGTTATGTGGGGCTCACCCACATGGCCATTCAAGATCATGCGACAGATTTTTTAATCCTGGAATATCTGGGTGGCGATAAACTCTATCTTCCCGTCTATCGCATGAACTTGGTGCAACGTTATGTGGGTGGCGACGAAGGCAACCCCACACTCGACAAAATGGGTGGTACGCGGTTCACCAATGCCAAGAAGCGCGCCCATGATGCGATTCAAATCATGGCCAAGGATTTGCTACGAATCTATGCCGAGCGCACGCTCCACAAAGGATTTGCATTTAATCCACGTGATGAAGCGCTTGAAACATTTGAAGCCGCATTCCCATTTGAAGAAACGCCCGATCAATGGGATGCCATCGAAGCAGTATTGGCGGATATGCAGCAGGAAAAACCCATGGATCGACTGGTCTGTGGCGATGTGGGCTTTGGTAAAACAGAAATCGCCATGCGCGCCGCCTACCGCGCCGTTTTGGATGGCAAACAAGTTGCCGTGCTGGTGCCTACCACCCTACTCGCCTTTCAGCATCACCAGTCGTTCTTGCAACGCTTCAAAAATACCGGTGTCCGCATTGAATATTTGAGTCGTTTTGTCAGCCGTGCCGACCAAAAGAAAATTTTGGCAGATACAGCTGCTGGCACTGTTGACATTTTGATTGGCACACATCGCCTGTTGCAAAAGGATATTCTATTCAAACGATTGGGGCTTTTGGTCATCGACGAAGAGCATCGCTTTGGTGTGGGGCAAAAAGAAAAAATCCGCGAGCTCAAGAGCACTGTGGACACCATGGCCATGAGCGCCACGCCTATTCCACGAACACTACACATGACACTCTCGGGCCTGCGTGACATCAGCGTCATTCGCACACCACCCGCGGATCGCCAAACCATTCGCACTTACATTGCAGAATTTGAAGACCGATTGATCCGAGAAGTTATTTTGAAAGAGCTGGCACGCGGTGGCCAATTCTTCTTTGTACACAATCGTGTCGAAACAATTTTCCATATGGCCGATCAATTGCGCAAAATTGTTCCAGAGGCGCGCATCAAAGTGGGCCATGGGCAAATGAGCGAACATGAACTGGAAGATGCAATGATCGCCTTCACCAAAAAGGACTGTGACGGCCTCTTGTGTACCACCATCATTGAATCCGGAATTGATATTCCCTCTGCCAACACCATTATTATTAATCGTGCCGATACCTTTGGGCTATCGCAACTCTATCAAATTCGCGGTCGTGTGGGACGTAGTAATTTGCAAGCCTATGCCTATATGCTCACGCCCCAGGGACGCGAACTAACGGAAATTGCCGAGAAGCGCCTCTCCACCTTGCAACGTTACACAGATTTGGGCAGCGGCTTTTCCATTGCGATGCATGACTTGGAAATCAGAGGTGGTGGTAACATGTTGGGTGCACAACAATCCGGACACATTCACGACATCGGCTATGAACTATTCACGCAACTCTTGGAGCAGGCGATTCGCGAGCTCAAGGGTGAAAAGCATACAACAGAAGTTGATCCTGAAATTACGCTGCCTGTTTCTGCATTTCTACCAGAAGACTATGTCAATGACGCTCAATTGCGATTGGTATGCTACAAACATTTATCGGGTGCGGAAACACTTGAAGCGTTGGATGGCATGGCTGGTGGTTGGGCAGATCGCTTTGGACCACTTCCTGATCCTGCGCAAAACCTGTTTAAGATGATGGAAGTCAAATTGCTCGCAAAGGCTGCAAAGGCGGAGCAAGTGCAGTACGATGGTGACTACCTAAGTCTGCGGCTGCATGAAGACACACCCATTCCGCGTGAAAAGTTAATGCATCTCATGCAAGCACAACCCGATGTGTATCAAATTCGGCCACCATCTACGTTGAAAATTGCGATGCCAGGATTAAAAGGCAATGCTCTTTTCTCAGCCATTCGCAAGGCATTTACAACACTCACCCCCGCGCGCTAAGCCGCATATCACCTATTTTTCCGAGTTTTTAATGTCACGCAAGTGTTACACAACTTTTATCTGCAAACGCCGATACATCCGTATCTATATATGGGCGCCATTCGACTACAAAAAGCACCGGTGCAACCGGCACAACCTCAGCGACCTTCTGTAACCACGGGACGTGCGGTGCGCCCCACTACACGTGCAATGCATGTGGAACGACCCATTGGATCCGAATTTCGTGTGCCACGCCCAATGCCTGGCACACCAACGATGGAGCCAACGGCACCGACACCACCTGCACCACAACCCACTCCAGCAATTTCGCAACCCACATCACCATGGACACCCTGGTTGAGTTTGCTGGGAAGGCGCATCCCTTTTATCGCGGCAGCCGTAACCATTTATGAAATGGATCGCAGTATAAAGGTCGAGACAGCCCAAGCACAGAGACAAGTCGAATGGTTGCCAGGCCCATGCTTGGATCCCAAACAATGGGAAGATGCGGATGCTGTTACTCGCGAAATGGAACGACGCTTTGCCCACATGTCCACACAAGATCTGCAGCTGCTCCGCGAAATTCGTAGACGTCAGACTTATATTGGTGATCATCGCATTACCATTACCGATGATGATTCTGAATTGGAAATTCCACTCCCTGGAAAACTAACAGCTTATCTGCAAATGCTAGATCGTCAAAAAAATGGGGATGATTCCATTGAAGAGCGTGCCAAGGATGAATTGGCGCTTATCGAACTCGATCTGACACGACGTAGTTGGGACGATATTCAAAAATCAGCACTCAACTTGGATATTGAACAATTAGAATCCGAAATTTTACAGCTCATTGCCAGTGGAAAAATTTCGGAAGCGCAAAAGAAGCAATTAGAACTCGATGCTTTGCGAGAACAACTATCACCTCCAAAAAATAGCCCAGGCGGTCCGCTCCAAATTCGCGCGTCTGCTGCTGGATCTGCCTCTGACCCTGCTCCAGATACAAGCACACCACCAGATGGAATCGACATTATTGGAGATGGCCTTCCAGATGACATTAGTTTTAATGACATTGGCGATATTTTTTATCGTATTCTGGATGGCAAGGCCAGCATCACGGATATGGCAACACTACTGGCCACATCACCCGGCTCGGTTGTTACCCTACTGAATATATATTACACACGACTTTTGGAGGACGAACCTGACAATCTGCTTGTTAATCTCCTCAACGATCCATTCATCGCAACAGATGGCAAAATTATATTGACCATTTTGATTAATCAGCATTCTGGCGACCGAAGCGATCGTGATAGGAGAATTTCTGAAGCCATGGATGCCGCCGAAGTGCACGATTCCGAACTCCACACAGAAAATCCAGATCAGATGATCATTAATTATAGTCTTTTTGTGGAGCACATTCGCGTCGTCTTCTTGGAACTGGTTCCCAATGCAAACCAAATTTTAGCACTTGTGGACGCCCATCTTCAGGCACATGCACAAAGAATTGCAAGACTGCAAGGCGTTCTAGATATGGGCGCACTTAAACAAGAGCTCACACACAAACAGTCACCTACACCGGAAGCGAGCCTCTCCCTACTCTTTCATGGCGTTGATATAGCGCGATGGTTTAGCATGGAATATCTCATGCGGCGTGAGAGTGGTGAAAATGCTCACATCATTTCCAATACAAGAGTGTTATTGCGAAACACAAATTTCACGCCACATCAATTGGGTATGATCGTTGACCTCTTTAAAACCAGCTACACATTGATGGCTACCATTCAACACGACGTGACACCCTATTTGCAAAGTGATCCTGATATTGCTGATCAAAATCTTCGGGAATTATATACCGCCAACAAGCCCATGGGCGGATATATTCTAGCAGAATATGACCGCCGTATGAATTTACCCGAAGCACGTGTTCAACGTGCCCTGGATGAAGCCTTTACTGAAGGAGATCGTAATCGCCGTTGGCGCAAAGCAACCACTCTGCAATCCGACATGTTCAAAGCAATTATCCAACGTGCATTGATGTATGCGGGAACCGGCAATATGGATCAGCTACGCACACTCGCAGCACGATGGATTGACGTTGTTGCGCAAGATCCAAAGGTGATCAAAGCAAAAATGCAACCCTATGGTCCAGAACAAGACCAAGATGGTTTCCATGCATTCACCATTCTCAATGCACATGGGTATAACGCTCAAGTTGACCCATTTGGTTTTTTACTCCCCCATGAACATCAATTTTGGGATCAACCGTTTAGCACAGAACACCGCAGTGTACGTTTGATTCATCAGATAGGACATGTTGTTGGAAAAGGTGATTTTAGAGAGGTCTATGATTATTTTTCTGACAAAGAGGGGTTCGACGAAGGGAACACCGCAATCCGAAAGGCAGCACAGGGACAAATTCCAGGTGTCAGTACAGATGCAATGCATGAGCTGATGCGGCGGGCTGCCTTGAATTCTGAATTGCACGTGGCACTCATGGCCTGGGCCATTTCCGAACCCCAAAACCCGGATCAACATGCAACGTGGGCTGCAATTCCATCACAAGTAGCTGATCTCTTACAGTATGCACGTCGTCGCAAATCCACCATTGCAGGTAACGTATTGGAACTCGTCATGCGAAGCGCTAACTATGACGGCACCGCTGAGCTCCATGCGGTTCAGTATTATGCCAGGGACCGTGATAGCTGGGTTCGCCTTCTACCCATTGACTTTATTCACCGCCGACAAATTGCAGACCTTTTGGTAATCGGCAGAACGGGAACTCCACAATTGGTGGAAGTTAAAAACAAGCGCGTCCACAATGATAAAGATTTTGAAGACCTTAAAACCTCGATAGATAAAGCTGCCAGCCAGCTTGCCGAGAGTCGCAAGGGCTTTCCCACGGCGGACCAAGTCATTTATCTGAGATTGGTCGTTGCCAGTGATCGTGCCGTAATCCCAACAAGAATTGATAATTGGCTTCGAGAGAATCTTGCCAATGCGCCCCAATACGGCCGTCTCAAAGAAATTACGGTTGAAGTGACATCGAGCAATACTGGCAGCACCACTACCGTCACGTATGCCAACCCCCGATACACACCTGCAGCACGCATCAAAGACAGTGTCCAATTAGCCGGCCCTCGTGAAGCGCGACTATTGACTGACCGCTTAATTGCCATGGGGATGTTGGCCCCAGAACGACACAGCACAATTTTAGGCCGGTTAGCCAGTGCACCAGCAGAAGCAGTCCGACGCGTACGGCTCATGCCGACGGCAGCACGCATGCTGGAAGCCATTAAACGATATAACCTACAACCTCAATTAAACGGCTACGTCACCGCCCCATAATACAGGATACCCAATGGCAACCGACTTTATCACTGAATTATATAACAACCCATCTGCATACATCTTCAGTCCTGTACTCCACCAGACTCGGGAAGATGCATCATTGTTACCCAGCAGTCAGACGATTGCCAATCGTTGGGCGGCACAGGCCAAAACAGAACTTCATGGTACAGATGGTAATTCGCCCACCGGACTCTTCATTGACGCAGCCGTTGCAGAACGATTTATGCATGACACAGCACCTCAGCTATATCGCCAATCGGGCATGCAGTTTCGAGAGAGTGTATCTCAAGAACCTGATGCCACAATCAAAGCAACTGTACTTGGTATGGCGGTAGAAGCCTTGCGATTCAGCAGTGACCAGGTTGCATTTTTTACAGGATTACTTGAGTTGGGGGTCGCTGCACAGCAAGCTTATGCAGAACACACTGATTCTGTTTTACGGTATATCGTCTCCTCTGCATTTGCAGTGGCTTCAGACCATGCTTCCAAATATGAACTCGTTACACTCACTGACGCAATGGACCTAAGACGCAAAACAGCACAGACAATGGCACAAGATATTGCATTACTTTTAGAAAACGGTCAGTCTGCCTTTGCAGATGCTGCCATCTGGAGCGCCGCCCACTACTTTGCATCTGGCGATGCACCGTCCGCCTTACAAGTGACTGCCCAACTGGCACGCCACTTAACCAACTTGGCCGTAAATGCTGCAGAAGCAGATCCTTCAATAGTGGCCGATGCGGTCCGCCTTGTTGCATTTATTAACACGCAACTTTCTGATTGGGATGCACTATATAACCAACTCGTTCCCAAGATGCTTGCATTTGTGGACCCAAGGGAAATCACCCATAATCGCAACGCACATACACACCTCACATCGGATCAGGCGGATCGCGGACTGGCCCTTGCAATAGCCATTTCCATTGGTGAACATCACTATCCTGAAGACTCCATTTTTGAAAGACTCCTCACCTCTTGGCACCAATCATATTCTGAAGTTGCCAGCAGTTCCATTGTAGAACGCCGCCATCCCAAAAATAAAATTCAAGCGTTGGACCATTTTCTGGAAAGTGCTTATACGTTTTGGGATGCCCAATTCGCAGGCGCATTTCACATGATCAATCAGGGCCACCTCCAGCTCCGCATTTTATCGAGTTCCCAAACCTCTCGCCCCGCAACATTTGTGCAAACGATCATTGGACTCGTAGATGCCATTATGGGTGAGTTAACACGCACAATGGAACCCGTTGTAAGTGAACGCCTTGAATACCTCCCAGCGGACTCTCACTTTTCCAACATTCGCCAACGACTTGAATTGGGACGTGTGGGGAATGCCGAAGCCGTCAAAATCACAATGGATCTGGCACACCACTTAAATGTCTCCCCCAGCACTATTTACGACATCATCCGCAACCCAGGTTCCAGCCTGGCAATTCAAACCCAGATCTGCGAACTAATTGGGCCCCAGGCTCTGGGTCGCCTGATAGAAGTCCATCCCCTTGAGCGAATTCGCGTCGAACGCACCCGTATGTTTCGTGATTTTCCACATGTCCGCGGGAGATAGCCGAACAATTGGATAATTCTTGTCGCGCTTTATGGCCTCTGCTACTGCCATCCCATGCGCTTAAGACTCCTTATCCTCGTTGCAATCGCTATTGCTGCCTGCAGCGGATCCAGCATTGCCACAGTCAATGGTGACAAGATCCCACTCAATGACTACATGACTCGGCTACGCATTACGGCCTCTGTCAGCGATCCCGTCTGGGCCCAACAACCCGAACGCGCTAAGGCACTCAAAGAACAAGTCCTGGGGGGAATGATTGATGAACGCTTACTTCTACAAGAAGCCAAGCGCCTGGGCATTACCGCCAGCGATGAGGAGTTGGCTGAAGAATATGCCCGCTTCAAAAGCCAGTACACCGAAGAAAATTTTCAGCAGATGCTCAAGGAACAACAGGTGTCTTACGATGATTGGAAAGACCAACGGCGACGTAATTACTTAATCGATAAGCTTCGCAATACCGTTGTGCCAGATGCCACCAAAATTACAGAGGCCGAAATTAAATCCTTTTATGATCAAAATGCATCTGAGTTCAAACGCCCCGAAGAAGTGCGCGCACGACAAATTTTGGTCAAAAGTAAAGACACCGCCCAGATGATCCACGATAAAATTCTCGAAGGCGAAAACTTTGCAGCACTGGCCCAGCAATATTCCATTTCACCGGATGCCAAAAGCGGTGGCGATATTGGTTATTTTTCTCGCGGTAGCTTCCCCCCTATTTTTGACCGAATCTGTTTTGGACTGCCCGTTGGCGGTGTCAGTGATGTCGTCAAAAGTGAATTCGGTTATCAGATTTTCAAAGTAACCGATCATCGGGCCGCGCGAACCATTCCGTATGCAGAAGCTAAAAAAATGATTAAGCGCAGCTTACAACAAGCTGGTGGTCAAAAGGAATTTGAAGCACTCATCACGCAACTTCGTTTAAAAGCTACAGTCAATGTTGATGCCAAGAAATTAGCCACAATTGAGGTCCCATATGAAGCAAAGACAACTGAATCTGATTCTCATTAGTATCACACTACTATTCACCCAAATGGCAAGCGCCGTGGTGTTAGACCGCGTTGTTGCTGTCGTGGGAGATCAAGCTATTACTGAGCGCGACGTATCTTTATCTATGAAGGATTTTGGCAGCACCAAAGGGCAAAAGGCAGCCAATCGTAAAGATGCGTTAGAGGGACTCATTCAAGATGCACTGCTGGCACAAGCCATGGCCAATGCAAATGTTGTGGTCAATGAAGAAGACGTCAACCGAGCCATTCGCAACGTCATGGCACAGCATGGCATGACCACTGTCGAGCAACTACGTGGCGCTGTTGCCAAGCAGGGTCTTTCATTTGACCAATACCGTGAAAACCTTAAAAAGCACATTCAGCAAATGAAGTTCATTAACCAGAATATTGGATCGCAAGTTAAAATCAGTGATCAAGATCTTGAAGATTATTATCGCCAGCATATGCAAAAATTTTCTGGCACCAGTGCCGTTCACATTGCTGAAATCATCTTTCCATTCCCTGACCCATTGACGACTGAAAATGTTAGAAAACTGGAAGACGATGTCAAAAAGGTCGCAAAACAACTCAATAAGAGCAACTTTAAACAACTGGCACGCCAATATTCTAAAGGTCCCAATGCCGATCAGGGTGGGGATTTGGGCGTCATTGATCCCAGCACCCTACCACCTGAAGTTGCTAAAGTGGTCATCCCCATGCACTCGGGCGACATCAGCCAACCCATCGTGACCAAAACGGGGATTGTCATTGTAATGGCGCTTGAACGAAGTGCTGCAACAGATAAGGATTTTGAAAGACTGAAAGATCAAATTTATAATATATTGTATGACGAACGCATGCAAGACGTCATGAAGGCCTACGTTTCGCAACTGCGCCAGAACTCCTATGTCCAGATCAATGAATAAAATTGCCATCACAATGGGCGACCCCAAAGGAGTTGGTCCTGAAATTGTTGCCGCCATTGCATCTGATTTCAAGCGGACACACACTTCTTCCATCACCATCTTTGGTGATCCCAGCATCTTAAAGGCCGCTGCAGAAACCATACACTGCACACCGATTGAAACATGGTCCTGTGAAATTGTTGCCGTAAGTAATGATCCCGATTTTCGTCATTGGGACGATGCCCAGTGTGGGCGATTGAGCCGTGATTATGTGACAAACGCAGTTGAATTTTGCCAAGTCAGTGGTGCCACATTGGTCACTGCCCCCATCAATAAACACCGATGGAGATTGGCCAGCGGCAAAAGCACCGGTCACACCGAGTATCTGGCCCATTTAACACAAACAACAGATGTGGGCATGATGATGGCCTGCCCCCAGCTGCGCACCGTACCCGTTACGATTCACACGCCATTACAGCAGGTGTCCAAAAACATCACAGTCGAAAAAATAATTAAATGTTCAATACTTACAAACATATTCCTAAAGAAGCATTTTAAGATTAAATCGCCCCGTTTGGCACTCACTGGACTCAATCCCCATGCAGGCGAACAGGGTGACCTGGGACAGGAAGAGATCACCACAATCATTCCCGCAATTGCCCAACTGAGACAAATGGGATTAGACGTTAGTGGCCCCCTACCCGCTGATGGGCTTTTTGCATCACTCGTTGCAGGGCAAGTCCAATACGATACCGTGATTTGTATGTACCATGACCAAGCCATGATTCCGGTCAAGGCCTTGGATTTTCAAAATACCGTTAACATAACCATGGGGTTGCCATTCATACGCACATCGCCCGATCATGGAACTGCAGAGGACATTGCCTGGCAAGGGCGTGCCAATACGCAACACATGATGGCTGCATTAGAAATGGCGCTCGCACTTAATCGAAAGGAATAATACAATGAAACCCATTAAATTTGGAACAGACGGTTGGCGCGCCATCATTGGTGATGACTTTATTCCTGAAAATATTGGCGCGGTTATTCAAGCGTATGCCGACCTCTACCCCACATTGCCGCGCGCAGGTGAACCCATCTATGTTGGCTATGATCGCCGTGATCAATCACCCGAATCCGCCAAACTCGTGGCGCAAGTTTTGGTCGCCAATCATATTCCAGTTGTACTCAGTGAGCAGTTCTGCCCCACGCCAGCGGTATCCTGGATGGTCAAAGAACATAAGGCTGCAGCAGGCATTATGGTTACCGCAAGTCACAACCCTCCCAATTGGAATGGCATCAAATTTAAGGAAAGTTACGGCGGTGCTGCATCTCCAGCATTCACAGATCCCATTGAGGCACAGATTGCGAAAAATCAGGCTGCTGGGAAAAAATTTAAAACTGCGCCACTTGAAGGTTCCAAACTATTCAAAACATTCAATCCCCATCAAGAGTATGTGCAACAACTGGGCCGCATGGTGGATCTAGAAAAGATCCGCGCATCGGGCGTTAAGGTGTTGCATGACCCCATGTATGGTGCTGGTGTGGATTTTTTGCCGGATCTTTTGAGCAATCAAGTATCTCAAATTCATACAGCGCATGACACAAAATTTGGTGGGATTCACCCCGAACCCATTCGTCCCTATGTAGACGAAGCCATGAAGGTGATGGCCAAAGGTGGCAATGATGTGTGTGTTATTACCGATGGCGATGCAGACCGCATTGGTGCACTAGATGAAAATGGAAATTACATCACAACCCATATTATATACGCGCTCCTTTTACTCAACGCGATTGAACGTAAAAAGATGCAGGGAAATGTGATTAAGTCCATCACCACAACTCAGGTGATTGACCGCATCTGTCAAAAATATCATCGTGAACTACAAGTAACACCCGTGGGGTTCAAACACATCAGCCCTGCACTCAATGTGCCCAACAAAATGGTCGGCGGAGAAGAATCCGGTGGCATTGCATTCCCACTCCATGTCTGTGAGCGGGATGGTCTGCTTTGTTCACTGATGATTGCAGAACTCATGGCCACTACAGGTAAAACCATGAGTCAACTCGTCACCGATGTTCAAGAGCGTTTTGGCCCGGTCGCTTACAAGCGTATCGATTTAAAACTAGACCACGACAAGATGGCCATTGCTAAAGAGCGACTGGCCAAAGGTGGCGTGACTGAACTGTGTGGTCAAAAGGTAAAAAAGCTCACCACAATCGATGGCTATCATTATTTGCGGGGTGACGATTCATGGCTCATGATTCGCCCCAGTGGCACCGAGCCACTGCTGCGTACCTATGCCGAGGCACGCTCCCTCGAAGAATGTGATGCCTTGCTTCAAGAGGCACAAAAGATTATTGGAATTGTCTAATGGAAATCACAGGTGAAAACCTAACCGTTGATAATGTCTACCGCGTGGCAACCGCAAATGCAGCGGATTGCCAGGTAACACTTTCTACAAGCGCACTCGCCAAAATGCAAACGGCGCGAGATTATGTTCTGAAAACGGTTGCAGCCGGAAAGCCTGTTTATGGCATCAACACCGGATTTGGTGCACTTTCTGACAAATTCATTCAAAAAAATGATTTGGAACAACTGCAGATCAACTTGATTCGTTCCCATTGTACAGGTGTGGGTGATCCATTGGATCGTGACACCACACGCGCACTCATCTTGCTGCGTGCCAACTGTTTGGCATCAGGATTTTCAGGCATTAATCCTGAGCTGGTGCAACGCCTTCTTGATTTTTTGAATCATGATCTTCTACCCATTATTCCAAAACAAGGGTCAGTGGGTGCATCAGGCGACTTGGCCCCACTTGCTCATATGTCGTTGGCATTGATCGGCGAAGGCGAGGTAACCTATCAGGGTAAATTAATGCCGGCTAATGATGCATTGAAAGCCATTGGGAAAAAATCACTGCACTTGGGACCCAAAGATGGCTTGGCGCTCATCAATGGCACCGCCTTCATGGCGGCCTTCGCATGTCTTGCCATCTCACGTACCTACAATTTAATGAAAGCGGCGGACATTTCCGCCATATTGACGCTCGAAGGGGTTAAAGGATCCACCAAAGCATATTCACCTTTGATTTCCAAACTCAAGCCCCACCCCGGTCAACTGGACTGTGTCGCCAATTTGAATCAACTGCTCAGTCATTCCGAAATTTTGGAATCACACAAGGATTGTTCAAAGGTACAGGACCCCTATTCTCTCCGCTGTGTGCCGCAGGTACACGGCGCCTGCCGCCAGACGCTGTATCACGCGATGGATGTTGCTGCGACCGAGATCAATTCCGTGACAGACAATCCACTGGTGTTTGTTGCTGAAGACCAGGTTTTATCGGGCGGCAACTTTCACGGAGAAGCACTCGCCTTCTGCATGGATTATCTAGCCATGGGCGTCAGTGAAATTGCCAATATCTCAGAGCGCCGCATTGAAAAGATGATGAATAAAACATTTTCAGAATTACCCCCATTTTTGACACCGGAGTCAGGCATTAACTCTGGATTTATGATTGCACAGGTGACCGCTGCTGCACTTGTTTCCGAAAACAAAACGCTCTGTCATCCTGCCAGCGTAGATTCCATTCCAACTTCAACTGACAAGGAAGATCATGTGTCCATGGGTCCGATTGCAGGACGCAAATTGATGCAGGTGATCAACAACACCACATACTGTCTTGCAATTGAGTTGATGTGTGCGGCCCAAGCGATAGAATTTCATCGACCACTCAAATCTTCGGCTGCCATTGAAGCCGTCATGAAATTAATTCGTACACATGTCGCCCCACTCAAAGACGATCGTGTGCTAAGCCCTGACATTAACGCTCTCACCAAACTCATCCAGAGCGGTGAACTGGTTGCAACAGTTGAAGCGATTACAGGAGCATTGCGCTAATGGCCGAAAAAATCCCCCTTCCTCCCACCGGCACCACACTCAGCTGCAAAGGCTGGCATCAAGAAGCCGCATTGCGATGCCTGCTCAACAACTTACACCCCGACGTTGCCGAAGACCGTGACAATTTGATTGTATACGGGGGAAATGGACAGGCCGCACGTAACCACAAGGCTCTCTTTGATATCATTACCGCACTTAAAAATTTGGAAAATGATCAAACACTACTCATTCAATCCGGAAAGCCGGTGGCCATCATTCCATCGCACCCACACGGACCACGCGTCTTGATTGCAAATTCTAACTTGGTGCCGCACTGGGCAACATGGGAACACTTCAATCACCTCAAAGATGCAGGCCTAATGATGTACGGCCAGATGACAGCGGGTTCCTGGATCTACATCGGTTCCCAAGGTATTTTGCAGGGCACGTATGAAACCTTTATGGCCGCCGCCGAAAAACATTATGGTGAGGGCAAGACACTCGCTGGAAAATTGGTTTTGACCGCTGGCATCGGTGGCATGGGGGGTGCACAACCGCTAGCTGTTAAGATGGCGGGCGGTGTGTTTTTGGGATGCGACGTGGATGAGACGCGTATTCAAAAGCGGTTGAAGACCAAATATCTCGATCATCTAGCGGATAGTTTTGAATCAGCTCTCAAGATGGCACTTGATGCCAAGGCCAAAAATGATGCTGTATCTATTGCTTGCGTCGGAAATGCGGCGGACTTTTATGAATTCATCTTGGCCAAAGGAATTGTGCCCGACTTGGTGACTGATCAAACCTCCGCGCACGATCCACTCAACGGCTACGTACCACGCGGCTTGTCGCTACAAGATGCTATTGCGTTGCGAAATAAAAATCCCAAAGCCTACACAGACAAAAGCATCCAAACAATGGGCGATCACGTGCACGCCATGCTCGCCTTCCAAAAGAATGGCAGCCATGTCTTTGACTATGGGAACAACTTGCGTGCGGGGGCAAAGCAAGCTGGCGTTCAAAATGCATTCGACTTTCCCGGCTTCGTACCCGCCTACATTCGCCCGCTCTTCTGCGAAGGATCGGGCCCATTTCGCTGGGTGGCACTCTCCGGCGATCCACAGGACATCAAAGTAACAGACGATGCATTGCGCGCCCTCTTCCCCGAAAACAAAAAACTCCTCAACTGGTTGGACAAGGCCGAGAAGATGATTGCATTTCAAGGACTGCCTTCGCGCATCTGCTGGCTTAAATATGGTGAGCGTGAAAAGGCAGGACTTGCGTTTAACAAACTTGTGCGTGATGGAAAAGTGAATGCACCGATTGTGATTGGCCGCGACCACTTGGACTGTGGCAGTGTGGCATCCCCCAATCGCGAAACAGAATCCATGAAAGATGGCACTGACGCCGTATCCGATTGGCCACTTTTAAATTTGATGATTAACACAATGAACGGTGCCAGCTGGACCAGTTTTCATCACGGCGGCGGTGTCGGCATGGGTTATTCGCAACATGCTGGCATGGTCATTGTATGTGACGGCACACCAGACATGGATAATCGACTAAAACGTGTTTTAAATTCAGACCCAGGCATGGGTATCGTTCGTCACATTGATGCGGGATATGATGAAGCACTGGCCATGAAAGATAAAACCAATATTCAATTTCCGTCTTTGGGGTAACATATGACGACATTATACAAAGATTTTTCTCAAGTGGTAACCTTGCAAGGCGCACATCAAAAAGACGGCCGCCTCTTAACACCCGACGATTTAAGTATCATTAACGATGGTGCCGTTATTTTTGATGACGACAAAATTCTGTGGGTGGGAAAAACAAAAGATATTCCCCAAGACATTACAATCGACACCACTCAAAGCTTTAAGGGCCATGCCCTACTTCCTGAACTTGTAGACTCGCACACTCATTGTGTCTTTGGTGGGAACCGTTCCGTTGAATACGGCATGCGATTAAATGGCGCCGACTATCAAGACATTGCCAAGGCTGGCGGTGGAATACTCGCCAGCATGAAGGGTACGAACGACTTAAGCCGCAAGGAACTTTTTGAGCTGGGAAGAGAACGCATCGAGCGTATTCTTAGCTACGGCGTGGGTACCATTGAAATCAAAAGTGGATATGGGCTCAACTATGAAAAGGAAAAGGAACTCACAGAAGTCATTGATGAACTTAAAAAATACTTCGCGCCACGTGTTCAGATTTTTAATACATTTATGGCCGCACATGCCGTGCCCAAGGATTACAACGACAGCCATGCCTATATGCAACAGGTGGTTATTCCACTGCTGCAAGAATTGGCCCCACGCAAAATAATTGATGCTGTCGATATTTTTCATGAAGAGGGTTATTTCGATGATGCCGACTTAAAATTTCTGGCAGAAGCGGCAACCGCACTTAAAATTCCGCTCAAAACCCACGTCGATGAATTTACGGATAACAAAGGGGCCAAATTATCGGCAGAACTTGCCGCACTGAGCTGCGATCATTTACTATGTACTGAAAAAGATGGCATTCAAGCGCTTGCCAAATCCAAGACAGTTGCCACACTACTCCCGGGTACCGGATTCTTCTTGGGCAAACCCCAAGCCAATGCACGTGCACTTTTAGATGTAGGCGTCAAAGTGGCGATTGGTAGTGATTATAACCCTGGGTCCTGCAACTGCGACAACTTGCTCTTAATCGCATCGATTGCGGCACCGACATACAAAATGAATTTGGGTGAGCTTTGGGCAGCCATCACATTAAATGCCGCACATGCTTTGGGTCTTACCGACCAAGGCGCTATCCTGCCAGGACTTAAACCCCGCTTCTCACTGTTTAAGGTGAATCAAATCGAAGAGATCACATACAACTGGGGGCGGAATTACAGCACGTCCAATAAATCCATCACCGCTCGGTAATTACCAAATGGGGGGAAGATATACGTCCCCTGCACGCGGTCAATTTTGCTCGCCGCCTTGAGTGCTTCTTGCGCAATCGCCAAGCCTTCAGACTGCTGCGCTTCTTTGCTCTCTTTAGCCGCCATGCGTTTCATAATGGCCGGTGGAATTTGCATACCAGGAACTTCATTATGGAAAAATTCCGCATTCTTGAGAGACGCAAGTGGCAAGACCCCCACAAAAAATGGAATCGGCTTTACATGTGCTGTGCGTTTTAAAAATTCTTCGAGTATCGCCACATCGTACACTGGTTGGGAAAACACGTACTCCGCGCCCGCTTCCACTTTTTTGGCGTAGCGCTCCACTTCTAAATCCAAATTGACCGCACCTGGGTTACACCCACACCCCAACACCAACTTTGTCGGAGCACCCAATGACTTGCCAGCCAAGTCACGCCCATGATTCAAGCCATTGGCAAAGTGCAGAAGCCCAATGGCATCCACATCAAACACTGCTGTGGCTGACGGATAGTTGCCCATTTTGGGTGGATCACCTGTGATGATGAGCACATTGTTCAAACCCATCGCATTCGCACCAATTAAATCCATCTGCATGCCGAGCAAATTGCGATCGCGGCAGCAATAATGCACAATGGTTTCGATCCCCACTTGTTGTTTAATCATTGAAGCCAATGCCATGGGGCTCATGCGGGCAATGGCACGCGGACCGTCGGCAATGTTGATGGCATCAATGCCGTTGTCATATAAGAACTTGGCGGCCTCAATTGTTTTGCCGGGGCTTAATCCATGGGGCGGGTCCAATTCCACACTCACTGCAAACTTTTTACCCAAGACTGCGCCGAATGCACTTTTCTCTGCAAGCGGCACCGGTTGAATATCCACTGCTTGTTTATCAACGGGTTTGATGGAAACGATCGGCGTGGGTGCAATTGATTTTAAAAAATTGCGCATTTCTGCAATGTCTGCCGGTGTCGTACCACAACAACCACCCACAATGTTGGCACCCTTCTGCACCATGCGGCGCGCGTATTCGGCCATGTATTCCGGCGTTGCCAGGTACATGGTGCGCCCTTCTACCACCTGCGGCAAACCCGCATTGGACATGGCAGACAGCTTCATGCGTGACACAGAACGCATGCGTTCTACGATACTGAGTGTCATCTGCGGCCCATTGGCGCAGTTGGTGCCCGCAACATCCACACCCCAAGATTCAATCGCCTTCACCACATCTTCCGGTTTTTCAGCGCTATTATCGACAAATGCAAACTGCGCAATTACTGGCAACTTGGAAAGTGAACGAATCACATCATAAGCCAATTTGAGTTCACGCAAGTTTTGGAAGGTTTCCAGAATAATAAGATCCACACCACTATCAATCAAAGCGCCCGCTTGAATTTTGAATGCCTCGCGCGCTTCATCCAACGTGACTCGTCCAATGGGTTCGATCTGTCGAACAAGAGGCCCCATCGCGCCCGCCACAAAGACATCCTTTTTCCCAACGGCCTCGCGTGCCAACTTGACCCCTGCGGCGATGATCTCTTTGGTTTTGGTTTCCAGTCCGTACGATTGAAGATGAATCGGATTGGCAAGAAACGTGTTGGTTTCGATAATATCGGCACCGGCACGCACATAGTCTTCGTGGATCCCACGAATAATATCGGGCGCGGTCAGATTGAGTTCGTCATAGCAGCGATTGATAAACACACCGCGCTTGTAAATTTCAGTGCCCATGGCGCCATCTGCAAGCAGGACGCGGTCATTTAACTGTTCAAGGAAGTTAGTCATAGTGTTTGTGTAGATATAGCTAAGCCTAAATTCAAGCTATTTAACCCCAATCTTCTTCAAGTAATCCTGAGCGCGCGGGGTGATATGAAAGATATAGGCCTCGCCTTCAGGTGCACCCCCCTTGAACAAGCTGCTACCGGGGTGCTGCATAAGCATGGTGGGCACCAATTCTTTCAATACCACATTGATCACCCCCAGCTTGAACCCCGAAAGCGTCACCAAACTCGCCTGTTTTTTCTGGTCCATGGGATGGTCAGCATCGATCAAAACACCTGTTTTGGTAAAATACCCCAGTGACGGCGCCTGCCAGGCCTTTTGCTGCTGCCACAGGATTTTAAGCACCTTCTCTTCTGGTGGCCCCAAACGGTGCTCGTCGTGCATCTTGCCGCCTTCCATCGCCATTACAGGCAGTGCTACCAAGACCAACAAAATACTCAAAATTTGTCGCTGCATAGAACCCTCATATTTTTGCAAAATGCTTCACTGTCAAGACCCGTCGGTCATTCCAGGCTGCCAGCTTGTATGCAAGCATAATATCATTAACCGCTAATATGGGAATTCACTGCGCTGTACGGGATGTTAGGTAGGATTTTTCTCTATAAGACGACGAATGTATTCAGAATTTTGATTGCCAATTATCTTTTGAGATTCCTTGTAAATTTTCA
This sequence comes from Deltaproteobacteria bacterium CG11_big_fil_rev_8_21_14_0_20_47_16, assembly GCA_002796325.1. GTDB lineage: Bacteria > UBA10199 > UBA10199 > 1-14-0-20-47-16 > 1-14-0-20-47-16. Next base: position 21,173 of record PCXA01000018.1, on the reverse strand, counting down.
TCAATACTGCAGTTTTTCTTTCGCCCAAGTCAGACTGTGAAACAGCATCGGCAATACCCCGAAGCGCCACATGGTCCTTCTGTTTCACCGCTTCACCAATCAGCTGATTAAACAATGGTTCCTGGGCTGCACCCAACTGAGCTGCCTTAACATACAGAGCAATATTATCTAAACTAGCGAGACCACAGCTATCTGGCTTATTGATTTTGGCTGCAGCAGCAATCAGGTCTTTAAAGAGATATACAGCCGTGTATTCAGAGGTGCCCCGCTGCCGTGAAACTACAAGGGACTCTGCCAAACTTTGTATATAACTATCCTGGGCATTGTCGTATAGATCATCCACCTTCTGAATCAATTGAGAAAACAACTGTGTTTTAACCGAATCTTCAAGCCCCGACAGCGCGAGCAACCGACCCACTTTTTGATAAGCACCAGGCAAACGTTGTTGTCGACGCAGCAGACCTCGCAGTTGCGTTTCTGCTGTTGCTGAAATGGCCTTTATATAAAGAGGGATCGCTTTATTAGGTTGCCCAGACTTTTCCAACATAAATGCCAATCTTGCATACGCTATAGCACGGTTGATGGGGTCTTCATTGTTTGCAATCTCATTGACGTTATCATACGATCCTAATTGAACAGCCTGAAGTGTTTCTCGTATTTTATCTCTGTTAGTAACCACATTCATTTCTTTAACCCCATTCTCCTTCATTGTAAAAATAACTACTTTTGGGAAAGATTGAATGCCATATTCATTACCAACACTTGTATTCTCAGTCCGCAACCAAAGATTCTGACCCACATCACTCTCTGCAAGCCCATTAAACTTGGGCTTCAATTCTCTACACGGAAGACACCTATCCATTGAGAACGTAACAACCGCTGTCTGCCCAGGCCTTAACCGGCTCAACTGCTCATTCATACTAGCGGAGTTATCAACCTCAATAACATAGGGTGCAAAATGAACACCGTCATCTTCAAATCCCTTAGTGGTTATAAATTGAGGTATGGACTTGAGATTGGCTTGAATCACACCTTTCTTGGCATATTCAAATCGCTCCCCCCAACTGATCACGCCATCTTTGTTAATGTCTTTCACCTCTGAATCGTCTGCCCACAGGCGCGGTGCAAAATCCCCACAACATACGGTTTCATCACTACTGCCTGCCGAAATAAATGCGGACTTTGCGTTATCTGTGAAGAGTCGGGCCATGCCACCACTGTAACATTGGTCCATCACCACAACACGCTTGCCAAATTTTAAATTATCCAATTTCTTATATAGGTCTGCTTCACAACTATGATTAGCTTTGAGATCACCAACAACAATACACTCCTGACCATCAACCTTGCCACCATGACCCGTAGTATAGATAAGCAATTCATCGTCCCCATCCAACTGGGCCTTTGCTGCTTCAATAAGTTGATCGATATTCTGAGGAGTGGCCTTACGGTACATCGAGGTCGGTGAGCTTGGGGCTTCGTTACTTGCCACAAAACACTGATAGCCTTTTTTATTAAGCTGACTTACAGCGCGATCCACGTTTTTGGCGTGACGCGCCGCTGTGTCCCCATTAATCACAATTGCAATTTTGCGTTTAACACCATCTGACATAACCGCCCCCTTGCCTTATGATTATCGGCTAGCGCCCCCCCCAAAGTTGTGTTTAAATAGCTAGAAAAACTAGGATTTTTTGGACTCAAACTCCATTCACAAACGTTTTACCCGCCACTTGTAATACAGTACCGGGTAGATCAGCAGTTCCAGTAAAAATGATGTGGCAAGACCGCCCACCATGGGTGCGGCAATACGCTTCATGACATCGGCGCCTGTGCCCATCGCCCACATAATCGGAAGTAAGCCCATCATGGCAGCCATCACAGTCATCATCTTGGGACGAATGCGCTTTACTGCACCGTGGACAACAGCTTCTGTTAAATCATCAGCATTTCGCATTTTTCCTACTGCAACAGCGTCGTTGTATGACATGTCCAAGAACATCAGCATAAATACGCCTGTTTCCGCATCCAGTCCCAACAACGCAATAATCCCCACCCAAACTGCAATCGACAAATTATATCCAAGGATATACAGCAACCACACCGCACCGATCGCTGAAAATGGCACCGCCAACAAAACGATACCTGTTTTGACTATCGACTTTGTATTCATATATAAGAGCAGACAAATGATAAATAGTGTCAGGGGCACAAGCACCTTCAGCTTCTCTTTGACACGGATCATAGCCTCATACTGCCCACTCCACCGCAGCTCATATCCGGCGGGGAGCTTGCCCATCATCTGAGCATCAACTGCACGCTTGGCCTCTTTCACATAGCTACCAATATCACGACCCGCTACGTCCACATAAACATAGCCAGCACGAAATCCGTCTTCGTTGCGAATCATGGATGGACCTTCGTTGGTCGTAATACTCGCTAATTGACCAAGTGGAATCTGAGCACCACTGGGGGTACTCACCAAAACTCGTTTCATGGCAGAAATATCGTCACGCAATTCCCTCGCATACCGGACATTAACGGGATAGCGCGCCACACCTTCAATCGTTGTTGTGACATTTTCACCACCAATTGCAGAACTAATGACGGATTCTACGTCAGCCACACTCAAGTTGTAGCGTGCAATTTCCTCACGGTTGATTTTTATATCTAAAAAATACCCACCAGCAGCACGTTCAGAAAAGACTGTGCGTGTTCCTGGCACCTTACTCAATATCCCCTCTAACTTTTTTCCAATTTCTTCGATTTTATTCAGATCACTCCCCAAGACTTTAATCCCGATTGGAGTACGCATACCCGTAGAAAGCATATCCACACGATTTCGAATAGGCATCGTCCACGCATTCGTTGTTCCAGGAATTTGGAGCTTTGCATTCATCTTGTTTGTCAGCTCATCCATGCTGATTCTTTTTGGCCATTGATCCTTTGGCTTTAACACCACGATTGTTTCCATCATGGAAAGAGGTGCAGGATCAGTTGCTGTATCGGCACGGCCCGCCTTTCCCAAAACAGTTTCCACTTCAGGGAAACTTTTCAGGACCTTGTCCTGTCGTTGCAATAATTCCTCAGCTGCAGCAGCAGAAATTCCTGGCAACGTTGTCGGCATATACAAAATGGTGCCTTCATTAAGCGGAGGCATAAATTCAGAACCCAAATTCATAAAAATAGGAATAGTGATCACAAACAGAATAGTTGCACCCATTAAAACACGTTTGGTATTGGCTAATGACCAACGACAGATAGGATCGTATATTTTGAATAGGCGCTTGCTAATGGGGTGTTTTTCTTCAGCAAAATATTTTCCAACCATTACCGTATTGGCCAAAGAAGTTAACCAACGCCATCGCAATTTAACAAAGTCCATCCTCGTAAAGAACATACGCAATGCGGGGTCCAAGGTCACAGCTAAAAAGGCGGCAATCGCCATGGCGAAGGTCTTGGAATAGGCAAGTGGATGAAAGAGTCGTCCTTCTTGGCCCTCGAGAGCAAAAATGGGTAAAAATGCAACTGCAATCACCAATAGAGAGAAAAATACGGATGGGCCTACCTCTTGTAATGCTTTGAGTCGAACATCGTGAACATCCCCCTTGCGACCTGAATCGTTCCACAACTGTAGTTTTCGATATGCATTCTCCACTTCAACAATGGCACCATCAACGAGTACCCCAATAGAAATGGCAATCCCTGCCAATGACATGATGTTGGACGTCAGTCCCATAAAATACATGGGAATAAATGACAGGAGTACTGCGATGGGAATAGTTGTAATGGGTATAATAGCGGACGGAATGTGCCAAAGAAAAAGAAGAATAACCAAGCACACAATGATGATTTCAATAATCAATTCATGTTTTAACGTACCAATTGATTCCTTGATCAACACCGAGCGATCATACGCAGTGACCACTTTCACACCCTCCGGCAATGAGGGCTCTAGCTGCTTAAGCTTGGCCTTGACTCGATCAATCACACGCAGCGCGTTTTCCCCTTCACGCATCACAATAATGCCGCTCACCACATTTCCCTGTCCGTTCCAATCTGAAACTCCGCGACGAATGTCCGGTCCTAGCTCCACACGCCCGATATCCCCAATTTTAATGGGAACACCTGTTTTTGGATTGTTCAAAATTGCAATTTGTTCAAATTCTTCTACTGAGCGTGCATATCCCAAGCCACGCACCATGTACTCCCGATCCGACATTTCAACAAGGCGCGCCCCCACATCGTTGTTGCCATTTCGAACGGCCTCTACAACAGCCTTGATTGGAATTTGATAGGACCGCAAGACTGCGGGGTCCAAAATGATTTGATACTGACGCACAAAGCCACCCAGACTTGCTACTTCTGAGACACCTGGAACCGATTGCAGCGCGTATCGCAAAAACCAGTCTTGATAAGATCGCAAATCAGACAAACTGTTTTTGCCTGATTCATCCATCAGTACATATTGAAAAACCCAGCCAAGCCCGGTTGCGTCGGGCCCCAGTTCAGTTTGAACGCTTTTGGGTAAAGTAGGTTGAACCTTAGAGAGATATTCCAGAACGCGTGAACGTGCCCAGTAAATGTCAGTACCGTCTTCAAAAATCACATATACAAAGGAATATCCAAAATCAGAATAACCGCGAATCGCCTTTACTTTTGGCGCACCCAACAGCGCGGTTACAATGGGGTACGTTACTTGATCTTCAATGATATCTGGGCTTTGGTTCCATTTTGAATAGACAATTACTTGGGTATCCGACAAATCCGGCAGCGCATCCATTCGGATATTGCTCAAACACCACCATCCCACCCAAATAGCCGCAGCTGTCAGGGCAACAACAAGCAGTTTATGTTTCGCACACGTTGCTATTAGCTTTTCAATCATAGTCGCCTTAGTGTTGGTGTTCTGGTGTGTTAAGTTGCGCTTTTAACTGAGCCTCAGAATCAATAAAGAAGTTGGCCTTCACCACCACATCCTCTCCTACTTCAAGACCAGACTCAATTGCTACGTCGTCATTGGATGCCTCACCCACCTGCACATCACGCTGCTCGTAATAATCCCCATTTTTGACAATAACGATTTGCCGACGACCCGTGTCCAAAACAGCCGTCTTTGGGACAGTCAAATGGGTCCCCAACTGTTCTTGAAGTTGGGCAATCAAATAACTCCCCGAGGGGACAGGCGAGTGATTCCCCAAAACCTCTATCCAGGCACGAGCCGTTCGTGTCTTAGGGTCTACCCTGGGCTCAATCCCAATAATTTTGCCCATATACTCACCCGGTTTTGCATTGGGGTAAATAACAGTTGCGTTTTGTCCAATTTGAATATGTGGAATCTGATATTCGTAAAGTGCGGCCGCCACAATCAACTTACCGCCGCGTTTCTGCAGATATAGCTCACTTTCAGGCTTGCCCCGACGTCGCAAATTACGAATCCAGTCATCACTCATACCCATCAACTTCAGTTTATTGTAAGTTGCAGTTACAAATTCATGACGACTATTCCCGTAAAGACGCAGCGCAGACAGGTACTCCTCTTGTGCGGTTGCTAGTTCTGGACTATCGGCAATCGTAGCACTGGTGCGTATATCTCGTGTTAGAGACTTTTTCTGTGCAGCAATAGTTTCCACACCCAAGATGGCCAAGCGTTCTGGCGAAATCAACACGCCTACAGGCTTTTCTGTGTGACCTTCCATTTCCTTTTTAACAGGTACCAGTGTCATACCACAAATAGGACATTGCCCAGGTGCATCCTTCTTAATTTGAGGATGCATGGGACAGGTATAGTATAAAATATTAGGGTCATGACGTTTTGTGCAAGCTGTCGCAAACATAGCAAGCGTTAGGACCGTAATGCAGAGCAGAATCCATAGATTATTCTTTTTCATTTATAACCTCCCCGCTGTGAAATTGTCGCAGAGAAATCCCCACGAGTTGTTCCATGTTTGTAATGGCACTTTCATAGGCAACAAGTGTCTGCCAATACTCATCTTGAATCGTTTTATAACGCCGCCAAATTTCAACAAGGTTAAGAAATGTGGATTTGTCGGATTCGAATGCCCTACGGGCAGAATTAAGTGCAGCACGAGACTCCGGCAGTGCTGCGCGCTGATACAAGGCTACTGTTTTTTTAGCTCTCAGATACTCAGCATAAACGGAAATGATATTTTCTGTGATGCCGTTAATCGTGTCTTCGTTTAAACTTTCAGAGGCTTTAAGACGGGCCTTTGCCTCTTTAACACCATTGCGCTGTTTGGTAAGGCCCCAAAACGGCACATTGATGGATGCAATGTAACTCATGCCGTTATTACCAGACTTCATTTTCATATACATGGCCTCTAATGTGACATCTGGCAAGAATTGCCGAACAGCCAGTTTTTTGGAGGCACTACTACGGTCGATTGCATAATGACTTGATTGGATATCGGGATTATTGCGTTTGGCTGCCGCTATTAACTCTGCCTCAGACAGTGCAATGCCAGACCCATGCCTACTATACTGTACATGAATTTTCTTGTCGGGCTCTCTCCCCAAAAGACGATTCAATCTCGCTTTGGCTATGGTAACGTCACGTTCATACCCTAAAATATCCTCTTCAATTTGCGTCATTTCGAGCGACGCCTTGAGGGGATCATCAAATTCCGAGGTGCGTGACTCATATTTTACCAGTGCCGCCTTTTTATAATCACGCAGCATGGCCAAGTTTTCGCGGGCAATATCCAATTGCTTCTCGAGAAGAAACAACATGTGAAATGCATGCTCCACCATCGTCTGAATTTCGAGCGCTTTGGCACGGGTTGACTCCGATGCCATATTCATTTCAGCAGTAGCAATTTTCCCCTTATGCTTGAGCTTGCCAAATAACGGAATTTTCTGGCTCACTGAAAACCACAACTCCTGTGTTTCATTGAGATTAAAGGAACCGGATGGCGCATCGAAGGCCCAGACACTAACATTGGGATCATCTAACGACTTCACTTGAGGAATTACATATTTTGCTGCTTCTGTTTCATGGTAGAGCGCACGGAGTTGCGGATTATTTTGGCTGGCATACGTTAGCGCAGATTCCAAAGTAAAATTATCGCCCTGCACTGTCTCAGCGGCTGCTGGCGCAATAAACGACACCGCAAGCATGACAAATATGATGATTTTATAAACAGAATGACACTTCATAAATCCCCCACCTCAGAGCGGATCATAACAACAGGCCAAAGAGATGATGGACTCAGATCAATAGTGCGTGAGTTGTCAGAAAAATAGGCAATGATTGGGGTGGAGAATGTTCGTATAGTAACAATGAGCCCTTTGAATAATATCGTCCAGATGGTGCAAATGGTAAATAAGCGCTAATGAGAATTCCAACAGTACTCGTATCGGTACCCGATGGCGTCCCCTGAACCTTTAAAAGTGACAGATTCTTCTGCAAACAACAATCGTGGCAACCAGGAGTCGTAAATTGTAGACCACCATGATCGGAAAGGGAGTGACAGCACTCATGCTGCTGCATAGCAACAACATGACTCTGGTGATTAGGACACGTACACACCACCACAGAGGCATAACCAAAGAAAGCCACCAACAAGAAGTAGTGCAGGGCCTGATTCCATATTTTCATTTGAATTGCCACTTAATGTAGCGTTATATCAAAGTCAAAATAAATCAAAATTCACTACGGCTTTTCCTTGCCCTTTTGACCGCACCTAAGGCAAGATGCCCGACCCTTATGGATCATAAAAAACTCATCATTAAAGGTGCCCGAGAGCACAACCTTAAAGACATCGACGTCACCATTCCCAAGGACAAGCTGGTAGTCATTACTGGTCTTTCTGGGTCTGGAAAATCCACACTGGCCTTTGACACCATTTATGCCGAAGGCCAGCGGCGTTATGTTGAATCACTATCATCTTATGCACGCCAGTTTTTGGACCAAATGGACAAGCCCGATGTGGATTCAATTGAAGGACTCTCCCCTGCTATTTCGATTGAACAAAAAACGACCAGCCACAATCCGCGTTCTACCGTGGGCACCGTCACCGAAATTTATGACTATTACCGGCTGCTCTTTGCACGCATCGGTGTTCCCTATTGCTATAAGTGCGGCAAGCACATTCAATCACAGACCGTCAGCCAAATGGTTGATCACATCATGCAACTGCCCGAAGGCAGCAAGTGCACCATCTTTGCGCCCATCGTTCGAAGTCGCAAAGGCGAATACAGCAAGGAACTGAAGTTATTGTCGAAGCAGGGATTTGTGCGTGTACGCGTGGATGGTGTGATGCATGAATTAACGGACACCATTACAATCGACAAAAAGAAGAAGCACGACATTGATTTGGTCGTCGATCGCATTGTAATTAAAAAGCAGCCCGACAACCGCATGGCGGATTCAATTGAAACCGCACTGAAACACGCAGACGGCTTGGCTAAGGTAGAAATTCAAGGGCAAGACGAGCCCATGCTCTTTAGCAGTAAGTCTGCCTGCCCCGACTGCGGCATTAGCTACCCTGAAATTACACCACAGCTTTTTTCGTTCAACAATCCTGTGGGCGCATGCCCTGAGTGCACCGGCCTTGGCACCATGATGGTCTTTGATCCGGATTTGATTATTCCCAATAAAAATTTGTCGCTACGCGAAGGTGCAATCGCCTCCTGGCAAACCGTCAATCATCTATACTATCAGCAAATTGCTGAATCACTTGCAAAACACTATGGTTTTGATTTCTACACGCCCTGGAAAGACATTAATCCCATCTATCAAGAAATTTTCCTTCACGGGTCTGGCGACGAAGAAATTAAATTCAACATTGAACGCCACGGCCGTAAGGAAACATATACCCAAGCGTTCATCGGCGTCATTCCACAACTGGAACGCCGCTGGAAGGAAGCCAGCAAAGACTGGCAACGCGAAGACTTGGAACGATTCATGGATCGCCGCGAATGCCCTGAATGTCACGGTACTCGCCTTAAGAAAGAAAGTTCGCACATTAAAGTGGGCGGCATCTCAATTGGTGACCTCACCTGCATGTCCGTTGTTAAATCACTCGACTTTGTTAAAGCACTCAAGCTTTCTAAAAAGGATAAAACCATTGCGGATCGTATCCTCAAAGAAATCACACAACGCCTTGGATTCTTGGCCAACGTGGGATTGGGATATTTAACACTCGATCGCACCGCAGGGACACTGTCCGGTGGCGAAGCCCAACGCATTCGATTGGCATCTCAAATTGGATCATCCCTTACAGGCGTGCTCTATGTCTTGGATGAACCCTCTATTGGATTGCATCAACGCGACAATCACAAACTTTTGGAAACACTGCGCCACCTGCGTGATTTGGGGAATACTGTTATTGTCGTCGAACACGACACCGATACGATTATGGCGGCTGACCATGTGATTGATATGGGACCGGGCGCCGGCGTTCACGGTGGCAAAGTAATTGCCGAAGGCACCCCCAAACAAATTCTGGCAGCTAAAAAATCCCTCACAGGGGCCTACATTTCTGGCCGCAAGAAAATTCCCGTACCTAAGACACGTCGCCAACCACAAGATCGTTGGCTCACGGTCAAAAATGCGTATGAACACAATTTAAAACACATTGATGCCAAAATTCCTTTGGGGTGCTTTGTAGCGGTTACAGGCGTGTCTGGTTCAGGAAAATCCACACTCATCAACGAAACACTCGCCAACGGATTGCGGCAGCGCATTGACCGCACCAAGATTCAAGCGGGCCGTATGGATGACATTGATGGTGTCAAATACGTTGATAAGCTTGTCATCATCGATCAATCCCCAATTGGCCGCACACCACGATCTAACCCAGCAACCTATACCGGTGTTTTCACATCAATTCGCGACCTCTTTGCCGAACTCAACGAATCCAAAGCGCGCGGGTACACACCGGGCCGGTTTTCATTCAACGTCCGCGGCGGCCGATGCGAGGCATGCGAAGGTGATGGCATTATCAAAATTGAAATGCACTTTCTGCCAGACGTCTATGTGGAATGCGAAGTCTGCGAAGGCAAGCGATTCAATCGCGAAACACTAGAAGTCCTATACAAAGGTAAAAACATTTCGGACATTTTGAACATGACAATTGAGCAAGCACTCGCCTTTTTTGAGCACCACCCCCACATTCACAACAAATTAAAACTCTTAGACCAAGTGGGTTTGGATTATATTGCTGTCGGACAATCAGCGACCACCCTTTCCGGTGGAGAAGCGCAACGTATCAAGCTAGCCAAAGAGTTGGCCAAACGTCCCACTGGAAAAACGCTCTATATTTTGGATGAACCTACAACAGGGTTACACTTTGCAGACATCCATAAACTATTGGATGTATTAAATGCCCTCGTTGAAACAGGTAATACAGTCCTCGTCATCGAACACAACTTGGACGTTATCAAATCCGCAGACTACGTTATTGATTTGGGCCCTGAAGGTGGCGATGGCGGCGGCCAAATTATTGCAGCCGGGACACCAGAGGAATTGACGAGGGTTAAGGAATCTTATACGGGAAAATATCTAAAGGATGTTCTCTAGGGGGAATCTAAATGAATCCAATTCGCATCACGGTATTTGCTCTTAGTATCATTATTGCAATGCCAGTCTTGTCCTATGCTAAGGGGAAGTCTGCAGCAGACAGCGGTGGCCCCATTGTCGAACGGAGCGTCACACTCCCAGGAAGTTTGCCCGCATCAATCACAGTCATTGCTCCTGGTAATCGCGCCGGCGCCACGGCTGCAATCAATAATGCCGTCAACGAAGCCAAAGCAATTGCCACAATGTTTGACCCCAGCAATGCCGGCAGCGAAATCACACAAATCAATATCAACGCCGCCACAGCTCCCTACAAAATTAGCCCTGAATTCGGTCGCCTCTTGGAACTTGCCCTGAACGTCAATGACTGGACACACGGCGCATTTGACATCACCGGTAATGGCGATAGCCGCAAAGTAAAATACAGTAAAAAGGAAGGTACGGTATTTTTCAAAAAGCCCGACATCAAAATCAATATGATTGGAATTCTATCAGGCTATTTGGCCGACCTGATGACCCAATCACTCTATAATAGTGGAAATACCTCAAACCTGATGGTCACCGTCAATGGGGTTTCACGCAGCATTGGCCAAAATACAATTGGGCCGTGGCGTGTGGACGTCTCTGAAGACAATGGCAAGCTGGCCCAGCGCGGATTATCACTTTCGTTTTCAGGATTATCAGTTGCGATTGTCGGCGCAGGTCACAGCATGCCACTCTTGGATCCTCGCAATCAATCCCCCCTCACCACCAATTTAAAGGCCGTCACCTTACTCGGCCGTGACGCTGCCACCACGCAATCCATTGCCACTGCCATGTACGTGTTAGGCATCAATGGCGCCAAGAATCTTGCGGCAGAACTCCAGGGCATGCGCTATGTCTTGCTTGATGAAAATGGCAACATGATCAAATCGCCAGGATTGTAAGACTACCTCTGATACTTCTGGGCTATTTTGGGGGCTAGCGTCGCCCCCTCCACCGGCAAAGCCGTTGGAGCCTCCCCCTCACCGCCGCTGTGCGGCTAACTACCTCTGATACTTCTGCACTGCTTCGGAGTGAGATGCATAATCTTTTGAAAAGATGTGCGTGCCATCATTCTTGGCAACAAAGAATAGGTCATCGGTTGGCGTGGGATTAAGTACGGCTTCAATAGAAGCTATTCCTGGGCTGGCAATGGGCCCTGGCGGCAATCCTGGTATTTTGTATGTATTATATGGAGTCACCCGTTCTAAGTCACTGCGGTAAATTTTATTGTCTGTACGATCCAGTCCATAGGTTACCGTTGGATCACTTTCCAGTGGCATATGCAGCCGCAGCCGATTCAAAAACACGCCTGCAATATGCGCACGCTCTTGGGGCACGGCTGCTTCTTTCTCTACAATTGACGCCAGTGTCATGACCTGCGGCCAAGTCAACCCCACGGATATGGCCTTTGCCATCATTTCAGGTGTCACACGATGCTTGTATTCATCCAACAAGCGTTTCACAATGGCTGCTGCTTCTTTAGGACGCTGCACTTTGTAGGTATCTGGAAAGAGATAGCCCTCACAACTGGGCGCTTCAATTCCGTATTCGGCCAATACAACTGGATCCTTGCATACTTCTAAAAATTCTTTCCCAATCGTGGGCCACGCATAGGGCGCTGATGCAATTTCGCGCATGAGCTGCATTATATTCCACCCTTCAATCATGCGCACCGTGTATGTAATCACATCACCCTTGGCGAGCTTGCGATAAACCTCTGGCATGCTTAATCCATCCTGGAATGCATACTCCCCCGCCTTTAATTTTTTGCCTTCAATCAGATTATAGGCCAGGAACAACCACCGATTTCCAATGACCCCTTTTTCCTCCAGCGTCTGTGCGATTCCCAAGACCGACGATCCAAATGGAATTTCCACCGTCATATCTGCGTGGGGAATGGGACGCACAACAATCCAAACACCCCACGCAATCGCAAGAATCGGTAACAGCAACACCACCACTCCCAAGATCCAACGCTTACCAGAATTAGAATGTCTCAAGGGATCGTTGGGTGGTAGATCAATTTCTTCTTCACCAATTGATTTACTCATGGATTGCCTCGCAAATAACTTTCTAAAATAGCAACTGCTGCCATTGCATCAATCATTTGGCCACGACGCGCACGCCGCACACCTGCTTCACGTAATTTTTCTTCGGCATCATGCGTTGTCATACTCTCATCCCATTCCACAATTGCAGGACTTACCCCTTCACGCTGCAATATCGTATTTACCTGCGACATAAACTCACGCACCTTTTGGGCCTGAAATCCGATTTCTCCGTCATCTCCGCGCAATGGCAGGCCAACCACGAGCGTGCCAACCTGGCGCTCTTGAATAAGCGTGCAAATGCGCATTGCATCATCTTCCAGTTGCTTTCGGGTAATCACTTCAATGGGTTGCACGGTAATGCCCAAGGCATCAGTGCCTGCAACACCTATGCGCTTTGTCCCCACATCAATTGCCAATATTGTTTTAGTCATGATATAAAATTTGTATGTCTCAACTTCATTGCATCATTCGGGGACGTGTCCAAGGCGTCTTTTTTCGCGCCGCAACCCAAGAAAAGGCCGAAGAACTGGGCCTGATGGGCTGGGTTCGCAACCAACCCGATGGTTCCGTCGAATGTGTGGCACAAGGATCCCAAGAAACACTGCAACAACTACTCCAATGGCTCCACAAAGGCCCCCCAGCCGCCAAAGTAACCCAGGTCGAATCGGAATGGCAATCGGAAAGCAGCACCCTTTCAAATTTTCGCATCATTTGACACGCGAGACTGACATCGCTATAAAACCGCCCTCATCAAAGGGGGAAACCATGTATCGTAAAATCGGAATTACCATCATGTGCTGCGCGATGCTCACTGCATGCGGCGACAAGACATATCCAGGCAAAACAATCATAACCATTAACGGGGATAAAATTACTGAAGGCTACATGGACTTCTTAGGTAGTGTTAACCCACGCATCAAAGCACAACTCAGCAACCCCATGGGTCGCAAACAAATCATCGATAATATTATTGAGCAGGAATTGTTCTACCAGGCCGCAGTCAAAAAGGGATTGGATCACGACCCCCAAGTTAAAGAAAAGGCAGATCTTTATCGCCGCGTTATAGTTGCTCAATCTTACGTTGAAAAGCAACTCGAAGATGACGCCAAGAAATATTACGCAGACCATCAATCTGATTTTGAAAAACTGCGCATGAGTCAAATTTTCATTCCAATCAAAAGTGCTGATTCATCAAATGCAAAATCGCCCAAGGGTGTAAAAACGCCACCTGCACCCAAGGGACACAGTGATGCTGAGGCCCTGGCCCTGGCTAAAAAGGCTCGTGCCGAGATCACAACTTCCGAAGACTTTGCAAAAGTTGCAAAAGAATATTCCGAAGACCCTATTACTAAAGCCAATGGCGGCGATTTGGGTGAAGTCTCCAAAACAGAGCAACGAATGGTACGTCGCGGCTATGAACCACTTTTGGATAAGGCATTTTCAATGAAGGTAGGGGAAGTTTCAGAACCCATTAAAACATCCGATGGCTACCACATTATTGTCGTAACACGTGGCGTTGAAGTGGAACCCTTCGATTCCGCCAAACAAGGCATCATGTTCCGTCTGCAAAGTGATATCCGTAATAAGTTGCTCGCCGACCTTAAGAAAGATGCCAAGATCACGTTTGCTGATGAGAAGGATGCGCCTAAAGCGGCAGCGCCTTTTGGAGCATCACCACCGCCTCCACCACCGGCACAGACCCCAACACCAACACCGGATAAAAAGTAATATTTGTTCCAAGTTTCGAATTTATGAACAAAAACCTGTAAACGGCCCTCAGGCACCTGAGGGCCGTTTTTCTTTAACCAACTGAAATTTCACACTAAATTTTTATCACGCACTTGGCATGCTTTCTGCTCTGCAGTGTCCTCGAAAAAAGAGGAGATACTGATGCGTTCACAATTCAAAACATACACCTGCCTGTTGGCCACTCTGGTCACATTGCTTTTGTCCCCCACCCGTCTGCATGCGGGTCCTCTCCCTCCCCTCATCAACTTCCAGTCAGTCCTATTTGATGAGGGAGGGAACCTCCTGCCTTCGGGCCCTGCGACCATTCAGTTTCAAATTTTGGATGAGCAACAAAACCCCATCTATTTTGAAAGTCAGACCGTTGATGTTAACCGCGGGGCAGTTTCTGCACTGATTGGAAATGGTAGTGGCAATAATGGCACCCCCACTGGTGGACTTCCAGAAGAAGTCTTTGCCAGCGGGGCGCCGCGTTACCTGCAAGTGCAAGTGGGTAACCAACCCCCTGAAACACCCATGACCATTGTGCCGGTCCCATACGCACAATGGAGCCAAACCTGTGCAACTGTTGCAAAGGGTGCTGTGGGATTTGAAAGCCTGGCGCCCGATGTTGTGGCACAGTTGGATAAAAATCAAGCCAACACAATTGGTGTGACTGCAAAGTTTATCAATTCTGGAAGCAGTAGCGTTCAAGGTGTGCTGCAGGATTTGGATTTGTCCATCAAAAAACGTTTGGAAGAAACCAACTATTTGATGAGTGGTCTTAAACAGGAGGCGCAGGACCGAAGTGCATTGGATGGCAAGATTACTGCCATCGCCAGTGCTGCCGTGGGTGCTCCCAAAATTTCTCCCAGCGCTATCGATTGGAGCAAGCCACTCACAAGTGATGTCAATATGGGTGGGCATCAACTTAAAAACCTCGGCGCCCCCACATCAGATACCGATGCATCCACTAAAAAGTATGTGGATAGTGGTATTGCATCTGTAAAGGCTCAATATGACCTTGCTTTGGCAGCTGCTGCTGCCCAACTAGCAGCTGCCAAAGTGGGTACTACTAAAATTGCTACTGGTACCTATACAGCAAACGCATTGAATGGGTTTTCTCCACAAGATATTTCCACTACAGGTATTCGCCCGCGTATTGTCTATATTTTTAGTCTCACCCCTGACAAAACGCAAAATCATTGGACAGTTGCTTTTGATCAAAACATTGATGGTGATGATAGTGCCGGTATGGAAAAAACACCCAATGGACCACTCACCAGTTTCACTTCTTCAAAATTGATAACATTTTCAGACAATCAGTTTACTGTCAGCGGTTCATGGAATGATTTGGCTACAGGCACTTACTGGTTCATTGCACTTGGAGAGGGATTATAATGTCTCAACTTACACAATACACACATCTCCTTTTAGAATTGGAACAACTTGAAAAAGCCACACGACCATCCGTGAAAAAGGATACTCATGACAACCAAGAAAGCGGCCATCATTCAGTGCAACATGGCAACTACAGCGCTCGCATCGATTCGGGCAGCGAAGCAGCATAAGCTGCACACCATTCGGCTGCATTGGGGACAAACACGCACTGACGATGTGATGGACGGAGCTGCTGATTTAAATCTCAATATCAGCAGCTCACAAGAGGGCCAACTGAGGACCTGTGTCAAAAACCTGTCGCAACATTATGATATTATTGGTGTTTTACCACCTTCTGGCCACGACTATCGTACCCTCACAATTGCACTCCAGGTCGCTCAAATTGCCGAAGAGCACCATCTACCTGCCTTTTCCAGCACAGCGCTTAAAGTATGCAGTAATCGTTACCTAACACGCTGTGCCCTGCAACACGCTCAAATACCGGTTAGCAATTTTATGCTCATTCAATATCCGTCTGCTTTACAACTCGCTGCTGAAAGCATTGGATTCCCAGCCCAGCTCTCCCCCATTCATCACGAACTTCCCACTCTTTCTGTAAACATTATGTCACATGAAGAATTAATGCCCGCTCATCATCACATGACTCACATCCTCCAAAACTGGATTCTGACTCACGACTACTACAATGACACACAAGCAATGGACCCACGCACCAAACAACACCTACGCTTTTCTATCTCTGGCGACATGATTTATACAAAATGCCATTCTGAACCTGCTGTAAAAATCACCGTATTACTCTCCGATGGAAAAATTTGTATTCTTGCAGTTGCAACAATCACGCCTCGTGGAAAGCACACACATAAACGTTTAACCAAAAAGCAATTATTACAGGCAGAAGGACTTGCGGGCGCTGCTTGCAACGCATTGAAAATTCAGAACGGCATTGTAAATTGTTGCGTGCAGTTTGATAAGAACGGTGTCTATGTAACTGACATTATACCAAATGAGGTTGATAGAAGGCTCGCACCACACATCAAAAGAACATTGGGACTTAGCTTAGATGAACTGTGGCTACGACTGTACAGCCGGAGTCTGAGTTGACTTTCTACCCTTGGTTGGTTTTTCAGGTGGTGAGGCCATCATCACTTGACGATCAATATAGACCCACACTTTATCAATCGCATCCTTATTGAGTTTGGGCTGGCCATCGACTGATGTTTTAATACGCACATTGGTTGACTTCTTATCTTCGGGCTTGATTAACAGTGTAAGTTCAAAGACCTTCTTTTTATCCTGTCGATCATATACACCCTTTCCCAAATAAACAGATTCAGTGTAGTTATAGTACTGCTCACCCATAATGACGCCCGATGCCTTTTCAGAGTGACGAATTTGGTAACCCAAATCGAAAAGAGCTTCGGTTGCTGCTAAATATACAGCATCAAATGGGGCATCAATCGTACGCGTCTCAAAGTTTTTAAGCTGTGCCTGACCGATTTGTTGGTTATTTGTCGTTAACCAAGTGCAAGAAGAAAACATCACTACCATCAAGAGTGCCGCGCAATATTTCATACGATAGCCCTAAAAATTAGAGACGCTTAGTTTGTAATCCTCAACCACTTCATTCTTATCAAAATAAATGATCAACATGGAAGAACGATTCCGAGACTCATACGAACTCTTATTGTAACCGGCAATGAGGATCGTTACAAAACCACCTGATGACGATACATTTTGGGTAATTTTATCATACGTCCAAACCTCTTTCCCCCCCCTATGGCTAACCAAGTCGGGTGGGCCAAAGATTTCCAAAACATTTGTTTGTGTGGTTTGGCCTGGATAAATGTACTTTTTGGTCATACCCTGAGTCAGGGCACTTTCCTTGGCTTTGTGTTGAGGATTACTTGAGGCACAACCCATTACCATGGTTAAGGCCGTCAACAGAATCAGCGCGTATCGATTCATCACAATCCTCCTGGAATTTCTATTGATTTTGTATGTCTGCTTGTCTAAACGGTTCACGTCCATACAACAAGGAGAAACTATGAAAAGACGCGTCGCATTATTCAGTTTATGTACAATTTTAGCTGCTACAGCCTTCATGGGAGCATGTTCTAAAAAGGCAGCAGACACCAGCAGCGAAGCCCCAGCGGATATGGCCAAATCTGACATGGCCCTTTCAACTGCAGGTGCAGGTGGTCTTACCCCACAACAAATTGCGGATGCTGTTAGCAAGTCTGTTTGCAAGCGCATGAGCACCTGTAACCCCAAGGGTGGTAGTGAAGCTGATTGTGCTACAGGGCTTAGTAAGGACATGGCCAGCAACTTAAGCGATAAGGCCAAGGCTATTGACCAAACCGCGCTAGATGCCTGCATTGCATCCATTACCAAAGCCACATGCGAACAATTGGCCGCCCCAACGCCACCAGCAGGTTGTGAATTCATGAATTAATTTTTGATTCTATATCTACTAAAAAAGCCCCGTGGGAATCCCACGGGGCTTTTTTATTTTCAGCACTATTACATATATTAATTACGAAGTGGCTTGCCCTTCATGAGCATATTCTGGATGCGGGCCTGTGTCTTTTCCATGCCACAGAGTGACAAGAAGGCTTCGCGTTCAAGATCCAAAATATGCTGTTGGGTTGCCATATGCGTTTCGGGACGATCCCCGCCTGTTAAGATGTGCGCAAGCTTTTCGCCAATGACGGCATCATATTCCGTTGCAAGGCCTTGGGCCACAAACCCGCGCAACGCATTGACCAGTGCCATTTTGCCACCCACACCTGGCAATTGAATATCGACCATTTCACGTGGTGTGAAATTCTTGGACATAGCCAACACATCTTGCTTGGCATCATAAATACGCTGATCAGCATTTACTGAAATCGCATCGCTCTTGCGCAAGTATCCCATGCGCTTGGCTTCTTTGGCCGAAGTGGCCACCTGCGCCATCATAATCGTCTGGAATGCGGCAGACACTTTCGGGAATGGGCCGCCATCTTTGGGCGCCATCCAGACATCGTTTTTGGGATTGTGTTTGGCGAGCTGCTTTTCTTCATTGTGGAGCAGCATATTTTTGCAACCACCACCGGCCGGAATCAATCCCACGCCGACTTCCACAAGCCCCATGTAGGTTTCTGCTGCGGCATGCACATGTGTGCCGCCTAGAATCACTTCGCATCCCCCACCCAACGCCATCTGGTGCGGGGCCACCACCACAGGTACTTTGCCGTAGCTCATGCGCTGATTCACATTCTGAAACGCCTTGGCAATGTCATCAATGCGCGACCAGTTCTGCTGCTGACATTCCAAGAAGACGAGCATGAGGTTGGCACCCACACAAAAATTGGGGCCATCGTTTGCAACGACAACACCCACGCCATTTTTTTCCGCTTCATCCATACCGCGATTCAACATTTCAATAATGCCATCATCAATCGCATTCATCTTGGCATGGAATTGGACGTTGAATACGCCATCGCCCAAATCAATGACGGATGCGCTATCATTTTTGGCGACGGTCTTGTTTCGTTCAACGAGTGACTTGAGAATAATCACATTCTTGGGCTCAGGAATCGCTTTGTAGGCACCGGCATTCTGGTCGAAGTAAGACACCACGCCCGCCTTTTCCTGATAGAAACTGCTAAGTCCCTTATCCAACAGTTGCTGCACAATTTTGGGAATCGCGCGGCCTTCGGCCTTCAACTTTTCACAAACCTTGGCCACACCCAACGCATCCCAAATTTCAAATGGACCCAAGTCCCAGTTGAATCCCCAGCGCATCGCGCGATCAACATTCAAAATGTCATTTGCAATTTCAGGAATACGATTGGCAGAATACACAATGCTGGATGAAATCAGATACCACGCAATTTCACTCGCTTCGTCACTGCCCCAAACCACGGCGGCAAGCCGCTCTGCGGGATTATCGATATTGCGCGCTGCCCCCAAAGAATCGGTCTTGATCTTTTGCTGAGGGCGGTAGTCCATCGACTTGGGATCCAAAACAAGGATCTCGGTCTTGCCTTCCGGTGTTTTGGTTTTCTTATAGAAGCCTTGGCCGGTTTTATCGCCCAGCCACTTCTTCTGAATCATTTCCTTCACATAGTCCGGCAATTCAAAGAGCTTCAAATCTTCGTCGTTCGGGCAGCCCTTCACATTGTTGTCCGCCACGTGGGCAAGCGTATCAATGCCCACAATGTCGGCTGTGCGGAACATGGCACTCTTGGGCCGCGCAGTCGGTGTGCCCATGACCTGGTCCACCACTTCAATGCCCCAGCCCTTGTTCACCACCGCATGAATCGCGGCCATCATGCCCTGCACGCCAATGCGATTGGCCACAAAGTTGGGCGTATCCTTGGCGTACACAATGCCCTTGCCCAACACATTTTCGCCAAATGCAGCAATTGTCTTCACCACATCGGCATCGGTTTCCGGCCCGGCCACAATTTCCAACAACTTCATGTAACGCACGGGATTAAAAAAGTGCGTAATCAAGAAACGCTTCTTGAACAACTCACTGCGACCATTCGTTAAATCCTTCAAATCGATACCCGATGTATTTGAGCTAATGATTTGATGCGGCTTTAGATATTTTTCGACTTTGGAGTAGATGCTTTCTTTAATGTCCAAGCGTTCAACGACCGCTTCGACAATCCAATCGCAGTCCGCAATCTTGGACATGTCATCATCAAAGTTGCCAGGTGTGATCATGCGAATGTCGGCATTGTCGTACATCAGTGCCGGTTTGCTTTTGGCCAAGAGTTCCAATGCTTGCTTGGATGTTTCAGTTTTCAAATCCAGCAACAAACTGGGAATCCCGCAACCTGCCAAATGACCGGCGATTGCGCGGCCCATGATTCCCGAACCCAACACGGCTACTTTTTTAATGGTCATAGTCAGTCCTTATGAAAGTCGTTCGATGATCGTTGCAATGCCCTGACCGCCACCGATGCAAAGTGAATCCACACCAAATGTTTTATTGGTCTGCATGAGCGCATGCACCAAGGTTGCCATGATACGCGCACCGCTGCATCCCAACGGGTGCCCCAGCGCAATTGCGCCACCGTGCACGTTTAATTTCGCCATGTCGATTTCCAACATCTTGGCAACGGCCAAGGTCTGCGCAGCAAAGGCTTCGTTGACTTCGATCAAATCAAGTTGGGACAGCATCATGCCAGCGCGCTGCAACGCCTTTGGAATCGCTATCGCAGGGCCTTCACCCATAATCGATGGATCCACACCCGCAACGGCGGTCGACAAAACTTTTGCCAACGGCTTGATGCCCAACTTCTTGGCTTTGTCGGCGCTCATCAGCACAACCGCAGCTGCACCGTCTGTGAGTGGGCTCGAGTTACCGGCGGTTACAGTGCCACCCTTTTCAAATGCGGGTTTAAGGGATGCCAATTTTTCAATTGTGGAATCCGCAC
>PCXA01000009.1 GCA_002796325.1 Deltaproteobacteria bacterium CG11_big_fil_rev_8_21_14_0_20_47_16 | reverse complement strand
TTCAACCGATGAATCCGCAACACCATCGCCATCGGCGTCAGCAACTGTATCCGGTTCAACCGATGTATCTGTTACATCTTGTTTCAGGGATGTATCGGGATGACCCGTATCCACACCACCATCGATAGCACCGTCAACAGCTCCGCCATCCTCTGCAAAAAATTCAGGAGCGCTAGATTGATAAACTGATTCTGAAGGGCTACATGCCGATACAAGGGCTGCGGTTGCAGCTGTCGCTGCCCATTGAACACCGTAACGTGCAATGGCAAGGGCGGCCGCTGCTGCAATTTCTGGCCCTGCAGCGACAACAATAGCTGCACCACCAGCAACAGCAAGGGTGGTACCGAGGCCACTCCCAAATGAAGAAGAACCTGTATATCGACCATCTGCAAATCTGTCGGTTGTCTCAACATAGGCATCAGGCAATTCAACATATCCCGCTTTGAATGGATCCGAAACGGGGGCCTCCGCCACGACAGTTGGCTGCTTCACATAGGTAATACCCGCTTCTCTGGGCATCTCTATCCTGACAGCTGTTGGGTTCTTGGTATAATTATTCATTTTGTATCTCCTTGGACAGCTTTGTTACCCGCAACACCCTTCTCAGCAATCAGTGCCTCTAGGGCACGCTGAAAGTGTGGTAAAGAATGATTTTGGGATTCAGAATTGGGACACATGTCCCCATTTTCTAAACAGCCAATTTGTTTGTCAAAATTTTCCATTTTTGCACGTTGCTCAGGTGACAGTCGGTTGCGAATTTTTATATATAGTTCATTGGTTCTTTTAACGTAATCTTTATAGTTATCAAATGTGCCTTTTGCCTTTTGTGGATCCTTATCAGTATAAAGTGCTTTATCAATTTCTTTTGCATGCTTATCAAGAAGATCAGAAACCGAATCTTTTCTGAGATAGAGTAATTGCAATACGGGATATAATACCTCTGTATCCAGCTGTACCAACTCTTGATTCACTTGCCGCGCTTCTGATGCCATCCATTCCTTGGAATAGGTGGTTGCAGGTATGGCATATGCCACAGCCTGCTGAATAGATCGTTTGATATAAATATAGGAGCGCTTTGCAGATTTTTCATTTTCCAACCAAGTATAGTTTGGATCTGTTATCCAAGATACATAACCTTCAATTGTAATTAAGACCTCGTCGATATCGGCACTGGTTCCCGCTACAAAGTATTCTGAAAATTTTCTGATATCCTGGATGGCATCTTTGGCTGTTTGAAGCGTCTCTTCAGCTTTTTGGGCAAGCTTATCGGCAGGCGTTGAGTTTCCATTGGGTTGGTAATAGAATCCAACCGAACCTTCGAATTGTTGCACACTGGTAACGCCCTTTGCGCCCAATTCAATCGATACGCCCCATTTGGGTGCTAGCTTTAGCTGTACACCAACAGCAGCCAATGCGGCCAAATTGCCTTCGGAGCTTACCTGCGTTGTTGTATTGATCCAACTGGCTCCGAGTTTAATGTACGCATTATACTGGTCATAATCAGAGGTGCGCAGCGCTTTTCCATAAACCGAGCCGGCCCAAAAATTGTGGTTATTGGCGTAACCAAACTGTCCCTTCAAACCTGCGGATACACCATAGCGGCCCAAGTCGAGTGTAGCATATTCACCACCTGCATTAACCACTACAGATGGTTGATAAGAGTCAAAACTGAACGGATTTCGGATTGTTCCTTCTGGAATATGGATTACTGTTGCCGCTGAAGTGTGAATAAGGGTCGTTGCAGCACCAATACCCACTTCGGCAGTCAGCTTTCTTGTAAAATCATTATTGTCTTTTGGCTGAACCATATCGTTTCAACTCCCTAAAGGCCTTGATTAATTGACATCTTCTTATCGTCGATTGGCCAAATAGGTTGTTGCGCATTGCGTTATAAACTAGGGAGTGTCTTCTCCATGGCTTCAATATTCGCCATTGTTGGAAAACCAGGAAATTTATCACATGCCTTACCCGTTTGAATGCAATTCAATACGGCCTTAAACTTTTCAACCTGTTGCATACGATCTGGTGTGATGTTGGGCTTTAGCTGTTCACTTCCCAGCATTTCCACAACCTTGAACCCATCAATTACAGCTGTTTTAAGAGATTTTAATGCAGCTGCTTTGACTTCTGCTGTTGCTTCAGACTGGATAGTTTGGAGGGTTTTCAGTGCAAGTGATATCAGTTGCTCCATAATCGATGGCTTTTCAGAGTGTAAATAGTCAATCCCCAATGCAGCCAATGTGGGTAGGATCGTTTCCCTTTGACGTTTAAGATCATCAATGCGACGCTTAATAACATCATCCAGGAGAATATTGCTGGTGCTTGATGCCAATCCAACTGCGTGGTCAATCTGGCCAAAAACTTTTGTCAGCGATGGCAACATGGCCAGCAAGTTTCCAGCACCCTCACTTCCAGAAACCCAACGAAAATAAGTTACCAATCCCAACACTCGTTCTTCCACTGTATTTTTTTCGGCAAATGTTTCAATTTGCCTTGCCATAGAAACACCAAAAAGCGCTTTTACTTGTTGAACAACATGGGCTGCGTTCTCAAGGCCAATATGGATATTCATTACATCCTCTGTATGCCGAATAGGTGGTAATGACTGACGACCAAAACGCCAGAGGAGACCTGCACCCACAGCTGTTTGGGATAGATCAAAGTTGGTGGCATAGTTGGCATCAACAAAGAACGCCAAACGATCTGAAAGAGGCGCTTCAACTCCAAAGGCAATGGATGCACCAAGTGTGGTGACATTGTCATCACTGGATAAAAGCTTCCAACCCGCAACACCGAGATTCAGAAAGGCACGGGCACGATCATTGGGTAAGTGCAGTTTAGCACCAATGCCAGCATTGGCAGAATAGCTGTTGACGAGCCCATAAGAGGCAGCGGCGCCAAGTCCAGCTTCTAGGCTGATCCAGGGAGATGGTCGGGTGATGGTGACGCTACCATCAAGACGAATACCGGTGCCCCTGATCGTAGGTGTGCCTGTAAAGGGGGTAACTACGGTCCCTACACCGGGAATATTGGTTGATGATGTCTGTGTGTGATGAATGTCTGAGAAGCTCAGAATGGGGGATACTCGTAACTCTGTCATTTTAATCTCCTTAAGCCCCCCCTTTCGGCGTGCAGCTTCAAACCATTCAAAACCAGTATTGTCAATGGTTTGTAGGCTTTATTATAACCAGATAACAATCTAACTTTTAGATTTTTTAGGATTTGCCCTTTTGAAAAAAATGATTTGTGGCGGCGACATATCCGTCGATAGTCCCAACATCAAACAGCGGTCCGTCTACAAGTACCCCTAAAAACTTGTCTTTTTCAGCCGTATTATCCAGAACCGATGTCAACTCTACTTCGCCTGACTTAGAAACTGCTGTACGTTTCAACTGACTAAATACTTCTTTTGATAACACATAGCGGCCAATAATCCCCAGATTAGATGGTGCTTCATCTGGAGCCGGTTTCTCAACAGCTCTCTTGATACAATACACTCCATCATCAATCGATTGGGCCTTCACAACACCGTATTGCTTACTATTTTGCGGTAAAAATTCCTTCAACAACAACCCCCCACATTCATTTTCTTTGCATTGATTCAAGAGGCGGGCAGTTGATTTTGATTCTTTTGGAAAGATTACATCGGGGAGAGCCACTACAAAAAATTGATCCCTTATGCAATTTTCTGCACAAAGAACCGCGTCTCCCAAACCTTTTGGTTCAGGCTGATTAACAACCGAAATTTTCACCATATTTTGAATATCGTTCAATTGTCTTAACTCATCATTCTTATGACGATCAGATAAGAAAGCGTTCAGTTGGTTATTGGGTAAAAAATAGTCCTCGATGGACATTTTGTAACTATTCGTCACGAGGACAATCTCAGAAATACCCACCGATACCAGCTCTTCTACGACATATTGAATTGCTGGCGTACTCACTATTGGCAGCAGCTCTTTTGGTACACTTTTTGTGACGGGAAACAGCCGCGTACCATAGCCCGCACAGGGGATAACAGCCGTTTGTATTTTCTTATTTGCCATTGATTCAGTCCATTTCACCATACACCCTAGGGAGTCAAGAACTACTCTTGACATACACCTGCTCATACACAACAAACCTGCACTCTTATGCAAAATCGCTTAATTATCGCTTTGGGCGTATGGCTTGGTTTATTTGCTTTTGTCCAAAGCACTACCTTAGCCCAAACTAGCGCTAATATTCCACTTAATGACCCCTCTTATGACTGGGTTCAAATACTAATTGGGGCGGGCCTTATCAAAAGTGACTTTCCAGAACAACGGCCCTGGAGCGCATTAGAATTTGCGCGCTTGATTAAAGAAGCTGAAAAAAACTTCGAAATCAAACAAGAAAATGACGCCAAGGAACCCTCTTTATCTAAATTTACCAAGGCAGCTAGTCAAAATCGATTCTTAAAGAAGATATTTTCGGCTCTACACTCCGAATTTCGAGATACTTTAGACGAAAGACATGGTGTCTATGTTCATCCACTAGAAGTTGCTTATGGTCAATATATGTATTTGGGTGAAAACCCCACACTTGTAGCACCCAATGGACTTGATCCAATATCAGGTGAATTCCACCCATTTTATTGGGATCAAGAAGGTCGTCACTACGTAAAAGGCAATAACTTTGATCTCCAAACACGACACTCGT
This sequence comes from Deltaproteobacteria bacterium CG11_big_fil_rev_8_21_14_0_20_47_16, assembly GCA_002796325.1. Lineage (GTDB taxonomy): Bacteria > UBA10199 > UBA10199 > 1-14-0-20-47-16 > 1-14-0-20-47-16. The sequence continues at coordinate 52,507 of PCXA01000009.1, read as the reverse complement.
TGCAGCTTGGCAAGTATGTGTCTGTATTTGGTCGACCCCAAATAGAAGTCACCGTTCCAACTGTGACTGGCATTGGCAGCAGCATTAATATTTATGCCAAGACATTAGCAGCTAAAGTGGGTTGGAAAAATGTTGAATTGGAAGTGGGTCGAGACCAGCTTGTCTGGGGAAGCGCTCAGAACGGCGGCGTGCTATTTTCTAATAACCCACGCGGCTTGGACATGATTGAATTAGATACCCCATATCCCTTTCATTTGCCTTGGGCGCTAAAGAAACTTGGCTCCTATAAATTGGCCGTCTTTTTATCCAACCTCGGACCCCAATATTCTCCTGAGCGTCCATGGATTACTGGTCTTCAGTTTGTTTGGCACATCATCCCCAGCATCCGTCTCGGTTTTAATCATGAGCTTACCTTTGGCGGTCAAGGCTACCCTACACTCCCCCCTGGTGACGTTATCCTGGAAACAATTGGCTTTCCAATGGCTACAGGAAATCCATTGGGCGGAGGCTATCCAACAAATCGATCCTATACATTTTCGGGGGGATTTCGGATTCCATCATTGCGCAACATTGAATTTGCCACTCAAATATATTTTGAAGATATTAGTTTCGGTGATCTTGGACCAGTACCAGGCCATTACCTAACCTACTTCGGGAATTTACGCGTTCCTCGACTCACAAACGACGGCCGCCTGTCTCTATATGCCGAATATGAATACGTAGGATCGCGTCCCTACCGACATATTCAATATTTCAACGGATGGACATTAAACCGAGAATTTCTTGCCCATACATTTGGACCAGACACACAATTTGTGCGTACTGATTTTCGATATACTATTTCTCCATATTCCTGGGGAGATCTCAATTTACTCTATATTCGAAGACTAAGTGATATTTACAAGTATGTGAGTGATGGTACAGGCTCTGGCAGAATTGTGGACATCGTGACGGTCTCTTCAGGTCCAAAAGAGCAGCACTACATGGCCATTGGAGAATTTCATGTTCAGATTGCGCCTCACTGGCAACTTTACTCACAAGCAGGATTAGACTGGATTCAAAATGCAAATTTCGTTCAAGGCCAGACAGCACAACATGGCCTGTTCAAGTTAGGACTCATGTGGCGTCAAAATATGCATTAAATACTCTTGCATTTTTAAAGTGGCTTGCTACCAAGTCCCCCTAAACTAATAACTGTTTTAAATACATAACATGACCGAAACAAACCTACTTGATTACCTATTGCTTCTGAATCGCCGCCGTAAATTGATCATTCAGGTCGTCATCTTTTGCACCCTTGTCGTTCTCGTTATTTCCCTCTTATTACCCAAAAAGTATCGCGCAGAGGCCGTCATATTACCTCTAGCTTCCAAAGCGGGCGGTGCTTCTGCCTTGGCATCTTCCATGAGCGGCGGAATTGGCAGTTTGTTGGACATTGGTGGGGGTAACAGCCAATCCAACCAACTTATGGTACTCCTCAAAAGCCGCTCTTTAGCAGAACGCGTCATCGAAAAAATGAATCTCATTCCTATTTTGGGTAACGGCAAGAACATCCCAATGCAGGTGGCTGTATCAAAGTTGTCTGATCAACTTGAATTTGGAGAAGACAAAAAACAAAGTACCGTGACAATCGCCGCGCAAGCTCACTCCCCTCAATTGGCAGTTGACATTGTTAATACTTTTTTGAACGAACTAAGGTCCTTTATTCAAGCTTCAGCATTCACGCAGGCCAAACATTACCGACTTTATCTGGAAAATCAGGTTGCAAAAAATAAGGAAGCCTTTCTGGAAACAGGAAATGAATTAAATTCATTTTATAAGGACGGTCGAATTTCAAATGTCGAATCCAAGATTGTTATTACAGATGACGACATACCCGAGACAGCCAAGAGCAATGGCCCGAAGGCATTTTTACCTGAAATGACCAAAGAAACATTTGGCAATGTTGACATGGACGGCACTTCGCCAAACGATACTCTCGAAGATATTAGCACACCTAATGTTAAGAAAGTGCCTCAACAAGTTTATCTGCAATACCTAACATTGCGTCACGAAATCCTGGCAAAGATGAGTGCTGTTACGGCACAACAGTTAGAACTTGCCAAAATGGAAGAGGCCAAAGACGAACTCAAATTTCAAGTTGTTGATCCTGCCATTATTCCCCTGACCAAATGTTGGCCCAAGCGGAGTGAAATGGTTTTAACAGCCTTCCTGACATCACTTCTTTTCATGTGTTTAGGCATTATTGTTTACGATCGATCGGAACTGACTAAACCCAAAACTTTAGAATGATTATGGCATGTACATCACAACTTACTGAATGTGCTGAGCAGGGGCGCCTCCCACTCTCTAAGCGCATTCTTGATATATCCGTCTCCCTAGCCCTGCTTATCCTACTCAGCCCCATTTTTCTAATTATTGCATTACTCGTCAAACTAACATCACGAGGACCTATTTTTTATCCTTGGAACGTGCTCGGACAAAATGCTGTCCCATTTGTTGGCTATAAATTTCGCACAATGGTAGTGGATGCCGATGACATCAAATCACAACTATGGGACCAAAATGAAATGTCGGGGCCCTTTTTTAAGATGCGCAACGATCCACGCATCACTGGAATTGGGCGTTTTCTGCGAAAATTTAGCTTAGATGAGTTACCACAACTTTGGAGCGTCTTGCGGGGAGACATGTCTTTGGTAGGTCCACGCGCCCCTTCTGCCAATGAATTTTCTCAATTTGAAGATTGGCAGAAGCGAAAACTTTCTGTGCGCCCAGGCATCACATGTATCTGGCAAGTATCTGGACGTAACGAGATCAGTGATTGGAACGAGTGGATCCGATTGGATTTAGACTACATTGATAATTGGACATTATGGTTGGATATTAAAATTCTTCTCAAAACAATTCCAGCAGTTCTCACTGCACGAGGCGCAAGTTAAATGTTAAAATTAGGCATTATTGGGTGTGGCTTAATTGGAAAAAAGCGCAGCATTGCCGCACTAGAACTTGGTGATCGTGTTATACAATGTTTTGACCCAAATCCATCCTCAGCAACAGAGATAGCTTCACTCACCCAGTGCAACGTTGCTGCAACTTGGCAGGAACTTGTCCAAAACCCTGACATTGATGTTGTTGTTGTTGCAACTCCGAACAATTTGCACGCCCCAATGACAATTCAAGCACTCCAATCCGGCAAGCACGTTATTTGTGAAAAGCCATTGGCGTGCACCGCTGACGAATCTGCTGAAATGGTTCGCACTGCAAAGCAGCATAATCGCATTCTCAAAACTGGATTTAACCACCGCCACTTTCCTGGAATTACTAAAGCCCACCAACTATTTACTGAAGGTGCAATTGGCGACTTACTTTATATTCGTGCACGCTATGGTCATGGTGGGCGACCGGGTTACGATGAAGAGTGGCGTGGAAAGGCATCCACTTCTGGTGGAGGCGAACTTCTTGATCAAGGGGTGCATATTATTGATTTGTGCCGATGGTTTATGGGCGAAATTTCTGAAGCCTATGGACTTTTAACTAATCATTTTTGGAAAAAAACTTCTTTGGAAGACAACGCTTTCGTTCTGCTCAAAACAACCGGTGGTTCAGTCGCACAATTTCACACAAGCTGGACACAGTGGAAGAATCTATTTTCCTTCGAGGTAATGGGATCCACCGGATACTTAAAAATCGAAGGCCTCACGGGAAGCTATGGTTCACAACGCCTCTATATTGGTAAGCGAGATGATGCAAGATGGCGGCCAGTTGAAGAGCTCATAGAGTTTCCACCCGACGACATATCGTGGATAGAAGAATGGTCTGAATTTAAAGCAGCTCTTAGTGAAGGGCGTTCACCACTTGGTAGTGGTCAAGATGGATACGCAACATCTGCAATTATTGATACAATCTACAATTCATGTCGCACGGGGCAAATTTTGCCAGTGCCCCAACATTCGCTTTAGGCGTTATACGCTTCCATCTTCTGCCGTAGTGCCACACAAAGTAGGTGATGCAAGACAACGTGGAATGATTCAACTAGCGCGGTTCCTAATGGTTCTTGGTTAATTGGAACCACAATACTGACATCAGCCAACTTAGCCACAGCTCCACCGCTAAATCCAGTAAAGCCAATGACTTTGGCACCCTTTTCTTTGGCCAACTGAACAGCCTTCACCAAATTTTGAGACCAAGGACCTGCATCTCCATCACCAGAACCACCATGCACTGAATAGACAATCAAAGTATCGCCCTCTTGGAGCCATGGTTTCATTTGGCCTGTAAACACTGAGCCAAATCCAAAGTCATTGGTCCACGCACTAAATAGCGCCATATTGTCGCAAAGCGAAAGAACCTTGAATGGTGGCTTATTGGGAACAATTGTGCACTTAGCCAAATCACACGCAAAATGAGACGCTGTTGATGCCGACCCACCATTACCAATAGCATAGACAATTCTACCCTTTGTCCATGTGGTAAATAGGGTATCAATTGCCTTTTGTATTTCAGGCTGAGGAAGCTGTGTCGTAATGTCGACTACCTTATTTAAAAATTCACCTACTACTTTTTGTTGGAGGTTTTCCATATTCGCTCTCTGCCTTGGTTAAATGTTTATAACAACCTTGGTTCCTTCTAAGTCAAAATCAACAAGCATTTCTTTGAGACCATGTTCATTCATTGCCTGACGCAAACGGCGCTGTCTTCCACCATCACTTGGACAGTAGAACATCATGAAGCCACCACCACCAGCACCAATTAACTTGCCGCCCAAAGCACCGCTCGCAATTCCATCTTCATATACCTTATCTAGGGCAGTCTTAGTCATTTGCGTTGAAGTCTGCTTCTTAATTTCCCAATGTCTGTTAAGCAGCTTTCCAAAACCATCCAAATCACCTCTCTCCAAGCAGGTCTTAACTTGATAGCCAATTTCTTTAATCTGGTGAAAACCTTCCAAAACTTGTTGATTAGACGCAACACCAACAGCTTGGTCAGCCAGTACTAATGAGCTGTCGCGACGCACTCCCGTATAAAAGAAAAAGAGATTGTTTCGCAACTCTTCAGTACAATGAAAGTCAATTTTAAGTGGTGATACTTTAACACTACCATCTGTTTGAATGTCCAAACATGTAAATCCACCAAATACAGCTAGATATTGATCGTGCTTGCCAACAGGTTTTCCAGCGATATCCATTTCAATGCGACACGCCTCTTCGGCCAAATCAATCGGCGGTACGTGTTGGCGCTTGTAGGTGTGTAAAGCCATCAACAGGGCCGCTAAAAAGCTGCCTGATGAGCCTAAGCCGGTACCACTTGGAACATCCGCCATTGCTGAAATTTCAATTTTGTCATAAACACCCGTCAACTTCAATGCGCCCTTGACCAATTCATGTTGCAATTGATCTGGGTTCTCTACTTCTTCGGTACGTGAGTATTTAACTCGTAGCACATCACTAATGTTTGGCTTATTGAGATTAATATACACGTACTTATTAATGGCCACACTTAAGATGAACCCACCAAATTGATTGGCGTAGGTAGGGATATCCGTTCCCCCTCCTCCCAATGAAAATCGTAATGGTGCACGTGTTACTAACATATTACTTTCCTAGTAAGACAATGAGTTAATGGCTGTTAATTTTCCCAACAATTTGGAATCATCACGCGCAACACCATCTTTATCCAAGAAGCCACCACTAATCAGCATTGCTTTCAATTCGTTTGCATCCACACAATGATATGCAGATGAAAATTCGCGATCCAACGCAGGTTTTTCAACTGCCTTTTGTAACCGCAATTCTGGCAACATTGGACGAATAACATAGTAATCACCCACTTGGTCAGTTCTGAAGCACTCTTCCTCTGAAACCAAGGTTTCGTGAATCTTCTCTCCTGGACGAATACCCGTGTATTGAATTGGAATATTGCTATCACCAATCAACAACTTGGCGATATCCACCACATTCGCTGATGGGACGCGAGGAATGTAGGTATCACCTGGTTCTGCACTGCGTACCGCAGCAAACACGGTGTCCACTGCTTGATCCAGCGACAATAGGAATCGTGTCATTTCTTTCATGGTGATAGTTACTGGACCACCACGTCTAATTTGGTCCAAGAATAGTGGAATCACAGAACCACGGGAAGCCAACACATTGCCATAGCGCACACAAACAAAGCGAGTATTGGGAGCATACAGGTTACCTTGAATGAAAATACGTTCCTGCAGCGCCTTTGTCATGCCCATCACATTGATTGGTTTGCAGGCTTTATCTGTTGAAATACCAACAACCAGACTTGGCTTTGATGGAGATTCGCAAACAGCACGAACAATATTATGAACACCCGTTACATTGGTCCGCACTGCTTCGTAAGGATAATATTCACAGGTGGGCACTTGCTTCAAAGCAGCTGTGTTAAAAATCACATCTGCATCTGAAACCAGCTGCTTAACAGTTGCGTAATCGCGCACATCCCCAATTTTGAATTGGACCAGGTCACGCGCACAACGATAAACCACATCGTCAGTGGCTTCCGCCAAGTGAAGCCACGACATCCGCATTTCATATTGCTTGGCTTCATCTCGTGAAAATACAGTTACACGAGAAGGCAATCCAATTTCACCTGTCATCAAGCGGCGTACCAAAGTACGACCCAGCGACCCGGTACCACCAGTTACTACAACATGTTTATTTTCCAGTAACATAGTCTTTCCTCCATATTTCGTATTGTTCAACCTCTTGGGCTAAACGTGAAAGCATTGTATCCCAGTCTGGAGCCATCCAGCCCGTTGCCAATGAAAAGCGTTTTGAATCCAAACTACGATTACAACGAGGACCCTTGTCCATTACAATTTCTACGGGATAATGAGCTACCGCCCGAAATCGTGTTAGAAGGTCCATCTTATTGATGGGCATTGCTGATACATGATATAGCCCACTCAGTTCCGGGCGGGGGATTACTACATCCCGGATGGTTTCTGCCAGTGTTTCTGTGGTTACTCCAGAAAAAACTGCATCTGTATAACCCTTGATGGTTTTGCCCTTTTGGGCCAAAAACCACTCTATAAGCCCCTCTGCACCATGTAAGGCGCGCCCTATAATAGATGTACGAAGGGTAATTGAGCCGTCAGAAACAACTTCACCCAGCAATTTTGAGCGGCCATAGAGGTCTTTTGCATCGGGAATATCATCTTCGGAATACCCCCCACGTTCGCCTGAAAATACACAGTCTGTACTGATATGAATCAACCGAATACCCGAGGTACCGCAGAACGCGTTTAATCGCTGGGGGAAAAGTGCATTAATTTCTATACTCGGAATTGCCTGCTTTGCCGCTGCCAACTGTTTAATGATCCCCACACAGTTGATTATAATTTTTGGCTTAGCCACGCTCACCGCTTTCACAAGCGTGTTAAAATCCTCTACATTCGTTTGTGTAATAATTCGTTCTGCAGGCACAATACCGGTCGCTGCTAGACCAAGTCCTTGATCTCGCACTGTTGCCCATACAGTATAATTGGGTGATAAAACCTGAGCCACTTTGTGGCCCAACATGCCACTACCACCAACAATCAAGACATTATCCACACGATACCCCTTCGCTACGACTCTGTGGTAAAACTTGTTGCTGAATATATTCAAGACTGCGCTTTAAACCCAAATTCAAATCCACTTGCGGCATCCATCCCAACGCTTTCAAACGTGAAGAGTCTGCTAAGGTTGTTTGGGCTTCGCCCGGCAAATCGGGTAAGTAGCGGGGACGCAAATCAGAACCAAGTAGTTCAGCAATAATATTAAACATTTCGTTTACTGAATGATTGGTGCCAGTACCAACATTGTATACATGACCATCGGTACGTTCATCTTCTAAAACCAATCGATGAACCGCATTTACATCATCAACATAGATAAAGTCCCGGCGCTTTTCACCATTTCCGTAAATCACAGGGCTTTCACCACGTAGCAAATGCAGCATAAACGCACTCATAACAGGGGGAATAGAACGTCGCCAATCTTGGTAGGGCCCATACACATTGAAATAACGTAGCATTGTCAATTTTGTGGAATAAAGTCGGGCAAAAGCCTCACACAGTAATGCTCCACCGCGCTTAGTAACAGCATAAATACTTTCGGGCGCCACATCATCTTCTGGTGTTGGAAAACGGGTGATTCCCTCGTATTCAGCAGAGGAATCAGAGTAAACCAATTTACGCACGCCCGCATTCCGCACGGCTTCCAGCACCATAGTTGTGCCACGCACATTAATATCTGCTGCTGCTGTTGGATCCTTTACACAATCCGCCAAACAATTCTTTGCAGCCAAATGAAATACCGTATCTACACCGCGGTAGAGTGCTGCCGTTTCAGAATCGCGGATGTCTCCATTATGAAATTCAACACCCTTGGGTACATTATCCAACAGGCCAGCAGTTAAATTATCCAACCCACGCACACGATACCCACACTGAAGTAGATCACGCGCCAAGTTGCTTCCGATAAAGCCTGCAACACCTGTAATTAAGATTGTTTTTTCCATAACCCTCGTATCACCATGCCCAAGAATATTAAATTTGTTGTTGTGTAGCGTTTCCAAAGCCGTCGTGGTTCTTGCAAAAGCCGATAAAACCACTCTAGCCCCATCACACCAATCCAATGTGGCGCTAACTGCGTAACGCCTGCAAGCACATCAAACATACCACCCACACCTAAGCTCGCAGGCACATTACATTCCAAGCGATATTGATCGACAAAAATTTCCTTACGGGGAGAGCTCATTCCCAAAAACAACATATCAGAACGACTCTCTCGAATTTGCGCAGCAATGGCCGGCTCATCTGCCGTCGTAAAATACCCATTCCGCGCACCTGCAACGACAATATTTGGGTAACGCACTCGCACTGTTGCTAAAGCTTTTTGCAAATTCTCTTCGCTTGCACCAAAGAAAAAGACTCGAGATCCACGCTCATTGGCAAGTTCAAGCATTTGAAAGAACAAACGTGGAGCTCCCACCATTTCCCTTAACGGCTTCCCTATAATATACGACGCATAATAAACACCACGCCCATCAACAGGTAACAAATCACATCGTTCAAATACGGATCGTAAATTCTCATTCTGTCGCGCAGTTACAACCAAATGAACATTGGCGGTAAAAATCATGCGCGGACGCCTATCTTCTAAAGCAGACACAACAAAAGCGCGCATTTCTGCAGCTGTCAGATTGTCGAACGGTATTCCAAACAGGCGAGCTTTTCGTGCCTCAGATCCGCAATGCGCTCCATTGATCTCGGTCGTACATAAACTGCTGCCATTGGGCATCATTCGGCACCTCTACTGGAATACTGATTACCGCCGGTTTAAAGTGGTTTTTAGGTGCCAAGTCAAGAATGATGGGCAAAATTGTATGCGCTACGCGGTCCACAGTAAGGTCCGCCATACACTTTCTGTGAGGACAGCGTGACGTATAGCCTGTTTCAAAACATGGACTACATGGTAAATCGAGGCGCACTACATAGCTTCTCTGTCCCCACGGCCCCGTTTGGCGATAATTGGTGGCTCCAACTAAAGAAAAACTTGGAATTCCGGAAAATCCAGCCAAATGAACCATTGCAGATTCATTACCTACAAGGGCATGAAGTGCAGCCATAACATCCACCAACTCTTCAAAAGTGGTATCCGTAATAAAAGTTACAGGCCGCTTCATTTTGGAGCGAATATGCTCTAGCAACTTAATTTCCTCTGGTTGGCCAATTAACACAGCATCGGCATCAAGAGTCTCGCACAAGCGGTCTGCGAGCTCCGAGTATCGTTCTGCCGGCCACTGGCGATAAGGCGTCCAATTTACGTTACCCCCAGGATGAAACCCAACAACATGACGCCCCTGCGCAAAACCAAATCGAGCTAAAGCCAGCCGCCCACGTTCCGCATCTGCCAAATCCGCAGAAAATTGAATTTGGATCGATGGCCATTGTGTATCATGCGCCATCAAGAGCCCAGTGTTGCGCTCCAAGACAGCATCTGTAAATGAGAAGGGCACAAACACAATGCGCTTTGCAAGCCACCCTTCTACCCAGTGAGATGCAGTATGCATATATGTACAGCGCACACCCAATAGACGCGCCAAGATAATTTTTTTCCAAGTAGTTTGGGCATACGGCCAAAATGCAAGATCATATTGTTCGCGGCGAATTTGAAAGGTCCTTGAGAGGAAGGAACATATTCTCTTCCAGCGACTATCTTTATTAAACACATAACGGCGGTCATCCACAACCCAGGCTTTATCGCAAAGCTTTGATCGACGAAGCCAGGGAATCATGCGAGGGTTATGCACAAGAAAGTCAATTTTGACATTGGGATAACGTGCGCGCAATTGCTGTAAATGCGGCACAAAAGACAGGGTGTCGCCAATTCCACACAGTGCCACTATTAGAATTTTTTTAGGTTCCGACTGCACGCTGAGAAACTGCTCCATAGGCAAAGGCCGCTAACGCATCTGCGACTCGCTCTGCTGAATTGCCATCTACTCTATAACATTCGACTTCACGTAGTTTGGCTCGCCCTTCACTATCAAGGGAAGGGTCCACAATATAATTATTCACCATCTCTCTAAGCTCAGCAGCAGAACGTGCTATTCGCACTCCACCTGAATTAATTATCGGCAAAAAATGATCGAAGTCATAATTTTTAACAATCGATTGATGGTATGGCATATTGCTATGCCCATCAAATGCAACGCAAATACTAGGCTTGTCCAACGCAGCGCAATCTAAACACACTGTAGACGCCACATTAATCACCACATCTGCATGATGAATCGTCTCTGCAAACTCACTCTGGTCGTCATGTGAGTTGTTCCAGCCTGAAGTAATGCGATCGGTAACATATGCCGCTTTGGGATATTGAATCTGGACAAAAGATTCCTTCAACTTGTCCTTCAGATATTCCATTTTTGTCATTGGGTGGGTTCTAATAAGTAATTGCGCAGAATGGCCAAATTTATCAGTCATCACACTATCAATTAAAATATCAATGACCTCATTTTGCTTAGGCAGCATTTTTGGACTTCCTGCGGTAAATACGATGAGTTTCTTTTTTGGATCTAACCCCCACTTTTTACAAAAAATTTCGCGGGATGAATATTGATACGTTTTATAAAAATCAAACTGCGGCATGCCAGTAACTGTAATTTGCGCTTCGCTATAACCATAATATCGCATCAATTCCGCTTTCTGCACTTCATTCCAAACCAAAAAATGATCGAACATAATCGGTAGCATGCGGCCTGGACGATCGGATGTTACTACGCGAATGCCGCTCTTTGTCGTAATATTATCCCAACTATGCAGCATTGCCACGACTGGAATTCCAGCTTTCTTTGCATGTAATGCCATCGGAAATTCATCAATACATAAGGGGTGAGTTTGAAATATGACATCTGGACGAACTTCGTCGAGAAGCTTTTCATAATACGGCATGCCAATAAATTTATTTTGAATCCCCCTAAGAAACTTAAACAGTCCTGGAACTGCCAGGAGAATGCTTCCAATAATTTTTCTGCGATAATAAATGCCTGGCCGTTCACGCTTTAAGCAATTTTCTAAAATCTGAAGGGTTTTAATTTGTGTTTTGCGTGAAAAATGTACTCCTTCCATAATGTCCAACATGTGGCGGTAAAGGCGCATTGGCACAATAGGTGGTTTTGGTATGTCGACTACCTCAACACCTTGCCGATTAAATTCAGCACAAAAGGCAGGATCTTTATGAAGCGGCGTAGCAAGGACAACCTGAAAATGGCGTCGCAACATGGAAAAGACGGACGACCCTAGAAAATTTCGGGCTGACATGCCATATGGAAGACTTAATAGTAATTTTTTCATGCCGCCTTACCTTCTATAGCAGGTCTGCGTATCGACCTAAGTGACTGAATTAGAATTTTGAAATCCGACTTACGTGGCAAAATCAGCTCCTGCAAAGATGTCTTGTTTTTTCTCAGGAACGCAATCACTAACCAAGTTGAATATAATAAGTACGAAACAAACGATGAAATTGCAGCACCTGTAATGCCAATGTGCGGAATCAGAACAACATTCAGTACAATATTAATTATTGCCGCTGTTGATATAGCTCTCGTTGGGACACTGGGCTGACCAATTCCATAATAATAATGCTGTAAAACATGTCCCGTTCCCACAATTAACCACGCTGGTAACAACCAATAGAAAGGTACCAGCATGGACAAATATGCTGGCATAAAAAATGTTACACCAACTTCAACAGCCAGCAACACGGGAATTGAAATAATTGCACTACACAATAATGTATAACGACATGCATTGAGCGCCATCACTAAGGAATACTCTTCAGACTCTTTGGATGCTTTAGCATATAGCAAAGATGCGACCACGCTCGCGAGACGAAATACAATTTGAGCTAAAACAGCTGCTAGTGCATAAATTCCCACTTCTTTAGGATTCAAAAACAATCCAAGCAACAGGACATCTGCCCTGAATTGCATATAATTCATAATTCCAGGCACATATAATCGGCGTCCATAGTGCAACAGCTCCCAAACAACCTTCTTATCCAGATGACACTGCATTGGCTCCAAACGATAGACCGCACGTGCACTTCCCGTAGCACCTAGCGCCATAGCCAAAGTTACAATAGCCATAATTAAAAACAAGTTTGTGGGAGAAAATGCTGCAACAAGAGCCACACCCACCGCTGCCAATAGTGGCGGTCCATAAGTCCACAAATTATATGCCTTAATGTCTTCCAAAAACATTAACCGCTTCGTTGAAGCACGAATTAAAAATACTGATGGAATTTGCAGCAGCGTAACGCCAATTGTTAATAAACTAACATGGCTCCCCTTTAATACCCAATTCACAAAGGAGGAGTGAGCGGACCAAATTAAAATCATGGATGCAAGCGAAGCTACAAACAAAATAATTAGTGCATTAAAAAAGAACAGGCCTGCACGCTCACGCGCGCGGCCCGCCAAATATGTCACACCATCATCTACACCAAATCTGAAAAACTTCTCTGCATACTGAGGTAACAATTGGAGTAAGGTATAAACACCAAAAGTTTGGGGTCCAAGCAATCCTGCAACAATAATTTTTAATAGAAATTGTAGCCCTTCTGTAACCGTATTTGTTAGCAGAATGGAACTAGCATGACGTGCTAAACTCATACAATTTTCTCCCCAGATGGAGATAAATATTTAAACCAACCTTCAGTGGCCTTTTGAATTTTTTCTGGTGACCACACAGGTGCATCCTTCCAGTAATCAATGACGTTTAAAACACTTTGAACACCTTCCGAAAAGCTCACCTTTGGCTTCCAGTGTAATAATTTCTGAATTTTTGAAATATCTGCCCATGTCATATCTGGCTCACCTGGACGCTTGGGAATATATGTTACAGGGCCACCCAACAATTTTACCAAATCGTTTACTGAGTGTGGCTCTCCCGAACCCACATTAAATACTTCACCTGAACTATCTGATCTTGCTGCTGTAAACAAAGCATCAGCTACATCCGTAACATAAGTGAAGTCTCGAGACTGCTTTCCATCTCCTACAATTGTAAATGGCTGCCCTGCCAATTTTTGAGCTAGAAAAACACCCAAAACAGCGCCGTACGTACCTGAAGTTCGAGCGCGCGGCCCATAAACATTGAAAAATCTTAATGACACTACAGGCATTTTATAAACTTTTCCCCAGTGCAACACACACTCTTCTCCCAAATATTTACTAAGCGCATAGGGATATTGGGGCTGAATCTCTGAGGTCTCGCGTGTCGGATATTGTTCTGGAATTCCATAACAAGAAGAAGATGCAGCATAGACAAATCGCTTCACTTTTACACGACGACTTGCTTCCAACACCGCCATAGTACCATTAACGTTAGTTCGAATATAATCAATGGGGCGCTCTATTGATGGCACAATATCGGCTAGAGCTGCCAAGTGAAATACCCAATCCGCTCCATCAAAGAATTCCGACTCAGGTTTTAGTGTGGCAACATCACATTCATGACAAATAAGCTGAGGACTATTTAGAAATTGCTGGAGGTTGCTCCAGCGGCCAGTAACACAGTTATCTATTACAACTACCGTATGCCCTGCATGAAGGAGCATTTCTGTTAAATGACTCCCAATAAAGCCAGCGCCGCCCGTAACAACACATCGCATCGGTTTATTCCTCATTTATACAGACACTTTTTTAGGAAGACCTTTAAAAAATCGGCTTAAGAACAGTTTAAATAGTGTGGCACCAACTTGAAACCAATTTGAAAATCGCCATGCACGACTACGTCGGCCGGCTTGAAATTTGATATGCATTGGAATTTCACAAAAAGAGGCGCCACCACGAATTAATGTAATTAACAACTCCGCATTATAGCCAAAACCCGCTGATACCGGCAAACATGCTTGAACCAATTGAGTGCGGTACATGGTGGGACCATTATAATATTTTAATGCCACACCAGAACTCCAGCGAACCAGCCCATTAAAGAATGTTGAAATCCATTGGCGATACCAACGACGCACTTGGGGATTTACAGGATAAAGCGTCACAATGTCTGCGTTATTAAATTGCGTAAATAATGCCTGGATCGCATCACCCTCTACTTCATTATCACCCGGAACCATCACAACATATTGCCCTTTTGCCGCAGCAATCCCCTCAGAGAAACTACCACCTAAACCTATTGGTGATGCATGATGGATAACCCGATCAGCATGCTGGGCAGCCAACTTTCCTGTATTATCCGTACTACCATCGTTCACCACAATCACTTCACAAGAAACGCCAGCCTGAGCCGCAGCCTGACGCGCAGTTGCTACAGCATCTGCCAGACACTTTTCTTCATTTAATGCAGGAATAACTATAGATAATTGTACGGATAAGCTGTCTGTCATCACGAGATTAGATAAAATTATTATGGCGAGGTTCTTCTTCTGTTAACCACCACAGGTAATTGTTCGCATTATGTTGCCGACATGGCAACATACAGTTGTGTACATTAACATTGTTTTCAACCCATCCACAGGTCTTTTTGAAATTTTCCGACTTCACAATTTCCTCAATACCCGCAGTACGCAACGACCCATAGCAATGTTCCTTTTTATTAGCCCACGGGTAACATGTATAAACATCACCATTTGCACCAATTTGAATAATAAATGGTAATGCCAAACAACGATTATATGTTCGCTTTTTCTCAGACAAAAAGTTCCATCGGACAACTGCTTTAAACTTATCGTCGTTTAGCTTTTCTGCCTGCTTCAATACATCCATGTGCTTTTCTACCAAGTCATCTTCAGTTTGATAGTCATGCTTATTAAGCTCGTGCACGTGGCATGGTTTCAAAACATAATAGTCTGCACCAACTTCTTTGGCCAAAGTCGCTAAGTTTGCAACATCATGGCCATTTTCCTTTAAAAGCACCTGCTGCATACCAATTGTACATTTGTAGCCCTTCTTGCGCTTAATTTGAGCGGCAAGACGAACATTGTTCACCATACGTTCAAAGTGAGCTGGGGTCGAATTATGAATTTTAGCGTATAAATTGGGATCTGCGGATTGTACGCTGATACGCATCCATGACAAGTGGGGTAAAATGCGCTCCAGCGCTTCTTCGTCGAATAGTGTAGCATTTGAATTCAAAGCCACATCCAATCCAACCTCACCTGCAACTTCAATCGCTTTAATGTAAGCCTTATTCACAGTTGGTTCACCTTCACCTGCAATCAAAGCGCTTTTCATTCCAATGCGTTTGCCATCACGAATCAAATCAATGAGCATTTTTTCAGGCATATTAATGGAGCCGTGACTCCAATCAATATAACAAAAGCTACAATCTTGATTACAAATCTTAGAAGGACTAATTTCCATGTGAATTGGTGCAAACCACTCGCCCGCTTTCCACTTGGCCACTTCTTCTACGTGACGATCAAGCTTGGTGCCATCCATGTATAATTGGTCTTTCATAAGTTGCTCCTTATTGCTTTACTGCATACGCTATGGTTGTGGCCCATGGGAAACGTTTAATTTGTAGAGCACCTAAACCCAATGTTTTCATCACAGCAACTGTTTCACCGGGATAGCACTTCACATTAAGCTCGTCAAAGATCACAATGGCACCCTTGGGCATGCGGGGCTCCAAGTAGTCCAAGCCAACCTTTGTTGGTTCAAACAAGTCGGCATCTAAATTTAACAGAGACACTACCAGATGAGGGTTCTGCTCCAAAAAGCCTGGCAATGTCTTGGCAACGTCACCCTTAACCATCGTAACCTTAGGAATATGGTTCAAGGGGCGTGTAATATCGTACACTTCAACGGCCTTTTGCAGATCTTCATAAACACCTGCTTCAGTCTTAAAACCACCTTCACGAGCCAAGTTACTATTTTGGTTGTGTTGGCTATTATCTTCTTCAGCCATGGACACAATACCACTAAAGGTATCAAACCCGATCACTTCTCGAGTGTAATTCACAGGTTCAAACATCGCCGATAGCTGAGCCCATGTCATCAGACTTGCACCGCGACCCACACCAATATCCACGATTGAACCCGCCACTTCCAACTGCATTTTAAACAATTCATATCGGACTAAAAATCGGGATAGTGCTGAACGCTGTACATATTTCGGAAAATTATCAAATTTGGTAAATAACGACCCTGGACTCGCCTCAATATAGTCCTGAAGTCGGCTAATTTGCAGGTTATCCTGGGATGATTGCAGCTGTTGCTCACGAAATGGTGCGGTTGCGTCCATAAAACACTACCTTTCATTAATGGTTAGTTTGTCAATCCAATTCTGGCTATTATTTAAGCAATCCCTGAATAAATTTAAAGAGTAACTCCCGCTTAACAGGCGATCGGTTACACACAATTTGCACAGCCATTGCCCCCACTGCGTTTCCGATAAATCCGATAAGTTCCATTGGAAATTCTGCCGCCACACATGGCGCTGTTACCGACAAAAATGCATCACCCGCCCCAGTACGGTCAACAATTCGCGTCGAAAATATGGGGGTTTCATGAAAATGATCCCCAGTTCTATATGTCAGCGCCCCATTGTGACCCCGCGTAATTGTAACACGAGATGCCCCTGTCTTTTCTACTACCTGCTTTACCAAGGGTTCCAGCGGGCCAATACGATCATAGGTGGCGAGTCGCAGTTCGGGTTCATCAATACAAACATAATCCGCGCGTGGATATTTTGTAATTACATTATAGCCGGTGTTGGCACTGTTTGTTTGGGTATTGACAGCAAGGAACTTGGCTGTCTTGGTAAGCGTCTTAATAACATTCTCGGATAGCATCCCATGACCAAAGTCCGTCACCAAAACCATGTCAAATTCAGACGCTGCCGTAGACAAGTAATCAATTATTTCCCTTTCAACCGCTTCTTCAAGTTTGGGATTGGGCAGATAACAAATTTCGAACAGCTTATGCATGAAGTCAGGATCCACATAACGGCGCTTCACAATTGTACAAGCTCCAGGATCCTTAAAGAAATGTCTCTTTACTCGTGGATTTAAACATTCTTCAATTACATCCTCTCGAGATTCAACACCCCCAACAACTGAAAGCAAGTGCACTTCATTGCAATATTCAGCTAAATGGTTAGCACAAGCAATACTACCACCACCAAAGGATTCATCTGAAATGTGCTTTGATACAATAATAGAATCTTTTGGAGATTTCCCAATGCCTTTGCAATAGTGATACTCATCAACAATAACTTCCCCCACCACAAGAACCCGCAAATTTCTGAGCGACTCAAATCGTTCAATAATATCATCTGCAGTAAACTTCTGCTTAAATTCATTCAAAAAGTTTTCTGTCTGAGGTGGGTAGATACTAAAGTAATCGTTTAGTAGCTGCGTCGAACTAAAAAGCAGCTCTTCAGTGAAGTGAATCCGTCCACCCACCTTTTTGGCCGCTTCCATTTCAAGCCTAATGTTCCCTTCTGCATTTTTATCTGGCTCCGCATAGTCGGGTCCCTTGACATACACATTTGGCTGTAATTCATTAATGATCGAAACAGCAGTTGGATGACGGCACACCACAACATAATCAACGCATTCTAGCGCTGCAATTGTCTCAGCGCGCAGCCTTTCATTAAACACTGGTCGTCCCGGTCCACGATTTACCATTGCATCAGCGGTAAGCGACACAATTAACACATCACCTTCTCGTCGTGCTGATTCAAGATGTCGAATATGTCCTGGGTGAATTAAATCAAAAACGCCATGGCATAAGACTGTTTTTTGACCAGAATTACGCACCTGAGCAACTTTTGTTGCCAGCTCTTCAAGAGAGAGTATTTTTTGTCTTACTGAATTCATAGTTTAGATAAAGTTTTTGTGGGGAACAGGAGTAACGACGTTCCATAGATAGCGATTTACTTCGTCCATGCGACAGTTTTTCCGACATTCGGATATATTAAGATCCTTACGTACATAATAAAAATTCTGACGGCGAATCTCACCTTCCCAAACCTCTTGGAATGGCTGCTTTTCAATATTACCCAACATGAACCGTGGATCCTGCAAATATGCTGAACAAGAATACACATCGCCATTGGCCATTATATATGCCCAAAAAGATGGTGTGGCCTGGCAAGTTTTATAATTTCGCTCGGCACCCAACTTCTTCATTGTATGTGATCGAAATACAACATTGAACGTATCTGTGGTTAATCCATCAAGCTCCGCATCCAG
This sequence comes from Deltaproteobacteria bacterium CG11_big_fil_rev_8_21_14_0_20_47_16, assembly GCA_002796325.1. GTDB lineage: Bacteria > UBA10199 > UBA10199 > 1-14-0-20-47-16 > 1-14-0-20-47-16. Next base: position 33,773 of record PCXA01000009.1, on the reverse strand, counting down.
GTTAATAAACTCTCTATAATCAATGTCAGAATATTGCTGAGTCACACTCATCAAATGCTGAGAATATGGTTTAATCACAACATAGTCGAGCCCAATATCGCGTGCTCGCTTGGCCAATGTTACTGCTTCATGTTTATTTTCTGGCAACAAGACCATCTGCACTCCCAAAGTACAAGAAAGGTTGCGCTCGCGACGAATAGTGCTCGCACGTGCCAAATTTTCAAAAACACGCTCAAAGTCGCGCTCGTTTGTTCTGTGAATTTTAGCGTATGATTCGGCACTGCCAGCATTCACGCTTGCCTTCAGCCATGTTACAGATCCCAAAGCTTCTTCACAAAAACGCTGCGTTAATGCAGTTGCATTTGTTGTAAAGGCAACATCCAGTCCCGCATTGGCTGCATGAACTGTGAGTTCTGCAATGTTTTTATGTAGCATGGGTTCACCTTCACCTGCATACATAATACTTTTTACACCGAGCTCTGCCATTTCAGAAAGACGCTGTTTGAGTAGATTTGTTTCAATCGATCGATTTTGATAACCAATGTAATCTACAGCACAAAATGTGCAGCGATGGTTACATGCGCCCACAGGAGAAATTTCGATATAAATTGGATATACTTTTTTAGCCTTTTCCCAATCATCTCCGGCAGCCACCCATTGCGCAACACGCTCTGGATGAAATGCTAATTTTTGGCCATCTATGTTATATTGATCCATATCACTGCTCCAATGCAAAACGGTCTAAAATTGCGTGACACAACGCTAAATGTGCAATTTCAACGTGTCCATATCGCCGAGATGGTACATAAAAATTAATTACTCCCATCAACCGCAGCGGATTCTTTTCATCAAAACCAGAATACGTGATTACTGCAATTTTCTTTTCCTGAGCCACCTCAACTGCCTTCAATATGTCTGGAGAGGCACCAGAACTGCTAATCGCCACAAGAATATCCCCCGGATTTCCAAGGATACGCAACGGAGCAGCAAAAACATGCTCAAAACCATCATCATTCCCGATACAAGTCAACCCTGCAGCATCATTGAATGTCTGCGCCTTCAAGCCAGCACATTTCCAAGCATCGGTCGCAATATGGCTGGCAATTGTTGAGCTCCCACCATTTCCAATATAGAAAATTTTGTTACCCCTTTGTCGACACTCATTAAACAACAGAAAAGTCGACTGAAACGCTTCGGATAACTCCAAATTATCGAAATTTTTGGTAGTTGCCGACACTGCTTCCAGAAGCTGTGCAGTATCATGAAGATATAGTTGATAGAATTTATCCATTGGAGCCGTTTTTTACCTTAGGTGTGGGCAATGCATACAATACGTATGTATCATTTTTATAGAGCTGCTTGAAATTAAGTGCTTTGTCTGACTCAACGACAATAAAGCTAGCATTATACTTTTTTGCCAATCGTAAAACATCCTTCTCGCTCAACTCACGATAATATTTTACTAATGCCGGAATATCTCTACGGTTTTCAACGCCCAGATCGGTCATTCGGGGCTGCCAAAGCAATGTAAATTCCCTGCTTAATGGCAAGATACAGCCATCTTGTATTTCTCCCACAATCGTGCGCTGCGAATACATTCTAAAGCCTAACTGATAGGGCGGTGTAATCAAAACCGCCTCCTTTGGTGTTAAGCGCGCTGCAGCCAACTGAACATCAATCCAAGGGCCTGCAGGATGCCAAGGAAACTCATAAAACATTGCAGGTTCAACTGTTGAAAACAAAACCACCAACCCAACCGCAGCCACAAAAAATGGATTTTTGACTTTGGCCCTTTGAACTAATAAGTAGGACCAAACCATAGTACTCAAAATCAATCCCACTTGGAGAAAATCAAATTTTAACTTATCCGCCATGGTTTGTGCATCGCTATAGTTTAACTTCCAGCACATAGCTGCAAAGAAAAGTGAAACAAGCAATGCGCCCCAAAAACAAATCCGACGATTAATATGAGGCAATGGCATTTTGATATAATCCAAAACAACTAGAGTACCACCAACTGACCATAGAATTTGCATCATAGCCGCCGACTTAATGCGCACCATTACCAAAAGTAATGTCAGCATTACCCATACAAAAAATTGCCATCCCGCCCTATTTTTTTGCCAAACAAAATCAAATAGTGCGGAAGCAACTACAATGGCCATTAAAGCCAAATATAGAGTTGATCGGAAAAAACTGCCCTGGATGGCAATCACATTGGGCCAGAACTCCGTTAATACAACACCTAAAGCACACCAAAGTAAAATTCCAACTAGGAATCCCATGGCTTTACGACGCAGCATTGATGCATTTTTCCATGCTGTAGGTGCCCAAGAACGAAAAATTGCTGCCGCACAACCTAAAATTGCGAGGTAGCTAAAGAAATGTGACCATCGTAAGATCGACCAACTAAATGGGAATGATGCATGTTCATTGCGCCTCAACATAATCTGCAACCAAGCATCATCTGGTCCAACAAAACCCCACCCATGCCTAGACGTTGCTTCACTTTGTAACAGAGGAATTAGAAAGCTCAAGATTGTTGGCAAAGCAAAGAGCAGTCCCAACAAACTGTATAATGCAATTCGTTTGATTTGACGCCATCCCCAGCCATGAGACATTAAATACGCCAACACAATCATCGGAATAAGAAAGGCAGTGTGCATTAAATGGAAATTGCACGAAAGACCCAAAACGATTGCAGAGCGCTTATATTTCGATTGAAAGAACCAGTTGCATGCTAAAATCTGAAGTGGCATCACAAGAAGACGTGCTGACAGTTCAAAATATGGCATACCACCAATACCTAGAATCGGCTTGCCAATAAGTATGAGCGCACAAGCAATCAAGCCAGCACGTGGTCCAGCTAAGTTAGCCGTTAATCTATAAAGCGTCGCAAAAATGCAAAAATATACCAAAATAAATGTTACAAAGACAATCCACCGAAAATGACCGAAGATGCCTGCAAGACCTAACAATAGCTGATTTAGGACACCGATGAATCCTTCAACCTTCATCAAAAAAAACACAAACGGATCTTGCTGCAACATCAGCGGATTACTTTTTGTTGCATGCAATGTTAAGGTATTTGCAATTGTTCCCGACGAATCATACAAATAGCCATTCGCGAAAATTATAAGCACCGTTAGGCAAGCCAACAAAAGCACTTGCATTCCCCAATTTTTACTCAAATTTACCAATTGACTTCCTCCAGACATAGGCTTAGTCCGCAATTTATATGCAGAAAATGGCGAAAACACATATACCAGTTTGCCCTCTTTGTACATGCACAAATTGCGAGATTTTAATAGAATCTCGCAATTCTACATATTACAGTTGCCACTCCATTTGCCCCAACTGCACATTGGTTTTTCAACCAAATCAACCAACAGAAAGGGACCTTTCAGAATACTACGGGCAATTCTATAAATCCGTTTTAAATCGCGATGACGCGTCAATCAACTCACCTTCAGCAAAAGCAATGCGCAATACAAATATCAAATCGCGTCGCATCTGGAATTTCTATTCTGAAATTATGAATAAAAGCACGCCAATTACAGGCAACATACTCGATATTGGTGCATCCACAGGCAATTTGCTTAATCTCGCAAAAGGAAATGGTTTCAATACCTTTGGAGTAGAACCCAATGAAAACTTTGCTCAGTTTGCCAAAGCACAAGGCCATCAAATTGAAATTGGGCTATTTACCAAGGATTCTTTTTCAACATTGATGTTTGATACCATTTTTTTAGTCCATGTTCTTGAACACGTAGCCAATCCGCTTGAAACTTTGAAACTTGCTAAAGAAAGATTGGCGGCTAATGGCACTCTTATTCTTGAGGTTCCAAATCTATTCAAACCAAATGGACGATTAGAAGAATTCTTTTCCTATCCTCACCTTTTTACGTTTAATAAAATTACATTGAGCAACATTGTTGAAAAGGCAGGTTTTTCAATTATCAAAATTGACGACCGATTCCCTCATCTACGCCTAATGGCCAAAACTGATCGGGGAGAACACAAGCAACCTACAAAAATACAGTCATTACCAGTAAAGAAAATTAAACAGCGTCTGCGGTACTACGACATGCTTTTCCAGTACTCTTCTCTGCCATTGAGGGCATTACGACGTCTTTCTCTTCTTCGATATTAATACGTCCGTTTTTCTCTAATATATTACAAGCACCCAGACACAATGAAATAAATATGGCAATGTAGATCATCCACGACAAGCTATATAGAAAGCGCATCGTGTTAGCGATCAACATTGAGCTTATCAAAATAGAAATTCCTGCGCAAGCAAGCGCACGCACTGGCAGCTGATTATAGCACCGCTTGCGCAACTTCCACATGCGGCGTGTAATCATTCCCAAAAAACCAAGATAGATCATCAACGGCACCAGACCTGCATCATATAACATGTTGAAAAAGTCATTATGTGCAGATTTTCCCCAAGTCAGCTGCTTGACGGCATGAATACCATGACCAAGCAACCTTTGGGACCAACCGCTCTTAATCCAACCTTCGGTCACAATAACCCAAAACGTCATTCGTTGAAAAATTGAAGATTCGCCCTTCATTTCTGCAAAATTAAAATCCTGCTTTTTAATTGTAATGACATCCATTTTGAATGCCAAGAGCCACACAACAAATATCCCTGCAGCAATCAGCAAAGGTTTTTTCTTTGTTGGCTTAATAATGAGTGCAAATACAGCGCATTGAACTGCGAGGGCTAACAAGCTAATGCGGTTATAAGTTCTGTATACGACATAGGTCGAAACAAATAATAGTAGTACGTACAGCAGTCGTTCAAGCGGCCATTTCTTGATCACAGAAATTTGATACAGCAAAAAGGGTGTCAATGATGCCACCAGTACACCTAAATTTGGTGGGCTTTGATGCCATCCTTGAATATCCTTCAACCCTGCAAGACCACCCATCATCTGACCATAGTAAGCGCCAACCTTATATCCAGTAATAATTGAATAGAATGCACCCAGGATTGGGATCAAAATCGCAATACACCCTGCTACTATAAACTGTTGAACATCCTTCCACGTGTTAATGAGTTGCGGCAGAATGACAATAATCATCACCCAGGTAACAGCACGTAAGCATTCGGAATACCCGCTGAGATTGGAATGTGTACGTGCACCACCAACAAAGAGTAGTGTTATAAATATCATGCCAACCCACGCATAATCAGGAAATTTTATTCTTCTTACCCATAGCAAATCTACAAGAGTAACTAACTCCAACAGCAACAACGCAACGGCTGAAACCTCTTGAAGCTCAATTGTATTAAAACCACCCTTGATCCCAATAAGTGGGAACGAAGGGCCAACGGCATCAACAGTGGTTCGAGCAATAACAACAAAAAGAAATGCCATCTTGGCAGAAAACAGCCAGAGACATAAAAATAAGACAGAAAATATAATTGTAAGGGTTATGCCCATGGCGTGTTTCTATGGCGCAAACGATCTGATATGTAGTTTACTGCAATTGCCATAAAAATTAAAAGCGCCCAGTGAGTGGGCACCATATAACGACCTTCGATGCGAATCGGTATTAGCGTCGCAATGAAATAAAACGGAACCAAGCCAAGCAGAATTGACTGTGAAAAATGTCGACGACATGCTTTCCAAAATCCAAAAATTGCCATCCCAAAAATAAGAACATCTAAAAATTTAGTAAATATAAATCCGGGGTTCAGTTTCAACATTTTTAAGCCGTAGCTCGTTACACTCACGTTCGGACCCTTTTGCTCGCCATCCTTTATATGGAAGGTGTGGTAATCCAACCCTTCTTTTTCAAAAATTCCCCAATGAACACGGTTGACTACAAGTGCACGAGGTATCCTTTGGAGGATGGTTCCTAAATACCATTTGGGGTTTTCCTTAATTGTTTGAAACACCTTTGGTTTTAGAAAATCTTCGTACTCAAATGTTGCAAACCGTCCTGTATAGCCATCTTCCCGCATGCGCTTTTCTGTAAGAACGTCATTGTTAATCGCGCCAACAGGATTGGGGAATTGACCAAAACCTTCCCACATTGATTGAGCAAAATTCAATTCGGTTAGCAAAAACCTTCCATCAAATACAATATAGTTGCGAATGCCCCACGGTAAAAGTCCTAGTATAATAATGACTGTCATAATGGCTGTTGCCACTGCCGCACGCTTTAAGGATACAAAACCCAACAAACCAAGGCCCAAAGCAAATGGGTATAAAATGACGGTGGAGCGGAAGTAGGCTGTCGCACTTAAAACTACTGATGCTATCAACCACCAGCGCCAACGCTTATCTGAAGTAAATCTCACACAACAGTAGAACGATGTGATCATGCCAAAAGAAACCCATACATCACGACGAACTAAAACTGCCAAATACACTTCAGGTAGATACAAGGCATAGAGCGCTGCTGCAATCAAACCCACTTTGTCTGAAAAGAGTCGTCTTCCAATGCCAAACACTAAAAAAATCATGAGGGCATCTAAGATAATTTGAATCCACTGCATGGGAACCAGACTTTGGGTGCCTGTTAAATACCACGTGGCAATGATCAAAATCCCGTGCCCGGGTAAGTCCCGTGCAGTTGGCATATAAACAACACTGCCGTCAGGCCCGGTAACGGAATCTGATAGACCGTGGCCCGCGACCCAGTTCTTGAGATTAACCATTTGCCCTTCATCCACATGGAGAGTGTCTCCGAGATGAAAGAGCATCAAAATGCGCACCAATAGTGCAATCACAAAAATGATATGTAGTTTTCTTTTCATAAGTTACTTCTGCTTTAGCGCGTATAGTTCAATGGTGCCGCCCCCCTTGGCGGACGCCTCTAAACCAGCCGCTATAATAGATACTGGTATGGTAATTGGTAATGAAAGAATAGTTGGAATAAGCGCCCATGAAAATGAGCGTCGCAATTGCTTTGTCTTTAAAAAATCGTACAACATATTATATTCCAGACCCATACGATTTAAACAGCTCTGTAGCCAACCAATTGGATTCTGCTCTAATGAAAAATGTCGAATGCGCTTTGTGTTAAATCCATTTTGATTCACAAGCGCTTTCAAACCTCGTGCTGAAAAATGATGAAGATGGTGTGGCACGTCTAAATGAAACCACTTAGAACCTGTAGCACTGGCCTGCCAACTTTCTGAATTTGGCACCGCAATCACCAAAAGACCTCCTGGTCGTAAAATCCGGTAACATTCTTGTAGCGTTTGATCCGGATTCGGAATGTGCTCTAAAACATGATAAATTGTCACAACATCAAATGACTCAGAAGGAAATGCCGCCTTTTCAAGACCTTCTGATCGCACGTCAATGCCGTAATGCTCACGCGCATGGCGAGCCATCGCCTCATTCACTTCAACACCAGCAACCTTCCAACCCTTTTCGCGTAAGAAATCTAAAAAGTACCCTCCCGCACATCCAACATCTAAAAGCGATCCCTTTGGAATATACTGACGAATGCGTTGCCATCTTTGACGGCGAAATTGTCGTACCAATACTTCCATCGGCTTAATAAAGCGAATTCCCTGATCAGCACGATATGTGGTCGTAGAATACAGCTTATTTACTTCCTCTTGCTCTGGAAATGGATCTGTTCGACCACAACCGCATTTGGAACAATAATATAAGGAATATCCCTTTGCTGGCCGGTGACTACACTGGTGCCTTAGCTGCAGCGGCTCATCCTTTGAACAAACAATACATTTAAGTTGGCTCATAATTATTTTGCTTTGCTTATAAAGTCTTCTTTTTGAGTTTATATAATGTCAAACTAACATCGGAACCATCAAAAACTCCTACAGGATAGCTTCCTATGGATTTCAGTGTGAAACCTTGATCTCGAATTGTTTTTACAACCGCTTCTGAATTTTGTGGGCGAAGTGCAGCTTCTTGAACCACAACATACTGCGGCTTCCATTCTGGATATACATTGCTAATAAATTTTGCCTGAAAATCACGAAGCGCAATTACATTTACCTCTGGATGCCGTAATGCCACAATAGGCGCATCAAACATCAAAATTGTTGGAGAAGCATTATCTACTTGTACCGCATCAGCAATTTGGTCTGCCACTTCATTGATTTTGCTATATTCTGGAAGTTGCTTAAGCCAATGATGGTACTGATTTAAATCTGTCGTTACCGCCCCCAAAAGAAGCACAAGTGCAATCCCACGTGTGACCTTTAACCATTGTGCACCTTTGGTGTAATGCCATAACTGATAAAACCCCAACGCAGCAAAATATATGATTGGTGTCAGATATAGTGGGCTCCAATGAATTGCCAACCCTCCACGCATACGGGTAATAACCAAACCGGGGATCATAATGACCGCCCAAAGAAACATGTAAAGGGACACTAGGGATCCAACATTGTTTTTTAACTGAGCAACAATCTGTTTACGACCAATTGCAATTAACCCCAAACTCAAAAATGCCAACACCCAAACCCAGGCAATATATTTCATTCCCAAAAATTTAAGGAAAAACTTTTCTAGGGCGGACAACGCTCCATAATGTTGACGCCCACTCTGGAGAGCAGGGCTGGTCAAGCCTTTAACAGCATCATTGGCAACAATGCGCGCCTGCTGTGCCGAATCATTCCACCACTCATTAGCGACAGGTGCCAAATAATAAACTTGATAAAGTGCAAATAAGATCACGAATGACGCGATGTATGTCCACAACACCTTATTTAGCAGCATATCACGAACGCGTGCACCGTGATAAATTCTAAACCCAAACATTATGGCTGCCGCTGAAATTGGAAAGAACAAGAGTGCCGGTTCTTTAACAGACACACATAAAAAAGCAAAAAAACCCGCCAAAGCCGCATACAACACTGACTTTCGAGCAATCGCAAATACCGTGGTTAGTAACAGTCCACTAACAGGCAATAAAACAACTGTGTATGGCAACGGCATCTTTGACCACATCACTAAAAGATAGTTTGTTGCAGACAGTAGCCCAAAAACAAGTAGCACCATTGGTGCTACATATCGACGCAGTCCCATCATCAAAATGCCAAGGCCCAACATAAATGCGGACATACAAGATAGGCGCGCTGCAAACAAAGTAACGCCAAAGATTTTAAAGAAGGGGTAGAGCCAGAGATTGTAGGCACGTACTGTCCAGCCATAATAGACAATTCCTGGCATTTGCCAGGAACCGAATAGTACCTTATGCGCTGCGCTGGCCTGATAAACGCCCTCATCCAACAGGAAGGCGCCACTGGAACCCAAATCAACGTAAGGCAAATCCGCAGTCAATTGGTAGAGCCTCAATGCAAATCCAATACAGAGGATCGCGGCAATGCCAAACAGAACGCGTTTAGTCAATTTGGTGTCTCCCCCAATTTTCTAGCTTTGTTTTACGCTCGGAACGATCCATCATACTGATCTGTTTGTCTTCGTAGAATGAATCATCATTATATGCTGTGGTTGAAATCTCTTCAAAGATTACCCCTGTATTGGTTCGGAATTTATGCCAAACACCTTGCTGTACCAACTGAGTATCACCTGGGTACAGAATCTTCTTATTACCTTCAATTTCGATTTCCAATTCACCCCACAGAACCTGGAAGGTTTCTTCCTTCTTCTTGTGATAGTGATAGGGGTGCCACTGATTGGGAAGCTGAATAACCAACTTCTTACAATAACTACGATTAATCACTTCAATTAAAATGCAACCTACTTCGTAAAATCGCTCCACACCGTAGTGATGGGACATTTCAATTGAAAATTCGCGACCTGTCGGGATACGTGCAGCATTGAGCATTCCCTTTACTTCATGGATTACGGAATAAATAATTTCCTTTTTGGTTGGCGCATGTTTGGCCAAAGTTTCGGACAGCGCTGTATTCGGAGAATAATCAGCATCCGCCACAAGCCCATCCTTCCAAGCGCCGCTCTTCATGGCACCTGGTTTCCAAGGAATTGCAAAAAATACGTCTTCACGCTTAATTGGATCACCCTTCTTAATTGATGAGCGCACATACACACCACGCATCAATGTATTTAGGGACTCTTCCTCAGCATGAGGCACAGGTGGCCGGCTCTCTGAGCCGCACATTTCAATTGCTTCACGATATGCTGAAAACCAGTTGGCCACTTGCTCGGGATTAGATGAATATGCATTCAATTTATACTTATCTGTTGGCACACCAACGTGACGCTCAAACAAGCGCGCGCCATTAGCGTACGCAATGCGGATGGGGCCAAAATCAGCAGGGTCTTCATGCGATGAGAACCCGATTAAAATATCAGGATATCGATTCTTCATGATTTGAATTTGGTTAAGCTGAAGATCCTTGCGTTGTGTTGGATAAATTCCCACACAGTGCATTATCGCAAAATCAACACCACGGTGAGTAAAGAAACTCACCAATTTATCAATCTGCTTACTATCCAAGCCTCCGGTAGAACAGATAACTGGCTTACCTGCACTGGCTACCTTCTCAAGCAAGGGCCAATCTGTTGCAGAAGGGCTTCCGATCTTAATGATTTCAATGTCCATCTCATTGATCAGATCCACTGACGGCTCATCAAACGGGGTACACATTGTAACCAACCCCAAAGCACGCGTTTCCTCAACCAATTTGGCAAACTCCTCTTTCTTCAGCCGCGTCGATAAAAAGCGAGAAACATGCTTATTTGAAGTATCGTTGATGCAGTCAGGATGGATAAAGGTATCCAACTCCCGAAATTGCAACTTTACCGCAGCCCGCACATCGGCGGCACGAGCACATTTAGACATTTCTCGAATTATTCGAAGTCCGTGCTCTACATCACCCTGATGGTTATTGGCCATTTCCAGAATGAAGAGGTTTTTAAAGTCGTACTTTTTATTAGTTACCATAATACATCTCCTTTTATACGCATCACTTAACGGATGGCTTCTAGCCTGTATCCCTTAGAATAATCGATTGTCACTGTTCTCTTCTCTTGGAAGGATTTGTGTGCAGCAGCAATTACAAGAGCGGTATCTAATCCGCGCTGCAACGAAATAGCTGACTGATCGAGTGTGGTTTCTTTTTTCAACAACTTATCAAAATGCTGCATTTCCAAAATAAAATCATCAGGTCGTTTCTTGGGAACAAACGTCTCGCCACACGCATAACCATCACGCTGATAGCGAACAACATCCCCATCTGGACGACCACCACATTGCCACTCAATATAACCACCTTCACATTGAATGCGTGCCCACTTACGAGGTGGCTTGGTTACAACATCTTGAACCACGCGACCCAAAAGACCCTTTTCAGTCTTAACCGTCATTGCACACAATTTGTCGTACTGGGCATCGCCCACAGTTACCATTTCCATTTGTGCGGTTACTTCAATAATGCGGCCTGCATTTAGGCGGTGTGCAAAGTGCTGCCACATGTTGGTTGCATGCGAATGTTCGCCGCTCGCACCACCACCACGTTGCCAATGACCCAAATAGGTTTCTTGGGGACCTGTCAGCCATGGATGGGCAGAAAAAATTCCTCCCCAATGCTCTCTGAATTCAACGTCTAAGGTTTCAACATTACCCCAACGACCTTCTAACCAAAGATTTTCCGCCATCTCAGTTGCACGACCTAGAACATGGTCATATCCCACGCACATTAGAGTATCTGTCTTTGCAACATCTTCAAATAATTCCTGAGCATCTTTCAAGTTCGGTCCGCATAACGGCTTTTCCAACTGCATCAACCGTGGACGCTCTTCCAAGCATTCACGTGCCAAACGAAAACGGATATCTGGAGGTGTGCCCAAAAAGATCATATCAAAGCCACCCTTTGGGGCGTCTTTGTTTTCACACAATTTAATTCCCTCATCCCACGCACCGTAACGCTGTGGATAGATCTGTTCTTTAGTACGCTTTAATGCACCGCTATCTGGATCACAAATTGTAACATCCCAACCCATACAACGAGCAGCATGTGCCAAGTGGTTTCCAATGGATCCTGCGCCATACACCTTAACTTTCATAACTTCCTCCTAGTTTGAGATAGTGCAAGTTCTGCCAATTCAAAATCAATTGGGCTGTCTACATTCACTGAAATGTCTTCATCCATTACAAATGCCTTCATCACACTTCCTGACATGCTATTCTTTTCTAAAATTGTTTCGGCACGAATTACATCCACCGCGCCATTCTGTACAAACGCCTTGGGTAACTTTTGTCGTGGTTGATTATATGCTTCTTCAATCCCATATAGTGATGGAGCAATAAATGGCACCAAACTTCCATCTTCAATCCGCCACATTTTAAGCGGATGCTGAAGTGCTGCTGTCACCGTACGCACACAATCCACTTCAGGGGACTGTAAAAACAATTCAATTGCACCATCAATATCAATTGTACGACGCAATGGGCTGGTGGGACGCAACTGCACCACGATCTTTGGAAAATAATTTTCCTGCTGTGCCAACTCATGCAACACATGCTGAAATACAGGCAAGTCAGTTACGTGGTCTTCGGCCAATTCCTTTGGTCGTAAGAATGGGACTTCTGCGCCATATTCTTTGGCAACTGAAGCAATACCCTCGTCTTCCGTTGTCACAATGACACGACCAATATGACGCGACTGTTTTGCAGCCTCAATCGTGTAGGCAATCATGGGTTTTCCACCCAACATTTTCAGATTCTTGTTCTTGATCGACTTTGAACCTGCACGAGCTGGAATAATTCCAACAATTTGAGATTGAAGTGTCATTAATTTTTCCCAGAATAACCCAAAATGATATTGAGCACTTGATTAGAAACCTGCGCTTCCAAATATTCCTTTGGAGGTTGCCATTTTGAATCCCGACCAACCACAAGCTCAATGGTATTCAAAATAGTTTGGGGATCATATCCACTTAAAATATTGCTGCCACACTCTACGGTTTCAGGACGCTCTGTTACCTCACGTAAAGTAACGTTTGGCACCTTCATAATACAGCATTCTTCTTGTACCGTACCACTATCCGACAGAGCACAAAATGCATCACGCTCTAGATTAATAAAGTCGAAGAAGGAAAGAGGTTCCACAAAAGTTATGCCGCTCGACTTCCAATCAATGCCATTGGCTTCCATTTTATTTTTGGTGCGTGGGTGAAAACTACAAACCACTGGCATCTTATATTTTTCGTGTACTTTTTTCAGGGCCTCTACCAGTCGTTCCAAATTATGAGGAACATCAACTCCCTCAGCACGATGGATGGTTACCAAAAAGTAGCCCTTCTTAGAAAGACCCATACGTTCTTTGACGGTACTGCTACAGACATCTGCATCGTAGTGCTGCATGACTTCGTAGATGGGGTTTCCCACCACAAACATACGTTCTCTTTCAATCCCTTCACGCACTAAATTTTCCTTGCTGCGATATGTGTAGGGCATAAGCACGCTACTGCAGTGATCAATAATGCGGCGGTTCACTTCCTCTGGCACGCGATCATCGTAACAACGGTTCCCCGCTTCCATATGATACACAGGAATTCCCATGCGGTTAGCAACGATCGATGATAAGCCACTATTAGTATCGCCCAAAATTAATAGGCGATCTGGCTTTTCCTGCTGCATCAATCGTTCAACTTCTACCAAAATACGCCCAACTTGCTGCATGGCCGTTGCTTCACGAATATCCAAACAATGGTCTGGGCGCCGCAACTTAAGATCCGTAAAGAAAATATCATTTAAGCAGGCCGCATAGTTTTGCCCTGTATGAACAAGAACATGCTCCGCGGCTTTATCAAGCTTGGGTATAATGGTACTTAGACGAATAATCTCGGGCCGCGTACCCAAAATGGTCATTATTTTCACGATGCGGACTCCAGAGTATTCAACCATTCAGCATGTATTTTGAGGCCTTCCGCCAAATGAACAGATGGCTGAAAGTTGAGCATGGACTGCGCCTTGCTAATATTTGCACGACTATGAAGCACTTCGCCTGCACGGGCGGGCTTATAGGCAACAGTGCCATCCTTACCCAACTTTTGAATTAACTGCGTCAACGTGTTGACTGTAATAGCAGAACCTGTGCCGATATTAATTGGGCCGCTGGCGCCTGGGGTTTCAGCAGACAACAGATTCGCCATAGCGATATCTTTCACATTAATAAAATCGCGTGTCTGTTCACCATCTCCATACACAGTCAGAGCTTCACCGCGGCGAAGCTTGGTCAAAAAGATAGGAATCACATTGCCGTATGCATCATAACGTTGATGTTGCCCGTATACGTTGAAGTAGCGCAGACAGACATTTTCCATTCCATAAAGACGATTATAACAAAGACAGTATTTCTCGGCAGCAAGCTTACTCACACCATATGGTGAATCTGGATTCACAGGATGATCTTCTGTGATTGGCATTTCAACGGGCTCACCAAAAATGGCTGCAGATGAAGAGAAAACAATTTTACGAACATTGGTCTTACGTGCTGCTTCCAACACGTTGAGCGTTCCCATAACATTGATATTGGCATCGAAGTGAGGGTCTTCTAATGAGCGGACATTGCCAACTGCGGCAGCCATGTGAAACACCACACTTGTTCCCTGCACCATCTTTTGTAAAAGCGGTGCGTCCATAATGTCGCCTTTAACAAACTCGACACCCTGCAAACCTTCGAGATTTTCTTGATAACCTGTCGTCAAATTATCGAGAACTCGAACAGCATATCCACGACTCAATAAAAGTCGTACCAAATTGGAGCCAATAAACCCTGCTCCACCTGTTACCAACACATCCTTTTTCATATATTCACCACTCTCTTCGTCTGTTGCTGCAGCATTAAGCGCAGCTGTCAATAATTCCCAAAGCCATATCACGAATTTCATCAAATGTACTTGGATCGGTTCCCATCTTGGTCACGGCAATTGCACCAGAACAGCTGGCCAAGAACATGCTTGTCATAAGGTTAACGTCGGGATGGAACGACAAGGTCGCTGCGCTTAAAAAAGCGTCTCCCGCACCAATGGGATCTACTGGCGCCACAGGAACTGCTGGAAAGCTAAAGATTCCTTGAGTACGGTCCCAACCAATCACACCCTTATGTTTCAACTTCACCAACAGCCGCTCTGGGCGCAACATTTCGACAAGGCGTGCCAACAACTCTTCTTTTGGCGCACGTTCATCGCGCAAGAAAAATCGGGCTTCTGTTTCGTTTACACAGATAATAGATGCGTCGGCGTATTCTTCCAAATTGCCCCAACGGCTGCTCACTTGGGTATCAACCACCATGGGCTTGCCCACTTTTTTGCACAACGCTTTCAAACGCTGAATTTGAGCGCTTGGCATCATGCCGTGGCGATTGTCGGCTACTAGCAAGACATCATGACGTTCAATTTCTGCCGCAATGAATCCGAAGATTTCTTCTTGAAGCTGTGGCGAGATATCATGATTTTCAACAGTATCTACCTGTAACAATTTATAGCCATCCACCCACAAGCGTTCCTTAATCGTGGTTGGACGACTAGAATCCTTGAAAAATTTACCTTGAAAGCCAGGTTGTTTGCGCTGACTGAAGTAGTCATATCCCCAGTCGTCGCCAGTCACAGCAACAAACGTCACTTCGCCATTCATTGCCAATAAGTTGTTGCAGATCAAAGAGGATCCGCCCCAGTATTGTTTAGAAGAACCGCGCTTAACCGATAGTGTAGGGGTCTTGGCTGTTTTACCAATGGCCGTACATTCGGTATAGATGTCGATGATTAAATCACCCACCAACAAGATCTTCTTTTTGGGAAACAAATCTAACGCGGCCACGATATTGCTTTGCTCGATGCCCGCTTGGCTTATTTTGTCGCAGACTTCTTTTGTTTGAAACGCCGTCATAATCAGGACCCCTTTTCAACCCGAAATGCATCTTCATCAAAATGCTCGGTGCTGAATTCAAATAGTTCGCTGTCTTCCAACCCTTCCATCTGATGCATCAAACCTTGTGGAATATGCATCGAATCGCCGGGCACCATTTCAATGATGTCGTCGATACCATCCTGATAGCGCAGTCTCACCTTGAGGCGGCCATTTTGAAGGAAGAAGGTTTCATCTTTTTTAAGATGGAAGTGCAACGAGCAACGCATGCCCTTTTTGAAAAACAAAATTTTACCGCAATACTCGGGCTTATTGACAATCCATAACTCATGCCCCCAAGAACGTTCTACCTTCTTTACATCACCGCGTGACAACTTGCGGACTGTTTCCTTGTTGATCAGCTTCATGTGTTATTCTCCTTTGCAAAACTTTGTTTGAGGTTGTTGATTATTTTCGACGACGAAAAGATGCAGTCTTCTGGTCCATAAACCACTTTGCCACCATGAGGCGCTATGAGCGCTTCTTCTGGAATTGGCTTTGGATATCGTTCAGGATGATATTCAATGCCCTTTACATAGATATCAGGCTTCAACGTTTGAAAAATTTGATCCGGCAAGAACCCTGCATACACCAAGACATAATCCACCACTTGCAAATAAGCCAAAGCTCTCGCCCGCAGCTCATGCGTGAAAAAGGGTCGACCCTCACCCTTGTCTGGAAAAAAGTTGTCATGGTTTAATGATACCAACAATGTATCGCCCAAACTTTTTGCAAATTCAAAGTGATGCATATGCCCCACATGCAAGAAGTCAAAACAGCCATGACAATGAACAAGTGTGCCTGTGCGCGGAACCAAGCGTTCTTTGAGTGCTTCAAGTGATAAAATTTTTGATTCAACCAATGACATAGTATCCTTATATTTTAGACAGGCTACCGCCCTTATGTTTTGCGCTTTCTCGAGCAAAACACTATATTTTTCAAAAATTTAAATACCACTTAACATGCGAGTGGCGCGACATCTCTCATCGTTAGTACTGCCCGTAAAGGCTGATTAAACAATTTAAACAACACCTGCAGCCGGCCAGTCGTATCCGCTGGCTTTTCCAGAATGCCCACAAAATCTTTAAGAAGACCGCGCTGCACAAGTACCATTTCCCCGGCTTTCTTAAATAGTTTTTGCACAATCACACCTTGTGAATCTGTCCTCTGGCGCAACAATGTCATGACATTTTCGGGAACAGCTGTTGGACCGTTGCTTTGTGTACCCAAGAGCCGCACCACGCCGCGCGTGTATTGCACCAATCGATAATCAGCGGCGCTGCCCGCTGTAAGGCGAACAAATAAATAGGATGGAAAGAGTGCGCTTGTTGAAAAACAATTTTTTAGAATCGGAAACAAAGTTTCATAACCAGCTTGCTTGAGCTGAGAAAGAACAACCTGTTCCTTTTGCGGCTTGGTTTGGATGACGTACCATGCATTCATTGGACGCCCCCTTCATATGACTGTGACTGAACAGCCATATCCAAGATAGGGCCCGCCTTGGTAACAGCTGCACCCTTCAGTCGCACAACCGGAATGCCTTTGGCTTCGGCTGGGTGAAACGTTATTCCCGACGCAACATTCACATCTTTGATTACCACTTGGATCAGTTCGCATAACTCAACGTCGTCGCAGCTAACATGAAGATCGCGGTAACCTTCTTCGTAGAGATCCTTAAAAAAGATCGAAACTTGTTCATACAGACATCGATAGTCTCTGAAAATGCGCAGGATGTATTTGCATGCAGTCTTGGATGTTGCGACAAACCCTTGTGGGGTTAGCAGATATTGCAAGCGGCGTTTATTGACATTGGCAATTTTGATGTAGCCCGTTCTGGATAGTTTTTTGAGGATAGTATTGATCAGCCCGATAGAATAGCCAGTGTGGTGGGCCAATTCTCGCTGTGTCCATTGGACATCTTTAGAGGCCAGCGTTTCTAAAACGGTTACTTCGCTTGGCAGCAATTTGTCTTGTACAGCCAACTGTTGCGACATGTGCTCTCCCACCATGTTCAAAAGCTGAACGCGTATAAAAATACGGTCCTTTGTCGTCAACAGTAAATTAACCAAACCGCAAAAACTTGTGACAATTTGCGTCAAAATCCTATGATTTCGTGAAATACAACCATGCAACTAGACTTGGGCCATCTAGAAACTGACCTTTGCGAATCCACGTATCGACCATCTTGGCCGAAAACTGTTCGCAGCGAATAAACTCTTCTTCTTCTGGTTCTGGAACGCCTGGCGTTAGACCATCGGCCAGGTAGACATGAGCACGCTGATTCATCATGCCCGGCGCCACATAGTACGCCCCCAGCTTACGCCAACGCCTTGCGCGATATCCGGTTTCTTGGATTAACTCGGTTTTCGCGGCTTGAAGCATACTAACACCATTCACAATACCCATGGGAAACTCCCAAGTATAACGCTTTAGTGGATATCGGTATTGGCGCACCAAAACCAGGTCGCCGTTGGGTAAAACAGGGACAATTACGGCAAAATCGGTGCGTTCTACGACATAATAGGGCGAAAATCGATCATTTGGACGCAAAACATCGTCCTTTCGCACCGAAATATACTTATTTTTGAGAAGGTGTTGCTGCGACCGTGACTGCCACACCCGCAACTTTGACCGCGGCGGAGATGGGCGCTTGGCACGCGGCATATTACTGTTCCTTGGGCTTATCGTATTTGGCGACGAATTTTTTGATGTCTTCGATGCATTCGATGACCAATTTGGCCTTTTTCAGACCAAACTGAAATGGAAATTTGTCTTCTTCGTTATTTTTAAGAACAATCATTTTGTTACCTTTGTATTCGGATTCATCAACGATAGGCATTACAGTCTCCTTAGTTAAGTTTGCGTGAGCAGGATGCCGTTATAAGGAAAAGACGCAATCTGCAAGCGGTATATTGACACACAGAAATGATTCTAGTACGCACGCCGCCGCTTTACGATTCCGCGATAGCTCAGCGGTAGAGCAATCGGCTGTAGACAAGGCGGAAGAAGAGGTGGCTTTGGCCAAACTCGAGAAACGAAAGTACAGCGACCGACGCAGTTACCTGATCGAAGCCGTTCACAAAAGACGGCGTAAGGTACGCGAACTTGCAGTAGCCTACAAAGGCGGCAAGTGTGAAGGATGCGGTTACGCTCGTTGCATGGACGCTCTCGAGTTTCATCACACTGATCCTATGCAGAAAGACTTTAGTATTTCTGCAAAAGGATACACCCGAAGTTGGGAACGAGTTCAAAGCGAACTCGATAAATGTGTGATGCTATGTGCCAACTGTCATCGAGAACTTCACGCCGAACAGGCAGCCCGCACTAGAAATGGTGCGGTGAACAGTGGGTGAATTCAGGGAAACCTTCGCTGGCAACAGCATGGCAATCCTGAGCCAAGCCTCCCGATGTCAAAGGCGGGAGGAAGGTGCAGAGACTAGAGGGTGACGAAAGAATACTCCCTCACGAGCGCCCACCACCTAAATCACGAAGTGATACGGTGATGATATAGTCCAGGCTGCAGTGAAAACTGCGGAACAAACTGTAACCGATCGGTCGCAAGTTCGAATCTTGCTCGCGGAGCCAAGTCGGTGTAAACCCAAACTCGAACCCCCGCCTCCAGAAGAGGTTGAAACATCAGGGAGTTCTCGGTATCGGATCTTTAATCGGTACCACTTGTTTTTGGTTTTGAGCTTGGGTTCAGGATTGAGAAGGCCCTCCTTGGATATTTTTTTGGGAGGGCTTTTCTCTTTTTCGGTGGGGTCCCACGGGTACACATCAACGCGTTCGATGAGGGCCTGGCAGTACATCTTCTTCTCTTCCAACGTCATCTTGTCCACCACCTCGGCAAAATGTGAAAGGCTCCTATGGACGATCTCCAAATTTATCAGCCTGTCTTTCCGGTCTGCCTGCGCACGCTGTAACCTGAACACCTCTGAATCAACGACCCGCTTTTCCTGATCCAAACCCTCAAGTTCTTTGCGAGCTACCTGGGAAAGGGCCTCAACGCCCTTGGCCACCGTTAGCTGAAGAAGCCGACTTAGTTGCGTTTCAATATTCGCCCTTCTTGTAAGATATTGGGCCAATTCTTTTTCAATGGGGCCAATCTCCTTCTTTGCCTTCATCTGGGCGCTTTTAATCGTCTCTTCAATCAGACTGGGATTCTTGGCCAGATTGACCGTTGCCTCTATAATCAAGTCCTCCAATGGTCGCGCAGGAAGGCTCCTTATCGAGCACGTTGAGGCCTGTCCTGCCTCATTCACGTCGGTGCATGTATAATATAGATACGGCAGCTTACCCGCAGACACCTTACCCGAAAACGATGTGGTCATGGTGGAGTTACAGTCGGAACAGTGAACAAGGCCCTTCAGGAAGAAGACGTACTTATCACGATAGGGCTTAATCCCCTTCTGATTCCCTTTTCTCTCGACCGCTTTTTCATTCAAAATTTCCTGGGCTTTTACCCAAATCGCTTTGTCGGAAATAATGGGTTCGTGCTGACCATCATAAACAGTCTGGGTCTTCTCGTCATACAACTCCCCTATATAGACACGATTTTTGAGGATGCGCGTAATGTCGTCTTCATCAAATCGTTTGCCACCCACACGGCGCGTGTCCTTTTCTTTGCTCTTCTGCAATCGTTCCTTGGTCCGATACCCCATTGAGTTGATGAGGTCCTTCACAGTAGCTTGGGATCCCGTTTTTAGAAAATGATCGAAGATGATTCGTATCGCTTCGGATTCTTTAGGGTGTGGCACCAACATCATCCGCTCATGTTTTTGAGATTTGACGTGATCAAACCCAAACGGCACCCAGCCCCCTTGCCAAAACCCCGCTTTAAGCGACTGCTCGCGTTTATCCCGCACGCGCTGCGAATTAATTTCACGTTCAAACTGGGCAAAGCTCAACAGGATGTTCAGCATGAGCCGACCCGTACCATCGCTCGTATCAATAGATTGCGTACTGCAGGCCAACTGCACCTTAAGTTCTTCAAACTGTCGCCAGAGGTCATAAAAGTCGGCGATGCTACGACTTAGGCGGTCTATCTTATAGGTAACGATCTGGTCCACATGGCCATCGCGGATGTCCTGAAGGAGGGCTTGAAGACCGGGCCGATTGATGTTCGCACCTGTGGCGGTATCGGAATATGTTTTGACGTACACCCACCCCTCAGGCTCCCGGGCTTGGATGAAGTGCTTGCAGGAATTTTCCTGACTCTCAAGGGAATCAAATCCGGCGCGGAGCTGTTCTTCTGTGGAGACTCGGGTGTAGACGAAGCAGCGGGTGGTCTTCTTTTGTTTGGGGTCAGTTGCCATAATGCAGCCAATAATGTCTTTTGGGGGATTTTTAAACCGTTTTTATAGGCTGATACGGAACCCCGCCTGACGAAGCCTGACTTAAATAGAAGCTAAATAAGTGGGAGCCGCGCTTCGATCGTTGGCATTGAACAATTTATATTTTTCGATTGCCATTGACAACAAACGATAACAAACGATAGTAAGCGGACATGGAAACTCAAAAATGGCTCAGCGTTGAAGAAGCGGCAAAGCACCTAAATTTAGGCAAAACCCTCCTCTATTCAATGGCCCAGGAGGGGAATATTCCTGCAAATAAAGTTGGCAAGCAATGGCGCTTTAGTAAAAACCAGCTTGATGAATGGCTGAACACCAAGAAAACCATCAAGAACTTCTTCGTGGCAGTTAATTATAATATCATCGAAAACCCCCAACTTCGCGAACCTCAACAAGAGGGATATGAACGCATCTACAACTATTTTACTGACGGTGGCAAAACTGCAATTGTCCAACTCCCCGTGGGTTGCGGAAAATCAGGAATGGCTGCAATTGCGCCATTTGGAATCTGTAAAGGGCGCGTGCTCTACATAGCTCCAAACCTCACTATTAAGAAGGAACTTTACGAGAACCTTGATGTCAACAACCGCCAGAAATGTTTTCTTCGTCGCAGAGGAATATTGGAAAATAAAGATATGGTCGGAGGGCCACTAATCACCACCCTCGACAAATCTAATATTCATGTCGTGAACCAATCACACATTGTAGTTACCAACATTCAGGAACTTGCACTTGTTGATGAAAAGTGGCTGCACAAATTTGGCCCCGATTTTTTTGACATGATCATTGTCGATGAGGCTCATCACAACGCAGCATCAAGTTGGCAAAAAGTTTTTACCTTATTTCCAAACGCGAAGGTTTTAAATTTAACCGCAACTCCATTTCGCAGCGACAGAAAGGAAATAAAGGGAGACCTTGTATACCGATATTCGTTTAGAGAAGCCGCCATCAAAGGGTATATTAAGAAGTTAACAGCCAGCTATACAGCACCAGATGAAGTCATCGTCTTTACAGCAGACGGCGGAAAGAGAACTTATTCCCTCTCTGAAGTAATAAAAATGAAGGATGAAGAATGGTTCAGTAAAAACATAGCCCTTTCTGAAGCTTGCAACACGAACATTGTAAACAACAGCCTAGAGAAGCTTGAAAAACTCCGCGTATCTGGCACACGACATCAGATCATCGCTGTAGCCTGCTCCATTCGCCATGCAAAGCAGGTCTGCTCACTTTATAAAGTACGCGGCTTCGAATGCGAAATCCTCCATAGCCATATGTCTCAAGAAGATCAGGATCGTGTCATGCTGGATCTTAGAAATGGCCGCCTTGACTGCATCGTTCAGGTAGCCATGTTGGGAGAAGGGTTCGACCATCCTAAGCTTAGTGTTGCCGCAATTTTTAGACCTTTTCGTTCATTAGCACCATTCCTCCAATTTATCGGTCGCACCATGCGTGTTGTTGTGCAAAATGATCCCACACATCCTGACAACTATGGATATATAGTGACTCATGTTGGGATGAACCAGGATACCCTGCTCAAAGATTTTCGAGATTTCGAGAAAGATGATGAGGAGTTTTGGGCAAAAGTTATCGCAGGTGAAGATCCCGAGCCCCCCAGAGAAGTCAAAGAAGGTTCAGCACGCAAGCGCGCACACGATGACATAAGGATTGAGGAGGAAATTGTAGAACACCTCTATGAAGAAGATGTCATCGACTCAGATGATGAGGTAATGCTGAATGCCATACGAGAACAACTGGCATCACTTGGTCTCGATCCTTCAGCTGCACAGGAGATGTTTGAAAAAGCCAAGCGAGGAACCGGGGGGGTACGAAAAATAGACGCTGCTGCACCCTTCACTGTACACCCACAAAGAGACTACCAAGAGGCACGGAAGCGCCTCTTTGATGATACAAAACACTACGCTAAGATTTTACTTAACAGATGCGGCCTGTTTCCAAACGGTATTGAACTTCAAACAAAAACAGCTATGCGTGGTCAAAATCTTGTAATTGCTACAATCATTTTGACACAAGCCCTCGCGAAAAAAATGCCAAACAAGGGGCCGCGTGAACAATGGCCTATTGAGAATTTTAAAACTGCTATGGGTCATCTACCTAGCCTTCTCGATGTCGCAACACGACAACTAAAGAAAGCACTCGCCAATGGCTAACACACCATCTCTCTTAAGCGGTTGTAATGGGAAACCCATGCCCTATCAAGCCGCTCGAAAAGTAAAATGTAGTAAATGTGAAATAGCGATCTGCATGGGGGAAAATGCTGTAATTATTCCCATGAAATCTGGTGCATATTCAAGAAAGAGGATTCATTGTTTCAACTGCCTCAATAAAATTATTGAGCAAACCAGGAAGGACCTGAAAAAAATTGAGGACATGATTGTCATTATCCCCGCTCCCCAAAAATCTCTTACACAAATTGAACCAGACAACGACGACGATCCCGTCGCGTTAAGTGAGTAATAACTGCTGGCAACCGCAGATTGGTTGTTTTTTTGCCCCCTATACAAAGAATTAAGAAGGAAGATACCGAGAAAGCGGGTAGCACTAAGGCTTGGCTGGATAAAGAACAGTGATTTCGATGAGGACACACTCCAAGCCCTAATTTCACCCAACTTGCGATTCTCCTTACATGTGGGTTTTATTTCATTGGGAAGAGAGTTCTGCAAAAAACACTCGACCAAGGTGCGATGTCTGCCCCATTTCCTCTCACTGCAAAAATAGGAGCTTGTGTTTTAACAGGTTGAATGGAATTACGCTGGGACACTCTATTATAGAATTACCGTTTGCTGCGTTTCAACATGGCCAACTCGACCTTTGAAATTTTAATCTCTTCTTGCCATTTTTTTGGAAGCTTACTTATCTCAACTATAGGCAACAATGTGTTTTTTTCCTTTTCCTTGATTCTAACTCCCCGCACATCCCAAATTGAATGACATTTAGATGTTTGAAATACTACATCCAATCCCCGTCCGTAAATACTTTCACATTCCGCTTCACCCCACATGTAGCTAGCCTGAGGTGAGTGCGGGCCATGAATTGTTACATAATCAACTGGTCGCAATCCTCTTTTCAAAAATACAATCAGCCACGTCAGCCAACTCTCACGTTGCTCATCGTCATTGTCATAAATGTCAGCCATAAAATGATGGCTATCGCGAACTAATTCTGAAGTCAAGAACCCCTGAGCAGCCATGGTATCGGCTCGAAAAAAATACCTCAGCATTAAGTGGCAGTATTTATACAGGACATACCGGGTGAGACTTACCCAGCGTATCTTTTTCGATTGATACGTTCAGCAGCCTTATATGCATCCACCACATTTCCAAATATTTTTCGAGTGCTCATATAATGATGATTCCAAAACTTAAACCGGTCTTTTGTCAACTGTGGCGCTACGGTTATTCGGGCTGGCTCCGTGACCGGCCTTCAAACATCAAGTACACTAGCGGCAGGACAACCAGCGTCAACAAGGTGGATGAGAAGACACCGCCAATGACGACTGTCGCCAATGGACGCTGGACCTCGGCGCCCAACCCCGTCGAA
Source organism: Deltaproteobacteria bacterium CG11_big_fil_rev_8_21_14_0_20_47_16 (assembly GCA_002796325.1). Taxonomy (GTDB): domain Bacteria; phylum UBA10199; class UBA10199; family 1-14-0-20-47-16; genus 1-14-0-20-47-16. The sequence goes on along the minus strand of PCXA01000009.1, from coordinate 9,027 downwards.
AACATCATGGGCAGGAAGCCAAATATTTCGACCAAGGCTGTCATTAATACTGGTCGCAAGCGCATCAGACAACCCTGAAACACAAGGGTAACACCGGAATGCCCTGTCTCCTGACGGAGGAGATTGATATAACTGATGAGCACCACGCCGTTTAAGATGGCAATGCCCGAGAGGGCGATAAACCCAACGCCCGCGGAGATGCTGAATGGTAAGCCGGTAATTAAGAGCATCACAATGCCGCCCACCATCGCCAAGGGAACCCCGCTAAAAATGAGAAGGGTTTGAAAGAGATTTCGGAAAACAACATAGATCATCACAAGAACCAAAAGAAGGACCAGCGGCATCAGGAGCATCAACCTGGCCTTGGCCTTCTCCAGATTTTTGAAATTCCCGCCCCATTCAAAATAAGAACCGGCCTGAAGTGGAATTTCCTTTTCCAAAGTCGCCCTCGCTTCCATTACAAAGCTCTCCGTATCGCGCCCACGGGGATTCACCAGAATGGCGGCCCGTCGTTTGGCATTTTCACGGATGATCAGCCCAAAACTTTCTGTCGGCGCCACATCAGCCACCTCTGCAATGCGAACATTTAAATAGGGCCCGATCGAGACCGGAAGAGTTTTAATCACTTCAGGATCAGAACGTTCCTGTTCATTGGCACGAATCACAATGGGAAATCGTCGAACACCTTCATATAAGGTCCCAGCCTCCAGGCCACCGATGGCCGTGGAAGTCGTATCCAGAACTGCTTGGACCGGGATGCCCATTTTTTCCAGCAAGGTATGGTTGGGGGTAATTCTGAGCAGCTTGGCCTTTTCAGAAATTTCGGCCTCCACATCTCCGGCACCCGGGATTTTCTTCAAGATGGTTTCAGCCTTCTCTGATTGCTCTAGTAGCTGCTCAAGATCGTCGCCAAATATTTTGACCGCAATATCAGCACGCGTCCCTTCCATCAATTCGTTAAACCGCATCTGGATCGGCTGGGTCAGAATCGGTTCCTGGTCCGGCATTTCTTTTCTGAGTTTTTCAGCGATTGCCTCGGCAAGCTCATCTTTTCCGCGACGGCGGCCATCTACTTTGGGCCAGTCTTTTTTCGGCTTAAGCATCACAAACGTGTCGGTCTGATAGATTCCCATCGGATCGGTGGCCGCCTCGGCGGTTCCAGTGCGTGAAAAAACCTTCGCCACTTCAGGGAAATCCATAATGAGCTTTTCCGATTCTTCCTGCATCCGCACTGCTTCCGTCATACTGATATTGACGTCTCGCTGAAGCATCACGACGATGGATCCCTCATTAAGCTGCGGGACAAACTCTGCACCCAAGCGAGCAAAAAGAGCAAAACCGACAATCAGTATGATTCCTACGCCTGACAACACATATTTCCGATGACTCAAACTCCAGAACAGAAGACCATGATAGGCATCGCGCGCCTTTCGCATCAGCCAAGGCTCGTTTTCTGCAACCTTTCCACTCAAAAAAAGAGAGGCGAGCGCCGGAGCCGCTGTGAAGGAAAAGATCAAAGCCCCGAGGAGGGCAAAACAGAATGAGGCAATCATTGGTTTAAACATTTTGCCTTCAATACCGGTCAGGGCAAAGATGGGCAAAAGAACCAGAACAATTATCAACTCACCAAAGCCCGCCGCCTTTCGTGTTTCGATAGTGGCATGGACCACCGTTTCCTGGAGTTCGGAGCGTGTCAAGGCGCGGCCGAGACCCTTGATTCTTTCATGCGCAACTCGCACACAGTTATCCATGACAATAACAGCCCCGTCGACGATGATACCAAAGTCGAGAGCACCCAGACTCATCAAATTCCCAGAGATACCCCGCGCCTTCATCAGCAGGAAGGTAAACAGAAGGGCAAACGGAATTGTAATGGCTGTGATGACCGCCGCCCTCAGATTTCCCAGGAACAACAAGAGAATGATAACCACCAAAATCGCACCCATCAGGAGATTATGGATGACCGTATCCAATGTGGCGTCCACCACCTCTGCGCGATTATAGAGAGTTTCAATCTTGATCCCTTGGGGGAGATTTTTTTTGATCTCATCGAAGCGTTCGGCCACCCTTTTGGCCACTACCCGGCTATTTTCACCCATCAGAAGAAACACCGTACCCAAAATTGCTTCTTTTCCACTCACCAATGCAGCACCCACGCGCAAACCGCTACCTACAGTGACTGTAGCAATATCGCCGATGGTCACAACGCGCAAATTTTCCAAGATTTTAACGGGAACCCTCCGAATGTCATCGGCCGAGGCAAATAAACCAACCGCTTGAACCAGGAAGAGATCCTTTCCCTGCTCAATGTATCCACCACCCACATTCTTATTACTGGCCTCCAGGGCAGCATGCAAATCTTCAAAACTCAGACCCAACTCCCTCATGGTCTTGATGTTGGGTTGGATGTGATACTGTTTCTCATAACCTCCGGTGGTATCCACCCCGGCCACTCCTTGTACCGTCATTAATCTCGGGCGAATCACCCATTCCTGAATGGCCCGAAGCTCCATCAGTTGCGCCTTGCGCTCCGGTCCTACAAGCGGGGTATCCGATTCCACCGTGTACATAAAGATTTCACCGAGACCAGTGGAAATCGGCCCCAGCTTGGGTTGCACACCCTTGGGCAATTCGCCCAAAACAGCGGACAGCCTTTCAGCCACCTGCTGACGCGCCCAGTAAATATCTGTCCCGTCCTCGAAATTGACTGTCACTTGAGAGAGGCCAAACTTTGAAAGCGACCGAATATGCGTTACTTTTGCGATGCCATTGACTGCGGCTTCAATGGGATAAGTGATGACCCGTTCAATCTCTTCGGGCACAAGTCCCTCAACCACACTGCTCACCGACACCTGGACATTGGTGATATCTGGAACGGCATCAATGGTCAGATTTTCAAAGGCGATCCATCCTGCCACCATCGTCAGAATGGCTAGGAGGAGGACCATCCAGCGGTTTTTGACTGAAAATTGAATAATTTTATTGATCATAAATTCCCCCGCTTAAATTTTTGCATCGAGGGCTGTGCCCTCGAGGATGTAAAGTTTCCAAAGGGCATCGATGCCAGTGAGTTCCTGCTCATTACGGGTGCGGGTAATATCATAAAGTTGCCGATGGGTCTCAATCACCAAAACGCTGGTGACCAATCCCTTCTCAAAAAATTCTTCGATCTTTTCATGATCAGTCGCCATACCGTTGATCTGCCGCGTTGACCGCAGCGCCTTGATCGCCGCCTGATACCGCTTGAATTGCAGAATTTTCTCAGCGCTGGTCTTTTGAATGGTCAGGTCCAGATTGGTTTCGGCGCGAGACTGATCGGCCTGTGCAAAGGCCTTCCCTCCGCGGTTGAGGTTCAAGACTGGAATTGGAACAGAAAGACTAAAGCCGCCCAAAAACCCTGTGCTGCTACCATTACCCATCAGGTCTTCTGTGGCAAAACTAGGCCCTATCTGCAGATCAGGCCAGGCCTTGGATTTGGCAATGGCGCTATTTCGTTCTGCGAGGGTTTTCTCGGAACGCGCAAGTGCAACTGTAGCATTGGATAATGACTCCGTTTCCATCGAGACGGGGAATTCCGGCCAATTGGCCTTGGGGAGTGGAAGATGCCGCAAAATAATCTGTTCCGGCACCCCAGTCGCCACCTCGAGCCAAGCCACGAGCCCCGCCTGTTCCTGAATCAAAGTAATCTTCTTGAGTTTATAATCCTCCCTGACGAGACTAAAGGAGGATTGGGATACTTCCTGCTCTGGCGTCAGCTTGGGACGGGATTTAAGCGCGGTGATAATTTTGCTAAAGGTCGATATAGTTTCTTCAATACGACTTAGTTCTGATCTGATTTGTCGAAGTCGATACAAAGTCAGAACGGTTCGAAGGGCTATCTCCTCTCTATTGCGCCTCACTTCAAGGCCCGACTTTTCAGCAAGCACCGATGCCTGGTTGATCCGGGATTTCCGTTTGCCGCCCAATTCAAACGTCAGCAAAAGAGAGTTCTCCGTTAAGTTGCTATCGTTAAAATTTTTCCCGCTCAAGAAAAGGCTTTGGAGCACCGGATTGGGCCGCTGCTTTGCAATATCGACCAGGTGGTCATCACGCAATTTCTCAGACTCCGCATTGATCACATCGGGATGTTTTTCCAACGCGCATGTTAGAATGTCCTGTGGGGTGGTAACAGTACAGGCCTCCACTACGGACACGCTGAATATGCCCGCAACGAGCAAAATCAAAAAGAGTCTCATCGAGATTATCCTCACTCAGAATTTATTTTGTCTTGGCACTGCTGATGAATATTTAAGCGATGGGGGGTCTGTCTATTTTGGAAGGAATCAATAATTGATGAACGATATTGATTGATTCAACAAACTCAGTGGCAATGGGTTGCCCAATCAAGGAAGTCATTTGATCAGGCAATGGGGCAAGATTATGAGAGGGACAGCACTGCAGACAGCATTGGCACTCCGATGGTTTGGCATCGTGGTCGTGATCCACATGCCATTCCGTTGCCGAAAAAATAAAGGCAATTAAAATGACAACGGTGGCAAGCCGAATATTTTTAAGGTCAAATTTCATCGGTGGTAAAGCATCAAATACAAAACCCTGTTGTTTGCAACACTATTTTCTTAATACCGACCGGTTCTATCCCTCTGGCCATAATGTTCACTTCTTATAACCAGCTTGTTTTTCAATGACACCACACCCGGCAACCGCTGGACAACGTCCGTAATATGACGTTCCTGTTCATAATTGTCTACATCTCCGCTCAAAGTCACCGCTCCATTTTTGACAGCAATGCCCAACCAATTGATATTATTCTTTTTCAGATAATCATCTAACACAGCCGAGATGTTTTCACGGATTAGCTTATCAGAGGCCCGGTTATCATCCACGACAATGCGGTTTGTGACACTTTTGACACCGCGAATGGTAGATGCCACGTATCCGGCCATGGTGCTATGGTGAAGACTGTCGGTCTGTCCAGAAAGGGTGACATTACCATCCCTGACCTGCACTTCAAAGTTCTGGAGCTTTACTTGGCAATGAGACGGCACAGATGTTTCAATACTACGTTGAATATCCACATCTGACACCATTGGCGGCACCACCTTAAGTCCACTCACACTGTAATCACTGCCAACCACACTCTTTGCGGCTTCCTCCACCAATTGTTTCTCAATCAGACTCCCCACCGTCCCAGAAATGAGAACTTTATTTCCCTGACTGGCAATACGAATATTGGATGCATCAATCCGCGAATCCAGGCTGATGGTTTTCTGAACTGGGGGGGCAGCATTAAATGGCGCATTTTCTGCTGCAATAAGTGGCGTATTGCCCACCACACTCACCATCACCAAAAAAATCATCGTAGTAATCTTCATATTTTCCTCCAAGGTTGAGTTAGTTTTGTACTTTCTTTTGGTTGTCGTCGATCCACTTCAAAACACCCTCTTTTTCGGACGCCGTAAGACCCGCGTCCCAATGCATCATTTTGTAACGGAATGGGGGCATCGTGTTTTGCTGGATCGTTTTTCGGATCGCTTCAAAATCCTTTTGAGGGCTCCCATGCCCCTGGAAAGGAAAGTCATTTGTCATATCCAGATGTTTCCTTGCTTCTTTGATATCGCTGTCAATCCACTGCTTAATTCCGGGGATGTTGTGGTACCACGGATATTGCGTCTGGGTGGAATGACAATCGAAGCAGGCACGTCTGAAGATTGGCTTGATCGTTGCGAGGTACTCCGCATTGATTGCCTTGAGAAGACTCGCATCCTCTACCAACGTGGGGGGCTGACTTTCAATATGACGCTCCCCTTCATGCGCCAAAGAAACTTTGACCCCAAAGAGACTCAGAAAAATAAAAATAACAAGCATCCTCATGGGATCTCATCCCTTTTGACCGGCACCAGCGACATGCCGCATATTGGGCATTGGCCTGGTTCTGATTTTTGAATTTGCGGATGCATCGGGCAAGTATAATACAGAACATTGGGATCTTTTTTGCTACACGACACCGTTCCCACCGCAACTAGCAGTAGAACGGGAAAAATCCAAAATAGACGCAGAAATTTCATACACTCCTCCGTGGTTAGTGTTTAACAAACCTGCGGAGGATTTCAAATCACGAAACGCTGGGTGGTAAAATAAATCGGGAGTTCGTTTGGGGGAGCATGAGAGAGACTGGGCAATGCAATAGTTCTAGAATTCGCGTCGGAGAATAACACAGCGGACGACAGCAACACAACCATCCCAGATTGTATTGGAATCGGAGATGAGACTTTTTCAACTGCGATTGGCGCGCGCTCCATTCCGCAACACTGATGATGGGATGCAAGCTGAGCCCCCGCGGCATCATCCTGGGAGGGACTACAATGATGGCAGGCCGGCATGGCCATCTGGGAAGCCGCATGATCCGTGCAAATACAGGCCGACATGACCCCATACAGGGCCACCAAAACTGCCATCACTTGATAAACTGTACACCGACGTTTTGTCATATCGTCTCGAGGCTACTCCCCGCGTTTCTTACCGTCAAATGCTTTGTTTATTGGCTAGCTGCGCTCTTTGAGAAACGCCTCTCTACACACTGTTGAGCAAAAATAAAACGTTTTTTCGCCTGATTTGACGCTGCACGCGGCTTGTTGGATGGGAAATGACATGCCACACACCGGATCAACCATCATATTGTCGCTCTGATAGTGAGTGTCGACTTCTAATTTGAGATACGTGTTAATAAATTCAAAAATCTTTTTCTCTGCCCATTGGTCGATCAAGGCCTCTGAAGATTTTCTGATGGGGAAATTGGCCTCATCGTGGGGTTTGTACGCCATCAAAATGGGAAGTATTTCGAGGTCATAATGAACCATGTAAGAATCGTAATTCTCACCCGGTGACATTGAAATGTCTAATTGGGCCGTGGCTGGGAAAAGAGCGGCGTGCGAGAAATTGCACCGACAATGCAACCCAACTTGCCTGTCAAGATCAGCCAACTTGGCGTTATCAAACCGGCGGGATAGTTCCTGCATTTTTGGGTACACAACAGCAGTGAGAATTCGAAAGGCCTCATTATTAAAAGCATCGCGCTTTTCGGCCAACTGTTTCATTGTACCTTCAACTTGACGCTGAGTCCGCTGCTTCTCCTGCTGATGCTGACCCAGACATTCATCGAGTTTTTCGGAAAAATTCTTGGTCTCAGCCATATTCAATCCTCACTTGTTTTATAGTACCAACGATCTCGGCATTTGGCTATGGAAGCTTGATACGGACCCCATGCAACCGCGTGTTGGCACCCTGCATATTGTTTTTATATTCGTTCTCTTTGCCTGCATAATAGAGTTTGGTGGGACACTCCACAGCCAGTTTAAAGCGGGATTTGGTGAGGTAGCGCTTCGACATTGGACCTCCATATCTCAATCACCCTATATATGCAATGTAGGTCATGGAGGTTGGGGGGCCAGACACAGGTCCTTTAAGACGCCTTGGATAAGTTGATTACCGTTCCAATGACAATCCTGATCGAAGCATGAGTTTGCGGAGTCAGCGCGCGATCAACAAGTGGGTCTTTCTGTAAAAGCCAGATCAGTTCGTAAGCAAGCGATGTAAATCGCAATTCAATACAAACGTTATCCAAATAGACAATATCACCCTTGAATTTTGCTTTTCGGGTCTCTTCCGTGAACATTTCTGGAAAATCAGAGGTTTGCTTTTCAAGCGAAGCATCGATTTCAACTTGCCCTAAGCGACTTGAAAAAACCAAGTACGGCCTAACTTCTTTAAAAGCACTTTCATACTTTGCGGCCAGTGATTTCGATATCCGCTTAGCTGCTGTCATGGCCTTATTCAAGTCATCGCAAGTCATATGGGCAATTCACTTCCACTTTAACTTACAACTGTCGCATTTATACCACACGTCTGACTTACACATTAGCGCTGCGGGTATTGCGAGAAACAACGCAGGCCACCAGACAAAAAGGAAAGCAAACCCTCCGATCAGACATATCCAGAAGGCATTGGTGCCTTTTTTAAACTCACTAACAGTATTCGAATTACACTTAGGACATGTGTTTATAAATGTGGCCATTCATCCTCCCATTTAGTGATTGGCTAAGTCATCACATATATGGACTCGCCCGGGATACAAACCGATCATTTGTCAGATTTTGAATTCGGCAACAAAGCCCTTGAAAACTCTGACCTTAAAAATTTTCCAAACATCATCAAACACTCATCATTTTTTTTGAGAGGAATGTCGTCGTGCATCAAGCTGCGGATAAATGGCAGATATTTAATGTTGTACAGATCCTCTTTCGCCCGTTCCTTATGGGTATTTAGAATAGCATCAGTAAGGACATCATCAATCTCTCTGATCTCACCGGTTGTTAAAAACCAAAAGGCCCGAAAGACGTGCATATCGAAAATGGCGAACTGGCTTGGTGAGATAATATTTTTCAGAAATATTTTCCAAACAGCGGTCATGTCCTTAAAATTTTTCTGGAAGGCCTCTTCACTGTAATCCAATTTCAATTCGTTGATGATGTGGAGCTTCGCGACTATATTAGTCTCCACGGAGTCACGTTTACGCTCACTCAAAGGCGTTCCATTCTTCCATTGATACAGCGCAAGAATATCGTCGGCATCGAACCGCTTTTTGCTGATGTGATCTGTATAAAGTTTTTCAACGGATGGTGAACCGTACACCTTGCTCCAGAATTCCACAAATTCTCTCAAGGAGGCCGTATTAAAACAAAGTACCGGGTATGATTGCATGGCAACTCCTCTCTTTAGAACGACCATTGGGGAAAGCCGCTGGTCACACCTTGTGCGGTTATTGCTGTTAAGGCCTTAAGGCCCGTGCCATCTGCTCCGACTACCCAAATATTTTGAGTGCCACCATTGACGTTGCTACCATCCACCTTTTGATTTGATTGGAAGACAATCATGGAACCATCGGAAGACCATTGGGGATTGGCACACGCGATTCCTGAGGCAGTTACGGACGTGACAGGCTTTTGATTACTCCCATCCGCATTCATTATC